>CALOFD010000001.1:0-76552 GCA_942492505.1 Thermoanaerobaculia bacterium
AATAGGCTACAATTACAATAATACATTCAATAATAATTAATTTAACTTTTACCTGCCGGATTACAAAAACAACTAATAAAATTACATTACCCATACAAAATTTCACATACCACTATTTTTATCCAATTCCCCCCCCCCCCTTATTTTTATTCCCTCAATATCCAGCCCAACTCTTTTGGTTGTGGCCTTCAACTCCATAGCAATAGACATCACCTCGTCTGACAGGTTATAAGTGGCCTGGTTGTCCAAATCGGTCATACGACCGGCCCAAGCAAAACCGATCAGGCAAAACTAGTGTTGGTCGGATTGTCCTCCCCTCCCGTAGTCATCTCAATCGATCGCGTCACTCGCACAGGTTGCGATGATATTCTATTTCATCACGCTATTTTTCTATTTAAATTCCTTTATATTTTTAGCTTGAGTTTTTATTCTATTCCACCGAGTAATTTTTTCTATATTTATTCTGTTATCCTACGCTGTTTTATTTAATTTGTGAAGAACCTGTTTCTCAAAGAGAAACTGTTACTTTGTTTATCTTACGTGCTGTAGATCCCTACAAACTTAGTGAGAAAATTCTCTCACAGTATGTGTCCGATGAGGTTCAGGACAGTATGGTTTGGTCTTATAGAAACAAAGTGTCATTGGTATCGTTAGCCAGAACAGTAGAGGATGAGTTCCTTCTGCACACAACTCGAAATTCATTGTTATAGTTGTAAGTTGTTATTAAACAATGTATTTGCTTATAGTAGGCTACTTATTGAATTGTGCTTATTGAATTGTTTCTAACGTTTGAAAAACATTTGTTCATATTCAAGTAGGCAAAACGGTTTATATACGAAATTCCAATAAGAGAAATAAGACCAAGAAGGCCTACAACCTGGCGGCAGCATATATTATAAATAATTTTGCCTTCAGTTTATTATTCTTTCACTCTAATAATAATTGGTTGTCATAATTTTATATTATATATATATATAATATATATATGAGATTTCTTAGTGGTTGTAATATAGATATAGATAATAGCTTAATTTAGTTCACAACAATTAACATATATACAAAATGAAGCTGTTCCCTGCAGTATTTTAGAAGGCCTGTGAAAATGTTTAATTTTAAAAGTTTGTTTTTTATTGTCTGACGATAATCAATACGGATATTCTGACGAAATCATCATCATCATTTAATTTCAGTTTTTATTATTATATTACTACATAGTCATCGTTTATTAGTATTATTCAGTTACAGTTATGATTATCGTCGTCGTTTAGTATTTACGAGATCGCTGGGAGGATGCGGCGAAGAGCTACGAGGCTGCCTATGGAATTTTCAGGCGCCTTGGGAGTCATCGAGATGTCGCTACTTGCCTAAGCAACATGGCCGTATGCCAGATAAGCGTTCACAACTCTGGACAAGGGGCGGCCTATTTCTACAGCAGGGCTCGGTCCTACTGTGAGTCTCATGGCCTGGCAGTGCTCACCGCGAGAATCGACTACAACTATGCCTACCTTTTCTATCTCCGGGGTGAATATACGACCTCGTTGGAGCTCTTTGAGCAAGCCCGAGAACGTTGCATCGCTTTGGGGGACCGGTACCACCCAGTTCTGTGCAATCTCGACGAGGCAGAAATCTACCTAGAACTGAACCTGACCCAAGAAGCAACCACTCTGGCCTCAAGAGCGCACCAGGGCTTCGAGAAGCCTCGGAAGGTCGCCTATGAAAGCGGGAAGGCTCCTACTCTCTGGGCGATTGCCGTCGGCAGGCAGGGAAATGGATTGCGGCTCTCGAAATGCTTCAACGGGCCCGTTCGATCTTCGAGCGAGAAGGAAATGAAGTCTACAAGAGCCAATTAGATCTTCATTCCGGGATAGTGCTTCTCAAGGCGGGCAGACCCTTTGAAGCTATCCGACTGGCAAAGCGAGCGCAGCACGGCCTAGCCAATCTAGGCTTGCAGAGGAAGGAGGCGCAAGCCTGCCTTCTTATCTGCAAAGGCCGCCTCGATCAGCGGACATAGGGGAAGCGGAGAGAGAACTTCGGAAGGCCTTCACCTTGCCTCTGGACCTGGTAGCGCAACCGTTCTTTGGCAGGCCCACTACCTCGGCAGAAGAATGAGATCTTGAGAGAGGGGATCGAAAATCAGCAGAACGAGCTTTCCGATTGGCGCACGAGAGCCTAGAAGAGATCCGGAGCCACGTACGAACAGAGGAACAGAAGATCCCACTCGTGGACGACAAGCTGGTCGTCTATGAAGAACTTGTTGCCCAACTGGCTTCAGAGACGCAGACTCCTGAGATCGCTGCGGAAACCTTTAAGTTCGTTGAGAAGGCTAAGGCAAGATCGCTCTCTGACATGGTCGCAACACGAGCAGCGACCCTCTCGGAAAGGACATCAGGTCGCAGCCAGCTGGCATCCCAAGTCTCAAAGCTCCGAGAAGAGCTGAACTGGTACTACCGCCAGATAGACCTTCAAGAGATGAGAGGAGACGCGCACGAACCCGGGAGCATGTCTCCCCTTGCTGAGTGCGAGCGAGCGGTATGAGAGCGGACCTTCTCAAGTCCTTGGGACGACTCTCGTCAACTGACAGGGAGGTTAGCTCACTTCAAGAGGCATTGGTGGTTGATCCGTCTTCTATTCGGGAACTCCTCAGCCAAGATGAAGTCATCCTAGACTTCTATGAGGCCAAGGGAGTTATGTACGTCGCCACCCTAGATCAGAGTAGCGCGGAGATCATTCCCGCGACGCTCTCCTCTATCGCTAGTGACCTATGCACCGAGCTTCGATATGTAATGAGCCGACTCCAGGCTGACCCAGACACCGCGCGAAGCCCAAACGATCAAGCCGGCCTTGACTTGCAGCATCTCTTGGAGAGGCTTTTCGACGAGCTCATTTCACCGATAGCCCACCGCCTCAAACCAAAGCTGGTTGTGGTTCCATGTGGTGCCCTCTTCCACCTACCGTTTCACGCGCTGAACGGCCCCATAAGGTCCCCTTATCCAAAGAGCACCAAGTCACCTATTCGCCAAGCGCTACAACATGGTTTTCTCTCGCTCCAGAGAAGCTTCGTCGAACACTGGTCTCCTCGTCGCGTTTGAACAACCTCGAATCAGCACTATTGAGGCATGCTTCAGAAACTCTCTGTTCAGGGCTGCAACCTCCCCTAACGATTTTGTCGAGGAAGCTCGTGAAGCGAGGACCATCTTTCGCGGACGGCTCGGCGTCCTATCGACCAGACAAACCGATGTTCTCGACTCTGCGGATTGCCGGCAAAGACTACTCCCTGTTCGATCTTCTGAACTTGGACTTGGACGCTCAACTATTCGTGCTTTCAGGGTTTCAGCAGACTTCGTTGGCAGCGAGCAAGGGTGACGAAGTCTTTGGTCTTTACAGGACCCTCCTGTACGCAGAGCTCACGAACGATTGTCCACAACCTTTGGCGACCAAGCGCCCGTGCCCAGGAAGAGTTCGTGGTGAAACTGATGGCAAGACTGGCCTCCGGCACCAGCGTGCAGATCTCATACTCGGAGACGATGGACGAACTCCGTCAGACACTCTCCGGTCCTCACGAGTGGGGACCCTTCGTTCTCGTCAACTAAGGGCCGAGGAGTGTTCAATAGCCGATCTAGCATAAGATCGGTGTGCAATGTCCACCCCATCGAACATGCTCAGCCCCTTGAACAGGAACCCTCGCATAGCCCTCAAAAAGCTTGAAGAAGAGGTGCGAAAGACAAGAACGGGTGTCATGTACGCTCTGAACATGATGCTTGATCTCAAGGATCTTCGGACCGGTTTCCATGCGACCCGTCTCGCAGAGTGGGCGGTGAGGGTTGCGCGAAGACGTTGGAGTTACCGGGGAGGATGCCCGAAGATATTGAGCGAGCCTCTCTCCTGCACGATATCAGGAAGATAGGGGTCCCTGACCAAATTCTTCTCAAACCGGGGAAGCTCACAGAATCCGAGCGAGAGCTAGCCGAGAAGCACCCTGAGTTCGGTTGGGCCATTCTGCGACCGATCCCTGGCTTTGAGAAAGCTAGCCTCCTTGTGCTCCACCACCATGAACGCTGGGACGGAGGGGCTACCAGCGGCAGGTCTAACGGGATCCGAGATCCCGCTGGGTTCCTAGAATCGTGTCGATCGTAGATGCCTACGACGCGATGATCTCGGATCGAGCCTACCGGTCTGGCCTGCCCAAGAGAGCTCTTAGACGCCTAAGGAAGGATGCGGGGAGCCAGTTCGATCCGGAATTGACCGAGATTTTTATCCGGCTTAGGTTGAAAGCGTTGAGGATGATGCCGAGGAGCAGCATGGAACAGGCTATTCCTGACTTCGCGATCGATCGAGTTCAACAATCCCGCTGACTCATTGAATCTTGTTCGCATAAAAGAATTGCTCAGACAACCGATTGCGTTCAAGGTGCATCCGCTCCTGAAAGGTAGCCCGACGAAACTCTCCGACATTGGAGGAGGTCGCTGGGCCTGCCTATCTAGCCCCTAGGACTTAGGCCAACATAGTAGAGAAGATCTAGAACACCTACCTACCAGTCTCTGGCTGCGTAGAACCGCAAACCCCCGCTTCACTCCGGATTCTTGCTGGAGGTGACGGGGGTTTTTGCGTTTACAGGGACTTTAACCAAGGAGAGACGATGAGCACCATCAAGGTTGGACAGAGCATTGACTGCATCAAGGAGTAACCCTCAATCCCCATCCAAACGGAGACACACACCATGAAGATCAGAACAAACGTCAAGGTCGGGCAAAGCATCGACTGCATCAATGAATAACTTCCCTCAACTCCCCACATCTCAATCCCGGAGACACACACCATGAAGATCAAAACAAGCGTCAAGGTCGGACAAAGCAGCTGCGCGATCACTGAATAGCTTCCAACGCAACTCACTCCCCACCTCAATCCGGAGACACACACCATGAAGATCAAAACAAGCGTCAAGGTCAGGACAGAGCATCTGACTGCAGATCAATGAATAACTTCCAACTCAACTCACCCCACCTCCAGTACCGGAGACACACACCGCGAAGATCAAAACAAGCGTCAAGGTCGGACAGAGCAGCTGCGCGATCACTGAATAGGCAGTCAAAGCGAATAGTCGAATCCATGAAAACGAAATACAAACCTCAAGGCCGGATTCTCTGGGAGCGTCAAACCGCAGGTGTTTGAACTTCTCGAGACTCTGGTGAATCGACCCTCGGATCATCGATTCACCGTCAAGACTGGCCAGGCCGTTTCGGCCATTCTCGAGTAGCACTCAGCGCCGCGCGCCAGGTCGCGGCTGCTGTGTGAACCGCTGACGCTGGGGACCTCACCCAGGAGTGGTCTGCGGGTGGCGATCAGCCATGTGGCCGTGGTCTATTCAGCCACGCCCATCCCCCCGAGGCCTTCTCCCCCGGCGAGTGTTCGACCACTGCCGGGTTGGTGATCTCGCGATGATCACCTTGTGCATGACATCGCTCTCGCCGTCGAGGCCACCCAGACTCTCGTCCAGGATCGAGATGTCGTGCTCCTGGATCAGCGTTCTCGCGATGAAGACGCGGCTGCGTTCTCCATGAGAGAGCTGCCAGCCGTTCTCCCCCACCATCTGGAACAAGCCCGACGGCATTCTCTCGAGGAGATCTCCGAGACCGAGTTCCCGGCAGAGTTCTTCCGCCCGATCGAGATCTTCCTTCATCGGCGGCCAGCGATGGCCCATGAGAATGTTGAAGGCCAGCGACTCGCTCAGGATGTGGTTCTCGTGGAACTGCGGAGCGAGAATCACCGACCTGCGCCAGAATGCCGTGCCGGCACTCGTTCGATCGAGCCCCCTGAACAGAAGAAGCCCTGTAGAGGGACTGCGAAGTCCGGCAAGCAGGCTCGCCAGCGTCGACTTTCCCGAACCAGAAGGCCCCTCGAGAAGGATCCGGTCGCCCGCTTCGACTTCGAGGTCGAGATCGTCGATGACCGGCTGAGTTCTCGAGGCGTACTGAAAGCCGAGTTCCTTCGCTTCCAGAAGCACTCGTCCCCTCGACTGCCCACGAGTCAACGCGAGGTCGGGGTCCGATCGGAGAGAAGGCCGAGCAGCAGCATCGAACATCTCAGCGACCTGATCCCAGGCGATCGAGGCACCCGACAATTGGCTCAGCCCGAGGGTGACTCTTCGAAGTGCGCCGTAGGCGAGCAAGATCCCTCCAAACGCCACCGCCAGGCTCTCACTCGAGGCACGGTCGCCCACCAGCAGCGGGGCGAGCCCGAGAACCCCGACGATCATCCACCCCCGAGGGAGCGCAGATCCCAGGCTTGCGGCAAGCCGATCGAGTCCTCGCGAAGCCCGACTGTAGGCCTCGACTTCGCGGTCCTCGTCCTCGTGCCAACGGGCTCTCGATTCCTGGGCCTGACGCGTGCGATGGCCGAGAAGGCTCTCCACCAGAGCGTAGGTCAGGCTGAGCCTTCCTTCGGTCCAGCCTCGTCGTCGAGCCGCGTAACGACGGCCCACCCAGTAGACCACCAGACCCCAGCCAACCAGCAGGAGGGCGTGAAGGGGGCCTCCGGCTCCGAGTCCCAGTACGACGGCCGCGAAGGCGACCTCGATGGCACCCAACAGAAGGTGGAAGCCGCCGTTCAGGGCCAGGGACTCCATCGCTTCTGATTCGAGTACCCGAGCGAGGAGCTGGCCTGTTCCCTGGTGACGGATCTCTTCCGGGTCCAACTTGAGTGCGCCGTACAGAAGTCGCTGCTTGAGCAGCGCTCCTGCGAGAATCGCCACAGAACCCTGGAGCCAGGTCGTCCCCATTCGCAGAGGCACCAGGGAGAGCACCATGACGACCCACAGCTGCAGCATGCCGGGATCGGTCCGGCCCTGAAGCGCCGCGATTCCGATGACCCACCACGAGGCGATCCACAGGCAGTACTGGAGCGCGTGTGTGCCGGTCAGTGCGACCATCCGCGACAGCAACCGACTGCGCCGCACCAGATCTGGAACGGAAGCCCCGGGAAGCGGACGCAGGAGCCAGACTCCGGCCAGATGAGCGTTGGCCAGACGGTCGGCGAGAATCGAACGTCGGCCCTTGTCGCGACGCCTGGCGTCCACCCCGCTGCGTTCGAGCAGGCTGTCGACTTCGCCTTCGAGCGGCTCCTCGAGTCGTCGGCAGACCCAGCGCCGGACCAACTCGATCGGCACGGAAACCGGCTCCTTGGCACGACTGAGCAGAACGACCGAGTTCTCCTTCGACCGTAGGAGGGCCACGTAGCTGACTCGGCCTCCCTCCCCGACTCGGATCAGTGCCGGCGCAGCACGCCGGAGCAGCGCCTCGATCTCGGGATAGGAAACGCTCGCCAGCTGGGCTTCCACCTCGGCGGCCTCGCACGAACTCTCGATCCACTGGCCGACCAGGCCCGGATCTACGCTCTCGATCGAAGGCGGCGGATTCTTCAATCGCGTCGGACTGAGGCCTGAGCGCCCAATGAGCTCACTCAGAACCTCGCCCAGGGAACCCGCCGACCAGGTGAACTCGCTCGCTACCGGCTTCAAGAGAGATCCTCCAGCGGATCTGTCAACCGACCGCCCTCCATGACCAGTCGGCGCCACTGGTCGCCGTGCCAGAGTCGAGACTGGACCGTCTCCTCCTCTTCGAGCAGCCTGGTGTAGGCCCCCTGTGCGACTCGCAGCTCCTGCGGGCGACCCTGCTCGACGATTCGCCCACCCTCGATCACCACCACGTGGTCGAAATCGACGGTCTGCAGGATGTCGTGACTCGCATAGAACAACGTCGCGTCACGCCACAGCTCCCGTGAACGCTCGAGCAACGTTTCGCGAACGTCACGCGGCAGCCCGCGGAAGGGCTCATCGAGGATCACGAGTCGGGCGTCCTCCCTGACCATTGCCCGAGCCAGCCGGACTCGCTGTCCTTCTCCGCCCGACACCATGGCGCCGCCCTCCCCGAGCACCGTCTGCATCCCGTCCGGCAGGCTCTTCAGGACCCCCTCGAGCAGGGAGCGATCGATGGCGAAGCCCACGTCGCCGCCATCGTTGCCATAGCTGACGTTCTCGAGCAGGGTCCGATTCCAGAGCCTCACCGTGGGATCGACCCAGGCCGTCTGCCGGCGGAGCGATTCGAGAACATCGGCCGTCAGCCGGCGTCCCGCGACCTCCACGCTTCCCGAAGCAGGGCGGTGCCATCCCAGCAGGAGTCCCAGCAGACTCGACTTTCCGGCCCCGGAGCGACCCACGATCGCCACATGACTCCCGGCCGGGATCTCGAGGTCGATATCTGACAGGAGGCGATGTCCCGTCGCGGTCACCGCCACACCCGACATCACGATCCTCGGCGCGGATTCGATCGACGACGCCCCGGGATCCTCGACGGCCTCCGGCCTCAATCCCTCGAGCGCGCCGAGCGGTTCGAGAAGCCGCAGGGTGATGTTTCGCTGCCAGGGATAGCGGCTCCAGAGAAGTGCGATCTCCTGTCCGAGGACCGGCAGGGACAGCGCCCAGAACACCAACAGGAGCACGGCCGGCTCATCGCTCCCCCGCCGAAGATGGTTCAGCACCAGCAGAATCGCAAAACCGAAACTGATGAAGAGCTGCCAGCCGAGCATCGCCACGGTCCTGCGTTGCAGCCTCAATCCCGCCCGAGTCCATTCGCTGAGCAGCGACTCGTGCTCTCGTCGCATGGTGTCCTCGGCCGAATGCGAGCGGATCGGGACCAGGCCGAGAAGCGAGTCGAGGTAGAAACGGCTCAGGGCCCCGGTATGGCTCCTCACCCGCAGGTCGCGCTCGGCCAGGCCGCGCTGGGCCAGGATCGGAATGAAGACACAGGCGATCGCGGCGGTCACCGCGTAGGGCGCACTCGCCGGATCCAGCCAGAGGATCCCCAACGTCACGAACAGCAGCTCGAACGAGGTTCGGGTCAGGGCGCCGAACAGGCTTCCCACGTTGCGCAACTGGTGGATGGAGTGGCTCCGCTCCGCCATGTCGGAACTCAGACGACTCGAGAAGTATCGATCCCCGAGTCGGGGCAACTTCTCCAGGAACGCGATTCTCAGACGCACCTCGAGGCGCCGGCCGATCCGCCACAGACCCTGCGAGATCGGAAGGTCGAGGAAGAGCAGCGCGACGCCGAGAGCGACCACCCCGCCCACGGCTGTCAATCGCTGACCTGCCACCGTGAGGTGCTCGCCGAGATCGAGCATCGAGCGGAACAACAACGCCTCGAGCAGCACTCCACTGGCGGCGAGAAGGGAGCCGCCGATCAACGTCAGAAGCAGACCGACGCCGTCCTGTCGGAGCATCTCGAGCAGTTTCGCGCCGGGCCGCTCTTCCGCGTCCTCGGTGATGGCGCGAAGTTCGGGCTCGTCCTCGTCGCCAGGCGCCGACTCCGTCGTTCCCCGGAGACGAATCAGCAGCGCACCGACCAGGGTCACCGACCCGGGCCCGCCTGCGGGTCGCTCTCCCTCGCCGCCGACCGGGCCCTCCGACGACTCGGATGTCGCTACTGCAGGCTCCCCGAGCAGCGACGGATCGTAGGCGGTCCAGTAGGCCTCGGGAATCTCCTCAGGGCGAGCAGCGGCGATCAGTCCACAGACCTCCTTCCCGCGATCGATCGCTCCAGCTTCGACGAGAGCCGCCCCCATGCGAACCGCCGCATCGAGCGCCGCCATGTCGCTCCAGCTCGATTGCGCATCCGCGACCCCGATCCGCCTCTCGATCTCTCCCTTTCCCAGGCCGAGAGTCTGCATCCGATGTCGCAGCGCGCCTCGGAACTCCTCGCTCTTCGTCCACTCGAACCAGTCCCTCGCCGGCACCGACACCTTGTGGACATAGAGCTCGTTGAGGAACGAGGACTCGCGCACCCAGCGTCGACCGATGGTGGGATCCATGACCTGCAACCAGCCGCCGTGCTTCCGCCAGACCACCACGAAGTGCGTCGACCCATTCGGCTGCGTGGTGACGGCGATCCCCGGAAGGCCCCCGTGCTCGGCATCCAGGACGTGGTCAACGGGAATCATGATCTGTTCCGCATCGAGCCCAAGGCTGCAGGCGAGCTCCTCGAGCGTGTCGATCGAGGTTCCATCGACGCTGGTCTGACAGGCCTCGCGCAGGCGCCCGTAGCTTGCCGGAATGCCGAATCCCTCCAACACTGCCTTCAGTGCCGCGGGACCGCAGTCCATCGCCGAACTCTGGACGACTTCCGGAACCAGAAGTCGACGACGCGGCCTCGATGACGAACCGCTCACGGCCGGCTCAGCGCTCGTGATTCAACCGGAAGGGACGCCATCGCTCCTCAGAACCGGATCACCGAACGAATGCTCTCGCCGGCGTGCATCAGGTCGAAAGCCCGATTGATGTCGTCGAGTCCCATCTCGTGGGTGATGTAGGGATCGATCTGGATCTCGCCCTGCATGGCCTGCTCCACCATCCCAGGCACCTCCGAGCGTCCCTTCACTCCTCCGAACGCGGAGCCTCGCCAAACCCGGCCCGTGACGAGCTGGAAGGGCCGTGTGGAGATCTCCTGGCCGCTGCCGGCGACGCCGATGATCGTGGACTCTCCCCAGCCCTTGTGACAGCACTCGAGGGCGGATCGCATCAACTGGACGTTGCCGACGCACTCGAACGAATAGTCGACACCTCCATCGGTCATGTCGACGATCACTTCCTGGATCGGAGCGTCATGGTCTTTCGGATTGACGCAGTCGGTGGCCCCCAACTGACGGGCGAGTTCGAACTTGCCGGGATTCACGTCGATCGCGATGATCCGGCCGGCCTGGGCCATGACCGCTCCCTGAACCACCGACAATCCGACACATCCGAGCCCGAAAACCGCCACGGTCGATCCCGGCATCACCTTGGCCGTGTTGTGGACCGCACCGATCCCCGTCGTGATCCCGCAACCGAGGAGGCAGACCTTCTCGAGCGGCGCCGACTTGGAGATCTTCGCCAGCGAGACCTCGGCACAGACCGTGTACTCCGAGAACGTGCTCGTCCCCATGAAGTGGTAGATCGTGGCGCCGTCCTTCGAGAACCGACTCGTCTCGTCGGGCATCAGGCCTCGCCCCTGGGTCGCCCGCACCGAGCCACAGAGATTGGTCTTGCCACTGAGGCAGAACTTGCACTCTCCGCACTCGGCCGTGTAGAGCGGAATCACATGGTCACCAGGAGAAACACTCGTGACTCCCTCGCCCACCTCCTCGACGATCGCGCCACCCTCGTGGCCCAGGATGGCTGGAAAGACTCCTTCCGGGTCGTCCCCGGAAAGAGTGAATGCATCTGTATGGCAGACGCCGGTGGCCACGACCCGGACCAGCACTTCTCCGGCTCGCGGTCCCTCGACGTCGACTTCCACGATCTCGAGGGGCTTGCCGGCCTCCCAGGCTACTGCAGCACGTGACTTCATCCGTATCCTCCCGACGCGACCTCAGGCGCACTCCTGGCCGGCAACCTGCACGTCGTCTTCCGCCATCTCGAGGATGGCCTCCTGGATCACCGATCGGACCGATCGGCCCTTGGCGATCCGACGCAACCAGACCTGCGCCGGACTGCCGACTTCCAAACGCTCGAGAACGCGCGGCAGGTACGCGTCGAAACCGTGCCTGGCGCCGACCCCGGCGAGATCTTCGACTCTCTCGGCCATCCAGTCGCGAACCCACACCTCTCGCCCGGTTTGCCAGTCGGTGACCTTGGCCTCGAGGCTGGACCTGGCCGCCGCGGCTTCGTTCTTGCGAATCATCTCCGTCCAGGCTCCCTGCTCGGCCTCCTTCAACGGATCGAGATCCGGATCCTCGAGAACCTGCCAGATCCGGCCTTCGAGCAGCGCCAGCATCGCCTTGAGATTGAGAGGACAGCTGATGCGATCACAGATCCTCAACTCGAGCCAGCCGAGATCCTTCGGACTCTCCGGCCCGTTGGGCCGCACGGAGATCCATAGATGGCGGCGGTTCCGCATCTTGCCGATCTCGATCTGCTCACCTACCCAGCGTACGAAATGGCCGTGGTCACGGAACAACGGCGCTTCTTCCGGGGCTTCCGGGAACACATGCCAGCGGGTCGAGTGGAACCCCGTCACGTCACCGAACATGAAGGGAGAAGCGGCAGACCAGGCCAGGAACATCGACGCCTCGAGCCGCAGGACGCGGCAGGCCCGGATCAGATCCTCCACGTCCGGCACTCCGACGTTCAGATGCGTACTGGCGGTCACGACCAACGGTCCGTAGGTTTCCTGGATGAACTGGTAGTAGGGATTGTCGGGGTCGGAGATCATGAACTCGCCGCGTTGGGCCAGCGACAGGGTCGCCCCCGGCACGAGGGTGTAGTCGCCGAGCCGAGTCAGGTGGCGCCGCAGCATGCAGCGTTTGCCCATGACCTCCGCCATCAGGTCTTCGTAGTCGGCATACGCCGCGGTCTTGAACTCGACATTGCGACCGTCGGGCTCGGTCGAAAATCCCTCGAGCTCGTTCGAGATCTGCTTGGCCAGGGGCACCACGTCACCGTGGAAGGTGCCGGTATAGACCTCTTCTTCGAGGCCCTTGGTCAGGAGCTGCGCTGGCTGCGACGGGTTCTCGGACAAGGCTTGGCCCCACGCTGCGGTCGAGGACGATAGGCGAGGCTAGCACGAAGGCCGGCATCTGCCCTGCAACTAGGCATCATCACAGGCTTTCCGGTCTTCCGTCGCCGGGTTCGTCGGGCCCGATCCCGGCTCTCTCAGGCAGGCCTCCCCGTGCCGCTCCCGAGGGCAGTCTGAACGGCCTCGGGTCAGTTCGCGACATGAGCTCGGAGTTCGACCGCCGTCGGACCCTCGCCCTCCGCCAGAAAGCTCTGCAAAGTCCCGGAGAACAGCACCTCTCCACCGTGACTGCCTCCGCCGGGTCCCAGATCGATGATCCAGTCGGCCTTCGAAACCAGATCGAGGCTGTGCTCGACGACCAGGACTCCGTTCCCGGCCTCGATCAGTCGACGAAGAGTGCCGTGCAACAGATCGATGTCCGCCATGTGGAGGCCCGTGGTCGGCTCATCGAAGAGGAACAGGCGCGGCTTGCTGTCCTTGCCCTTCCGGGAGTCGAGAAAGCTCGCCAACTTGAGCCTCTGGGCTTCCCCACCGGAGAGCGTCGCCGTGGGTTGACCGAGATGCAGGTAACCCAGGCCCACGTCCATGAGCACTTTCAGTCGTCGTCGCAGGCGGCGCTCCTCTCGGAAGTGGGACAGCGCCTCCTCGACGGTGAGTTCCAGCGTCTCGGCGATCGAAAGGCCCCGGTAGAGCACATCGAGAACCTTGCGCTGGAATCGGCGCCCCTGGCAGGTATCGCAGCGCACGCGCACCGAAGCCATGAAGTGCATGTCGACTTCCTGCTGTCCCGTTCCCTGACACTCGGGGCAACGACCTCCTTCGACGTTGAACGAGAAGGCCCCGGCCTTGATCCCGTCGCGCCTGGCGCGGGTCGTCGTGGCGTAGAGCTTGCGGATCTCGTCATAGGCCTTGATGTAGGTCACCGGATTCGACCGACTCGACCGGCCCAGGGGGCGTTGGTCGACCAGGATCACGTCCTCCAGGGACTCGAAGCCGACGAGCTCATCGCATTCCCCCGGCTCGACGTCGACGACGCCCTGCGATCGCTGAAAAGTGTCGTGGAGCACACGGTGAACGAGGGTCGACTTGCCGGAGCCCGAAACACCGCTCACCACCACCAGGCAGCCAAGCGGAAACTCGACGTCGACATCGCGCAGATTGTTCTCTCGAGCTCCGCGCACTCCGATGCGCGGCAGCGCTTCGACCGCCTCCTCTGCGAGAGCGTTCCCAGGATCCCGTGCGCCCGCCTTCTTCAGGTAGACAGCCGTCAAGGACTCCTCGCTCTTCAGCACGTCTTCGAGCGTGCCTTCGGCAACCACCCGGCCCCCGAGCCGGCCGGCCTTCGGCCCCAGGTCGATCACGTGATCGGCGCCCTCGATCAGGCAACGGTCGTGCTCCACGACGAGGACGGTGTTGCCGCCTTTCGCCAGGTCCTGGAGCAACCCGAGCAGCCGACCGGAGTCCTGGGGATGGAGACCCACGGTCGGCTCGTCCAGCACGTAGAGCGTGGTAGTGAGTCCCGAACCCAGGGCCGAGGCCAGCTGGATTCGCTGCGCCTCGCCTCCCGACAGGGTCCGCCCCTGGCGATCGAGACTCAGGTAGTCCAACCCGACCCGGCACAGCGTCTCGATGCGCACTCCGAGTTGCTCGATGAGGTGGCCGGCGACTTCCCGCTCTCTGTCGCTCCACGGGCACTCGTCGAACCACTGCTGCAGTTTCTCGATGCTCCAGCCGCTGAGGTCTCCGATCGTGCGCTCGTGAACGAGCACCCGCAGGGCCTCGGGCTTCAGCCGGTTGCCTGCGCAGCGCGGGCAGTCTTCGTAGGAGCGGTAGCGAGCCAGCAGAACGCGGATGTGCACCCGGTAGTTGCGCCGCTCGAGCCAGCGAAAGAAGCGATCGAGATTGCGGTAGCCGCCGCCTTTGCCCGACCACAGGAACTCGATGTCCTCGTCCGCCCACGACTCGAGAGGCAGGTCGAGATCGAGGCCACGCTCCTCGGCGGCATCGAAGAGGGGGCCATACCGCTTCTCGTAGGCGGGACTGTTCCAGACAGCGATGGGTCGTTCACGCAGACTCTTGCTCCGGTCGGGGATCACCCGCTCGCGATCGACGCCGATGACCCTCCCGAAGCCCTGACACTGGGAACAGGCCCCCAGTGGACTGTTGAACGAGAACAGGGCCGGAGCCGGCCTCGACGCGGTCTCGCCGCATTTCGAGCAGGTCAGAGCCAGGCTGAAATGGGAGTCCGGCGCGCCGAGGATCTCGACACGTCCCTGCGCCAGGCGGTAGGCCTCCTCGATCGCGGCCGTGAGACGGGTCCGCGTTTCCTTCGACGGCTTGAAGCGTCCGATCACGACCGGCAGTGGGTCCCAACGTTTCAGCCAGCGGGCGCCCTCCTCGAGACGCACGAGCTCATCGCCGTCCTGGACCCTGAAGTAGCCCTGCCGGATCAGTTCGCGCAGCTTCAGGTCTGCGTCCCTGGAGGGTCGCGCCATGTTGGCGACGACGGTGCGGCTTGCACCCCCCGCCTCGAAAATGCGATCCGCGACTTCGGAAGGACCCGCCGACAGCATGACGCCGTGTCCGTTCGGGCACATGACCTCGCCCACATGGGTGAACAGCAGGCGCAGGACGTCGTGCACCTCGGTCAGGGTCCCAACGGTCGAGCGGGCGTTCTGGATCGAGTTGTGGGCGACCAGGGCCACCGCGGGCAGGACGCCTTCGAGACTCTCGACGGGAGGCCTCTCCATCTTGTCGAGGAACTGTCGCGTGTAGGTCGACATCGATTCCACGAATCGGCGCTGCGCCTCGGCGTAGACCGTGTCGAAGGCGAGCGACGACTTGCCGGCTCCGGAAGGTCCGGTGACCACCGTCACCTTGCCGTGTGGAATCCGACAATCGATCGACTGGAGATTGTGGGTCGACGCCCCGCGGACCTCGACCGCCTCGCTTGTCATTCGTCTTCCGCGCTCGGATCACAGACGGCGTCGACTTCGATCTCGATCATCATCTCGGGGTCGATCAAGGCCGTCACGCCAACCATGGTCGCCACCGGAGGGTGCTCGGAGAATGCCTCTTTGTGAGCTCGGCCGAAGGCCTCCCACTGCTCGACATCGGTGACGAACATCCGGGTCCGGACCACGTCGCTCATCTCGGCATCGACATCGGCCAGCGCTGCCGAAATCAACTCGAAGCAACGCCTCGCCTGTTCGTAGGCGTCGCCCGGCGCCCAGGTGGTTCCATCGTCGGCAACCGGCGCCGTTCCCTTGACGAAAACCTGGTTGCCGACGCGCAGGGCGCGACAGTAGGCAATGCGCTCCTCCCAGGGGGCGCCCGAGAAACTCCTGCGACGGCTCATCGATCACCCCGAAGCGGATGGCGCTCGAATAGATACTCCTGCACCGGTTCGCCCCCGATGAGGTGTTCCTGAATGATCCTCTCGAGAACCTCCGGCTCGCAGCCTCGGTACCAGCAGCCGTCTGGGTAGACGACCGCGATCGGACCGTCGCGACAGACCCGCAGGCAGTCGACCTTCGAGCGCAGCACGCCCCCCATCTCGGACAGCCCCAACTCCCGCAGTCGGCGTTTCAGGTAGGCCCACGACTCGAGCGTTTGCTGCCGGGGAGCGCAACGCGAATGCGTCTGATCGGCGCACAGGAAGACGTGGCGGTGCGCCACGTCAAGCCCGATCTCATGGGCGATCTCCTGGAGCGTGCTGCTCTTCGGCAGGTCGGTCACAGCGGGATCTTAGACCGGCGTCCGTCCGTCGGGCTGAGATCAGTCTGGGTTCCAGGTGCAGGAACCGTCGTCGCCGACGAGGAAGTACTGGCCGGGGTTCGGCGTGGTGATGGTCGAGGCACCGTTGGGGGCACTAGCGAATAGAGTCACGCCCTGCGCACTGGCGTCACAGCAATCGGCGCGGGCAATCCAGTTGAACTCGCCGCCACCGGCCGAAATGATCAGGGTCTGAAGCGCAACGTAGCTGCCCGGCGCGGAAGGCTGGAAGGTCCACCCGGGGATGTCGAAGGCGGTCGTTTGGTTCGTGGAACTAGGGCCGGACTCGCTCGTGCCGCCCACTTCGGAGACCCCAGCCAGGTACGTCCAGAAGGCCGTGGATATCCCCGTCGAGGAACCCACCTGAGCCGCGGAGCCGGTCAGAACGATGTCGCAGAGGTTGGCGGTCGCCTGGGCATGGGCCGGCAGGGAGCCGAGGCGCACCAACGGGCGTCGCCAGTCCAGGGCCACGAAGCCGGCCATGGCGGTCATGCCCGCGGCCTTCAGCAGGCGGCGTCGTGCTCCCGCATGGGGATTGAGCTGGGCAGCGTCCTGCTGCCGGTCGTTCGGTCGGATCGTCCTTGCCATCGCTTTCTCCTGGAAGGTCTTCAGGGGCGGGCAGGGTAACAAGAACCCCAAAGATGGCCAAATCTTGACTTACGCCTTTTTTACGCTACTCTGACGGCTTTCCGACTGGAGTCAGGGCAATCGAGATGAGCGAACACCCCATGCGACGCGGCTATCTGTCGCCGGGGGCCCGCAAGGAGAAGGTCCGGGAGCGACACTACCGACGTCCCTCCCCCACCCGGCAGCGCTACGCCGAACTGCATGCGGCCTCGGCTTTCTCGTTTCTCGAAGGCGCCTCTCCACCCGAGGACCTGATCGAACGGGCTGCCGAACTCGGACTGCCCGCCGTCGCCCTGATCGATCGCAACGGCGTCTACGGCGCGCCGCGCTTCTACAAGGCAGCCCGCCAGGCCGGTATCAAGGCGCTGGTCGGCGCCGAGGTCGTCCTCGACGGTTTCGCTGCTGCACCGACGTTCCGTCTCCCTCCCTCGACCCAGCGACCCGAAGCACTCACCGAACAACGCATCACCCTGCTGGTCGCGAATCGCCAGGGCTATCGCAACCTCTGTCGCCTGTTGACCGAAGCAGCCCTGAATCACCCCAAGGGCGAGGCCCGGGTGCACTGGAACAGTCTCGTCGAGCAGGCCGAAGGACTGCACTGTCTGACCGGCGGCGAGGAGGGTCCCCTCGCCCATGCCATCCGAGATCAGGGGCGAGGCGGCGCCCGACGTCTTCTCGAGCGCCTCTGCGATCTCTTCCCGCAACGCCTCTCGGTCGAGATCCAACGCCATCAACGGCGAGAGCAGGAGGAGCGCAACGAACTCCTGATCGATCTCGCGCAGGGCCGCCGGCTTCCCCTGCTGGCCACCAATGGAGTGCGCTACGCCCGCCCCTCCGACAAACCGCTCTTCGACGTCCTCACCTGCCTGCGACACCGCACACGACTCGACGAGGCCGGAGTGGTCCTCGACGCCCATCGCAATCGCCACCTGCGCACCGCCGAAGAGATGGGGACCCTGTTCCGTGACCTGCCTCGAGCCCTCGAGCACAGCCTCGAACTGGCCCACGACCTCGACTTCACCCTCGCCGACCTGGGCTACCGCTTCCCCGACTACCCGCTCCCCCCGGGCCAGACTCCCGACGGCTATCTGCGCGAGTTGACCTGGAACGGAGCCCGAGCCCGGTTCCGTCCCTTCACGGCCCGCGCCCAGAGCCAGATCGAAAAGGAACTGGCGATGATCGGCAAACTCGGCCTGGCGGGCTACTTCCTGATCGTCTGGGACATCGTCCGGTTCTGTCACCGCAACGGCATCCTGGCGCAGGGACGGGGTTCGGCGGCCAACAGCGCCGTCTGCTACTCGCTGTCGATCACGGCGGTCGATCCGGTGAAGATGGAACTGCTGTTCGAGCGCTTTCTCTCCGAAGAGCGTGGCGAATGGCCCGACATCGATCTCGACCTGCCCTCCGGAGAACCTCGGGAATCCGTCATCCAGTACGTCTACCAGCGCTACGGCGTCCACGGCTCGGCGATGACCGCCAACGTGATCACCTACCGCGACCGGATGGCTGCGAGGGAGGTCTCGAAGGTCCTCGGCTACTCCCAGAACCAGGTCGATCGCCTCGCCAAGCAGCTCGGCAGCTGGCGCTACGACATCCATCGCGGCGACAGCAAGAAACTCGACGAGGAGCTGCGCGAAGCGGGATTCGACCCCGGCGACGCCAGGATCCAGCTGTTCGCCGACCTGTGGCAGCGGATCCAGAACCTGCCCCGACACCTGGGACAGCATTCGGGCGGCATGGTGATCGCGGCCGGCAGGCTCGACGAAGTCGTCCCCCTGGAGCCGGCGTCGATGCCCGGACGCGTGATCGTGCAGTGGGACAAGGACGACTGCGCCGACCTCGGAATCGTCAAGGTCGATCTGCTCGGTCTGGGCATGCTCAACGCCCTCGCCGAGGCCGTCCCCATGATTCGGACCCACGAAGGAACGATCGTCGACTACGCCCACCTGCCGCCCGACGATCCGAAGATCTACGAAATGCTGCGGCGCGCCGACACCGTCGGCATGTTCCAGGTCGAAAGCCGAGCCCAGATGGCTTCGCTGCCCCGCAACGCCCCGCGCCGCTTCTACGACCTCGTGATCCAGATCGCCATCATCCGACCGGGGCCGATCGTCGGCAAGATGGCCCACCCCTACTTCGAACGCCGCATGGGGCGAGAGCCGGTGACCTACCCCCACCCCAGTCTGGAACCGATCCTCGAACGCACCCTGGGGGTGCCGATCTTCCAGGAACAGATCCTCAAGATCGCCATGGTGGCGGCGGGCTTCAGCGGCGGCGAGGCCGAGGAGCTGCGCCGTGCCATGGGCTTCAAACGCTCGATGGAACGAATGGAGTCGATCGAGAGTCGACTGCGTGCCGGCATGGCCGAACGGGGCATTCTCGACCAGGCCCAGGACGAGATCGTCCAACAGATCACCGCCTTCGCGCTCTACGGTTTCCCCGAATCCCACTCGGCGAGCTTCGCCCTCATCGCCTACGCCAGCGCCTACCTCAAGGCCTACCACCCGACGACCTTCTACACCACGCTGCTCAATGCCTGGCCGATGGGCTTCTACCACCCGGCCAGCCTGGTCCGGGACGCTCGCCACCATGGCGTCGAGGTGCGCCCCGTCGACGTCAATCACTCCGGGTGGCGGTGTCGGTGGGAACCCGAAGCTGCGGGTTCGACGGTCCGCGGAGCCACCAGGGTCGGTCTGCGTTACGTCCGCGGACTGCGTCAGGAGGCCGGCGAACGGATCGAACGCGAACAGGCACGGGCGGCCTTCACCAGTTCCCAGGATCTCGCTCAGCGCTGCAGCCTCAGGGCCGGCGAGCTCGACGCCCTGGCCCATGGTGGAGCGATGCAGTCGCTGGGAATCGGCCGTCGGGAAGCGTTGTGGCAGGTGGCCCGCCTGTCGCGGACCGCCGGCCCCCTGCTCGAATCGATCCCCGACCTCAGCGCCTCTCCCCTCAGCGAGATGAGCGCCATCGAGGAAACCCTCGCCGACTTCGAAACCACCGGCCTGACCACCGGCCGCCACCCGCTCGAGTACCTGCGCTCGCGCCTCGATCGCCATGGCGTGATCCCGGCAGCCCGACTCGACACGATCCCCTCGGATCGCATCGTCCGCACGGCCGGTTCGGTCATCGTCCGCCAGCGCCCCGGAACGGCCAAGGGACTCCTCTTCATCACCCTGGAGGACGAGACCGGAATGTCGCAGGCCATGGTGACGCCGCAGCTTCTCCAGGAGAACCGGCGATTGATCGTCGGGGCTTCAGGACTGATCGTCGAGGGACTGCTCCAGAAGCGCGACGGGTCCCTGTCGATCCGGGCCAGGCGCTTCTGGCCCCTCGACCAGATCTCGAAGGTCCCGAGCCACGATTTCCACTGAGCCCCTCGAGTTCCTCCCGAGTCCCTCACAGCCCCTGGATGAAGGCGATCAGATCGCGGAGATCCTGCGGCGACCTGCCGGCCTCGAGCCCTTCCGGCATCAGCGACCGCCCCGACGCCTCGATCCGGGCGATCTCGACCCGCGCGATCCGACGACGCGCGCCGAAGGCCTGGAGCAACTCGACTTCGCTCGCGGACTCCGAGGCCAACAGACCGGTCTCCTCCCACCCCCGGTCAGGATCACCCGCACGGCGCCGAAGCTCGGGTTGATCGCCATGTTGGGATCGAGGATGTTCGACGCCAGATCCTCGACGCTGCGATGCCGTAGCGAACGCAGATCCGGCCCCACCGGCGAACCAGCGTCGCCGGCAGGATGGCACTGGGCGCAGACCTGGTCGTAGAAATCCCGTCCGCGCTCGGCGTCGCCCTCTGCCGGAAGACGCTCGAGCCACGCGACCACGGTCTCGCTGCGATGTCCGTAATCGTCATCGCTCATGAACCTGGCAGCGCGACGATGGATCTCGGGGGTGCTCTCGCGCAGCAGGCGCCGACGCTGCTCGAGGTCCAGGTTGAGTTCACCGAGAGAGATCGCTCCCTCCTCGAGAGCGTCGAGCAAAGCGTCGTGGTACTCGACGCGGCGAAGGATCACCCGTAGAGCCCTCGGCCTGAGGGCGGGAAGCAATGACCGCCAGCGCTCCACCAGGCCGACGCCGACGTCGGACACCCGGACATCGAGCAGATGCTCGAGGGCGCTTTCCTGCAGCCAGAGGGGCGTCTCACTCCCAAGCAGGGCGAGCAGCACCTCGGCCGCCTGCGGCTCCTCGGACGCCGACACGATCCGCAGATCGGCCAGCAGATCCTCTTCACTGCCGACTCCGTCCAACAGCCGATCCGTCGAGCGCTCGATCAGCCGTGAGCGCTCGGGGTCGAGCACCAGCCCCCCTCCATCGACCACCGCGAGAATTCGCGCGGCATCCACGCTCGAATCGTAGGCCAGACCAGCGCGTAGCAGGCGCTGGGACTCGTGGGACAAGGGGTATGCCGCGCTGCTCCTCTTCAAACCGCGCGCCATCCCTTCGAGGGCGGCCCGGCGTACCGAAGTCGTCGCCTCAGGAGAGAGCACCCCGGCCAGGACGTCGTCGAGAGGCTCGCCGCGAGCTGCAACAAGATCCGCCAAGCCGTCCAGACTTGCGAGGATTCCCGGCGCGGGTGGTGTTCGAGAATCGGTCGCCGCCGCCAGCGCCGCTTTGGCGCCGTCACCAAGAGAACTCAGCACTGCGAGTCGCATCCACTCATCGCCGCCGTCATTGCCGAGAAGGGTCATCAGCGGAGCCAGGGACCGGGCCGCCGGAACACTCCCCAGGGCCAGGGCCACCCTGAATCGAATTCGCGGGTTCGGATCGTCGGCCCTTCCGATCACGGCGTCGACCAGCCGGGGTGCCTCCTCGAGTCGGGACTCCGCGAGCAGAACGGCGTTCTCCCGCAGTTCGGGGATCTCCGATTCGAGCGCCGACAGGACGACCTCTGCACTCAGCGCCCCGAGTCCGTCCAGGGTCCATAGTGCATGGAGTCGACCGAGCGCGGTCCCCGAGACCGCCATGGTTTCGAGTTCGGCCAGTGGGGGTGTCTGGTCTTCGAAAGATCGCTCGATCAGCAGTCTCTGCGCAGTATCACGCCACCAGCGGCGCGGATGATCGAGAAACTCGACGAGTTCGGGAGACGATCGCTCCTGGAGGTCGACTCCCGAGAAGGTCTTCTTCGCTTCCTTCCTCGCGGCCACCCGGTAGATGCGGCCGCGGTCGCGCCCCTCGGCCACGTCGAGTTCGGCGAGCATCGATTCCGGGATGTAGTCGGGATGCTCGATCACGGCGCGGTGCATGTCGGCGACGTAGAGAGCGCCGTCGGGGCCGTGCTCGGCGGCCACTCCTCGAAAGTACGGATCTGAGGACGCCAGGAACTCGCTCTCCAGTTCCTCCTCGGCTCGAGCGGTGGCAAAAGCGACGCCCTCGCTGCGCAGCCGTTCGCGCGAGATCAGATTGCCGACGACGTCGCCGACCAGAATGCCGTCCGGCAGGCCCGGACCGAAGTCGAGGAAACCCATGCCGCCAGCCGCCGAGTAGAAGCCCGACTGCTCGGGGTGATTGGGGCGGGTCTGCGGCGCGGAGATCGGGTAGATCTCGGCCATCGGACCATGATCGGAGATGTTGCGAGTGGTGTCGACCGCCGACAGCGCCGGTTCGCGGTCGAGATAGCGCGACTCGAGGAAGCGATGCTGAAGATGATCGATGTTGTAGGTCGTGAAGCTTCGACCCCAGTCGTCGAACACGAGGCCGAACCCCGACGAGGTCTCGAACGACGTCTCGAAGGCCCGGGTTCGCGGGTCGAAGCGGAAGTCCCGCCCACGAATCGAGATCGGCCCGTCCCCGTCCGTTCCGACCACGATGCCGCCGTTGCCGCCGTTGACCCCGTGGATCGAATTGTCGAGCCCCCACCTCAGGCCGGCGAAGTTGCTGTCGGTCACGCCCAGGACGAAGCCGTCGTAGACCACCTCACGAACCTCGGCGACCCGATCGCCGTCGCGATCGGCGAGATAGAGGATCTGGGGGGGCGCGGCGACGAACACGCCGTCGTTCCAGGCGACGATCGAAGTCGGGAACGAGATCTCCTCGGCGAAGATCGTCGAGCGATCGGCGACCCCGTCACCGTCGAGATCCTCGAGCAGACGGATCGTCGACCCCACCTCGCCGTCCGGCCCCAGGCCGTAGGGATAGTCCCGCATCTCCACGACATACATTCGACCTCGGGCGTCGAAGGTCAGCGCGACGGGATCGAGGATGTCGGGCTCCGAGGCGAAGAGACTGACTTCGAGGTCGGCATGAACCTCGAGCCCTCCGACTTCCGGGGGGTCGCTGACCTCGCCGGCGCAGCCCGAGAGCGCGGCGATCGAGAACGCGGCGAGACAGAGGTCCAACAGGGCGTTCAGGTTCGGATTTCTCTGGATCACGCAGCCTCCGGCAGGACCCGGGGGGCGGTCCGCACAACGATTCTAGCCGCGGCCGTCTGCTAAGTTCCCAAAGCCATGGGCAATCCCATCCGCGAGTTCGCCCTTCATCTTCGACGCCTGCTGACGGCTCCCGGTGAGGAACTCACGCTGTGGCAGCGCGGTCTGGCGTTCGCGGCCCGCCTCGCATCACACTGCGCGGGCGAATTGCGGCGTGACAAGGCGTCCCAGATCGCGGCAGCCCTGACCTACCACACGCTCTTCTCACTCGTCCCGATGCTGGTGCTCGGCTTCCTCGTAGTCGGCTCGCTTCGCGGCCTCGAAACCTACTCCGACCGCTTCGAGACCTTCGTGCTGGATCTCCTGCTGCCCCAGGCCCTGCTCGACAGCAGCGCCTTCCGCACGGTGCAGGGAGGACCGGGCTATGAGGAGTTCGAGAGCGCCAGAGAGGCCCTCAGGGGGCGTTTCGCCGATGTGCTGGACCAGCTTTCGAGCGTCAGCTTCACCGGCATCAGCATCGTCGGGGTGATCGCCTTCTTCTATGGCGCCACCAGCCTCTTGTCGATCATCGAGCGCTCCTTCGACTCGATCTATCGAGCCGAGCGCAAGCGGTCGCTGCGGGTTCGTCTCCCGCTCTACTTCACCCTCATCGTTCTCGGCCCGATCGTCGTCGTGGGATCGCAGATCCTGCAGGACCAGTGGACGGAACGGATCTCCTCGTCGGGCAACTCGCCCTGGCTGGGCGTCGCCCTCGTCTCGCTGTCTCCGCTGCTGGCCAGTTGGGTGGTCCTCCTGATCGCCTTCCGGGGCCTGCCCAACACCTATGTCCAGCTCAGGGCGGCGGCAATCGGCAGCTTCATCGGTGCGAGTCTGTGGCTCGTTCTCCAGGAACTCTTCGGGGTCTACGTCCAGAGCACCGCCATCACGAGCCTCTACGGCGCCCTCGCCCTGATTCCGCTCCTACTCCTGTGGATATTCCTCTCCTGGCTGATCGTGCTGTTCGGACTGGAGATCAGCTATTCCGTCCAGTACGTGGCCAGCAACAAGTTCGGGGCGGATCCGATGGACCCACCGGTGCCCGGCGATCCACGCTGGTTCGTCCCCATGGTCACCTCGATCGCGGCCGCCTTTCGCCAGGGACAGACTCGCAGCCGTCCCGAGATCGCCGCCGAGATGGGCCTGAGCATGAAAGTCATCACGCCCTTCCTCGAGCGCCTGCAGGAAGCCGGGGTCATTCTCGAGATCGAGGGCTCGAGCGACTCCCCTCCCCATTTCGCGCTGGCTCGACCTCCCGAGACAATCTACATCCGCGACGTTCTTCAGCTCGCCGACCCACCGCGACACGAGGAGGGGCCGGCCTGGCAGGCGCTGGCCGAACTCGAGAGCAAGACGGTCGAGGAACTCGGGGACAAGACGATCGAAGACCTGATCACAGGCGCGACCGGCTGCTAGAGTCGCCGGCTCGTCGGACTTCCTCCAGGAGACCCCATGCTCAACGCCCGCTACACCGTCCTTCTCTTCTGCGCCATCCTGTTCTCCGGCCTCCTCGCCTGCGGAGACTCCTCCACCACGAGCGAGAGGGACGACCTCCTGGATTCGCTCCCCGAAGGCGCACTCGAAGCGTCAGAGACGATCGCGGAGGCTTCCCTGGCGAAGCTGGTCTCCGACCTCGCTGATGACGCCATGGAAGGACGGGGGCCGGGAACCGAGGGTGATCTCAGGGCGCAGCAGTACATCGAAGACGTTCTCTCTGACGCCGGTCTCGAGCCGGGCGGTCCTGACGGCAGCTGGCGTCAACCGTTCGAGATCGTGGGCATCACTTCCGAGGTTCCCGAGGCCTGGTCCTTCGAAAGCGGCGACGGCGTCCTCGAACTCGACTGGTTCGAAGAGTTCATCGCCGGCTCCGGGGTCCAAGCGCGCACGTCGACGCTCGACGACGCCGAAGTCGTCTTCGTCGGCTACGGCATTCGGGCGCCGGAGCACGACTGGAACGACTTCGGTGAAGCCGATCTGCGGGGCAAGGTCCTGCTGATGCTCAACAACGACCCCGACTGGGACCCCGATCTCTTCGAGGGAACCCGTCGGCTCTACTACGGCCGCTGGCGCTACAAGTACGAGAGTGCTGCTCGCGAGGGCGCGGTGGGAGCGATCATCATCCATACGACTCCGTCGGCCGGCTACCCCTGGCAGGTCGTCCAGACCTCCTGGACCGGTGAGCAGTTCGAACTCCCCTGGCAGGGTGAACCCCGAGTGCAGGTCGCAGCCTGGGTCACGGAGCAGGCCGCGACCGAACTGGTCGCGCTGGGCGGCTTCGAACTCGACGAACTGACCCAGGCGGCCCGGACTCGCGACTTCGAACCCATGCCTCTGGGAATCCGCACCTCGCTCGCCATCGAGAACACGCTCACCTCCAAGGAGACTGCGAACGTCCTGGGACTGCTTCGCGGCTCCGATCCCGAACTGGCCTCGGAGGTGGTCGTCATCACCGCCCACCACGATCACCTCGGTCGGAATCCCGATCCGGAGGCCGAGGATCCAATCTACAACGGGGCCGTCGACAACGCTTCCGGCGTCGGCATGGTGCTGGAAGTCGCTCGAGCGGCGGCGGCGTTGCCGACCGCGCCGCGGCGCAGCCTGTTGTTCGCTCTCGTCGGAGCCGAGGAGCAGGGCCTCCTGGGATCCGAACACTACGCTGCCAACCCGACCTTCGCCCCCGGCAGGATCGCCGGGAACATCAACCTCGACGGGGGCAACCGCTGGGGCCGAACGAGAGACCTCGCCTCGATCGGTCTCGGCAAGTCGACGATCGACGACGTCCTGCTGGCGGTCGCTGAGTTCCAGGACGGTCGAGTGGTGACACCCGACCAGTTCCCGGATCGGGGCTACTTCTACCGTTCCGATCAGTTCAACTTCGCCAAGATCGGAGTTCCCGCTCTCTACATCAAGTCGGGGACCGACTTCATCGGTCGCAGTCCCGAGTGGGGCCGGGAGATTCTCGACGCGCACACCGAGGCGCACTACCACCAGCCCAGCGACGAGGTCGGCCCCGACTGGGTCTGGGACGGCATGGTCGAGGATACCCGGCTGACCCTGCTCTGTACCCTGATGGTCGCTGAAGCGGATCAGGCGCCCACGTGGTTTCCGGGAGACGAGTTCGAGGCCGCCAGGTTGCAGGCGCTGGCCGACCTCACCGACTGAGTTGCACCTGACGGTAGACTGAGACTGCGCCACGGAACAGGCAACTCGGCCGCGCCGCCGCCCCGCCGGGTGCTATGCAGAAGGTCTATCAGGAGGAGGACAATCGAATGGGCACGCTCGACGGAAGAATTGCTGTAGTGACTGGATCGGGGCGCGGCATCGGCCGCGAGATCGCTCTCCATCTGGCCGGCCAGGGCGCGAAGGTCGTGGTCAACGATCTCGGTGGCGCTGCCGACGGAACCGGCGGGTCGAGAATCGCCGACGACGTCGTGAACGAGATCCGCTCTGCCGGAGGTGAAGCTACGGCCAACTACGACAGCGTTGCCACCGTCGAAGGCGGCCGAGCGATCTTCGAGACCGCCATCGACACCTTCGGCGGACTCGACATCCTGGTCAACAACGCCGGCATCCTTCGCGATCGCACGATCTTCAATCTCGAAGAGGCAGACTGGGACGCGGTGATCGCCGTCCACCTCAAGGGCCACTACTGCTGCGTTCGCCCCTTCGCACGCTACATCCGGGAAACCAGCCGCGAGAACTGCAGGATCATCAACTTCTCGTCGGTCTCCGGGCTCTACGGCAACTTCGGCCAGAGCAACTACGGGGCCGCCAAGTCGGGCATCGCCGGCTTCTCGAGAGTCCTCGCCCTCGAACTCGCCAAGTACCGGTGCACCGTCAATACCATCTCACCGGGCGCCAGTACCCGAATGACCATCCACCTGCGGGAGGCGCGCGGCGACGAGGTCGATGTCGACGCGCCCGACCAGAGTCCGGCGCAGATCGCTCCGGTCGTCGCCTGGCTCTCCTCCGAGGCCGGCGAAGACGTCACCGGTCAGATCATCGACGTCATGCGTGGCTGGGTGGGGATCATGCAACAGCCGGCCGTCATCCGCTCCTTCACCAAGGATGGTTTCTGGACCCAGGAGGATCTCGACCGGGTGATGCCGAAACTCATGCAGGCTCGCCTCGAGAACATCGCGACCGCGAAGGAACGAGGCGCGGCCGAACCCATCTAGCCTCGCCACCGGTCGGAAAGGGTGAATCCTAGAGGCCGGACCGTGAGGCCTGGTCGTCCTCGGCCCCCGCGTCCAGATGAGACGTGCAGTTCAACACCGTCACCCGGTGCGGCGCGGAGCGTTCGATCTCCGTCACGGAGGTGTTTCCCCAGCGCTCGGGCAACTGCAGCGGCGCCTCGAGTGTCAGATGATGGAGCGCCATGGAATGACAGACCAGGCCGTGCGTGACCACCGCCAGGTGGCCTTCCGTTTCCCGGGCCGCACCCTTCACCCGCTCCCAGGCCCGCTCGATCCGCTGATGGAAGACGGCCCAGGTCTCTCCGTTCGGTGGCTCGTAGTCCGGGCCGTTGGGGTCGAACCCGAAGGTCGCGTAGGCCTGCCCCCTGAGGTCACCGAAGTTCCGCTCGCGCAAGAGCGGTTCCGACTCGATCTCGATTCTCGTAGCCTGCGACAGAGCGTCCGCCGTCATGGCGGCACGCGAATAGTCGCTCGCCAGGATCCGTCGGATGCCCGCTTCGCGCAGGCGCGCCGCCATCCTGGAAGCCTGGTCGAGACCGCGATCATTGAGTGGAACGTCGGGCTTCTGGACGACCCGAAGGCGATTGCCTTCGGTTTCACCATGGCGTATCAGGAAGATCTTCACCCCGCATCCTATAGCTCACCCTCTATTGCTACACTCAGTCCGCTAGACAACCGGAGAGGAGACCTTCCCTTGAAGATCGTTCGCATCACATTTCTCGCTATCGCCATCCTGGTGGGTCTCACCGCACCACTCCTCGCCCAGGCGACGAACCGTGGGGTCTGGGTCCAGGTCAAGTACGGCCAGACCGATGCTGGAAGCATCAAACTCGACAACACCCTCGACAACGTGGGAGACACGTTCGACGCCGTCTTCAGCGGCGACGAGAACGTCCAGAGCTTCGGACTCGGCTTCAGGTTGAACAACTGGATCGGATTCCAGGCCGAGTACACGGATTTCGACGAGTTCTTCGGATCTCTCGAGGCCTGCAGCGGAGGTGTCGTCTGCCCGCCGGTCGAAACTCCCATCCAGGCCAAGACCAAGGCCTACTCTCTCTCCGTCGTACCGCAGATCCCGCTGACCGGAAGCCTCACGCTGTTCCTGAAGGTCGGCGCCGTTTCCTGGAGCAGCGACGTCAGCGCCGGCCCGCTCGACCTCCTTTCCTCGGACTACGACGGCGAAGAGCTGATCTACGGCGGCGGGCTACGACTGCGACTCATCGCCGGCCTGGCGATCTTCTACGAGTACGAAGTCATCGATGGGCTCGACATCAAGTCCCAGTACATCGGACTCGGCTGGTTCTTCTAGAGCCGGTGTCGGACACGCCATCGCGCCCCTGGTTCGAGAACGGCCTGCGCTTCTCGTGCACGAGTTGCGGAGAGTGTTGCCAGGGAGACGGCTACGTCTGGGTCGGTCGAGAGGAGATCGATGCCCTCGCCGAGTTCCTGAACCTGGACCCGGAGGTGGTCGGCCGCCGCTATCTCAGACGAATCGGCAATCGCCTCGCCCTCGTCGACCGCGACCAGGCGTACTGCGTATTCTGGGATGACGGATGTCGCGTCTACGAGGCACGCCCTCGGCAGTGCCGCACGTTTCCCTTCTGGAGCGAGAACCTCGCCACTCCAAGAGCCTGGGAGAGCGTGACGACCACCTGCCCGGGCAGTGGCGTCGGGAGGCTCTATCCGGCGGAAGAGATCGTCCAACTGCGGCGATTCCGGGGCGCTACGGCGAACGGCCCCGAGAGCGGCGCCTGAACCCTCACCAGTCCCCGCCCGCAGACGCGAGAAAGCCGCGACCGCCGAAGCGATCGCGGCTTCAGGACCGATCCGCCGGATCAGTCCGCGACGGTGAACGTCGCGTTGGCGATCGTCGAGTCCCAGCCGATTCCGAGGGTTCCACCGCCTTCACTGACGTTCGAGAACACCCACATCAGCTGGTCGACCGAAACCTCGAGAGGACCTACGGTCATCGGCACACGGGCGACATCGTGCTCGGCGTTGTAGCCGTAGGCGCCCCAGGTCTCCGCTCCGACCTTGGCGCGATCGAAAGAAGCCATCGCGGGCTGCCTGGAGATCACCAGGTTCCATTCGGTCGGGCTCTTGAGTTCGACGAACAGGCTGTATTCACCGGCCGGGACCTTCTGGCCACCGAAGTCGAGAGTGGCCTCAGTCTTCAGTCGGGTCGAAACGTTCGCGCCGGCACGCCAGAGCGGGGCACCCGCGAGAACCTGCTTGCCGTAGGCATCGCCTTCCCCGAAGATGCCCTGGCGACCGCGCAGGATCGGGGCACTGTAGGACACCGTCACCCATTTCGAGAAGCCCGCGCCGACCTGAGTCTGCGTACCGGCCTCGGGGCTCTTGGGTGGGTCCTGGGCGACGATCGGCACGGCCGCGACCAGGGCGAGAATCAAAGTGACAGTTGCAAGTCTCCGCATGAAAGGAAGCTCCTTGTTCTTGAATAAGCTGGGAAAACGTCCCGAAAGCATACTCCATGGCAGCTCCGACCGCCCGGCCTGGGGGACGAGAACGCCCAGGCGCAGTCGGAGAGACAGCGTATGATGCCTGCCGTCGCCGCCTGCCGCAAACCACGGCGTGGGACCCCGGAACCCTCCAATCGCACGAAAGCCAGGCAGCTATGGGAGAAACCGTGGTCCACTTCGGTCTGACGCCCTGGGTCGGAGATCTCGGCGAGCGGGTTCACGATATCGGCCGACAGGCAGCGCGGGCCGAAGCCATGGGCTTCCACTCGATCTGGCTGCCCGAGAGTCATTTCCTCGAACGTGGAGCCTGCCCGAGTCCGCTCCTGCCGTTGGCCGCCGCTGCAGCCCTGACGTCGACGATCCGTCTGGGTACCACCTCCTACCTCCTTCCGATCCGCAACCCGATCCAGGTCGCCGAGGAGATCGCCGTTCTCGACCGCCTCTCGCAGGGTCGCGTGATCGTGGGCCTCGGCAGGGGCTTTCGACGGGCGCTCTTCGAGACCTTCGACGTCGCCATCCAGGACAAGCGGCCCCGCTTCGAGGCGGCGATCGAGATCATGCTCAGAGCCTGGAGCGGGGAGCCGGTCCACCACGGAAGCGACGGGCCGATCCGACTTTCGCCCCTGCCCCTCCAACAGCCCCATCCGCCGCTCTGGGTGGCCGCCTTCGGCCCGAAGGCCCTGGCCCAGGCCGGCCGCCTGGGACTCCCCTACTTCGCCTCTCCCATGGAATCGCACGAACGTCTCCGTTCCAACCTGGACCTTCATCGCGAGGCCCTGAGCGAGCACGGGCACGCTCCGCTCACCGCCCGACCGGCCATGAGGACGATGTTCTGCAGCTCCGACGCCGGTGTCCTGGAAACCGCCCGCGCCTCCCTGAAAGCCCAGGTCCGCGAACTGGCCAGGACCCGGATCGGCGTGCTCTCCGAGCGCGACCTGGAAGACCTCGACAGCTGGGCCCTGGTCTGCCCGCCTGACGAGTTCCGTCAGAGGGTCGCTCTGCTGGCGCAAGACCTCGGACTGAGCCACATCGTGGTCCGCGGGCACATTCCCGGGCTTCGCCGCCAGGACCTCGAGACGTCTCTCGAGTGGATCGCCGAGACCTCAATCCAGGAGCCAGCGTGCCCAGAGCCTCCCGGTCGCCCCTGACAGGCAACCTTCGCGGACTCCTCCTCATCGCAGCCTCCGCCCTGGGCTTCTCCGCGATGCACGCGATGATCCGGTTCCTCGCCGGAGACATCCATCCGTTCGAGATCGCCTTCTTCAGGAACTTCTTCGGCATCGCAGTGCTGGTGCCTCTGCTCCTGCGAACGGGAGCGAAGCATCTGAAGACCGACCGATTCCCCATGCATCTGCTCCGAGCTGTGCTGCAACTCGCCTCGATGCTCCTCTTCTTCAGTGCCATCGCGATCAGTCCGCTGGCAAAGATCTCCGCGATGAGTTTCAGCGCCCCCCTCTTCGCTTCGATCGGCGCGATCCTCTTCCTCGGAGAGGCGATCCGACTGCCGCGGGTCGTCGCCCTGGTCCTCGGCTTCACCGGCGCCCTGATCGTCGCTCAGCCGGGGACCGAGATGGAGCCGGGCATGGTGCTTGCGCTGCTCTCCTCCGTGGTCTGGGCCATCGCGATCCTGGTCATCAAGACCATCGCACGGACCGATTCCAGCGTAACGCTCGCCCTCTACATGGGCATCCTCATGGCCCCCATGTCCCTGATCCCTGCCGTCTTCGTCTGGACGTGGCCGAGCCCGGTGGACTACTTCTGGCTCTTCCTCATGGGGACCACCGGAACGGTCTCTCACCTGGCCATGGCCGAGGCCCTCAAGATCGGAGACGCCAGCGTGGTCATGCCCGCCGACTTCAGTCGCCTCCTCTGGGCCAGCGCCCTGGGATGGATCTTCTTCTCCCAGGTGCCTTCCACCTCGGCCTGGATCGGCGGCACGCTCATCTTCCTCTCGGCGACCTTCATCGGAATCCGCGAGGCTCGCGCCGCTCGAACCGCCTCGTCTCCTTTCGAGGCGCTGGACGAAGCCTCCTCGGAAGACTCGAATCAGCCGTGATCGTGGCCCGCGGGCCGGTCGAGGAACTCCGACTCGCGAGCCATCAGACCCGCTGAATCCACCCAATCCTTGACCTCTACCAGTCGGCGGAGAGCCTCGAGCCAACAGCCGTAGTAGTCGTAGGCCCCTTCGCCGCGACGGGCTTCGTGCTCGGCGATGGCCTCGATCAACAGCGACTGGAACTCGGGCCAGTCGAAGCGACCGTCTTCGTACAGACTCAGGGTCACGCCGAAAATCCGCGCCTGCCAGGGCTCCTCGAACACGAGTTCCCCGTTGCTGCGCGGTGGAGCCGCCGGCCCTTCCACCGCCAGGATTTCCTCGCGCGGCTTCATCGACCGGCCATGGCGACACCGATCATGGCATCGCGCCCGACGATCTCAGCCAGCTCGTCCTCGCCCAGGCCCTCGGTGCCCTCCGGTCGCGAGGGCAGCACCAGATAACGGATCTCGGCGCTCGAATCCCACACCCGGACTTCGACTTGCGGATCGAGTTCCAGGCCGAACTCCTGCAGCACCGCCCGCGGCTCCCTCACGACCCGTGAGCGATAGCCCGGGTCCTTGTACCAGGAAGGAGGCAGGCCCAGAACCGGCCACGGATAACAGGAACAGAGAGTGCACACCACGACGTTGTGGACCTCGTCGGTGTTCTCGACGACGACCAGCCGTTCACCTTGCGCTCCTCCGAACCCCAGTTCGCGAATCGCCGACGACCCGTCCGCCAGCAGTCTCTTCCGGTACTCGGGATCGAGCCAGGCTCGTGCCACGGCACGGGCTCCGTTCATCGGTCCGACGTCCTCTTCGTAGTGCTTCAGGATCGAGTCGATCCCCTCGGCGCTCACCAGGCCCTGCTCGGTCAGCAGCGACTCGAGGGCTTCCGCCCGTAGTGCCCGTGGATCGACATCGTGGTGATGTCCATCGTGGTGATGTCCATCGTCGTGCTCGTGGTCGTGCTCGCGGGTCATGCCTGTCGTCTTCACTCTTCATACCGCCTCCAGATAGCTCTCGAAGAGATCGATCGACACCGACGTTCCCTCTTCCGCGCACTCGCCCCACAACTCCTCGCCGGAGAATCGCACCGAGTAGACGTGCTCCGGGTTCTCGCCCTCGCCGTGGGCGTTCGAGTCCGGCAGCACCCAACTGCCCTGCAGGATCACCACCTCGCCCTCCTTGCAGCGCGCATAGGCCGGCAGTCGGCAGTGCCCGGGCTTGCACAGGTTGCGGGTTCGGACCCGCTGCCCTACGCCGAAGCGCGGAGCGCTGTCGACGACTCGGGAAGCCGTCGGATCGCCGACCCGCCCCGCCTCGGGTCGGCCGCCGCACTCGTGAACGAGAAGTTCGAGCGCCGACAGCCAGCGGGCATAGTAGCCGTCGCCGAGATAGCTGGAGGGTTCGACTCGTTCGACCGCATGACGGAACTCATCGGTGTGAAAACAGCCCGCCGCCGACAACGACGACGAGATCCCGAAGACGCGGCGCTCCCACTCAGCGTGGAAGACCGTCGAATCAGAGCGCGACAGCGGCGCTCCGAAGCCGTGCTTTCCGCCGAGATCGTGAATTCCGTCCATGCTTTCTCCTTCCCCCGGTAGCCGATTTCAGGCCGCCGAATGCCGTCCCTTGAGTCGCAGGTTGAGGAACTCGACGAAGACCGAGAAGGCCATCGCGAAGTAGACGTAGCCCTTCGGGAAGTGGAAGTGGAGACCATCGGCGACCAGGGTCGTGCCGATCAGGAGCAGGAACGAGAGAGCCAGCATCTTGATGGTCGGATGACGGTCCACGAAATCGCCGATCGCTCGAGCCGATACCAGCATCACCAGCACCGAAACCACGATGGCGATCACCATGATCGCCAGCTCCTCGGCCAGCCCCACCGCCGTGATCACCGAATCGAGCGAAAAGACGATGTCGATGAGACCGATCTGGAAGAGGACCGATCCCAGACTGGCGACGGCGACCTTGGCCAGCGGATCGTGGGCGTCGCCCTCGAGCTTGGCGTGGATCTCGTGAGTGGACTTCGCCAGCAGGAAGAGACCACCGCCGATCAGGATCAGGTCTCGCAGGGAGAAGTCGACGCCCATCAGACTGAGCAGGGGCTCGGTCAGGCCCAGGAACCACTTCAGGGAAAAGAGCAGGAGGATTCGGGTTCCCATCGCCAGGACGAGACCGACCACCCTGCCGACCTGGCGCTGCGCCTCGGGGAGGCGACCCACCGAGATCGAAATGAAGATGATGTTGTCGATGCCGAGAACGATCTCGATCGCCGTCAGTGCCAGAAGCGCGGTCCAGGCCTGGGGGTCGCTGAGCCAATCCATCGCGAGAGCATATCGCCCCCGCTCGGCATCCTCGCGGGGGCCTCAGGAGCTCGAGTAGTTCCTCGGATGACCGGTCTGGAAGATCACCACCCGCTGACCGGCCGTCACATGCCCCTCGTCGACGAGACGATCGAGAGCCTCGAAACACGCGGCGCCTTCGGGTCCGATCTCGAGGCCTTCCAGACGGGAGGCCGCGGCCATTCGGGGCGCCACCGTGGACTCGGGTACGGCGATCGCCTGTCCTCCCGATTCCCGAACAGCACGCAGGATGAGGAAATCTCCGACCGCCTCGGGCACCCGCAGCCCCCAGACCTCGGTCTCGGGCTCGGCCCAGGGGGTGGCGAACTCATCGCCACTGTCGAACGCCCGCACGATCGGAGCGCAGCCCTCCATCTGGACCACTCCGAAGCGAGGGCGTCGAGCCCCGATGAGGCCGAGCTGTTCCAACTCGTCGAAGGCCTTGTGCATGCCGACGATCCCCGTTCCTCCGCCGGTGGGATAGAGGATCCAATCCGGGAGATCCCAGCCGAGCTGTTCGGCCAGTTCCAGCCCCATGGTCTTCTTGCCCTCGACGCGATACGGCTCCTTCAGCGTCGCGAGGGACCAGAATCCGCCTTCCTGGTCGGCCAGGTAGCGCCCCGACTCGACCAGCGTCGCGCCGACCTGATGGACCTGCGCCCCGAGCTCCCTACATCGCTCCGCAATACGAGCGGGGGTATCCACCGGCATCGCCACCCGGCACGGCAGGTCGGCCGCCGCGCAGTATGTCGCCACGGCCAGCGCGGCGTTCCCCGCGCTGGGGATCTGGACTCCGGGCGCACCGAGTTCCCGGGCTCGGTTGACCGCCAGCGACAACCCCCTGGCCTTGAAGGACCCGGACTGATTGCCCCCCTCCTCCTTGACGAGGACCTCCACGCCGAGCGGCGCCGTTCGGCGCAGCCGAATCAAGGGAGTACCGCCCTCGCCGAGATCGACACGATCCGCGGGCCGCTGGAGCGGCAACAACTCCTCGTAGCGCCAAAGGGTCCAGGGCCGGCTCGCCAGGCGCTCCAACAGGACACGCCCGCGCTCTTCCGTCAGCGAGTATCGAACCAGCCAGGGCCGACCCGCCGGAGACAGGAAGGCCGGCTGATCGAGAGCGGCCGTCGCTCCCGTCAGGGAGCACTCCAGGTGGGTCGCCCAGCGATCGCTCATGATGACCGGGCGCCCTGCGAGGTGATCAGAGGTCGGCGATCATCGCCTTCGCGGCATTCACGTCCGGGTCCCCGGGCGCCATGTCCACGAAGTGCTGGAGATGAGCCTTGGCCTCACTCGCGTTGCCCTGCGAAGCCAGGACCAGACCCAACTGATAATGGGCTCGCGCCTCGCTCGGACGCCCCTCGACGACGGCCTGATCGAGGATCAGCGCGTGGTCGGTGGCCCCTCCGACGAAGGCATCGTTGGCCAGGGCGAGGACCGCCTTGATCTGGCTCGGCGTGGCTTTCGGCGCCCACGCTGCCAAAGCAGCTCCCATGCCCGGGTCTTCCATCTCGAGCAGCGAATAGAAGCGCATCCTGAGGCCCTCGCCATGGCCGGCGTCGGCAGCCAGCAGCTCGTCGATCAGGGGCAGCGCTTCGGCATAGGCCTCACGGTTGAACTCGATCGCGGCCATTCCCTGTAGCGCCCCGACGTTGTCGGGATCGACCACGGTAATGGTCTCGAACATCTCCATCGCCGCATCGGGATCCTCGGCATCGCGTACGAGGCGGATCGCCTCGTTGTAGAACCCGACGGTGTTCACGGTGCCCCGCTGTGCTTCGGGCATCGCCGACAGGATCTGGACGGCACGGTCGCGATCGCCGAGCCAGAGGAGAACCTCCACGGCCATCGGCATCAGTTGGGGATCGAGCTGGCCTTCCGCCACAACGAGGGCCTCGAGAGCTGCACCGGCCGCGGCCCAGTCTTTCTCACCATGAGCGATCGCCGCCTTGACCCGTGGGAGCGGCGGGAAGTTGGGATCGACCTCTTCGATCTCGGCGAATCTCGCCTTCGCCGTCGCGAAATCGCCCCCCTGCAGCGCCTCCACACCTTCGTTGAAGATCCGTGGCAGCTGCTGCTGCTTCCAGGTCTCGACGTCGATCAGCTGAACCAGGGCTTCGATCTCCGCTCCGTCCTCCACCGTCGCGTTCCGTCGGTAGGGTCCATAGCCCTCCGCCTCGACCAGGAAGACGTACTGGCCGGCCGGGACCACGACCTCGAACTTGCCCTTCTTGTCGACGGGAACCGAGGTCACGACGTTGCCGTCCTGATCCAGAACCGAGATCCTGGCGCTCTTGACAGCCTTGCCCTTGGCATCGAGGACCTCGCCGGTGATGGCGGCCGACAGCGGCATGGCGAGCAACAGGAGGAGGAGGCAGACGGAAACGATTCTCATGGCATTTCTCCAGGACGATGAGAGATCGCGGATGCTGTCCGCGAACGTAGAAGTCACATCGATTGGCGGCGAGCCTACCGCCCCATCGGGTCCTCGTCCAGCCGAATCGATCGTCTGCAAGGACTCACCTCGGAGGGATTCGGTTGGATTCGCAGCGGTGGTGTAACGTCGCACTTCATCAAGCGACCGCGGGCCAGGGTTCTCATTCATCCGCCCCGCTCGTCGAAGGAGAAAACAGCCATGACCCGACCAAGATTCCTCCTGACGCTCGCAACTCTCCTCCTGTGCAGTTCAGCCTCGGCACAACAGAACTTCGACAACGTCGAGATCAAGTCGCAGTGGGTTCGTGGCACCGTCCACATGCTGGAGGGGGCCGGCGGCAACATCGGTGTCAGTGTGGGCGACGAAGGCTTTCTGATCGTCGACGACCAGTTCGCTCCGCTCGCCGGGAAGATCAAGGCGGCCCTCGCCGATCTCGGCGAAGGTGACCTCGAGTACGTCCTCAACACCCATTTCCACGGAGACCACACCGGGAGCAACGCGATCTTCGGCCTCGAGGCCCTGATCGTCGCCCACGACAACGTCTATCAGCGTCTGTCGACTCCGCAGACAGTCCGTGGCAGAGAGGTGCCGGCAGCGCCCGCGTCAGCTCTCCCGGTCATCACCTTCGGTCAGACGATGACCATCCACTTCAACGGTGAGACCATCCGAGCCTCGCACGCTCCCGCCGGACACACCGACGGCGACACCATTCTCTACTTCGAGTCCGCCAATGTGCTCCACATGGGAGACCACTTCTTCGCAGGACGTTTTCCCTTCGTCGATCTCGATTCGGGCGGAACGGTTCAGGGCATGGCCGCGAACGTCGGCCGCACCATCGAGCACGCCCCCGCCGACGTGAAGATCATTCCGGGGCACGGCCCTCTCTCCACTCTCGAGGATCTACGGCTCTACCACACCATGCTTGAGGATTCCCTGAGAACGGTCCAGGCGGCGATCGACGCGGGCAAGACGCTCGACGAGATCCAGGCCTCCGGACTCGACGCCCGGTGGAGCGGCTGGGGCAGCGGCTTCATCAACGACGCCGCCTGGATCCAGACCGTTCATCGCTCGCTCACCCGGTAGTTCGACCAGGATACCCAGCATGGCGGCCGACAACGGGGCGAGACTTCGCCCGCAACCCGTCGACTCCCCCTTCCGGGTCGACTTCGAGGGCAACTTCGACCTGACATCCGTGCCGACCTCTCCGCCGGAAAACGCACCGAACGGCGAGGAAGCGAAGGCGCTGCTCAGGGCGTGCGTGAAGCAGATCGACGAGCACCAGCGCAAGCTCTACGCCGAGAACAAAGTCGCGGTGCTGTGCATCTTCCAGGCGATGGACGCGGCGGGCAAGGACTCGACGATTCGTGCCGTCACGCGAGGACTCAATCCGGCGGGCTTCCAGGTGTTCAGCTTCAAGCAGCCCTCGGCGGAAGAACTCGACCACGACTTCCTCTGGCGTTCGGCCCGCCGCTTGCCGGAACGCGGACGAATCGGCATCTTCAATCGGAGCTACTACGAGGAAGTTCTCGTGGTCCGGGTGAACCCGGACTTTCTCGGCGCTCAGCGGCTTCCATGGCAACCCTCCCACGACGCCCTCTGGCAGGAACGCTTCGACTCCATCCGCGAGCACGAGCATCATCTGGCCCGCAACGGCACCGTGATCCTGAAGTTCTTCCTCAACGTCTCCCAGGATGAGCAGAAGAGGCGCTTTCTCTCCAGGATCGATGAACCTCGCAAGAACTGGAAGTTCTCGGCTTCCGACCTCGGTGCCAGACAGGACTGGGACCCGTACCAGGCGGCCTACGACGACTGCCTTCGCAACACCTCGAGGGTCTGGGCGCCCTGGTACGTCATTCCCGCCGATTCGAAACCCTTCATGCGACTCAAGGTCGCCGAGATCCTGGAACGGACGCTGGCAGGGATCGATGCCCACTACCCCGATCCGGCCCCCGATCAGCTCGAGCGCCTGACGACTGCACGCCAACGCCTCGAAGCCGAGGAGTCCCAGCCATGACCTCAGATCACGATTCAGAGCTGATTCCGAACCAGCCGATCCGTCGACTCACGGCTCCGCTGGCCCAGTTCCTCCATGTCGAAGCGGCGAGTGGCGTCGTCCTGGCCGTTTGTACGCTCCTCGCCCTGGTGCTGGCCAACAGCCCCCTCTCCGACGCCTACCTGTCGATCTGGAAGACGCCGGTCACCTTCGGATTCGGCGGCTTCGTTTTCGACCACTCCCTGAAGCACTGGATCAACGACGGCCTGATGGCCCTGTTCTTCTTCGTGATCGGCCTCGAGGTCAAGCGGGAGTTGGTCCTCGGAGAACTGAAGGACATGCGCAGTGCCGCCCTGCCGCTGTTCGCAGCCATCGGCGGCATGGTCGTTCCAGCCGGTATCTACCTCGCGCTTCTCCGGGGCCAGCCGGGACAGGATGGATGGGGTATCCCCATGGCGACCGACATCGCCTTCGTGATCGGCTGCATGGCGCTGATGGGGTCGAGGGTTCCCAACTCGCTGCGCATCCTGATCCTCTCCCTGGCGATCGCCGACGACATCGGCGCCATCCTGGTGATCGCCATCGGCTACACCGACGATATCGACACGACCGCCCTCATGATCGGCCTTGCGATGCTCGGCGTCGTCCTGCTGGCGGCCCGACTCGGCGTACGCAGCTTCCTGATCTACGCCGGCCTCGGCTTCATCTGCTGGCTCGCCTTCCATGAATCCGGCATCCACGCGACGATCGCCGGTGTGGCGCTGGGCCTGATGACCCCGAGTCGGCCGCTGATCCCCGAATCCGGCATGGGCAAGCTCATGGCGCGCGTTTCAGAAACCTTCCACGGCGACGGGTTCGGAGCCCTGCCGCATCGTGCCCAGAAGCTCCGGGAGCTCCAATGGGCGACACGCGAAAGCGTCTCTCCCCTCGAGTTCCTGGAAGGCAATCTCCATCCCTGGGTCGGCTTTCTGATCATGCCGGTCTTCGCCCTCGCCAATGCCGGCGTGCCGTTCTCCTTCGACGACTTCGGAGACCCGGTCGCGCTCGCCGTCGTCGCCGGTCTCGTCGTAGGCAAGCCGGTGGGCATCGTCGCCTTCTCCTGGGTCGCGGTTCGGCTCCGCATCGCCACCCTGCCTCCGAGCGTGAGCTGGGGCTCCCTCCTCGGGGGTGGCTGCCTCGCCGGCATCGGCTTCACGATGGCGCTGTTCATCTCGGGGCTGGCGCTCGAGGGCGACATCCTCAACGCGGCGAAAGTGGGAGTCCTCGGGGCGTCGACGATTGCCGCCCTCTTCGGCGTCACGATCCTCCTTTTCGTGTCCCGGAACCCCTCCCAGGATTCCGCGACGACGAGCCCCTAGTCGTTCGACGGTTCAGACACGCCGGCCAAGCCGGTGTGCCCTCCCGGGGCCACCGTCATGCGACTCTTCGAAAGTCGGGCGCCCGCCGGATCGGAGATCCACTCCGCGCCTTTCCCCCAGCGATCGTCGAACACCAACTCGCGAACGGGAAAACGCCGCACCGGACCGTGCTTGCCGGCCGGCTTGCCCACCGTGATGGTCAACGAGAGCACGACTTCCGGCGGGATCTCCAGCAACTCCCGAAGCTCACCTTCTACAGGGTGGTGCCAGCCGGAGAAGCAGGCGCCGTAACCGAGCGCCCTGGCTGCGAGCAACAGGTTCTGACAGGCCGGGAAGATCGAAGCGCCTTCACCGTGATGCGGTTCCCGGAAACGCACCAGGCAGGCCAGGACCACGACGGGAATGCGCTCGAAGTGATCGACGAAGTGCTGCATCGTTTCCATCGAGCGAACCCTGCGACTCTTCTTCCCATCGTCGTCCTTCTTCGCCCAACCTTCGCTGCCGCTCTTGTGCGACCAGCCGGCCCGAAACGAGTCGCCGAGAATCTTCTTGGCACGCCGCGCCCGCTCTCCGTCGCGAAGCACGAGAAAGCGAAAGGGCTGGCGGTTCGTTCCGGAAGGCGCCCGCGTGGCCGCGTAGAGGATCTTCGCCAGGTCTTCGTCGGGAATCGGATCGAAGAGGTAGCGGTGGATCGAGCGAGTTGTCGCGATCCCTTCCAGCATGTCGATCGACGCGGTTTTGTCGCCCATTCCTGCTCTCCTCATCCCGGCTCAGGGTCGGCCTGCGCGGGATCCTACCGCGAGCCCATCTCGCTCCCCGAGACCTGGAACGCAGTTGCTATGCTCGGCGACGCTCGACAGAGGCTACCTGGAGGATCACGCCATGGATCTCGGAATCGCAGGCAGGAAGGCGGCGGTCGCCGCAGCCAGTACGGGACTGGGATACGGCTGCGCCGAGGCGCTGATCGCTGAAGGTGTTCAGGTCGCCATCTGCAGCCGCGACGAGCAGCGGGTGAGAGCCGCCGCCGAGAAGCTCGGCCATGGCACCGTGGCGATCGTCGCGGACCTCTCCACCCCGGAAGGCGCCGCCGCCTGGATCGACCAGGCGATCGAGCAGCTTGGCCAGGTCGACATCCTGATTGCCAACGCCGGTGGACCGCCGCCCGGCACCTTCGAGACGACGAACATCGAAGGCTATCGACAGGCCCTCGATCTCAACCTGCTCTCGACCGTCGCCATGTGTCGGGCGGCCGTTCCCGCGATGCAGCAGCGGGGATGGGGACGGGTCGTCGCCATCACCTCGATCGGCGCCCGCCAGCCCATCGGATCCCTGGCCGCCTCGTCGGTCGCCCGCGCCGGCGTCACCAGCTTCCTCAAGGTTCTCGCCACCGAAGTCGCCGGCGACGGAGTGACCGTGAACTCGGCCCAGCCCGGCATTCACGAGACCGACCGGATCAAACACCTCGGCAGTACCGAAGTCGTCGCAAAGCGGATCCCGATCGGCACCCTCGGCAGTGCCGCCGACTTCGGCAAGGCCGTTGCCTTCCTGGCCTCCGAGCCGGCCCGGTTCATCACCGGCACCAGCCTCCTTCTCGACGGCGGCGCCTACCCCGGACTGATCTAGCCCGCACGAGCACCGAACTCCCCGGCCGGACCGCCGATCAGGCGACCTGTCCGAGGCCGCCGCCGCAGACGATCGTCTGGCCGCTGATGTAGTTCGCCTCCGGAGTGCAGAACAGGTAGACGGCATTCGCCGCCTCTTCCGGCAAACCTCCGCGGCCGAGTGGAATCATCCGATCCATCGCCGCGATCGCAGCCGGCTGGACGCCGACCGAGATCTTCCGTCCCTCGACGTCGATCATCGCCTCGCCGGCATCGAGAGGGACGGTGAGGCGGGTCTGTATGTAGCCGAAGGCGACGCAGTTGACGTTCACCTTGTAGCGACCCCATTCCTTGGCCAGGGCCTTGGTCAGACCGATCACGCCGGCTTTGGCGGACGAATAGTTGGCCTGGCCGGCGTTGCCCCCGGTTCCCGAGGTCGAAGAGATGTTCACGACCTTGCGGAAGACTTCGACGCCGTCGGCCGCCTCGCGCTTCGCCGCCTCCCGAATGAAGCCGGAGGCCGCTCTCAGGATCCTGAAGGGAGCGACCAGATGGACGTCGAGCATCGCCTGGAACTGGTCGTCCTGCATCTTGTGGATGACGTTGTCCCAGGTGTAGCCGGCGTTGTTGACGATGATGTCGAGCCCACCCCAGGCGTCGACCCCGGTGGCGACGAAGCGTTCGGCGAAGCCGTCCTCGGTCACGCTGCCGACACAGGGCTCGGCTTCTCCGCCGGAGGATCGGATCGACTCGACCACTTCCAGCGCCGGCTCCTGATCGAGGTCGTTCACCACCACACGCGCGCCCTCGTGCGCCAGCTTCAACGCCAACGCACGCCCGATCCCTCGTCCCGATCCGCTGACCAGAGCCACCTTGCCTTCGAGATTTCCCATTCGTCTCCTGCTCCTATCGTCGAAGGGTCCTGTTGCCGGCACGAGGGCTACTCGTCGACCGTCACGACCCGAATCATGTCCGTCGTCCCGGGCTTTCCGTTCGAGCTTCCCGTCACGACGACGATGTCGCCGGCCCTGAGATACCCGTAGATCTTGGACTGGTCGATGGCGAACCGGACCTTGGATGCATCGTCCGTCTCGCCCTGGTACCAGAGCGGTACGACACCCCAGTTCATCGCCAGTCGTCGCGTCACTTCGATCGTCGCCGGCACGGCCAGGATCGGACACTCGGGACGATACTTGGAGATCCGCCGAGCCGTGCTGCCGGATTCGGTCAGGCACACGATGGCGGCGGCGGCAAGGTGGTTCGAGGTGGTGATCGCAGCCTGGGCCACGGCCTCGGCGACCTTGTTGGATGGATCCGGGGTGATCTTCTGCAGGTAGCCGTAGAGCGCCAGCGAGGCCTCGGCCTCGAGAGCCAGGCGAGACATCGTCTCCACGGCCTCGACCGGATAGTTGCCGGCGGCCGTCTCTCCGGACAGCATGACGGCCGAGGAACCGTCGAAAATGGCGTTCGCGACGTCCGAGACCTCGGCTCGAGTCGGGCGAGGATTCCGTTCCATCGAGTCGAGCATCTGCGTCGCAGTCACCACCGGCTTGCCGCTCGTGACCGTCGCCCGGATCATTCTCTTCTGGATGATCGGCACCTCCTCCATCGGGAGCTCGACACCCAGGTCGCCTCGCGCCACCATGGTGCCGTTGGCTGCCTTGATGATCGCACCGAGGTTCTTGACGCCCGAGGCATTCTCGATCTTCGCGATGATCGGAATATCAGCGCCACAGCCTTCCAGGAACGTACGAATCTTCTGGATGTCTTCACCGTCCTGCACGAACGAGGCGGCCAGGTAGTCCACCTTGCGCTCCGCAGCGAAGCGCAGGTCGTCCTGGTTGCGGGCCGTCATCCGATCCAGGTCGAGGATCTTCCCCGGAAGATTCACGCTCTTGCCTGCCTGCAGAGTGCCGCCACAGGTCACCCGCGTCTCGATCTCCTCGCGACGCATCGCCGTCACTTCGAGTTCGACCTTGCCATCGTCGATCAGGATGACGTCGCCGAGACTGACCTCCTCGGCGAGATTCTGATGGGAGATCGAGATGCCTTCCGGCGAGCCGGCGCGACCGTCGAGAAAGAGGCGGAATACATTGCCGGCCTCGAGCAGGATCGCTCCGTTGGGCAGGCTGCCGGTGCGGATCTCGGGGCCGCGAGTGTCGAACATCACCGCGACGTGCATACCGGTCCGCTCGCTGACCCGTCTCAGCCGCTCGAGATGGCGATCGTGGGCATCGTGATCGCCGTGCGACAGATTCAGGCGAGCCACGTTCATGCCGGCCCGGAACATGCGCTCCAGAACCGACTCGTCTTCGCAGGCTGGGCCGAGGGTCGCGACGACCTTGGTCTTGCGGATTCTCACCGGCGCGATGCTATAGAGACGGACCGCAGTCCACAACCTGCGGCACCCGGCTTTGGCACGCACCATCAGCACCCCACGGGGCTCTTCCCTCGACACGCCGCCTTCAAAGGCTCCGGTCCAAACGCTATGCTCCGACCGCTCACACCCGAACCCCGTCCATCCGGGCGCCTGGAATCTCGAATGACTCGTCGAACCGTGGATCCGGAAGCTCTCGCCAAAGCAGCAGCTGCGGGGATGGCGCTGGCCTACCACGCCGACCTCGACCCCGAACGATCGGCGGTGATCACCCAGGGCTACGGTGACCGCAGTCTCGCCGAACTCAACGCCGAGGTGAATCGGCTTTCGCGTGCGCTACGAGCCCTCGGCATCCGGCCCGGTGACGCGGTCGCCCTGCTGGCCCGCAACCGGCCGGAGTTCGTCGAGACGCACCAGGCATGCCTGCGGATCGGTGCGCGGCTGACTCCGATCAACTGGCACCTGACCGCCGCGGAGGTGGCCTACATCGTGGATGACTGCGAAGCCGGCGTCCTCATCGCCGATGCGGCCTTCAGCGACACCGCGGCCGCCGCGGTGAAGGCTGCCGACGCTTGCCGCCTGGGCCTCTCCATCGGCGGCGAGATCGACGGCTTCTCCTCGTACACGGACGCGCTGGCAGGCGAAGATTCCCGCGATCTCGAGGATCCCCGCATTGGCGGCATGATGCTCTACACCTCGGGCACCACCGGCCGACCGAAAGGGGTTTTCCGGCAGCCCAGCTCGGAGCTCAGCGCTCTCTATGTCGTCTGCAAGAAGACAGCGGCCTTCGATCCGACGCGCGACGTCTCCCTGGTCACCGGGCCGCTCTACCACGCCGCTCCGCTCGGCCTCAATTTCGGCCTGACCTTCGGCGCCGGGCTCTGTCAGGTCTTGATGGACAAATGGGACGCTGCCGAAACGCTCCGACTGATCGAGCGTCACGGCGTCACCCACAGCCACATGGTCGCGACGATGTTCCACCGCATGCTGGCCCTCCCCGAGGAGGTCAAGCAGTCTCACGACCTGTCTTCCCTGCGTTGGCTCCTGCATGGCGCCGCCCCCTGCCCCGTTCACGTCAAACAGGCCCTGATCGACTGGTTGGGCCCGATCGTCTACGAGTACTACGCGGCCACCGAAGGTGGAAGCTACTTCGTCGACTCCAGGGACTGGCTGGCGCGGCCCGGCACCGTGGGGCAGATCGTCGAAGGCAGCGCATCTCGAATCCTCGACGAGCGGGGAAACGAAGTTCCCAGAGGAGAGGTCGGGACCGTCTACTTCGTGGCGCCCGAAAACCGGTTCGAGTACTTCAAGGCGCCCGAGAAGACGGCCGAGGCCTACCAGGGTGACTACTTCACCATGGGCGACATGGGCTATGAGGATCAGGACGGCTGGCTCTTCCTGACCGGCCGGTCCGCCGAACTGATCATCGCCGGGCGGAGTCAACATCTATCCGCAGGAGGTGGACGACGTCATCTCCCGACACCCGGCTGTTTTCGAGGTCTGCACGATCGGGGTCCCCAACGACGAATGGGGCGAGAGCGTCAAGTCGATCGTCGAACTCCACGAGGGCTACCCCGAAACGGACGAGACCGCCGAGGACATTCTCGAGTTCGCTCGCCAGAACCTGCCGTCGTACAAGCGACCGCGAAGCCTCGATTTCGATCGCGATCTGCCGCGCCTGCCGACCGGCAAGATTCAGCGCCACAAGGTCCGCGCGCCTTTCTGGGAAGGGCGCGAGAAGTCGATCTGAAGCCGCGCCGGCGAGCGGCGACGCGATATGCTGCGCGCCGTCCGTCCGAGCCCTTGCGATGCATCTTTCATTCGAATTCCCGAGCGTCATGTACCGCGAAGGGGCAGCCGCCGTGCTGCGCCTGGCGCAGGCCGTCGAACAGATCGGCTTCGATCAGCTCGACATCTTCGACCACGTCACCATGGCCCATCCCGTCGCGGGCCGGACCCCGGGGCCCTACCCGCCGAAGATGCCGATTCTAGAGGCCCTGATGACGCTTTCGTTCTTCGCCGCGGCGACCGAAAGGATCGGACTCGGAACGGAGGTTCTCGTCCTGCCGCAGCGCCATCCCACCCTGACCGCACGCCAGGTCGCAACTCTCGACACCCTCTCGGGCGGTCGCGTGCGGCTCGGCGTGGGCGTCGGCTGGCAAGCGGAGGAATACGAGTCCCTCGGTGTCCCTTTCGAGGAACGGGGCGCTCGCATGGACGAGGCGATCGTCCTGCTGCGCAAAGCCTGGAGCGAGGACCCCGTCGAGCATCAGGGGCGCTTCTACAGCGTTCATGCCATGGCCCTCGAACCCAAACCACCCCAGGGTGCCGACCTGCCGATCTGGATCGGCGGAGAATCGCCTGTCGCTCTTCGGCGAGCGGGACGGCTCGGAGACGGCTGGATGGCTGTCCGCGCCATGGCCGACCTCGAACGGGCCTCGAGCAACATCGCCACCATCAAGCAACATGCCGAAGACGCCGGCCGCGATCCCGAGCGGCTCGGCTTTCAGTCCCAGATCTCGCCCCCGCCTCAGAAGGGATCCAATGTCGTGCAGGAACTCTACTCAGAACCGCAGAACGTCGCCTCGGCGGCTGCCCGCCTGCGCGACGCCGGCTTCGACGGCGTCGCCATCAACGGAACGGGCCTGTTCCAGGCCGGGCATCGTGACGTCGACTCGATGATCGAGGGCCTCGGCCTCCTCCATGAAACCCTTCGGAGCGAACTCGGTCGATGACTACCCGTACCTCGCCTCGCCGCGCCCTGATCACCGGTGTCACCGGCCAGGACGGCTCCTATCTCGCCGACCTCCTGCTCGAGCGGGGCTACGAGATCTGGGGACTGGTTCGTCGCTCCTCGACCGTCAACACCACCAGAATCAGTGATCTGGCGGAAACCGCCGATCGGGAAGGATCGCTCTTCCACTTCGTCTGGGGCGACCTCGGCGACGCCTCCTCGCTCGAACACGCGATCGACGTCTCGCGTCCGCACGAGATCTACAACCTCGCAGCCCAGTCCGACGTCGGCCTGTCCTTCGAAATGCCGAGCTACACCGGAGACGTCACCGGCGTCGGCGTCACCCGACTTCTCGAAGCGGTTCGATCTCGCGCCCCCGAGGCCCGCTTCTACCAGGCGTCGTCCTCGGAACTCTTCGGCAAAGTCGTCGAGATCCCGCAGACAGAGACCACCCGGTTCTACCCCCGCAGTCCCTACGCGGCGGCGAAGGGCTATGCCTTCGACATCACCCGCAACTACCGCGAGGCCTACGGTCTGTTCGCCGTCAACGGCATCCTGTTCAACCACGAGTCACCGCGCCGCGGCGAGAACTTCGTCACTCGCAAGATCACCCGCGCCGTCGCACGAATCCTCGACGGCGAGCAGGACCAGCTCCGCCTGGGCAACCTCGACGCCTGCGCGACTGGGGCTTTGCCGGGGACTACGTCGAAGCCATGTGGACCATGCTCCAGGTCGACCACCCCGACGACTACGTCATCGCCACCGGCGAGCAGCACTCGGTCCGCGAGTTCTGCGAACTCGCCTTCGCGCGAGCCGGGCTACCCATCGAATGGCGTGGCAGCGGGCTCGACGAAGTCGGAGTCACCGAGGACGGAAGCGAGGTCATCGTGATCGATCCGGCCTCCGACGAAGTCGACCAGCGAGGTCACCGAGAAGACACGGCGCGCACTCGGCTGGTCGCCGAAGACGTCGTCGTCGATCGAGATGATGGTCGATCGACCGCTGGCCTACTTCCGAGCCCTCGGAGGTCGACCAGCTGATGGGAGACGCGGAGCAGTGCCGCAAGGATGCAGCGGGTACGCCGCGAGCTGGGCTGGAATACGCGGCGGAGTGGGTGCCGACGAGTATCGCCTCCACCGCGAAGACGTCGTTCGGGTCGAGCTGGTCGAGATGATGGTCGATGAAACCGACCGCAGGTGGAACGAGTGACCTGAGGCCCTTGGCAGTTCCTTGGCAACCGCGCGTTGGTGCGGGGTGTCCGGGCTCTGGCTGAACCGATCCGTGGCGCGGGGTTCGGATCTGCTCGGGGCGGGTCGGCGGGCTCGGTGCGTTGTTTGCCGAGTCCTTCGGATCGGCCGTGGAGTCGGATGGGAACGCGGCTTCGTCCTTTCCCGTGAACTCTTCGGATCGGCTCGGCTATTCTTGGGGGGCTGTACCAAGGGGGATTGACGTGAAGTATTCGCAGATCAAGACCGAGCGTCGCGACGATGTATTGCTGATCACTCTCGATCGGCCCGAGAAGCTGAACGCCTGGACCTACACCATGAGCGACGAGCTCGGGGATGCGATCGAGAAGGCCAACGCCGATGACGGGATCGGAGCGATCGTGGTCACCGGGGCCGGACGCGGCTTCTGCGCCGGCGCCGACATCGAGGACGCGTTCGCTGCTCGAATCGGCGGCGACCAGAAGGCCGGTCGATCGGCTCGCGACTGGGTTCCCTTCGTCCGGGCCTCCAAACCGCTGATCGGGGCGATCAACGGCGTCGCCGTCGGGGTCGGCATCACCATGGTTCTTCCCTTCGACATCCTGCTGGCTTCGACCCAGGCCAGGGTCGGCATGTTCTTCGTCAAGATGGGCCTGGTCCCCGAACTCGCCTCCTCTCACTTCCTCGTCCAGAGGGTCGGCTGGGCGCTGGCCAGCGAGATGTGCCTGACCGGCCGGCTCTACAGCGCCGCCGAACTCGACGGCAGCGGCCTCTTCAACGGTGTCGTGCCGGCCGACGACCTCCTCGATGAAGCTCTCGACGCCGCCAGGACGATCGCCGCCAACCCCCGCACCTCGGTTGGATTCGTCAAGGAACTGCTCACCTTGAACGGAACCTGCGACGACCTCGAACTCGTCACCCGCCGGGAGCACGAGGCTCTGGCCGTCGCCTACGAAAGCGACGACCACAAGGCGGCGGTGGCCAGGTTCCTCGACAAGGACTGAACGCGCTCCATGCCTCGACACTCGCCCGTAAAGGGTACGTTCATCGATGCGGTGCGCCTCGCGGCAGCCGGCGGCGGCCACCTCCTGACCCGCTTCCTGCCGGAGTCCTTCGACCGTCGCCTCTCGGGCGCCCTCGCGCCGGCGCTGGCGGTCGTCCACAGGGCGAAGATCGCCCGCATGGAGGCGCTGGTATCGGAACTCCTCGACGTTTCGCGCGACGACGCCAGGGCGATCGCCGAACGCCACTTCGAACTTCGGCTCGAAGACTCGATCGCCGTCGTCAGGGCCCTGCACCATCCACCCAGACTCCAGAAGCTCGCGCTCCGCGGGCTCGAACACTGGCAGGCGGCCATGTCCCGGGGGCGCGGCGCCATCCTCTGGAGAATGCGCTTCTGCAACTCCATGTCGGTCAACGCTGCGCTCGCCCAGGCTGGAATCCCGGTCATTCATCTGAGCAGCGAGACCCACGGCGCCCACAGCCGATTCGGCGACTTGACCATCGGTCGCGCGGTCGTCAAGGCCGAGAGCCACTTTCTCGCGGAGCGTGTCGTTCGCCCTTCGGACGGATCCCTCGGCTACATGAAGGTTCTCATCGAACGACTCCAGGACAACCAGACGATCTCTCTCTTCGCCGATGGCGGAGGTCGAAAGACCCTCGAGGCGCCCATCCTCGGCCTCGCCAAGGAGTTCGCCCTCGGCGCGCCCGCTCTTGCCTACCGCTGTGGTGCCGCGCTTCTGCCGGTCTCTGCCGCCCGAAAAGGTCCCTACGACTACGAGGTCACGATCGAACCAGCGATCGAGCCCGATCTCAGTGACCTCCCCCAGTCCAACGCACCGGCCGATGAACGCCAACGACGCGAAGCGTTCGTCCAACGGGCTGTCGAGACCTACGCAAGACGTCAGGAGACTGCCGTGCGGGCGAATCCCTCCGACTGGTTCGGTTGGTGGGGCTGGCTGGGTCGCTCCTCGCGCCATCCATGACCCCTTTCTTGGCGCCCCGGCCGGCCGGAACAACGCACGCGGCACAATACACCCCGCGCGCGGCGCCCAACCCACCGAACGCCCGAACTCGGAGAACAAACCCTAAAACTCAGCTCCGCCTCGGCCTTACATCATAACACTGAACATCCAAACCACCCCCCCGCCAAGCCGGAAAAGCCCGTCACCAACTCGCCCACCGAGGCCTACGGCTCCGACGCCGTGACGCCGGCCACCTGGATCCTCGCCCAGACCGAGAAGATCAAGGTCGGAACCGCCATCATGCAGATGCCGGCCCGCACGCCCGCCTGCACCGCGATGACCGCGATGACCCTCAACCAGCTTTCGGGTGGGCGCTTCATCCTCGGCCTCGGCCCGTCCGGCCCGCAGGTGATCGAGGGCTGGCACGGCGTCAGCCCTACGGCAAGCCGCTGATCCGCACCGGGAATACATCTCGATCATCCGCAAGATCATGGAAGCGCGAGGAACCGGTGGACGCACGAGGGCGAGCACTACCAGTTCCCCTACCGGGCCCGGCGCCACCGGTCTCGGCAAGCCGCTGCGCAGCATCCTCCACGGCCGGTGACATCCGGCGATGACGATCTACACCGCCTCGATCTCGCCGGCCGGCGTAGCGAATGCGGGCGAGGTCGCCGACGGCGTCTTCCCGGTCTGGATGAATCCGGAACGATTCGACCTCTTCGAAGACTCCGGAACGAGCGGCTTCGCCAAGGCGGCGCGGCGGCAAGAGCCTCGACGAACTTCGACATCGCGCCCTTCGTGCCGTCGTCATGGGCGACGACCTCGACGCCTGCCGCATGCCGGTCAAGATGAACATGGCGCTCTACATCGGTGGCATGGGGGCGCGCGACAAGAACTTCTACAACGACTACGCCAAGCGCCTCGGCTACGAGGACGCGGCGGTCGAGATCCAGGACCAGTTCCTCGGCCGCGACCGCAAGGCGCCTACGGCCGTGGTGCCGGACGAGCTGGTCGACGCAGTCGCCCTGGTCGGCCCGAGGTCTGTCACCTGGCGGTCGGCCAGGCCCTGTCGACGGCGGCCCGCGACAACGAGGCGATGGCGATCTACGAGCGACTCCGTAAGGGAGGCATCGTCGGCCCGATGCTCTGGTACGGCATGGCCGGCGCCTGCTCCAACATGGGAAGAGCCAGGGAGGCCGACCACTGGTACCAGATGGCGCTTGCCCAGGACAAAGACAACCGGGGCATGCGCAGCGGCTATTTCTTCACCATGGCAGCCAACAGCGTGCGCAGCCGGGAGTCGGAAGTCGAGGAGCTACGCAAGTGGGAGGCTCATCCCGGACTGCCCACTCCCATCAAGAGAAAGCGTCGTCGTCCCCTCGCCGATCGCCCCCTGCGAGTCGGCTATCTCTCTCCCGACTTCAGACAACACGTCGTCCGTCAGTTCTTCGAGCCGGTCCTCTGGCGCCACGATCCCGAGAACATCGAGGTCTACTGTTACTCCGAGACCAAGAGACCCGACTTCGCGACCTTCCAGGTGCGCTGGGTGGCCGATCGTTGGTTCCGCACCCACGGAGTCACCGACGAAGACGTCGCCCAGCAGATCGTCGACGACCGGATCGACATCCTGGTCGATCTCGCCGGCCATACCGCGCACAATCGATTGGGGGTCATGACCTATCGTCCGGCGCCGGTGCAGGCGACCTACCTCGGATACTTCGGTTCCACCGGACTCTCGACCATCGACTACTGGATCACCGACCCGGTCATCCACCCCGAAGACACCGACGAACCCGTCGTCGAGAAGATCTGGCGCCTGCCGCGCTGTGGGTTCTCCTACGGAGTCCCGCGCCACGCTCCCCCGGTCAGGGACCGTCCGAAGAACAAGCCGATGGTCTTCGCCTGCTTCAACAACGTCTCGAAGGCCGGCATGGACGTCGTCGACGCCTGGGCCGAGATCCTGCGCCGAGCGCCCCGCTCGCGGCTGCTTCTCAAGGATCGACGATTCGCCTTCGGACGTTCGCGCCAGATCTGGAAGAAGCGCTTCGAGCGCCGCGGCATCGATCTGAAGCGAATCGAGTTCCGCGGCAACTCGCCCCACCCCGAGTACATGAACACCTACAACGAGATCGACGTGGCGCTCGATCCGTTCCCGCGCACCGGCGGCACCACCACGTGCGACGCTCTCTGGATGTCCGTGCCGGTGGTCACGCTCGCCGGCAAGCGCTACGTGACCCGCCTCAGCACGACCAAACTCCATGCGGTAGGCGCTCCCGAACTCGTCACCGAATCGCGTGAGGCCTACATCGAGAAGGCTGTCGAACTCGCCAAGAACCGCAGTCTTCGCAACGAGTACCATTCGACGCTGCGAAATTTGCGGATGCAGGAGAAGTTGTCCTCTCTGCGACCCTGCCGTCCCTGGCGAACTCTCGGCCGGCTCCAGTCGATCGAGCCATGGCCCCCATCCCGGCGAGCTTGATCAGTTTTCTACGAGCGGCACCCGCCGGATTTCAGTCCCGAACCTTCCCTTTTGGATCTCTTTCGTCATGACTACCTCTCCCCGTTTTCGCGCCACCGGCTTCCTGCACTCCGCCTCTCCACCACCAATCGAAGACATCCTTCGAGAGCGACCGAGCGAGGGCGTTCCGTCAGAGTGCATCCTAGCGCCAATCGGCCTCGGAGCCGATCCGGATCGTCGATCGCTCAGTCCTGCCGAACCTCGCCGAGGCCGGACCAGTCGAGCACGGTGTCCAGCCTAGCTCAGCGAGACGATCATCTTGCCGGTATTGGTCCCCGTGAACAGACCCATGAAGGCCTCCGGCGCCTTCTCGATCCCTTCGAACACGGTCTCGCGGTAAGTCACCTGACCGCCCTGGATCCAGCCCGCCATCTCGGACCGGAACCGATCGCCGAGATGGTTGAAGTGGCTCACGATGAAGCCTCGCAGGGTCAGTCCCAGACCGATCGCCATCGTCAGGTTGTTGGGCCCCGGCTGCGGCTCGGTGGCGTTGTAGACCGAGATCGCACCGCACAGCGCGATGCGTCCGAACGGCCGCATGTGACCGATCGCGGCCTGCAGATGATCGCCGCCCACGTTGTCGAAGTAGACGTCCAGGCCGTCGGGAGCTCCCTCCCTGAGTCGAGCGGGGAGATCTCCCTGGTGATAGTCGAAGACATGGTCGAACCCCAGCTCCTCGAGCCAGGCGATCTTGTCGGCGGAACCTGCCGAACCCACGACCCTGCATCCCTTGAGTTTGGCGATCTGCCCCACGATGCTGCCGACCGCACCCGCCGCCCCCGAAACGAAGACAGTCTCCCCGTCCTTCAGGGCGGCGACTTCGAGCAGGCCGACGTAGGCAGTCATCCCCGGCATGCCGAGCACCCCCAGGTACGCCGAAGCGGGCGCCTGAAGCTCACCCAGTGCGGTCAACTCCCGACCCGCGCAGGTGAAGGCTTCCCGCCAGCCGTACATGCTCATCACGTGATCGCCCTCGGCGAACTTCGGATCGTTCGAGGCCACCACCTGCCCGACCGCGCCGCCGGTGAGGGCCTCTCCGACCTGGAACGGTGGAACGTACGACTTGCGATCCACCATGCGGCCCCGCATGTAGGGATCGACGCTCATGCAGACGTTGCGGACCTGCACTTCTCCCTCGCCAGGTGGATTCACTTCTGTCGTCGCCAGTTCGAAGTCCTCGTTCGAAGGCATCCCTACCGGTCGTCGGCGGAGGCGGATTTCCTTGCTCTGCATCAGTTCAACTCCTCGTTGAGCGTTCCATGAAGGTTCGACGTGTCGAAGCGCCGATCAGGGTTGCCCATCAGGGCTGCCCATCAGGGCTGCCCATCAGGCGTGCCAGACGCTGCTGTCGAAGCCCTGCGGTCCCATCGCCGAGATCTCCACCCGCCAGGGCGTGCACTTGAGGATCCCCAGATCTGCCGATTCCGGCCCCTCCGGCCAGAACATCGATCCGTCGTATCCATAGGGTTCCGGCGTGCTCCGAAAGAGCTCCCAGATGCGCTTCTTCTCGTCGGGATCGTCGACCCACTCGGTCGCGCAGTCGGCGTAGATCTGCTGGTGCTGGGGATCCCAGTAGCTCAGCGACACGTGGGGATTGTGAGCCAGATGCTTGCCCTTGTGAGAATTCCGGCCGGTCATGATCCAGGCCGTCGAGCCCTCCCAGAGGGGGTGGAGCATGCGTACGCGCGGACGGTCCTGGCGATCGATCGTGGCGACCGTGCACCAGACGATACGGGCGGCACGAGAGTGGACCTCGTCTTCGATCTCGTCGAAGGAACTGACTTCTGCCATGGGACGGACTCCTGGTTGGTCGGATTCTTGGAAAATCGGAGGGCTGGAACGGACGGGCGACCTCGTTCGAGCTGAGCTCAGACCTCGCGTCGCACCAGATCCTCCGGACGCGAGACTCGATCGTAGGCCACGGCAAGGGGCGCCACCACGGGCAGCAGGGGCTCGGCGGCGTACGAGGCTTCGGTCCGCTCGACGGGTACATCTCCGTACGTCGTGCTTCGCTGCCGCGGGGTCCGGCCGACCGAGGAGATCAGGCCTTCCATGTCGGCGGGCGGCAGCTCTTCGCCGTGGGCGGCGCCGGCCGCGCGGGTGATCGATTCGTTCATCAGCGTGCCGCCGAGATCGTTGACGCCGGCCCGCAGGCAGGCCTGCACTCCCGCCCGGCCCATCTTGACCCACGACGCCTGGATGTTCGTGAAGTGCGGGTGGAGGGCCAGGCGCGCAACCGCGTGCATCAGGATCGCCTCGCGAAAGGTGGGACCGCGACGGGCCCTGCCCTTGAGAAAGATCGGCGCCTCGGCAGCCACGAACGGCAACGGCACGAACTCCGTGAAGCCGCCGGTCCTGGCCTGCAGGTCACGCAGTCGAATCAGGTGGCGGGCCCAGTGGACGGGCCGATCGATGTGCCCGTACATGATCGTGGCCGTCGTCCTGAATCCCACCCGATGAGCCGTCTCCATGACCTCGAGCCACTGTGCGGTGTCGAGCTTGTCGGCACAGAGGACGTCACGAACCTCGTCGTCGAGGATCTCCGCAGCGGTACCGGGAAGCGTTCCCAGCCCGGCTTCCTTCAGACGACGCAGGAAGTCCTCGAGCGAAACCCCCAGCGTTGCAGCGCCCTGCCACACCTCGAGTGGCGAGAAGGCGTGGATGTGCATCCCTGGAGTGACTTCCTTGACCGCATGGCAGAGGTCGATGTAGGTCTGCCCCGTGTACGAGGGATGGATCCCACCCTGCATGCACACTTCGGTGGCACCGCGCTGCCAGGCCTCCGCGGTACGGCGCTGGACTTCCTCGAGGGGAAGATCGTAGGGCCTGCCGCGCAGGTTCTCGCTCATCTTGCCCTTCGAGAACGCGCAGAACTGGCATTTGAAGTAGCAGACGTTCGTGTAGTTGATGTTGCGGTTGACGACATAGGTCACGGTGTCGCCGTTGACGGTCACTCGCAACGCGTCCGCAGCCTCGCAGACCGCGGCGAACTCGGCTCCCCTGGCCTCGAAGAGGCGCACGATGTCGGACTCCTGCAGGGGCTCGCGCTCGAGAGAGCGTTCGAGGATCTTCGTGACCCCTTCACTGCGACCCTTCCGAGTCATCTCCGAAAGCGCCGACCTCGGCACCTCGAAGCTCTCACCCGGCGACCAGCTCTCCGACCTCGCCAAGCCGTCGGCATCCATCATCTCGAGGACTCTCGGTCGGATCGAGTCGTCGAGCCACGTCTCACCGTCGAACGCAAACTCGGGATAGATCGTCAGACGCTCGACCAGGATCTTGCCCGCCGCCTCGGTCTCATCGGCGAGACTCTCGAGGTGGGGCCAGGGGGCTTCCGGATTCACGAAGTCAGGAGTCACGGGCGAAACGCCACCCCAGTCGTTGATCCCCGCCGCCACGATCTTCTCGAGGGCGCCAGGACTCAGGTTGGGCGGCGCCTGGACGCTCATGCTGGGACCGAAGATCAACCGTGTCGCGGCGATCGTCCAGAGGAACTCATTCAGGTCGGGCTCCGGGGCTTCAGCCATCCGGGTCGCGGGCTTGGCCCGGAAGTTCTGGATGATCAGCTCCTGGATGTGTCCGTGCCGATCGTGGAGATCTCGCAGGGCCAGCAGCGCCTCGACCCTCTCGCGTCGGGTCTCCCCGATCCCGATCAGCAGTCCCGACGTGAACGGGATCCGCGCCTCTCCGGCCAATCCGATCGTAGCGAGCCGTCGCGCCGGCAGCTTGTCGGGAGAGCCGTAGTGCGCCTCTCCCTTCTGCATCAGTCGATCCGAAGCGCTCTCGAGCATGATGCCCATCGAAGCCGACACCGGCCGCAGCGACGCCAGGTCTTCGGCCGTCATGAGCCCCGGGTTGAGATGCGGCAGCAGGCCGGTCTCGCGCAAGACGACCTCAGCCGCTTCACGCAGGTAGGCCAGGGTCGTCTCGTGTCCGAGCTCCCGTAGCCCATCGCGGGCGGCCTTGTAGCGAAGCTCCGGCTTGTCTCCGAGGGTGAAGAGGGCCTCCTTGCAGCCCGCAGCCGCAGCCGACCTCGCCTGCTCGAGCACCTGTTCGAGACTCATGAAGGCGGCTTCACCCGGGCGAGGGGGCCGTGCGAAGACACAGTAGTGGCAGATGTCCCGGCACAGATGGGTCAGCGGCAGGAAGACCTTCTTCGAGAAGGTGATCGTCTGACCCCAGCCTTCGTCGCGCATCTCGGCGGCCAGACCCAGCATGGACCCTGGATCCTGCACCTCGATCAGTGCGATCGCCTCGTCGGGGGTCGGTCGTCGTCCCCCGGCCAGCCTCTTGAGAAGCGCGCTCATGCCGTCACTTCCACTTTCGCTTCTCGGTTGCGCCCGAGCAGACGGCTCTCCAACACCCTGCGCGTCCGAGGTCCGAGCGGCCAGCACAACGCCGCCTCGAGATCGTCGGCCGTATCGACATCGAATCTCATGCGATCGAGATCCGGCGTCGGGATCTCGCACCCGGCAGCGCGGGCCGCCGAACGATGGCGACTGAAACTCTTCTCACCAAAACAGAACTCGATCGTTCCCGGCGGCACCATGGCGAGGCCGTTGGTTCCCACGCCGTGCCGGTCGGCCACCACCGCCACTCCACGGAACACACCCTCGAACGCGCCGACGATCTCGGCCACGTCGTCCGGATCCAGGCAGGGAAGATCGCACGGCAGGGCGATGACGCCGCGGGCGTCGCGGCCTGCCAGTGCTGCACTGGCCTGACGCAGGGCCGCGTTCAGGCCACGGACGCTCACCTCCATCACCTCGGCGCCGAAGTCCCGGGCGAGTTCAGCGATGCGGGGATCCCGGGTGACGACCATGGTGCCCGTCAGATCGCTTCGCGACAGTGCCTCGAGGACGTCACCGAGCATCGCCAGCACCAGTTCCTCGCGTTCCTCCACCGACAGATAGCCGGCCAGTCGCCGCTTGGCGTCGCCGAGCTCCTTGACTGGAACTACTGCCCACATCGAACGTTCTTCGCCTCCCGACCGAGTCGAAACGCTACCACGGGGTTGCTCCCGGCGAGGGTTGTGCACTGTCGCTCACGCGACAGCTTCAACGACAGAGGCTTCGGCGGGCTGCGTCGAGTCGTCGCCTCAGGGATTCCCGGACGAAATGCGATCGGCGAGCGCCAGGCAGGTCTCTGCGACCCTTCTCCGATCGTCGAGGTCGCGCATGACCGTGTCGCACACCGAAACGACCAGACCGAGTTCCTCCACCTCGTCACGAAGTCCACGATCGACCTCGTCGAGCACGAATCCGTCGAGCAGATCCCGCTGTGCGTACCAGCGCGCCACCGACAGGGCCGACGGATCGATTTCCAACTCCGCCATCATCTTCGCAGCCGGCCCCTTGATCGCCTCGCCGCCGACGATCGGAGACACCGCGACCCTCGGCACGCAGGCGTCGCGAAGCGCGTCCTCGACCCCGGGAACCCGCAGGATCGGATCCACGCTCACCCATGGGTTGGACGGGCACACGATCACGGCACGCAGGCTGGAGTCCAGGAGCCTTCGTTCGAACAACGGAGCGGGTGCGGCCCTCTCGATCCCCTCGAAGCGGAACCCGCAGATCACCGGTTCGCACCGATCCCGAACGAAGTAGTGCTGGAACGAGAGCTCCCCGTCAGCGGTCAGGACCCGCGTCCGTACCCGGTCATCGGTCATCGGCACGACCGAGACTCCGACACCGAGAGCCGAGCAAAGGTTCGCCGTCACCTCGGAGAGAGTCGAGCCCTCCTTCAGCCGCCGGGACCGTTCCACATGGGTGGCGAGATCGCGATCTCCGAGGCGAAACCAGTCCTCGCCCCCTAGCTTGGCGAGGGCGCCGAGGAAGTTCCAGGTTTCTCCCTCGAGTCCCCAACCCCGTTGCCGGTCAGCGAGCCCCGAGAGGGTGTACATGACGGTGTCGAGGTCGGGCGCCACATGGAGCCCGAGGTGGGTGAAGTCATCGCCCGTGTTGGCCACAACCGTCAGCTGATCGGACTCGAGGACGAGCGCCAGCCCCAACGCCAGCTTGGCGCCGCCGACCCCACCCGACAGAGCGAGAACCTGACCTGAGTCGCCGGAACGCGTCATCGGAAGAGGTCGGTCGACTTGTCGCGCACCAGATCGCGAGCCGTTCCCGCCTCCCCCGTGAGCTTCAGACCGCGAATCAGGACTACCGGAACGCCTTCGTCGGCTTGGCCGAGAAGCAGCGAAGCGGCTGACGCCAGCTGATCGCCGGTGCCGACGATCGTCACCAGCAGCTCCCTGCCGAAGAGATCGCGTGTCCCTCGAAGATCCTGGGCGGCGGGAATCCCCGCCACGCCGATCGCCACGCCCACCGTACCGACTCGCCAGGCCCGACCCAGACTGTCGGCGATCACCACCCCGACGGACGCCCCGCTCCTCTGACCGAGTTCCTCCCGCAGGCCCCGGGCACTGCGGTCGCTGTCTTCGGGCAGGAGCAGGACCCGATCGCCGTCCGACTCATGGGTGATGTTGGACTGGTCGATCCCGGCATTCGCCAGCACCACGCCGGATCGATGCTCGACCACCAGAACGCCGGCGCGATGACGCACGACCTCGTTCGACTCGCGCAGGATCAACTCCACCAGTCGGGGATCCTTCTCGACCTGCCCCGCCAACTCGATCGCTTCCACGCTGGGCTCGACGTCGGCCAGGGCAACATAGCGATCCTCCGATTTCGAAACGATCTTCTGGGCGAGAACCAGCACATCGCCGTCCTCGAGCTTCCGGCCGCGCTCATCGAGCGCCGTGAGAATGAGCGAAGCGAGATCGTCGCCGGGCTCGACCAGGGGCAACTCGAGACCGATCAGGTTCACTGAACTCTCGTCGCTCATCGCAAGGTCGACTCCGCAGACTCGCTCGGCCTCATCCACGCCCCTCGGAAAACGGCGGCCTAGTCTGCCGCAGCCGGATCGCCCGTGATGTGGAGGCCGGCGCCCGCGATCTTGTAGCGCCGATTGATCCCGATGAGAATCGAGGTCAGGGCTTCAGCGGCGACCGCGTTGGCGAGCGGACCCGCATGCCAGCCCTTCATGCCGGCCGCTTCGACGAGTTCGATGACCCGCTCGCGCGCTTCGGGCGTCTCCCCGGAGACCAGGACGTCGGTTGCGATCGGATGATCTTCGCGCAGATGGGCCGCGCCGACGTTCTGGAAGGCCGAGACCACCGTGACCCCTTCCCCCACGACAGCCTTCGCCGCCAGGGCCGCCGAACCCTGCTCCGGCAACTGCACCGTCGAGACCTTCGGCGGCACCAGCGGAACCGTCGCGTCGACGAGGATCTTGCCCTGCAGGGCGTCGCGGATCGCCTCGAGATTGACGGCCTGACTGGAGAACGGAACCGTCAGAACCACCAGATCGGCTGCCGCGGCGGCATCGGGATTGGCCAGTCCCGTCACGTCTCCGCTGCCCAGTTCGTCGAGCACCTCCGAGGCGACACGCTCCGCCTTCTCCTGGGTACGGGACCCGATGATCACCGGGTAGCCTGCTTTCGCCCATCGACGAACCAGGCCACCGCCCAGATCGCCGGTTCCGCCAATCACTGCAATCCGTGGCTTCGCTTCCATGCTCTCTCCCCGACCGGGTTGAACTGTTGCGCGAGATCGCGCGGCTGGCGAGATTACCACCGGCAGGCTCGCACGACCTCTCGTCGGTCCGGGGGTATGATCCTGCCCCGATCCACCGAACACTCCACTCGAGTTTTCGATCCGAGGAGCTCCATGAAGGTCAACACAGGCATTCCCCTCGACGACTGGCGTGCAGTACCGGCGGCGGCCCGTCGCGCTGAGGATCTCGGCTTCGACGGCATCATGACCGCCGAGATCGCTCATGACCCCTTCGCGCCACTCGTGCTGGCAGCCACCGCGACCGAGCGCATCGAACTCGGTACCGGCATCGTCGTCGCCTTTCCGCGCAGCCCGATGGTGGTCGCCAACACCGCCTGGGACCTGCAGGCGGAGAGTCGCGGTCGCTTCTCTCTCGGTCTCGGCTCGCAGGTGAAGGGGCACAACAAGCGACGCTTCTCGCTCCCCTGGAGCCCTCCCGTGCCGCGTCTGCAGGAGTACATCGAGTCCCTGCGAGCCATCTGGAACTGCTGGGAGAAGAAGGAGAAGCTCGAGTACCTGGGTGAGCACTACAGCTTCACGCTCATGACCCCCGAGTTCTCGCCCGAACCCACGGGCCGCCGGCCGGTGCCGATCTCGATCGCCGCCGTCGGACCGGCCATGATGCGGCTCGCCGGACGAGTCTGCGACGGCGTCAAGCTGCACGGGTTCGCGACCCGCCCCTACCTCGAGAAGGTCTCGCTGCCCGAGATCGACCGCGGTCTCGCCACCGCCGGCCGGCGGCGCGAGAACTTCGAGATCTGGGGCGGCGGCTTCGTCGCCACGGGACCGGACGAGGAGACGGTAGCCAGGGAGATGGAATGGGTGCGCTATCGCGTCGCCTTCTACGGCAGCACCCGCTCCTACCAGGGAGCGTTCGAGCAGCACGGCTGGCAGGACCTCGGCTTGAAGCTCCATCGCATGTCGATCGAGGGAAAGTGGGATCAGATGGCCGCCGAGGTGCCCGACGAGGTCGTCCGGGAGTTCGCCGCCTGCGCCACCTGGGACGACCTGCCGAAGGCCATCGAGAAGCGCTTCGGCGGCCTCACCGACAACGTCTCGATCAGCCTGCCCGACGATCTCGACCGCGATCACGCCCGCGACATCATCCAAACCATCCAGGCCATTCCGTCGCCCTTCGAAGGGCACGATCTCGAGTGGCCATCGCCGTCATCCCAGGAGGACCCCGCATGAAGCTCTACGACACCACGACCGCCCCGAATCCCCGCCGCGTCCGGATCTTCCTCGCCGAGAAGGGCGTGGAGGTGCCGACCGTCCAGGTGGACATCCCCGGCAAGGAGAACCGTCGGCCGCCCTTCAACGAGAAGAACCCGATGCAGGGCGTGCCGATGCTCGAACTCGACAACGGCACCTGCATCTCGGAGAGTGTCGCCATCTGCCGCTACTTCGAGGAGACCCATCCCGACCCGCCGCTGATGGGCGTCGATGCTGCCGACAAGGCGCTGGTCGAGATGTGGAACCGACGGATGGAGCATCACGTCGCACTGCCCTGCATGAACAGCTTCCGCCACACCCACGCCTTCTTCGCCGACCGTATCGAGCAGTTGCCCGAGTTCGGCGCCCTCCAGAAGAGCGAGGCCCTGCGCATGATGGCCTGGCTCGACGACGAACTCGCCGAGCGCGAGTTCATCGCAGGAGATCGCTTCACGATCGCCGACATCACGGCTCTGTGCGGAATCGACTTCGGACGCATCACCAAGATCGGCATCGCCGACGACCAGGCCAACCTCAAGCGCTGGCACGACGCGGTCTCGAGTCGTCCGAGCGCTGCAGCCTGAGTTCGCCGTGAACCCCTTCGTCCTGCTCTTCGGGGCCATCGGATCGGAAGTCGTCGCCACGACGGCCCTGAAGCTCTCCGACGGATTCTCGCGACCGCTCCCCAGCCTGGTCGTCGTTGCCGGCTACGGGATCTCTTTCTACCTCCTCGCGCTCTGCCTCAAGGAGTTGAGCGTCGGCACCACCTATGCGATCTGGTCGGGAGTGGGAACGGCCGCCATCGCTCTCGTCGGTGTCTTCTGGTTCCACGAGGCCCTGACCCTCCCGCGGGTGGCCGGCATCCTGCTGATCATCGCAGGAGTCGCCCTGGTGAATTCGGGAGCCGCCGCCCACTGACCGCCAAGGCGTGATCCCCGATCAGGTGAGTACGAGGTCCCCGCGGGGAGTCGCGATCCGCGCCACCAGCCGGCTCTCCGCCTCCCTGCAACGCAGGTCGAGACCGAGGGCGGCCAACGCCGGATCGACCCGTTCCGGTTGCGGATCGTCGATCTCGAAGGCCAGGAGACGACACCCCTGGGCACACCGGCCCGCAGGATGGGGCGTCGATCCCCAATCGATCAGAAAGGGCACGGGAACGACTCTGCGGGCCGGGAAGGCGTCACGGGCCCGTGTCAGACGCCACTCCAGCAGTTCTCCCTGCGGCGTCCTGCGGGACATCGCGAAGGCGTCGCCGGGATCCCAGCCCCGCGTACGGCTCTCGACCACGCTGCGTTCGATGTCGCCGGACGCGATCGCCCAGGTCACGAGACCCGAGCCCTGCAACGAATCGATTCCGAAGGGTCGCGCCGCCTGCGGCTCGGGTTGCAGCGGATCAGGACCGATGATCTCGAGATAGGACGTCGTTCCGAGCGAAAGCAACGCATTGCGAGTCCCCAGTCCCACGTGCGCTCCGCCCGCCGAAGCCCGGACGCCCGTGCGGTCTGCCATCTCCTCGATAGCCTCTTCGAGGTCCCGAGTCGCCCAGACCAGGTGATCGATGCGGCGCAGATCGAGGTCGTCGGCACGCTTCACGGCAACGCCCTTCGATGCTTCCAGAGCAGCGCAACCAGCTCCCCCAACCCGAGGACCCGGACTCCACTGCGTTGATTCTCGGCGCCGATCGCGTAGGCCAGGCGCCACTGCTCGAAGAGCCTGCGATAGATCCAACCGAGGCCGTTCTGGGGGTCGTAGACGTCGGTGCTCTCGCTGGTCACGCCGTTCAGTTCGAGAATCCTCACTCCGTGGGCGTTCTCGAGAGCGTCGATCGAGGGCACCCGCACATCGTAACGCCCGAAGTCGAATCCCTCGACAGCGTCGCCCCAGCCCCGCAGCAGCACCTCGAGTTCCTCCGTGACGTGCTGGGACCCTCTCAGGAACAGTGTGCCTCGGGAGTGGGCGCCGATCTCCGCCAGTTCGACCAGCTCACCGCGAGTCGGGACCCGCAACCAGCTGTCGCCGAGTTCTTCCCGATAGACCTCCGCCAGGGCGACCGCTCGCGGATCGGAGAGAACCAGGTCCTCGACGGTCCGACGGCCGTCCCCCGTGACCGTAGGGCGGGTCTTCTCCGTGATCGACAGGATCCGACCCCGCTTCCCTGCTTCGCGCACCCAGAAGACTCCGTACTCCGCTCCGTCGACGAACTCCTGCACGATGAAGGCTGCAGGATGCTGCTCCAGATGCCGCCGCGCCTCTTCGTCGGTGCGAACGATCGCGACGCCGGCACCGCGTTGGCCGACCTCCGGCTTCAGCACCAGGGGAATTCCAAGGCTGGCAGCCTCTGCTGCGGCCTCTTCCGGAACGGTGGCGCGTTCTGCCAGTTGCGATCGGAACTGCGCGACGATTTCGACCCTCCTCGCCAACGGTCCCGGCGGCACTCTCTTCCACCGCGGCACGGCATCACCCAGAACGTCGAGCCGTTCGAAGATCTCGGCCTTGGACTCTCCGATCACTCCTCCGGCGGGAATGAAAGGGTTGGTCGCCGTGAACGCCAGCAGGCTGCGATGCTTGAGTCCCTGGTACAAACAGAAGGCCACCACAGGCGGGTACGACAGCCACGGCGGCCAGAACTCCCAGCGCGTCCAGCGCCGCCAACGCCCGACCCATCGCCGCCGGCCGCGCCACGTCAGCATCGGGATCAACAGTCCCCGAACCACCCACAGCACCGCAACCAGGACCACCATCAGAACCAGTCCGCGCTGCTGCAGATCGTCGAGTCGCTCGATCGCCTGAAGACCGGTGTAGAAGGCGAGGCCGACCAGCAGCGGCGTCCACACCGCAGCCGCGACCAGGAAGTACAACGTGCACTTCAAGAACGACGCCTTCAGGACGCCAGCGGCAACGTAGGTCGGCAACCGGGTTCCCGGCACGAAGCGTCCCAAGCCGATCGCCCAGGCTCCTCGCTGCTCGAACCAGGCCTCGCTACGGCTCAGCGCTTCGGGTGTGAGCAGCCAGCGCATCGGCGCCATCCGCACGATCGGACGCCCGATGAAGCGACCCGCGGCGTAGAGCAGGAGATCACCGAGAAAGATCCCCAGGAAGCACGCCACGATCGCCGCGAACATCGACAATCGGCCCTGTGCGACCAGCAGGCCGGCCCCGATGCAGGTGAGATCTTCCGAAACGAAGGTCGCCAGGGCAAGAAGCAGCACCACCACCAGCAGGGCCGGCCCCATCCAGGGCGGAGCGTGATCGGGCCTCAGCGGCTCCCGGGCGCGAGCCACCGCTTGCGGACTCGCGTCCGCCAGCGTTGCAGCCCGACCCGCGTCGACCCGGGCCAGGAACGACCGCAGGAGCCCCGGCAGGGGTTCCTCGCCCGAGAAGAGGAAGAAGTGACTCGAGTCGAGCATCTCGAGTTCGGAGTGCGGCACCAGTCGAGCGTGTTCGCGGGCCGCCTGCGGCGGCACCAGGAAGTCGTCGATCCCATGAACGATCAACAGGGGCGCGCTCCAGCGCTCGAGGATTCCCCGCAGGGGGCGTTGATCGGTGTCGTAGAAGTTGCGCGCGTAGGCCCGCGTCAGCATTCCGCCATCGAACATCCCGAAATGCGGCACGGCCTCTTCCAGCAGCCAGATCCCGGCCAGCTGCAGTCCATGGATCATGTGGTTCAGGGAATAGGAACCGAGGAGCTCCATCTCCTGAACGCCGATCGACGAGATCAGTGTCGCCGAGGCGACTCGATCCGGCGCCAGGGAGCCGATCTCGAGCGCCACGCCTCCGCCCATCGAAAAGCCGACGACATGGAAACGCTCGACGCCGAGGCGGTCGAGGAGTTCGAGGCTGTAGAGCGCATGGGACGCCACCGAGAAATCCGGGACGTTCCGAGAGGAACCCCCGAAGCCAGGCAGGTCCGGGGCGACCAGGTAGTGGTCCTCCGCGAGCTTCGGGGCGAGTCGATCGAAGTCCCGGTGGGAACCGGGGCTGCCGTGAACCAGCAGCACCACGCTCTCGGCGGTCTCGCGCTCGCCCCACTCTGCGAAGGCAAGCTGAACGTTCCCCTCGAGACCCGGCGATGCGACCCGCCGGGATCGAGCGTCTCCCGCGTTCGCAACCGATACCTCGACGACCCGCAAGCCGTCGTCGAGGACCTCGGACTCCTCACGCAGCGACCTGACGCCGTGGGACGCTGCCAATGCGATCAAGTAGACGACCGCGAGACCGCCTGCCCAACGCCGCCGCGAACCTCGGGGACCCGACCTGCTCAGAAGCCGTGATCCTCGGCAGCCTCGTGCGGCGCAACGATCGGCACGAAGATGCTCTCGACCTCGTCCTGGAGTCGTCGCGCCAGCGCCTTGCGCTCGTCACCGGCCGGCACCGACTCACCGAAGCGAACCCGAGCCTCGAAGCTCTTCAAGCCGAGGAGCTGCCAGGCATGGCCGCCGAAGGGAGCGTCACCCCACCAGCAGATCGAGAGATTCGCCGGCACTTCTCCCGGCGGCGTCGAGTAGGTCAGCGAAGCCGTGTGGACTGCCATGCCGACCGAAACGGGATAGGCCAGGAGCGGACTGCGAAATGGCAGCAGGTCGTGTCCCTGCGAACTGGTTCCTTCGGGAAACAGCACGATCCCATAGCCTTCTTCGAGCGTGCGCTCGACCAGGGCGTTGACCCTCGCCACGTCGCGTCGTAGTTCGCGATCGATGAACAGGGTGCCCGCCGTGTGACTGATGAAGCCCATCAGCGGCCACGAGCGGATCTCGGCCTTGGCGATGAAGAAACAACCGACGCTCGCGCCGAGCGCCAGGATGTCGACGTAGCTGACGTGGTTCGAGACCAGGAAGAACTGCCCCTGCGGCGGCTCACCCTCGACGACGAGACGCCCGCCCAGGATCCACAGACACGTGCGTCCCCAGAAGTTCAGGATCCGGTTGCGCGCTCTCCGCCGCACACCCCGGAAGGGCAACAGGAGGAGCAGGCAGACCACCAGCACCAGGAAGCAACCGAGCGTCGTCGCCAGAACCAGAAGCCCCCGAATGACCTTGCGAAGCCCTTTCATCCATCCCTCCGAACTTCAAAAGAAGAGGCTTCGGTTGCGCTCATCGAGGGTATTCAAGTCGAGCAGCACCAGGAAGTCCAGCGTCTTGAACTCCCGATCGATCGCCGGCGCGCCACAGATCTTCGCACCGAAGCGAAGATACGTCGCAAAGAGCGTCGGCACCTCGACCTCTCCGACGGCTTCGATCGCCTCTTCCTCGGCACGGCACTCGAATCCCGAACGCGGTCGCACCTCGAGAGTCGTCCACCGCTGACCGCCTGCGCTCAGTTGCCGCTCGAGGGCCAGGGCGACCGCCTCTTCCTGGCTGGTGAGTGAACAGCAACCGAACAGGTAGCGCTTCGAGAAAGTCGACATGTACGACGCCAGGCCGCGCCACAACAGGAACAGCACCTGGCGGTTGCGATGATCCCGCGCAATGCAGGCGCGTCCGACCTCGATCGCCTGTCCCAGGATCTCCCCGCCGAGTGCCTCGCAGTGGAACTCCCCGTTCGAGTAGAAGCCCCGTCCGGCTGCCGCCATCTCGCCGGTCTGCATCCGGTACGTTCCAATCACTTCGCCCGACTCGCCGTCACGAACCAGCAGGTGATGGCAGACGACGTCGAACTCATCGCGGTCGAGCCCGGTCTCCCATGACTCGTCGAGCCCCTCGCCCAACTCCCGGTTGAAGACCTCGAAGCGGAGCCGGAGAGCCTCCTCGACGTCCCCGGAACGGGTCGCGAAGCTCATCCGGTATCGACCCTGCTCGAACTCGATCGTCGGGGCGGGAGCGGTCATCGTCCGCTGCCGGGACAGCGGCCCGGAACCCCCCAGTCTGTGAACGCCGGCATCGAGCGAAGAGAATATCCGACTCGAACACATCGCCCCCTGCATCGACCCACACAGCACGCCGCGCCGGAGCTCCACTCGCGCTAGAATCGACAGGTCTGCCGAAGCGACGTCTGCCCCTCGCCGGTGTCTCAGCCGGCCCCGTCGAAACCAGAGAACCGCAGGCTCGGAGAAACCCATGTCCGTCCGTTCAGATCGCTACGTACCGAAGGAACTCGAGCAGCGCTGGCAGCAACGCTGGGCCGAGGACGGACTCTACGAATCCGACGTCGACACGGAGGGCAAGCGCGCGAAGCTCTACTGCCTGACCATGCTGCCCTATCCCTCCGGGGACCTGCACATGGGGCACTGGTACGCCATGACCCCGCCCGATGCCCGCGCCCGCTTCAAGCGCATGCAGGGCTACAACGTCTTCTTCCCCATGGGCTTCGACGCCTTTGGCCTGCCGGCGGAGAACGCCGCCATCAAGCGCAACGTCCATCCCCGCGAGTGGACCTACGCCAACATCGAGCGCATGCGCGGCCAGCTGAGAAGATGGGCGCCATGTGGTCATGGGACCGAGAGGCAGTCACCTGCGATCCCGAGTTTTACAAGTGGACCCAGTGGTTCTTCCGCAAGTTCTACGACGCCGACGTCGCCTACCGTGAGCTGGCGCCGGTCGACTTCTGCCCAAGCTGCAACACCACGCTGGCGCGTGAGCAGGTTTGGGGCGAGGAACGTCGCTGCGAACGCTGCGGCGCCCAGGTCATCAAGACGCGAGCTGGACCAGTGGAAGTTCCGCATCACCGACTACGCCGACGAACTGCTGGAGGGGCTGGAGCGCATCGACTGGCCCGAGCGCGTCAAGACCATGCAGACCAACTGGATCGGTCGCAGCGTTGGCGCAGAGGTCACCTTCACCACCGAGAACGGCGATGCCATCGAGATCTTCACGACCCGACCGGACACGCTGTGGGGAGCCACCTTCATGGTGCTGGCGCCCGAGCATCCGCTGGTCGAACAGGTGACCACGCACGAGCAGCAGCAGGCGCAGTGACCGAGTACTACGTCGCCGACGCCGAGCGCATGGACCGAGATCCAGCGCACCGCCGCCGACAAGGAGAAGACCGGCGTCTTCACCGGCGGCTATGCCATCAACCCGGTCAACGACGAGCGCATCCCCATCTGGATCGCCGACTACGTGATGATGGGCTACGGCACCGGCGCGATCATGGCCGTGCCCGCCCACGACGAACGCGACTTCGAGTTCGCCCGCAAGTACGGCGCTGGAGATCCGCCGGGTGATCACCGGTCCGGATGGCGCAACCGGCGCCGATGAACTGACAGAGGCCTACGACTCCAAGGCGAGGGCGAGATGATCAACTGCGGTCCGCTTCACGGCACGCCGGTCGACGAAGCCGTCGAAGGGCGATCGCCTGGCTGGAGGAGCAGGGCAAGGGAAAGGCGCGGTCAACTACCGCCTGCGCGACTGGCTGATCAGCCGCCAGCGGATGTGGGGGTCGCCCATCCCGATCCTGTACTGCGCCGACTGCGGCGTCGTGCCGGTCCCTTACGAGGATCTGCCGGTGGTGCTGCCCGACGATGCCGAGTTCAAACCGACAGGCGAGAGCCCGCTGAAGTACCATGAGGGCTTCCTGAACGTGGAGTGCCCGACCTGTGGCGGACCGGCTAAGCGCGAGACCGACACCATGGACACCTTCATGTGCTCCAGTTGGTATCCAGTACGCCTATGTCTCGCCCTACCTGGAAACTGGCGGGGCAGGCCTGAGCCGGACGACATTCCGTGGGACGTGGAGCAGGGCGACTACTGGCTGCCCGTCGACCAGTACACCGGCGGCATCGAGCACGCGACGATGCACCTGATCTACGTGCGCTTCTTCACCAAGGCGCTGCACACGCTGGGCGTGCTGCCCTTCGACGAGCCGGTGCAGCGGCTGTTCAACCAGGGCATGATCCTGGGGCCGGACGGCGAGAAGATGTCCAAGAGTCGCGTGGCAACGTGATCAACCCGGACGAAGTGGTGAGCAAGTACGGAGCCGACACGGTGCGCGGCTACCTGATGTTCATCGGCCCCTGGGACCAGGGCGGCCCCTGGGATCACCAGCGCCATCGAAGGCGTCACCGCTTCCTGTATCGTGTCTGTGGACGGTCGTCGACCGAGTCCGAAGCCGAGTTCATCAACGCCGAACCGCAGCGCCGACGAGGTGCGTGACCTGGAACGCAAGCTGCACCAGACCATCATCAAGGTCACCGACGACATGGAGAACTTCCGCTTCAACACGGCCATCGCCGCGATGATGGAGCTGAACAACATGCTGATCAAGGTCAAGGAGAGCGCGGTCGTCGGGTCGCCTATCTGGAATGACGCCGTGCGTTGCCTGACCCTGATGATGGCCCCCATCTTCCCGCACATCAGCCGAGGAACTGTGGCATCGGCTGGGCAACGAGGCCAGCGTCCACACTGCAGACCTGGCCCAGGGCGATGCAGAAAAGGCCAAGCCGAGGACGAGATCACCGTCGTCGTCCAGGTCAACGGCAAGGTGCGCGACAAGATCCAGGCACCCGCCGACATCGACGACGCGGGCGCCCGCCAACTGGCCATGGCCAGTGAAGCCGTCCAGCGTCACCTCGACGGTGAGCCGCGCAAGGTGATCTACGTCCCGGGCCGACTGATCAACATCGTCGCCTGATCCGCCGCCTTCCACCGCTTGCTATCATCGTCCAGTGAGCAGAGTGGCAAAGACCCTCGGTAACGGAATCCTCGGACGCTTCCTCTCGAAGCTTCGTTTTCCGCAGGCCTTCGCACTGCTCGGCGGCCTCTTCCTGCTCGACTTCCTGCTGCTCGACCCCATTCCGTTTCTCGACGAGATGGTCCTCGCCGTCCTGACCCTGATGTTCGGGATGTGGAAGGAACGCGGCCGCGAGATCCCTCATGAAGGGACTCCCTTCGACGCCAAGGTCGAGAAGAACATCACCGATCGCTCCGAGCGGCTCTAGCCCCAGCCTGGCCGCCGAGCGAGACGAACGGGCTCGCGATCGGATCGCTGTTCGGTACCCTCCGCGGATCGTTCACGACGGCGCCGGCGTCTGCACGCCGGCGAACTTCTCGGGCGACAGGATCGAGTACGTCCGCCGGATCAGGCCTTCGCCGTCGAGGTCGAGCCGGAACAGGAAACGCGTCGCCAGACCCTCCGGCGCATCCGGACTCTCGACCCAGATCGCGGGCAGCCCGTTCACCATGCATGGAGTCACCACCGACCGTCCCTGGTTTCTGCCCTGCTCGCCGATTCGCTGGAAGAAGAGGGCCACCTTCTGCCGACCGACGACGGGCTTGCGGGCCGCATGGAAGCGTCCGTTGGAGTCCCCGAGCGCCTCCACGTCCCCGGCGAGAAGCTGCTCCATCGCCCCGATGTCACCGGTCGTCCAACACTCCATCAACTGACCGAGCATCCTCCGGTGGGATTCAACCGCCACGGCGTCGAGGGGGGTCTTCTGTTCCTCCCACGACCCGATGGCCTGACGGGCTCGATGCAGGGTCGTCTTGACGGCCGAAACGCCCAGATCGAGAGCCGCCGCGGTCTCGGCCGTCGAATAGTCGTAGACATCGCGAAGAAGCAGCACCGCCCGCTGTTTCGGCGTCAGCAGCTCGAGAGCGAGCAGGAACGCATAGGACACGCTCTCGAGCCCCGTGATCCGGGCCTCGGAGTCCTCGATCGCTCCCGCTCGCCACGGGGAGACGGCCTGGCCCTCGGAGTTCGTCTCGAGCGGACCGGGAAGCCAGAGCCCCGTCCATTCCCGACGTCCCCGCCAGCGATCGCGCACCAGGTTGGTCGCTACGCGCACCAGCCAGGGTCGCCAGTCGAGCGTCGTGTCCCTCGGCGGACTCTCCAGCGCCCGCACGAAGGTGTCCTGAACGGTATCGTCGGCCGCCGCCACATCACCGGTCAGCCGGTAGCAGTAGCCCCACAGGAACGACCGCTGTTCGGCAAAGACCGCTTCCAGCTCACCGCTCATCGGGCTCACGCCGCGTAGGCGACCCTGAGGCGCTCGACGAGACCTCGCGCCGCCCTCTCGGCGCTGGCGAACGAGGCATCGGCGAGCATTCCCTCGGGACCCACCCAGTCCCCGGCGATCCGGATCCCGACCCGTCCCGACTCTTCGGGCAGGGGACGAGAGTCTCCCACCTCCACCAGCGCCTGGGTGACCGTCACTCGTGAGAGCACCCGGCGAGAGACTTCGAGTTCGCGCCAGCCCGGCTGCACCCGGTCCATCAACTGCTCGAGTTCCCCGACGCCCTCCCCGACTTCTTCGTCGGGGGCCAGATAGCGCGCCACATGAACCAGGGCCGCCCCGCGCGGCGCCAGCTCCGCCACCGCGGAGTGGACCGACAGATAGAGAGGGGTGTCGATCCCCAGGGCGAAGTGCCCCCTGGGGTTCGGCAGACGCGACAGCGCGAGATCGAGACAAGTGGCCTTCACCGGAATCGAGCTCGTCCACCGGCGCGTCTCGGCCGACCCCTGCGGAGCGATCAGTCGCGCCGCCGTAGCGGGCGTCGTCGCGACGATCACACCCTCCACCCGTCGAGACGCGCCGCTTTCCAGGGTCACGTTGAGGGCGCCCACGACACCGGCGACGCCCGTGACCCTGCGACCGGAGCAGACTTCCACTCCCTCCTCGACACACTTCTCGACCAGCGAGTCGACCATCCTCTGCCAGCCCCCATCGAGGTAGCGAACGTTCCCCGCCAGCGCCAGCTGCAACTGCCGCAGGGCGGCGCCGGCGTCGAGAAGGTCCGGGGCGTTGGCATAGGTCGTCAGTCGACCGACAGCCAGCAGGAAGGCGCGGACTCTCGCGGATGAGGACAGGCGCTCGATCCATTGCCGCTGCGAAGTGCCGACGAGGGCCTCGGCGTCGAGCTTGGGAAGCCGCCCCAGGAGCCCTGCCAACTCTGCCTTCTCCGACCAACGCAGAAGGCTGGTTCGCAACAGGGAGAGAATGCCGGCCGGCAGACGATGGAGCTTCTCGCCGTCGAAGGCCAGGCCCGGGACCGACGACGGCGCCGAACCGGCGGGATCGATGCCGCGTTCGAGCAGGAATCGTCGCGCCGCGCCGAGCTTGTAGAGCGCATGGGGTCCGAGGTTGAACCGAAACCCGTTCTCCTTCACCGTCGAGGCGCGTCCCCCGAAGCTCGAAGAACCCTCGAAGAGAACCACGGCGGCCCCCTCCTCGGCTGCGGTGACGGCCGCCACCAGACCGGCAAGGCCTCCGCCGACGACCGCCACTCTCGGTTTCCGTGTTCTCTGCTGGCTCATGTCCCCTCCTTCGGTCCGATCCGTCCGATTCTGGAACCTTCACGATCGGGCCCTCCGAAAGGTTACATCCAGTCCCGCGAATTGCTGCTATCTTCGGCCCCCCGCCCCGACGGCAGGGCACCAAGATCATGGGGCTTCTCACCGGTTCAGTCAGCGTCAGCCGCTTTCGCGTCCCGTCGAAGATCGACGAGGCCGGACTCGAGCGGGTGGCGTTCAAGGAGATCGATCCCGCCTCAGAGGTCAAGGAATCGATCGGCTTCCTGCCGTTCGAACCCGGCGCCGACTGGCGGGTCGGAACCGGGCGGCTGGCCTTCCGGCTCCGGATCGACCGACGACGCGCCGAGCAGGTCCTGGTGCGTGAGCGCCACAAACAACTCCTCGCTGCCGAACTCGAGCAGACAGGACAGGCCTGGGTGCCGCAGAAGAAGCGCACGGAACTGCGCCACCTCGCCGAAGAGGAACTGCTCGTCGGCCAATCGCCCCGCTCGCACGTGCTCGAGTGCTGCGTCGACGGCAAGACCCTCTACGTCGGCTCGACCGCCAGGATGCACCTCGGAGTGCTGCAGCAGGCCCTCCGCCGCGCCGGCATCGCCGCCGAGTTCCACCAGCCGTGGAGCGAGGCCGGGCTTCCGGACGAGTTCAGCGACCTGCGCGAGACCATGGATCCGGCCGCCTCCATCCACGGCTGCCGCTTCCTCGAGAAGCTGATCGGCGACCCCGACTACCTCGTCGAGCCCGAGAACGGCTACATCAAGCTCGTTCACGACGAAGTCCGGGTGACCCTCACCGGTCCCGTCCTCGGAGACCTCCACCGCTACCTGAAGGCCGGTGCCACCCCGATCGCCGCCAAGCTCCAGTTCCACGAGGTCCACTTCACGCTCGATGCGCCGACCTTTCGTTTCAGCGGCATGAAGCTCACGCGACCGAAGAACGCCCACTGGAGTGACGACCTCGACGAACGCCTCGAGCAGATCACCGCGGTCCTCGACCCGCTCGACGAGCGCTTCAAGAAGCTCTCCTAGAACCCTTCGGAGGATCGCCAAGTCGGACCCTGGGCCGAGCTGAGCGCAGGAAACTCGCCGCCAGGGGGTTTCTTCTCTAGACCCCCGCCGCCGGGCACGAGCCCAGGCCGGCAAACCGGTCACGACACCGAAAGGAACATCCCATGAGATCCATCCTGTTTGCCTTGATGATCGCCATCGTCGGCTTCGCCGGCATCGCTCCCGCCCAACCCTCCCAGCCCCACGGCCGTCACCCCCGAGCCGGAGGGCCCTCCGGCGACCTGCCACCCATCTTCCGCGATCTCGACCTGACCGAAGACCAGCGCGAGGAAGTCTCCGCCGTGTTCGCAGACATGCGAACCGAAGTCGCCCCCCTCTTCCAGTCCCTCAACGCCAATCGCGAGGAACTCGACGAACGCATGGCCGACGAGAACCCCAACCCCACCATCATCGGTGAACTCGTCCTCGAAGCCCGCACCATCGAGAACCAGATGAGCGCCCACCGCGAAGCCACCCACCAGCAGATCCTCGCCCTCCTCACCGAAGAGCAACGCGCAGAGTTCGAAGCCCAGACCGCCAACCGCCCCGACGGCCCCCCCGGCCGCCGCGGCGGCCCAAGAGGCAGACAGCCCGGCGGACCGAGTTCAGAACGCCCCACAGTTCCCCAGAACTCCTAGTAGGGAACGACCTCCTCCTCACGATCAACTACATCATGAGGGCGTGAAGCGTGCGCCAGATCGTCGAAGCGCAGCGAGGACCCGCAGAGGCGTAGCGGAGCGTGAAGTTCGCAAAGCGAACTTCCAAGCAACCGGAACGGTTGCCGCAATCCGAAGGGTTGCCAACCTCGCACAAAGGGCTGAGCGAGCACACGGCGAGATTGGGCAGGAGTTCGCGTTCGCGAACTCCCAAGCAACCGGAACGGTTGCCGCAATCCGCAGCGCTCCGCGATCCGCGCCCGCCCGCCCCCCCTGAGGGCGTGAAGCGTGCGCCAGATCGTCGAAGCGCAGCGAGGACCCGCGGAGGCGTAGCGGAGCTACGCCGCACAAGGGGACGAGAGAGCACTCGGCGAGATGGCGTACGATCCGCGCCCGGCCTACCTCACAAAGAGAAAGTAATCGAACGCGGCGCGACCCACCTGTGCAATCGCCTCCTCGCGATCCTCGACGTCGTATCGCGACTCCTTCACGAACGCGACCACGACCACGTGCCCCGCTCCGTGGGGCAGCGTGACGATACCGACGTCGTTGGTGGTGCCGCCGATCGTTCCCGTCTTGTGAGCGACCTCGGCGTCTTCCGTCAGGTGACCGCGAAGGCGGCCGCGGCCCGTCGTGCTGCGACCCATGATGTCGATCAACAGCGCCGAGCTGTCCGGGTTCAGGAGTTCTCCCCGGAACAGGGCGGCCAGCAGTCGGGTCATGTCGCGAGGCGTGGAGGTGTCCTTCGGATCGACATCGAAGCGATCGCTCGCCTCTTCGCGGGCGTCGGCGCCCACCAGAGACAGACGTTCGCCGAAGGCCTCCGGACTCCGCTCCTCCTCCGGACCGAGATCGTAGACCCCCAGATAGTCTGCGATCAGCTCCTCGGTCGGCCGATCGACCCGGATCCCCGCGAACCCGAGCTCCTTCATCCGGTCCGTGACAGCAGGGCCGCCACCGGCCAGTTCGAGCACCATGTCGGTCGCGGAGTTGTCACTGATCAGCAACATCAGCTCGAGCAGGTTGCGTACCGAGAGAATGACTCCGGGGTCGTCGAACAACGAGGTCAGGGTTCCACTCCCGGGGTGGAGATCGTTCGGCTCGACCTCCACCATCTGGGACAGATCGACGTCTCCGGCTTCGACTCGCGACATGAGCTGAATGGCGATCGGCACCTTGTAGCTCGACGCCATCGGAAACGCCTCGTCGCCGTTCAGATAGACCTCGCGGCCGCTCTCGATGTGAAGCGCTCCCACCCCCATCACCCCTCCGGAGAGTTCCGCGAGGCGAGTGAACTCCTGCTCGAGAATCGCCAGGGAGTCTTCGGCCGCGACACCGAGCGAGCCGCCGGCCAGCAGGGCGATCACCAAGCCATGAAACCAGACCTTCGAGCGCCAACGCCCGGTTCCCACCGCCGCGAGAGTCACTCCTTGACGTCCTCGTGGTCGAAGGCATCCATGTCGGACATGTTGACGATGTAGGCCTTCTCGCGATCCCGGACCAGACGCTTGCCCAGCCGCGGGAAGTCGGCGATCTCGAACTCGAGACGATTGCCGCCCATCAGGTAGACCAGATCCTCGTCGTACGGATTGCGAAGGTTGTGGCCCACCGAGGGGACGGAAAAGCCGAGAAAGTCGCCCGGACCGACCTCGACCTGGGCGCCGTCGATCTCCGCCACCCCCCTGCCGGACAGGATGTAGAGGAACTCTTCCTCGTAATGATGGGTGTGGTACTCGAAGCTCTCCTTGCCGGGAGGCACTCGGCTGATATGCACCCCCACACGCTCCATGCCGACAGCGTCACTGAGCGACCGGATGTGGATCTCCGATCGCGTATTCAGCGGGTGCTGGACTCGATGCTCTTCGCTGTCGGCGATCCGCTTCGCCTGCAGCAGTGCCTTCGGTTCTTCGCTCATTCTCAAGCCCTCATCCGTCGGGAATCGAAGCGCCGGACTGTACCACCGGGTTCGACGACCGCGGCGATGGCGCCGCCCTTGCCGAGTCGCCGGATCCGCGTCTCCAGCCCACCCATCCGGCACCGGCGGCGACGGCCAACAGTGGAACGATGGGAACGCGGAACCGGTGGTACGACTCCGGACCGGCCGAGACCGCGAGGCAGTACACCACCACGATGACGAGAAGGGCCCAGGCCTGACTCCACTGCCTCCCCGCAGTCAGTCGCAAGGCCAACAAGCAGCAACCGCTGTAGAGCACTGCCAGATGGAGATAGGAGAAGACCAGCAGGAG
>CALOFD010000002.1:0-25715 GCA_942492505.1 Thermoanaerobaculia bacterium
GCCTGCGGTGAAGGCCACCGCTGCCGCTCTCACCTACGCTCGCCAGACCCAGCAGAGCGATCTCACCCACGTTCGGGAGCTGCGACTCGAGGACTCGAATCCGTGCATGGTTCTCGACGAGGCCACCGTCCGCAATCTCGACCTCTTCCGCAACCAACGTGACGGCTCACGGAGATCCACCCTGCTCGGGGTCCTCGACGACACCCGCACGGCGATGGGCGGCCGGCTGCTGCGCGATTGGCTCCTCCAGCCGCTGCTCGAGCGCCGAGCCATCGACGAACGGCTCGACGCGGTGGAGGAACTCCTCGGCGAAGCGACGAGGCGGGAATCGATCCGCACCAGGCTCGACCGGATCGGAGACCTCGAACGCTTCGTGTCCCGAGCGGTGCTTCGCGCTCTCTCCCCGCGAGAGGCAGCCGCACTGCGGGATTCGCTCGCAGAGGTTCCGGATCTCCTCGCCGAGATCCGCAATTGCCACTCCGGGATCCTCGCCCAGGGCGCCGACGTCGATTCGGCCCGGCCGCTGCACTCGGCTCTCGCGGAGGGGCTGGCGCCCGAACCTTCGGCCCAGCTCAAGAAGGGAGGCGTGATCGCCGAGGGGCTCGACGAGGAACTCGACCGGGTTCGCTCGCTGGCCCGAAACTCGAAACAACACATCCTCGATCTCGAGGCCCGGGAGCGCGAAGCGACCGGGATCGGCTCCCTGAAGGTGGGCTTCAACCGCGTCTTCGGCTACTACCTCGAAGTGACCAAGGCCCACAGTTCCCAGGTTCCCGAGCACTATGTGCGCAAGCAGACGCTGGTGAACGCAGAGCGCTACCTCACTCCTGAGATCAAGGAACTCGAATCCCAGATCCTCGACGCAGAGCAGAGGCAGCTGGCTCTCGAAGTGGAATTGTTCGAGCGCCTGGTCGATCAGGTCGTCGAGCACTCGGCCGCCCTCCAGAAGTTGGCCTCCTTCATCGCCCACCTGGATGTGCTCGCCGACTTCGCCCATCTCGCCGAACGCAACGACTATCGGCGTCCGAAGATCGTCGAAGCCGGCCAGGGGCTGTCGATCCGGAACGGGCGCCATCCAGTGCTCGAACGCACCCTTCGCGAGGAATTCGTCCCGAACGACCTCGTGCTCTCCCACGACGAGTCGCAGATCGTCATCCTGACCGGACCCAACATGGGCGGCAAGTCGACCTTCCTGAGACAGATCGCCCTCATCGTCCTGATGGCCCAGACGGGTTGCTTCGTCCCCGCATCCAGCGCCGAAGTGTCGGTGGTCGATCGGATCTTCACGCGCGTCGGGGCCAGCGACGACCTCGCCCGTGGCGAGTCGACCTTCATGGTCGAGATGATCGAGGCCGCCAACATCCTTCGCTACGCAACGGCTGACAGCCTGGTCGTCCTCGACGAGATCGGTCGCGGCACCGCGACCTTCGACGGACTTTCACTCGCCTGGGCGATGGTGGAGTACCTGCACTCCGGCGCCAGACCCAGGACCCTGTTCGCGACCCACTACCACGAGCTCACCGAGTTGGCCGTCCTGCTTTCGAGCGTCACGAACATGACCCTGGCCGTCAAGGAGTGGGAACAACAGATCGTCTTCCTACGCCGGGTGATTCCGGGCAGTGCCGACAAGTCCTACGGCATCCAGGTCGCTCGACTGGCGGGGCTGCCGAGCGCGGTGACCGACCGGGCGACGGAAATCCTCGCGAACCTCGAGCGCCAGGAGTACGACCCGCGAGGCCGGCCGCGACTGGCTGAAGGCGATGGAGCTCCACCCTCGTCCGGAGCGGACCAGATGATGCTCTTCACTCCGCCGGAGGAACTGGTGGCCGAACTGTTGCGGGATGTCGACGTCGACCGGCTCACCCCCCTGGCCGCCCTCAACCTGATCCAGAGCCTGCAGTTCAGACTCTCGCCCGAACGTCAACCGACCGGACACGCCCCCATCGAAAGGACTGTCCGACCTCGAGCCGACGCTCGGGAAGGCGACCCGCACTGAGCGCGCTCAGGGCCACCGTCCGGGCCTAGAACGGGATGTCGTCCTCGTCGTCGCCTTCGGGAATGTCGGGGCCGCTGTCCGACCCGGAGGGACGATAGCCGCCACCACCCCCAGCGCCACCGCCCATGTTCTCGTCCCTGCGGCCGAGCATCTGGAAGTTCTCGCAGATGACCTCAGTGCGGTACTTCTTCTCATTGGTCTGACGGTCTTCCCAGGAACTGGTCCTCAAACGGCCCTCGAGGTAGATCTGCTTGCCCTTGGTCAGGTACTGAGCAGCCACCTCGGCCTGGCGACCGAACACCACGATGTTGTGCCACTCGGTCTCCTCCTTGCGCTCGTTGCTGTTGCGGTCGGTCCATTTGCGCGACGTGGCCAGACTGAAATTGACGACGCTGGTTCCGCTCTGTGTGGCTCGCACTTCCGGGTCCCTGCCCAGATTGCCGATCAGGATCACCTTGTTGATCATTCCGAATTCTTCTCCCTGGTAACTCTCTGTGAAGGGCTATCATACCCGGCTTGAACGGGCCGTTCCGGAGGGGCCGGGAGCGGCTCGGACTCCACCCGAAGGACGTGAACCTTGCGACTGGTCTTGCAGAGAACATCCTCCGCCAGCGTCACTGTCGACGGTACGGTGGTCGGCGAAATCGGCCTCGGCGCCGTCCTCCTGGTCGGCATCGAGCACGACGACACAGCCCAGACCGTCCAACACGCCGTTTCGCGCCTCGGCGTCTTGCGCTTCTTCCCGGACGAGAGGGGCAGGATGAACCTTTCGATCGGCGAGGTCGGAGGAGCGTTCCTTGTGATCTCCCAGTTCACCCTGGCCGCCGGTCTCGAGCGCGGCCGACGTCCGTCCTTCGACCATGCGGCTCCGGCCGACGTCGCCGAGCCCCTGGTCGACCTCATGGTGCAGGGCCTGCGAGACGCCGGCCATCGGGTCGAGACCGGTCGCTTCGGTGCCACCATGCAGGTCACTCTGGTCAACGACGGCCCGGTGACTTTCGTACTCGACTTCGGAGATCGGCAGTCGGATCAGGGAAGCTGAGCGAGCTGCCCCTCGACGCCGCCCACCGGCAGGATCTCGATCGGGACAGGCATGAAGGTGAGGACGAGCAGCGCGAGGGCCACCCAGGCGAGGCGTCGCCGACCCGGTCCGAGCGGGCTGCCCTCATCGGCGAGCGGCGGATGTCGGCCCACCACCAGCAGGATCAGGGCCCACAGCAGCCAGCCAGACCAGAGGGCTGAGCACGCCAGGAGCGCCAACCAGAGAACCAGCCGCAACCAGGGACGGCGACCGAAGACCGCGTAGAGGATGTGTCCGCCGTCCAGCTGCCCGAGGGGAATCAGGTTCAGCGAGGTCGCCAGCATGCCGACCCAGGCTGCCAGCGCGAACGGATGGAGGTCGAGACCGAGCGGCAGGGTCAGCGGACCGTGAAACGCGGCGGAGAGCAGTTTGAAGAGCAGGGACTGCCCCGGCACGATCAGGCTGGCCTGCGCCTCCTGGAGCGGAACCTCGAGAATCAGGGCCGGCTGCGACCACCAGATGCCGAGAACCAGGAAGGGCAGGAGCGCCACCGCCCCGGCCAGCGGTCCCGCGATCCCGACGTCGAAGAGTTCCCGCTTGTTCCGGATCCTGCCCCGGATGCGAATGAAGGCCCCGAAGGTGCCGATGAAGAAGGGGGAGGGCAGGAAGTAGGGCAGCGTGGCAGGAACCCGGTAGTACCGACAGGCGAACCAGTGTCCCGCTTCATGGGCCAGGAGGATGAACATCAGTGGCAGCGAGAAGAGCAGGCCGACGGCCAACAGTCCCGGATCTCCCCACACCCTGGCTACCGTCTGGGGAGTCAGGTACGGCAGGGCATCGATGGTGGCATCGGTCCGACTGGCCTGATGAACCACGGCGCCGAGAGTCGTCGTCGTCGCAAGCGTGATGAAGAAGAGGATCGAAGCCAGGACCGTTCGCTGCCTTGCGGGTCGCGGCCGGGCAAGCGGCTGCGGGATACCGAAGTCCGCGCTGTAGCTGCCGCCACTTCCGAGGATTGCGTCGGGCACGCGGGGCCCGTTGAAGCGATCAGAGATCGCGAAGTGCCTTGCCGGGCTTGAAGCGCACCGTCTTGCCGGGAGCGATCGCCACTTCAACGCCAGTCTTCGGATTTCGGCCGACGCCCTTCTTGCGGTCGCGGACGAGGAAGACACCGAAGCCTCGCAGCTCGATTCTCTTGCCCTGGCGAAGGGCATCCTTCATGGCTTCAAGAACCGTCTCGACTGCGATCGACGCCTTCACACGAGGGACGTCGGCGGTCTTCGCCACTCGATTCACGATGTCTGCCTTGATCAAAAGGGGCCTCCGAGCGGCCGGCAGTGTAGCAATGGCCCCCCGAACGGTGTCAACGAAGCGGAAACCTCTAAAATCCAAGGGGTTAGGGAGTTCTGCTTCATACTTCTCAGGTTTCGGGCGATGCCTCTCCATGGTACGCTCGAACGATGTCGATGCGGCTCCTCATCGCCCTTTCGATCGGACTCCTTGCAGCCGCCGGCGCAGCGCAGCAAGTCGAGGAAGACGCCGCCTATTTCTTCTCGATCGCCCGGCTGCATGCGGCCGACGGGGAGAACGCCGAGGCCGCTGAAGCCTTCGAGCGCGCCCTCGAACTCCAACCCGACGACCCCTACATTCGGATCGAGTGGGCCGAGTTCCTGAGTCAGACAGGACGCCTGCGAGCGGCCGCGGAGGAGGCCGATCGTGCCTTGGAGATCTCCCCGGAGAACCTCGAAGCCCTGCGCCTCTCGGCCTTCCTGCATCTCGAACTCGCCGGCCGCGATCCGCGATCGGTGCGGCGGGCCCGCGAGGCCTTCGAGACCCTGCGCGAGCGCGACCCGGAAGATGTCGCCGCCATGCTGACCCTGTCGCGGGTCTACCTCCGAATCGGCGAGATCTCGCTCGCCCTCGATGTCCTCGAGGAGGCCGAGGCCTATACGCCGGGCCATCCAGCGATCCGCAGCCGGCTGGTCGAGGCCCTGGCGTGGGGCGAAGAGGGAGATCGCGCCGAAGACATCCTCAGGAGGCTCGTCGAACAGGACTCGAGCTTCGTCGACGGGCGAGTGGCCCTGGCCGAGCGTCTCAGTTCGCGAGGCGAGCGCGAGGCTGCGATCTCATTGCTCGACGACGTCCCCGTGGAGCGCCTGGCCAGGGAGTCGTCGGGACCGCAACTCGCTCTCGAACTCTATCGGCGCGCGACCGAGACGAATCTGCCCTGGGCCCAGAGACGGCGTGACCTGGAACGCGCCGGAGCCCTCATCGAGAGCTTCCTCGAGCAGCAACCTGGCAACCTGCGAGCGTTCTACCTCAGAGCGCTGGTGTTGGCGGAACTCAATCAGACGGAAGCTGCTGTCGACCAGCTGCAGGGGATCCTCGCCCAGGCCCCGGAGGACATGCAGCTCCAGGTGGCTGCGAAACTGTCCGAACTACTCGAGCACGAAGGTCGGATCGACGAGGCACAGACCGTGCTCTCATCGACGGCCAACCAGCTCGTCAGCAGCGGAGCCGATCCCCTCACTGCAGCCAGACTGTGGCTCGAACTGGCCCATCTTGGAGTCCGGCAGGGCGGTTGGCAGGACGTCGCTCGGGCGGCCGAAAGGGTCCAGGCGACCGGCGATGAAGGACTCCAGCGCGAAGGAGTCCTGCTGGCTGCCGAGGCTGCCATGCGAATGGAACGCTACGACGACGCGCTCGCGCTCCTCGCTGCCGCGGGTGCCGACGACGACCCTCGGCTCGCCATCAAGGAGGCCGAGGTCCTGCTGGCTGCCGGTCGCAACGAAGAGGGGCTCGACCGGGTCGACGCCCTGATCGCTACGAACGAGATCTCCAACCTGCTGGCCGCCATCCAACTCTTTCTCGATCGCGACGATCAGGAGGCGGTGCTGCCGGTCCTCGAGAGAGCCGCCGACGCAGTCCCACCCGAGTCCGATCAACTCGCGCGAGAATTGCTGTTCCTGAGACTTCGCGCGCTCGCCGATCTGGGTCGGGCGGAAGAGGCTCTCATTCTTCATGACGAGGCACTCGCCGTCGATCCGCCTCCTGCAGGGAGCATCGATGCGAGTCGCATGGCGCTGGCCAGGGTCGAGCTCCTCGACACGATCGGTCGCGAGCAGGACTCACAGGACGTGCTCGATGCGCTGACCGAGAACGCCGATGCCGACACGGCACTGCTGCTCGCCCAACACTTCCAGGGCGCCGAGGCATGGACCGAGATGTCGGACGTCCTCGAGACGACCGTCGCCTCGATTCCCGCCGAGCAGGCCGGCACTCCTCGCTCCCTGGATCTCAAGTTCGCCCTCGGAATGGCCTACGAGCGCGACCAGAGACTCGACGATGCCGAACGGCTCTTCCGCGACGTCCTCTCCTTCAATCCCGAGGACAGCCGAACTCTCAACTACCTCGGCTACACCTTCGTCGACCAGGGCATCCGACTGGAGGAGGGACTCGACCTGATCCAGCGCGCGGTCGCTCTCGATCCCCGCAACGGCGCCTACCTCGACTCTCTCGGATGGGCCTACTACCAGCTAGGCCGTTACGAAGAGGCGATCGAACCTCTCGAAACAGCCGCTCGTCTGGTCCCCGATGACGCGACCATCCTGGAACACATGGGAGACCTCTACCTGGCGCTCGATCAGCGCGACAAGGCACGGGATCTCTACACTCGCGCGATGATGGCATCCGGCGACGTCGATCAGGATGCGGTACGCCGCAAGCTCGATCGACTGCAGCAGGGTGGATCCTAGCCGCCGCCCGCGCCGCGCTCGACACGGGTTGTCGGTGTGGCTGGCGGCGGTCCTGCTCATCGGCGGCTGCGCCTCCTCGGGCAGCGTCAGGATCCCGCCGACAGGAGACTCCCAGGCTGCAGGGCCCGGCGAAGAGTCGAACGGCACTCCGAACGGCCTCGAGAGGCTTTGGCGGATTCAGGAATCGGACCTCGGAACTCAACGAATCTTCCGGGCCCGCCTTCGCAGCCCTGAGGGCAAGGGTCGATTTCGACTGCTCCTGCGGCTCGAGGGTACCGAGCGCTTCCGCATCGATGCGACCCATCCCCTCTTCAATCGCCGGCTCTGGAGCCTGGACGTTGTCGGAACCGAGGCCCTACTGGTCGATTACCTGCAGAAGAGACACTGCACCTACTCGGGTGAGGCCGAGATCCCAGCGCTGCCGCTCGGTCCGTTTCCGTTCGCGAGTCTGCCGGCGCTGCTGCTCGGATATCTTCCCGCCGAGCCTGCCGCCACCCCCCGCCCCGTCGGCGAGTCGGTCGAGTTCCTCGATCGGCAGGGCAGGACGTGGCAGGCAGACCTCGAAGGCGGGGTCCTGGTGCGCTGGAGCCTGCATCGACCGGACTCGGCGCCGGTGGACTGGAATCTCACCGATCGCGCCACGCTGTCGGCTGCCGACGAGGAGATCGAGTTGATGTGGCGGGGGACCGTGACCGAATCCTCGGATCAGGCGATTCCCCGGTTGGAGCCGGGGAAGAAGTCCGAGTCCGGGTCCTGCGACCTGGGGTGGATCCGCGGTGCTGAGCCGGATTCCGACGACCTCTTCGACGACGCGCCTGCAGGTCGCGGGGCTCCGGATTGAGCTGCCGAGGCGAGTCTCCGGAGGTTTCCGCAGCCGGTGTGCGACACCTCCCGCCCGCCGCGAGGCTCACAGCCCGAACGGGCTCCCCATCAGAGACAGGCTTGTCCCAAATGAGACCCATCTGGGGTATACTTCCGCGGCTTGTGCGCCCTCGCGGCGGCTAGGCGAAGAAGACCCCGCTTAGAGCGTTCTGGGGCGTGGCCAAGTTGGTAAGGCACGAGACTTTGGATCTCGCGATCGGAGGTTCGAATCCTCCCGCCCCAGCCAAAAGGCTCACGACTCGACGGTCTCCGAATCCCACTCCATCCCGAATCCACCACGTAGCCGAAGAACGCGCCAGGGAGAGGAACGTCTGATGTACGGTGCCATGAAGATCTTCGGGGGGCGAGCCCACCCCGCGCTGACTGCGGAGATCTGTGCCTACCTCAACCTGCCCGTGGGTCACCTGACGGCTTTCGATTTCTCGGACGGCGAGACCTTCGTCCAGATCGACGAGAACGTTCGTGGCGCCGACGTCTTCGTAGTCCAGCCCACGTGTCCGCCGGTCAATCAGAACATCGTCGAGCTCCTGATCATGATCGACGCCTTCCGTCGGGCTTCGGCCCGCCGGATCACCGCCGTGATGCCCTACTTCGGCTACGGCCGTCAGGACAAGAAGGACAAACCCCGAGTCCCGATCACGGCGAAGCTGATGGCCGAAGTCGTGCAGGAAGCCGGCGCCGATCGGCTCCTGGCCATGGATCTCCATGCCGCCCAACTCGGTGGCTTCTTCGACGTCCCCGTCGACCATCTGTTCGCTGCGCCCGTGCTTCTGGACGCCATCCGCGCCCTGAACCTGCCGGATCTGGTCATCGTCAGTCCGGACGCGGGTGGAGTCGCCCGAGCTCGTGCCATCGCCAAGCGACTGCACAACGATCTCGCGATCGTCGACAAGAGGCGGGTGGCAGCCAACGAAGCCGAAGTCATGAACGTCATCGGAGAAGTCGAGGGTCGGCCGGTGCTGATCGTCGACGACATCTTCGACACTGCCGGCACTCTGTGCAAGACAGCGTCGAGCCTGATCGAAAAAGGCGCCTCACGGGTGATGGCCGCCGGAATCCACGGAATCCTCAGTGGACCGGCCCTGACCCGAATCTCCGAATCGGAGATCGAGTGCGCCTTCGTTACCAACACGACACCCATTGAAGAGAAGCTGCAATCCTGCAGCAAGCTGAGAGGCCTGTCGGTCGCGCCGCTCCTTGGCGAGGCCATGCGCCGAATCCACGACAACAGCTCCGTGACAGCACTCTTCGTCTGAGGCGAGTTCGACTCGCTACGAGGTTAGGGAAATGGCAGAAATCATCTTGGAAGTAGAACGTCGCTCGGAACTCGGAAAGGGTGCCTGTCGCCGTCTCCGCGAGGCCGGCAAAGTCCCCGCAGTCGTCTACGGTGGAGAGAACCCCGCGGTCCCGATCCAGGTGGATCGGCGTGAAATGGTGGTTCGCCTCCAGTCCGGAGCCGGAGAAAACTCCGTCTTCCTCCTTCGCGTGAAGGGTTCCGAGGACAAGAGGCACACGATGATCCGGGAGTTGCAGATCGATCCGATCACCCGCCGGATCGAGCACGTCGACTTCCAACGCATCGTGATGTCCGAGAAGGTCACGATCAAGGTCGAGATCGAACTGATCGGCACGCCGATCGGGGTCAAGAACGAAGGTGGAATCCTCGAGTTCGTCACCCGCGAACTGGAAGTCGAATGTCTGCCGACGAACATCCCCAACCAGCTCCAGATCGACGTCAGCAAGATCCACATGGGTCAGCACGTCGAAGCCAGCGCGGTGCCGCTGCCCGAAGGCGTGGAACTGCTCGATGAACCTGAGCGGGTGATCGCCATCGTCGCGGCTCCGGCCGTCGCCGAGGAGGAAGAAGAAGGCGACGATCTGCTCGAGGGCGAGAGCGCCGAACCGGAAGTCATTTCGGGCAGGGACGACGACGAAGAGGAAGCTGGAGACGAGGACTGATCCAACGGGTCGGCGAAAAGGTCGATGCTGGAAATGCCGAGAGCCAGGGTGCCGCGGCGCCTGATCCTCGGTCTCGGCAATCCCGGCTCCGAGTATGAGCACTCCCGTCACAATCGCGGACGGGAGGTCGTGGAAGAGGTGGCGCGTCGGCGCAACCTCGAGTTGGATCAGATTCTCTGCTCCAGTCGATGCGCAACCACCGCGGAAGTGATCTTGAGCACTCCAGAGACGTTCATGAACCGCAGTGGCTATGCCGCGAGATGTCTGCGCGACCGGTTCGAAGTCGCCGCGGAGTCGATACTGGTGGTGTACGACGATGTCGCACTCCCCCTCGGAAGCCTGAGGATACGGAGCAGCGGAGGCCCCGGGGGACAGAAGGGCATGGCCTCGGTGATCGAGAATCTCCACACGGACGCCGTCGCCCGGCTGCGTCTGGGAATCGCACCGCCAGGGGAGGACGAAACGCTGCCGAGAGACCTGGTCGATTTCGTCCTCGCCCCCTTCACCGACAGCGAACGGGCCCTGGCCCAGGATCAGATCGAGAACGCGGCCGATGCCTGCGAGTTCTGGCTCGAGAATGGCACCGAGGCCACCATGAATCGATACAACAGAACCGTCGAGTCGGCGGTCTGATCGCCACGTGGCGAATCATTGAGGAGGAGTTGAAGTGGACAACCTAATGATCTGGGTTCCGGTCTCCGGGATCCTGGCCCTGATCTTCGCGGCCCTGACCAGTCGCAAGATCAACGCGCAGGATGCCGGTGAACCCCGGATGATCGAAATCGCCGGACACATTCGAGCCGGCGCCATGGCCTTTCTGGGTCGGGAGTACCGAGTCCTGGCGGTCTTCGTCGTCATCGTGGCGGCGCTTCTGGCCTTCCTGAACAACTCGGCGCCTACCAGCTCCGCCCTGATCGGCCTGTCGATCGTCGTCGGCGCCGTCTGTTCGGGACTAGCGGGCTTCATCGGAATGCGCGTGGCAACCGCTGCGAACGTGCGCACCGCCGCTGCTGCCCGAACGAGCCTCAACAAGGCCCTCTCCGTGGCCTTCTCCGGCGGAGCCGTCATGGGCTTCAGCGTCGTCGGCCTCGCCATTCTCGGCTTTTCGAGCCTCTATCTCTTCTACACCCATCTGTTCGCCGAAAGCGGCGGCCTCGAGCGCACCGTGACGGTGCTGGCCGGCTTCTCGTTCGGCGCCTCCTCGATCGCTCTCTTCGCCAGGGTCGGCGGGGGCATCTACACCAAGGCTGCAGACGTCGGCGCCGACCTGGTCGGCAAGGTGGAGGCCGGGATTCCCGAAGACGATCCCCGCAACCCGGCGGTCATCGCCGACAACGTCGGCGACAACGTCGGCGACGTTGCCGGCATGGGCGCCGATCTCTTCGAGTCGTACGTCGGAGCTCTGGTCGGCGCGATGGTGCTCGGAGTGGGGGCGACGGTCGTCGGCGGCCAGCCGATCGAGCTCGTCAACCTGCCGCTGATCCTCGCGGGCCTCGGAATCGTGGTTTCCCTCGCCTGCACCTTCCTGGTACGCACCAAGGAGGGCGGCAACCCCCAGACAGCGCTCAATGTGGGCACCTTCACCGCGGCGGGCGTCATGCTGGTCGCCACCTATCTCGCGGCCACGCAGTTGCTGCCGGGTGAGTACACGGTCAGTGGCGTGACCTTCGGTGCGATGGGCGTCGTGATGGCGACCGTCGCAGGTCTGGTTGCAGGCGTCGCGATCGGAATGATCACGGAGTACTACACCTCTGAATCCAAGGGACCCGCGCAGAGCATCGCCGAGGACAGCCTGACCGGCGCCGCCACCAACATCATCGGTGGGTTGGCGGTCGGCATGCGCTCGACCGCCCTGCCGATCGTCGTGCTGGTGGCCGGCGTTCTGGTCGCCTACAACCAGGCCGGCCTCTACGGCATCGCCATCGCGGCTCTCGGGATGCTCTCGACGACCGGCATCCAGCTGGCCGTCGACGCCTACGGTCCGATCGCCGACAACGCCGGTGGCATCGCCGAGATGGCGCACCTCGGCGAAGAGGTGCGAAACCGCACCGACAAGCTGGACGCAGTGGGGAACACCACCGCAGCCATCGGCAAGGGCTTCGCGATCGCATCGGCGGCGCTCACCGCGCTTGCCATCTTCGCCGCGTTCAGGACCACAGCGAAGCTGGAGGTCCTCGACCTCTCGAATCCTGTCGTCATGGGCGGCCTCTTCATCGGCGCCATGATGCCTTTCCTGTTCTCGTCGATGGCCATGAAGGCCGTCGGCCGGGCGGCCTTCGAGATGATCGAGGAGGTTCGCCATCAGTTCAAGACCATTCCGGGCCTGATGGAGGGCACCGGGGTTGCGGACTTCGCGAAGTGCGTCGACATTTCGACCAAGGCAGCGATTCGGGAGATGATGGTCCCGGGCCTGATGGCCATCGTCGTTCCGATCGTCGTCGGCTTCTACGACATCGAGGCGCTCGGTGGGCTGCTCGCTGGGGTCACCTCGACCGGCGTCCTGATGGCGCTCTTCATGTCCAACGCCGGTGGTGCCTGGGACAACGCCAAGAAGTACATCGAAGGCGGCGCCCATGGCGGCAAGGGCTCGGACGCCCACAAGGCCTCGGTTGTCGGCGACACCGTCGGCGACCCGTTCAAGGACACGGCCGGCCCGAGTCTGAACATCCTGATCAAGCTGATGTCGGTCGTCGCATTGGTGATCGCGCCCCTGATCGTCGGGGGCTGATTCTCACTAGCGATTCGCCCTGATCTGTGGGAGAATCGCATTTCGCTCGGGCTCAGCCTGATCGCTGAGTCCGAGTTCGTCTGTTTGGAGGAAAATTGAGCACTCGCACCTACGAATTGGTCTTCATCGCCGACCCTCGAACGAGCGACGAGGACGTGGTGGCACTCACCGACGACTACAAGGCCATGATCGCGGCCAGTGGCGCCGAGGTCACCCGCGAAGAGAGTTGGGGGCGCCGCAAGCTCGCGTACCCCATCCAGAAACTCACCGAGGGAAAGTACGTCATTCTCTACGTTTCGGCGGACGGCGTGAATCCGTTCCCGGGAGTCGAGCAGAGGATGCGTCAGAACGACAAGATCATCCGATTCCTCACCGTCCGAACGGACGAGGACCTGAAGCGCGCTGCCCGCAAGGGCAAGCCGCAGCAGGTGGAGCGGGCCGAAGAGCGCCCGAGGAGATAGTCATGCCACCGAGAGGCCGTAAGAACTTCGTCCGCCGCCGCAAGGTCTGCAAGTTCACTTCCGAGGGAATCGAGTACATCGATTTCAAGGATGTGAATCTCTTGAAGCAGTACATCCCGGAGCGCTCCAAGATCCTTCCGCAGCGCATTTCGGGCACTTCGTCCCGTCACCAGCGGCTTCTCGCCAAGGCGATCAAGCGCGCCCGACACCTCGCCCTCATTCCCTACCAGAGCGACTGATCATGCCGATGAAGTTGATCCTGCTGAGTGATCTGCACCAACTCGGCCGACGTGGCGACATCGTCGAGACCAAGCCGGGCTACGCCCGGAACTACCTGATTCCCCAGGGGCTCGCCGTCCAGGCGACCGAAGCCAGTGCGAACTGGTTCGAAAGCCAGCGCAAGAAGATCGAAGCCAGGGCCACCAAGGAACAGGACGAAGCCTCGATGCTGGCCGCTCGCCTCGACGGCAAGGTCATCACGATCGCCAAGAGAGTGGGAGAGACCTCCAAGCTCTACGGCTCAGTGACCGCTTCAGACGTCCAGGAAGCCCTGCTCGCAGACGGTTTCGACATCGACACCCGGATCATCGATCTGCCCGGCGCCGTCAAGACGCTCGGCGAGCACTCTGCCCAGGTCGTTCTTCATCCTGAAGTCATCGCTTCGATCACGATCTCCGTCGTTCCCGAGGAGTAACGGGCCCGGGCCCGGGAGAGCATGGCATCCCCTGGCAAGCGACCGGAACGAGTAGATCCGACCGTCGAGGATTTCCTCGATGATCCCACCCGGGATCTGGTCGACTGGCGATGGCTGTGGGAGAACGATGTCGCGTTCCCGCAACGAGGCCGACCGGGGCTCTTCGGTCGCCTCATCGTGGCGTTCAAGAAGGTCTTCCGTCCCTTCGTGCGCGTTCCGGCTGCGGATCTCTGGGACCGACAGAGGGCCTACAACCTCATTCTCCTCGAGCACACCCAGCAGCACGCCATTCAGCTCGCCACACGCTTCCAGCAGATCGCGGAGCTCCAGGAGCAGGGCGCCGTGCGCGATCAGCGGCTCGATCATCTCGACGCTTTTCTGGACGAGGGTTTGAAGGAGCTGATGGCGTTCAACGACGCCCTGTACGCGCGAATGGACCAGAAGGTCGACGGCTATCGGCGCGAAGCCCTGACCGTGGGACAACGATTCGCTGCTGCTCTCGAAGCGACTCGGGGAGCCGGTGCCCCAGCAGAGAACGTCGAGTCGAGCCTTCGATCCGCGGTCCGGGAGAACGACTACCAGGTGCTCGAGGGCCTGTATCGCGGAACCCCGACAGAGATCGCCGGGCGGATCTCAGAGTATCTCCCGCTGTTGCAGGGCAGAAAGAACGTCCTCGACCTGGGCTGCGGGCGCGGGGAGGCTCTCGAGGTCCTCGCTGCCGAGGGCATCGGCGCGCACGGCGTCGACAGCAGCAGGGAGGCGGTTCGGCTCTGCACCGAAGCGGGACTGCAGGCCTCGGTCGGCGACCTCTTTTCCCATCTCGCCGAGCAGGCAGAGGGGAGCCTCGATGCGGTGCTCTCCTTCCATGTCATCGAGCACCTTCCGGCAGAGGAGATCTCGGGGCTGGTGCGACTGGCCTGGCGGGCCCTCGCACCCGGTGGACGGCTGATCCTGGAAACCCCCAATCCGCTCTCACTGGTGGTGGCTGCCAGTCACTTCTGGCGCGATCCGACCCATCGTCGCCCCATCCATCCCGATGCCCTGTTGCTGGCCTTCGAGCTGGCGGGTTTCGTGAACGTCGAGACACGCTTCCTGCGTCCCTTCGAAGCGCGGTTCACGACTTCCCGAAATCGAGTCCGGCGCCCTGCCGACAGACCAGCAGCCTCTCGCCGACGCGGTCAATCGCCTTCGAGATCGAGTCGACGAGACTCTCTTCGGCCATCAGGACTACGCCGTCATCGGCACCAAACCCGTCGCCGAGGCCTCGGCCGTCGGCTGAGGTCAGCCGGCCTCGGCCGCGGTGCGAACCCTGCCGGGAGCAGGGGAGAGCGTCTCGTCGATCTCCTCTTCCTCGTCGTCACCCTCGTCCTTCGATTCCCAGGCATCCTGGACCAAACCCCAGTCCCGCACGTCCTCGGGCATTCTTTCTCCCTCCTTCGGCTGGCCGTAGAAGGGACGCTGCTGGTACCACGGCAGATCGAGGACCCCGTTCCACATCGAGTCGTAGTGCTGGACCGGCTGCGTGCCCGCCAGGAAGCTTTCCTGGATCACATACGAGGCCTCAGCTGAGGGCAGCAGGCCTGTCCGATACTCGATACGCTCGGTCACGACTCCGGGAGGGACTTCGAAGCGCCCTCCCTTTTCGAGCCAGCCCTCGCTCAGACCGCTCGCGATCATCTCCCGCCAGATCGGCAGGGCGGCGACCGCTCCCGTCATGCCCGGTCCCAGGTAACGGTTCTGGTCGTAGCCGACCCACACCAGCAGGGTGTACTTCGGAGTGAAGCCGGCAAACCATGCGTCGGTGTAGAAGTCCGTCGTGCCCGTCTTGCCCGCCAGCGCCAGATCGAGATCCGCCGCGCGCGTTCCAGTCCCGCGCCGAACGACTCCTTCCAGCATCTGGGTCAACAGGTACGCCACGCGAGTGTCCAGGACCTCCGAGGCCTGGGGAACGTGAGCCTCCAGGACCCTCCCGTCCCGGGTCGTGACCTGGTCGATCAGATACGGCTCGACTCGCACGCCCTGATTGGCCAGCGTGGCGTAGGCCGCAGCCAGCTCGAGCGGCGGCACCTCGGCGGCTCCCAGCGCGAGACTGGGGTAGGGCGGAAGGTACGACTCGATCCCGCAGCGGCGAGCGAAGTCGATCGCCCGATCGATCCCCACCAGATCGAGCAGTTTGGCCGTGGTGACATTGACCGACTGCTCGAGAGCACGCCTCAAGGTCATGATCCCGTAGTACTTGCGCTTGAAGTTGCGAGGGCTGTAGGTCGGCAGATTCCCCTGGCCCCTGAAGACGACGGGAGCGTCGAAGAGAGTGTCGGCGGGCGTGTACCCCATCTCGAGCGCAGCACCGAAGATGAAGGGCTTGAAGGCCGACCCGATCTGACGCCTGGCCTGCGTGGCGCGATTGAACTCACTACGCGAATAGTCCCAGCCTCCGACCATCGCCCGGACGGCGCCCGTCGACGACTCCAGCAGCACCAGAGAGGCTTCCATCTCGGGTTCCTGGCGCAACAGCAGGCGAAAGTCGCCTTCCTTCTCCTCGGCGGCTTCGAACCATGCTACGTCACCGGGGCGGAGGATCTCGGCAAAGGACTTCTTGCGCGTCCACCCGAGCGAGGCCGGATCGACTTCGTAGACCGACTGCCCGATACGAACCGTGGCGCCCGAGGCGGTGGCAGTCGTCACCAGACCCTCGTACCACTCGCCGCCATGAAGGAGTCCCCCGCTCGGCCAGGAGAGCAGTGTCGCGGCTTCCGCCGACTCCTCAACGTGGCGTGCCGGGCCGCGCCAGCCCTTCTTTCGATCGAGTTCGGACAGTCCTGTGCGGACCGCCCGCTCGGCGGCACGTTGCATGTCGATGTCCAGAGTGGTCTGCGCTCGTAGACCGCGGTCGTAGAGGCTGTCTGCGCCGTAGGTCTCGATCAGATGCCGACGGACATCCTCGGCGAAGTATCGTCCGGTGGTCGCCCGCTGGCGACGCTGAACGGCTTCGACCGGCCGGGCGATCGCTTCCTCGTACTCCGACTCGGACAGCTTCTCCTGCTCGTACATTCTCTTGAGCACGACGTTGCGACGAGCCTTGACTCGTTCGGGTTGGCTGTACGGGGTGTGGGCCGGGTAGCGCAGGATGGCGGCCAGGGTCGCCGCCTCGACCACGTCGATGTCCTCGATCTCCTTGTCGAAGTAGTAGCTCGCGCCCTCCTTGAAGCCATATCGACCGTCGCCGACGTTGACCACGTTGAGCCACAGCGTGAGAATCTGCTCCTTGCTCAGCTTCTTTTCGAGCTCCACCGCGATCATCGCCTCGGTGATCTTCCGACGCCAGCGCTTCTCGTTGGTCAACTCGAAGTAGCTGCGGGCGAGAGTCATGGTGATCGTCGAGGCGCCGGTCTCGTAGGTGCCTGCCCGGAGATCGATCAGGGCCGATCGCAGGATCGCGAAGAGATCGAGGCCGCCGTGTTCGTAGAAGTTGCGATCCTCCGCGACCAGCACGGTCTCCCGCACGATCGGCGGGATCTCGCCCGGTTCGATCAGGTCCCGTCGTTGGCGGGCGTAGGTCTGAAAGACCCGGCCCTGATGATCCTCGAGTTCGGTGATCAGGCCGGGTGCGTTGTCGGCCATCGACTCGACGCTCGGAATGCTGATCGCGCCGGCGGCGATCACCCCGACAACGGCGCCGCCCAGAACCGCGACGACCAGCAGCATCAGCGACCATTGCACCGCCGAACGGGGCCTCGAACGGCGGAGGGATCGGAGTCGCTCTTTCCAGCGCGTCATCGACACTCAGGGTACCATTGCGGGGTTCTTCCGGATGGATCCGACGACCGATCCGAAACCCTCATGAACGACCTTTCGAACTCACTCCAGAAGCCTACTGCAAGCGGCCCGACGAGGCGCGGAGAAGGCGCCGCCCTGCTCGGTTGTGGACTGGGTGTCGCAGTTCTCGCTCTCCTCGTCGTCGTCGTGCTGGTACTCCTCGTGGAGCGTCAGCCCGAGGTCGAATCCTTCATGCTGCGACAGCAACGCCAGATGGTGCTCGCGACGGTGGGTGAGGATCGCGGTGAGGATCGCGACCGCTTGATCGGTGCCTTCGATCGAGCCGAAGCCGTTCTTCGTCGAGGAGGAAGCGATCCGATTCGGATGCAGGAGCTGTGGACCCGCCTGATGGAGTTCTCACTACGGTCTCGCGAGGGTCGAGTCGACGAAAGCGACATCGATGGACTGGTCCGCGCCCTCGACGCCGTCGGCGGCGCATCACCGGATCGCGCCGAGCCCGACGCGGGAAGTCTTCATGTCTGAACTGCGACTTCAGTCACCCTTCTCGCCACAGGGAGATCAACCGACGGCGATCGCCGAACTGAGCGCAGGCCTGACCCGCAGGGAACGGGAACAGGTCCTGCTGGGCGTGACCGGATCGGGCAAGACCTACACGATCGCCAAAGTCATCGAGGAGGCGGCGCGTCCGACCCTCGTCCTCTCTCACAACAAGACCCTGGCGGCGCAGCTGTATCAGGAGTTCCGCGAGTTCTTCCCCGAGAACGCCGTGGAGTACTTCGTTTCGTACTACGACTACTACCAGCCTGAAGCCTACGTGCCCCAGACGGACACCTACATCGAGAAGGAAACCTCGGTGAACGCGGAGATCGAGCGACTGAGGCTGCGAGCGACGACCTCGATCTTCGAGCGCCGCGACGTCATCGTGATCAGTTCGGTCTCCTGCATCTACGGGCTCGGATCGCCACAGACGTTCTTCGGCATGCTCGAGTTCTTCAAGCGCGGCGACGAGAGCGGCATGGACGCCTCGCTTCGCCGCCTCGCCGACATGCAGTACAAGCGCACGCATCTCGATCTCGAGCACGGCTCGTTCCGGGTCCGAGGAGACATTCTCGAGATCCTGCCGGCCTACGCCGAACGGGGTATTCGGGTCGAGTACTTCGGAGACGAGATCGAGCGTCTCTGTCGTTTCGACGTTCTGACGGGACAACTCCTCGAAGAACTGGACCAGGTCGCGGTCTATCCCAGGACCCACTACGTCACTCCCAGGGAGCAGCTCCAGGCCGCAAGACAGAGCATCGAGGCCGAACTCGAACAGCGCCTGGTCGAACTGGACGCCCAGGGAAGGCTGCTGGAAGCTCAACGACTCGAGCAACGAACGAGATTCGACCTCGAGATGCTCAGGGAACTGGGCTACTGCCAGGGAATCGAGAACTACAGCCGACATCTGACGGGGAGCTCGCCGGGAGAACCCCCTCCGACGCTCATCGACTATCTCCCCGAGGACTTCATCCTCGTCGTCGACGAGAGTCACCAGACCATCCCGCAGGTTCGCGGCATGTACGCCGGCGATCAGGCGAGGAAGAAGACCCTGGTGGAACACGGCTTCCGTCTGCCGAGCGCGCTGGACAACCGCCCCCTGACGTTCGAGGAATTCGACCAGAAGGTGGGGCAGAGGATCCTGGTCTCGGCGACCCCGGGCCCATGGGAGCTGGAGCGGACCGGCGGCGTGATCGTCGAACAGGTCATCCGACCGACCGGGCTTCTCGATCCGCCGATCGAAGTACGACCGGCCCGCAACCAGATCGACGACCTGCTCGACGAGGTCCAGAGGACGGTCGCGAGAGGGCATCGCATCCTCGTCACCACCCTGACCAAGAGAATGGCCGAGGAACTCACGCAGTTCCTTCTCGAACTCAACCTCAAGGCGCGCTACCTCCACAGCGACATCGACACCCTGGAGCGAGTGGAGATCACGGCCGCCCTGCGCAGGGGAGAGTTCGACATCCTGGTCGGGATCAACCTGCTCCGAGAGGGGCTCGATCTGCCCGAGGTCGCCCTCGTCTGCATTCTCGACGCCGACAAGGAGGGGTTCCTGCGCTCCGAGACGTCGCTCATCCAGACCGCCGGCCGGGCCGCCCGCAACATCGACGGACGCGTGCTCTTCTACGCGGACAAGATGACGCCCTCGATCGAGCGGACGCTCAGCGAAACCAAACGCCGACGATCGATCCAGGCGGCCTACAACGAAGAACATGGGATCGAACCGGCAAGCGTTCTCAAGGACATCCACGGTCCTCTCGTCGGGATGTCCTTCCTCGACTACCACGACCGCGGCCAGCAGGCGTCGTCGATCGCGGAGTCCGATCTGCCCATCGCGGTGAGGATCAAGCGTCTCGAGAAGGAGATGCGAGAGGCTGCGAAGAGACTGGAGTTCGAGGAGGCGGCGGTGCTCCGGGATCGCCTGCGCGAACTTCGCGAGTTGCAGGTGCTAGCGTAGGTGGGAGGCATCGATTCCGCGCTGGTGGACCGGGTCCGCGAACTTCCGGATCAGCCGGGGATCTACATCTTCAGGGACTCTGCCGGAGTGCCGCTCTACGTCGGCAAGGCGAAGTCGCTGCGCAAGAGAACGGCAAACTATCTGCAAGCTCGTCCCGAGCCCCGACTCGGCGCGATGATCCTCGAAGCCCGAACGGTCGACTGGGTCGTGACCCCGTCCGAGGCCGACGCCCTGCTGCTCGAGAACAACTGGATCAAGGAGTACCAGCCGCGGTTCAACATCCGTCTGCGAGACGACAAGACCTACCCCTACGTCAAGCTGACCCTCGCCGAGGACTGGCCGAAGGTCGCGTTCACGAGGCGAGTTCGCGACGACGGAGCCGAGTACTTCGGACCCTTCCTGCCTGCGGGTCTGGCACGAAGAGCCATCAAACTGGTTCAGAAACTCTTCGGTGTCAGGGTCTGCCACATCGAGATCGATGGGCTCCTGCCACGCCCCTGCCTCTACTGGGACATGAAGCGCTGTCTTGGCCCCTGTGTGGACGGGCTGACGACGGCCTCGGACTACGAACAGGCCGTCGAACGGGCGAGACTGTTTCTCGCGGGTCGCAACCAGCCTCTCCTCGCTTCGCTTCGCAGGGACATGAAGGAAGCCTCCGCGGCTCTCGAGTTCGAAAGCGCCGCTCGCTTTCGCGACACCCTGCAGGAGATCGAATCGATCTCCGAAGCCAGGTCACTTTCCTCGTCGAGAGGTGACGACTGCGACATCTACGCCGCCCATATCCGGGGAGACGGCGCGGCCGTGCAACTGTTCGTCATGCGAGGCGGCCAGGTGCTCGATCGACGAGAATACTTCTGGGAGGGCGAGTCGGGCCTCGACGAACGCCGCCTGCTCTCGGAACTGCTGCCGCAGATCTACGATCGAACGAGCTTCATTCCGCCGGAGATCCTCGTGCCCGTCGACATCGAGGGTCGTCGGGCTCTCGAAGAGTGGCTGGGAGAGAGAAGCGGGCGCCGGGTCCACGTGCGGGTGCCACAACGCGGCACGAAGGCCGAACGCATCGCCTTTGCACGCCGCAACGCGCAGATGGCGTTTCGACGTCGCTTCCGCCTCAGCGCGGAACAGATGGCGGCCACGGAAACCCTGCGTGATCGCCTCGGGCTTTCCGACGTGCCGACCAGAATCGAGGGGTTCGACATCTCGACGCTGCACGGCGGAGAAACGGTCGCCTCGATGGTCGTCTGGCAGGGAGGGCAGATGGCCAAGCGCCACTATCGGAGCTTCAACATTCGGGGTCTCGACGCCGCCGACGACTTCGAGAGTCTGAGACAGGCGGTCAGCCGCGCCTACCGTCGCCGCCTCGACGAGGAACAGGATCTTCCCGACCTGATCCTGATCGACGGTGGCCGCGGGCAGCTGAACGCGGCCCTCGGAGCTCTCGCCGTGCTGGGGGTCGAGGAGATTCCAGTGGTCTCCCTCGCCAAGCGGGAGGAGGAGGTCTACCTGCCGGACCGCTCCGAGCCCCTTCGCCTGTCGCGCCACGACGCCGCCCTGCGGCTTCTCCAGGAGATTCGCGACGAGGCGCATCGCTTCGCGGTCAGTCGACATCGGCGGCGGCGAAGCGCCCGAGTGCTGCATACGCGCTTCGACGAGATCCCGGGAGTCGGACCGAAACGCCGTCGTCGCCTCGTCGAACGATTCGGCAGTTGGGCAGGATTCTCCAGGGCCACCGAATCGGAACTGCGGGAGGTTCTCGGGAACGCCCTGGGCCGGAAAGTCCACGAATGGCGGCAGTCCGACCTCGACTCCGCGACAGACTCCGGGGCGAACGCGTAGAATCGGGGCGGACCGGAGAACCCAGGACAGTCGCTCCGCTTCGGCGGGGAGGAAAGTCCGAACTCCAACAGGCAGCATGCTCGCTAACGGCGAGGCGCGGCGACGCGACGGAAAGTGCAACAGAGAGAAGACCGCCCGGCCTCGGTCGGGTAAGGGTGAAAGGGTGCGGTAAGAGCGCACCGCGGAGGCGGCGACGTCGACGGCAAGGTAAACCCCATGCGGAGCAAGACCAAATAGGGAATCGTGAAGTGGACCGCCTGTTCTACGCGCCGCAAGGCAACGATTCCGGGTAGGTTGCAAGAGGGGCTCGGCAACGGGCCTCCCAGATGAATGACTGTCGCCCACGACAGTGGGACAGAATTCGGCTTACGGGGTTCTCCGGTCCACCCCTGTCCGACGCGAAGACACTCTTGAACGACATCATCTACCCGCCCGCCGTCGCACCCGGTGCCCGAGTCGGTGTGGCAGCGCTGTCCGGGAAGATCGATCCCGAACGCCTCGATCGCGGCATCGCTGCCCTGGAGGAGATCGGCTTCGACGTCGTACCGGCCTCCAATCTTGGCCGTCGGTGGCTCCATTTCGCCGGTGGAGACGACGAGCGCCTGCTGGCGTTCCACGAGCTGGCCGACCGCCGGGATCTCGACGCCATCTTCTTCGCACGCGGCGGCCATGGAGTTCTGCGACTGCTCTCGAAGATCGACTGGTCTCGACTGGCGGAACGACCGCGCTACTACATCGGCTACTCCGATCTCACGCCGCTGCTGAACCAGATCGTGGTGCGACTCGGATGGGTGGCCCTGCACGGCCCGATGGTGGCGGCGGACCTCGCGAGAGGACTGTCACCCCCGGAACTGGAATCCCTCCTCGGTACCCTCCGCGGCGAGCCGCCCGAGATCGGCGGCACGAACTTCGACGGGTTCGATGGGCCCCTGAGCGGGACTCTCGTCGGTGGCTGCTTGAGCCTTCTCACTTCGACCCTCGGAACCCCGTTCCAACAGCGGTTCGAGCAGAAGATCCTGTTTCTGGAGGACGTGAACGAGCCGGCCTACCGACTCGACCGAATGTTGACCCAGTTGAAGCTGTCGGGTACCCTCGCTCCTCTTCGCGCCATGATCCTCGGTGACCTCCAGGCAACCGACTCAGAGTCGGAGGACGACTCCCGGCAGACCATCCGGACCGCTCTCGGCGATTCGACGCCTCCCCTCGTCAGTGGCGTATGCTGTGGCCATGGGAGTCCGAATCTGACCCTTCCGCTCGGTGCCACTGTTCGCCTGGAGCCTTCCACGGCCCGTGTTTCCTTCGAGGTCTCCCCGTGACTGCCAACGCGAGGAACGTCGGGCCGAGCGGCCCCTTCGCGGTCGACTTCGCCGCCGGCGAACTGATCTTCGAAGAAGGTGATCTCGGCACCGAGATGTACGTGATCCAGGAGGGCAGGGTAGAGATCTTCCGCCACGTCCGGGGCGAGGAGAAGCGCGTCGCCCTGCTCGAGAAGGGAGATTTCTTCGGCGAAATGGCGATTCTCGAAGAGTTGCCCCGAAACGCCTCGGCGCGCGCCCTCGAGCCCACCCGCATGCTCGAGGTGAACGGGGCGACGTTCGGTCAGATGCTGCTCGAGACTCCCGAGATCGCCATCCGGATGATGCGCAAACTGAGCCATCGGCTGCGTCGGGCCGCCGAACGCTTCGGGACCGCCGACGACCCCAACGGCCTGGCTGCACTCGACGTGCCGCCAGCGGCACCGCTGGATGAAGAGAAGACCCGGGTGATGGCCTCCCAGCATCTCTTCTGTGAGGCCACCGGCGAGAAGCTCTTTCTCTCGGCCGGCGCAGAAAGCACGATCGGACGACGAGACCCGGTCACGGGCATCGATCCCGACATCGATCTGACTCCGGTCGATCACCAACGCTCGACCAGTCGTCGACACGCCAAGATCCATCGCCGCGGCGGGCGCTACTACCTGATCGAAGAGATCGGAACGACGAACGGCACCTTCATCGGAGAGACGCGACTTCGAACCGGCGCCCCTCTCGAGATCGAGCACGGTGACCGGCTGCGCTTCGGTCTCGTTCCGCTGGTTTTCCGCGCCCACAGTTGAGTTGAGCCCGGCCCCGGGGAAGCTCTCGAGCGACGCTCCGCTGCGTTCCCTGCACGGGATCGGAGAGAAACGAGAGCGGCAACTGAATGCCTGTGGGCTGGTGACGGTGGCGGATCTCCTCGGTCATCTACCGCAGGGCTACGAAGACCGGAGACACGCGGTCGCTGTCGCCGATCTCCTGAGCGGGAGTCAAGGCGAACAGCAGGACAGTTCAGCCGTCACGGTGGTCGGACGAATCGACAAGGCCCGCAGGGTCTTCACCCGCAAGCGAGGCCTGCGGCTCATCGAGGCGCAGCTGATCGACGAGACCGGCACGATGCGCCTGCTCTGGTTCAATCAACCCTATCTACTGGAACGACTCGAAGAGGGCACCGTCTACCGGCTTCACGGTTCCCTGCGGGAGCGATCCGGACGCTGTGAGATGTTGAACCCCTCGCTCGAGCCGGCGTCGACGCCGCCGATGGTCCAACCGATCTACCCCTCGATCGGCGAGATTCCGCGCGGCACCATCGCACGCTGGCTCGGAACGGCTCTCGATGAACCTCGACTACGAAGATCCCACCGATCCTTTGCCGACGGCGCTGCTCGACGCTCGCGGGCTCCCCACCCTTGCGAAGAGCCTGCGGGCACTGCACCGACCGATGGACCTCGCCGACGACGAGAGGGAGTTGGCAGCACTTCTCGCAGGGAGATCCCAGGCGCATCGGCGGCTCGCCTACGGCGACCTGCTCGGCCTGCGGATGCGTGTCGAGGAGGCGAGGCGAGGACACCACCTCAGGCTGATCGCGCCGCGCCATCGCAGACACCCCGGACTGCTGCAGGCCTGGCAGGACCGGCTGCCGTTCACCCTCACCGCGGCCCAGCGCAGGGTCCTCGAGGAGATCCTCGAAGATCTGGCGACCGGGTTCCCCATGCAGCGACTGGTGCAGGGAGACGTCGGCTGCGGCAAGACCGTAGTCGCCGCCATCGCGGCCGCAGCGATCATCCAGTCGGGCTTCCAGGTGGCCCTGCTGGCGCCCACCGAACTCCTGGCCGAACAACACCACCGTAGTCTGTCCGACCTGTTGCAGTGGACGGGTTGTCGAACCGGTCTCTTCACGTCTTCTTCGGCCCAGGACTCGTCGCTGCTGGAGAGCGGCGAGATCGACCTGGCCATCGGCACTCACGCCCTGCTCCAGGAATCGGTCGGCTTTCAACGACTCGGCCTGGTCATCATCGATGAGCAGCAGCGCTTCGGTGTGCAGCAGCGCCGTCGGCTGCTCGAAACCCGCTCAGATCCGCCCGATCTCCTGGTGATGAGCGCAACGCCCATCCCACGCTCACTCGCAATGACCCTGTACGGCGACCTGCAGGTCAGCGTCATCGACGAGATGCCGCCGGGACGACGGCCGATCACCACGGCCCTGGTATCCGAACAGAGGCGTCCGGAGGTCTACGAGTCGCTCTGCAAGCGGCTCCAATCCGACGCCGGCAGGGCCTATGTCGTCTTTCCCTTCATCGACGACAGCGGCGGCATGCGAGGTGCGACCCTGGCGCGAGAGGGAGAACAGGCACGGCACTGGCTGGCCCCACACCGCTGCGGTGTCGTTCACGGACGCCTCAACGCCGAAGAACGACAGGCCGTCATGGACGCCTTCAGCGCCGGGCGAACTCGCGTCCTGCTGGCAACGTCGGTGATCGAAGTCGGGGTCGACGTCCCCGAGGCCTGCTTCATGGTGATCGAAAGCGCCGAGCGCTTCGGCCTGTCGCAGCTCCATCAGTTGCGCGGGCGGATTGGGCGGGTGGGCAGGAGGCCTCGTGCGTCGCCGTGCACGGAGAACTCACCGGCACCGGCAGGCAACGCCTCGAGGTCTTCGGTAGAACGACCGACGGTTTCGAGATCGCACGCGCCGACCTCTCGATCCGGGGACCCGGGGAGATGCTGGGCAGCCGCCAGTCCGGAGTCGAAGCCGGCGTCGCCCTGAGGGCCGCCATGCGTCATCCGGAATGGCTGGAGGATGCCGTCGAGGACGCC
>CALOFD010000003.1:0-95012 GCA_942492505.1 Thermoanaerobaculia bacterium
GGCTGAAGGAATGGGCGGTCCGCCCGTTCCTGAACCGCTGGCCGGCAGTGAGGTGCTGTCGCGGATGCAGAACTGGGCCGGGCACTCCAGCCCTACCACGTGCGGCGGCTGGTCAGCGAGGAAGCGAGCGCGTTCGAGCACCTCGCGGCTGCTGTAGCCGGTGCCCCACCACAGCAGGTCGCCGCTGAAGATGCCGAGCCCGCTACGATGGCTGAGGAGGTCCCGAATTCGCATTTCCTGGCTGACCCACGGGTCGTAGAGGCGGAAGTAGGGCAGATGGTCGACCACTCGATCGTCCCAGGTCAGCGCCCCTTCCTCGACCAGCAGGGCGAGACTGGCGGCCGTGAAGGCCTTGGTATTGGAGGCGATCGCGAACAGGGTCCGCTCGTCGACCGGTTCGCTGCCGCCCACATGTAGGACCCCGTAGCCGGCGGCGTGGACGATTCGACCGTCCTGGACGACTGCCACCGAGAACCCGGGGACATCCCAGTCCTCACTGGCGTCAAGGATGAGTCTGTCGAGGTCGGGTCGATTCTGGGCCGAGAGCGGAACGACGGCCCCGGAGAGGAGAAGGAGCGCGCAGAGAAGCGACGCGAGACGGATGCCGGGCCGAGGTCGCTGCAGTGTCGAGATCATGGAGTCACTACCTCCGGGGAGGCTCAACGGGGATCGGGTCCGGCTTGAACCCGCTGTGCTCCTGCCACTGGCGGCCCCAGTCGCAGAGGACGTTGAGGACCGACTCCAGGGTCCTTCCGAGGGGTGTCAGCGAGTACTCGACCTTGGGCGGGACCTGCGGGTAGACCTCGCGGTGGACCAGGCCGTCCTTCTCGAGTTCGCGCAACTGCTGAGTGAGCATCTTCTGGGTGATCTCGGGAATTCGCCGTCGAAGCTCTCCGAACCGGCGAGTGTCCTCGATCAGGTGCCAGAGGATCACCGGCTTCCATTTGCCCCCAATGGCATGGAGAGCGCTCTCGACGGGGGAACGACAGTCATCGCAGACACTACTCATCGAGTCCTCCTTCATGGTTTCCAAAAGGTGACTACGGCACTCATTGGTGCGTACTTGCCGATTTTATACCGCTGGGTGACACTGTTTACGACCCATCCATGACCTGGAGATTGCCATGACAGAAAAACTGGTTCACGTCGGCGAAAGCAGCTTCGATGAGGCCGTGTTGGCGAGTCCGACCCCCGTTCTGGTCGATTTCGGTGCCACCTGGTGCGGCCCCTGTCGACAGCTCGAACCGGTGCTCGAGGGACTCGCCGCAGAGTTCAGCGGCCGAGCGGTGCTGGCGAAGGTCGATATCGACGAGAGTCCCCGGCTCGCCCAGAAGTATGGAATCCGCGCTGCCCCGACGCTGCTCTTCTTTCGCTCGGGCGAAGTCGTCGATCGCATCGTGGGCGTGCGGCCGCGGGGAGAACTCGTACGACGCCTCGAGTCACTGCAACAGGTCGCCTGACCTCGACGGAGGTCGGGGTCGGAATCGTGGCGAGTCGGAGGTCGCTGCTCGAGCCTGCCGAAGTCAGTTTGCGTCGCGGATGGCGATCGCATAGATGTTCATGCCGCGGCGCTGGTCGAGCAGGTCCTTGATCTCGTTGACCGTGTAGAAACCCTCGACACCGTTGTCGCGGCGGTCGGCAAGCCCGGCTTTGCGGGCCCGCGGGATCGGCGGTCCGCGACGATCCGAGGACCAGATGAACCGCGGCAGGCGTTCCGGGCCGTCGTCCACGTTGACTGCCTCACAGATGTCGCGCAGTTCGTTCAGCGTCGGCATGCGCCAGTCGACGAAGCCGCCCTTGCCGAATCCCTTGGCGTAGTTCTCGGCGTCCTTCCAGGCCGTGGCCTCGTTGGGGCTGCCCCACATCAGACGGGTCTCCGGATCGGTGACCAGCCCGTTCTCGTCGATCTCGAGACGGAGAACCCTGGGCTCGTTGGATCGGGGGAGGGGAGCCGGCGTGGGACGGGTCGGTGCGGGTACATCGGGGGTGGTGGCGGAAGCGCGCTCGTACTCCGGAGAAGTGCGGGTCGGCGAGCGCTCTGCGGCCGGAGCCTCGAAGTCGTCTTCGAAGTCGTCATCGACATTCGCCTGGAAGTCGCCACTCTGGGCCAGGTCGGTCTCTTCGTCCTCGAGTTCAGCCTTGCGGGCCGCCTCGGCCAGGTTCATGAACTGGGCAGTAGTGTCGTCACCCGCCACGGAGGCGACGAGTTCGACCCATCGCGGGTCGCGGTAGAGCGGATAGAACTCCTGATCTCCGAACCAGTCTGGTGACACGCCCTCGGACTTCGCGGCGACCTCCATGGCGTCGATCGCCGACTGGGATTCGCCGTTCGCCATCATGCTGCGGGCCGCCATGTAGTTGGTGAAGCCGTCCTCGGGGAAGAGGTTCAGGGCTCGCTCGAGAGCGTCGACCGAGGCCTGGGTCTCACCGCGGTTGTAGTAGGAGCGACCGTTCTCCTTGAGTCGTTCGAACTCGGGACGTGCCGTGAGTTCGAGGTCGGTCAACCGGCTACGGGCACGCGAGACGATGCGCTCGTCCTCGTTCGTGAGCAGGGCTCGGTAGGCCGTCATGGCCTCGCCGACCATGCCGAGTTCGGCGAAGGCTTCGGCGCGGTCGAGAACGTCGGATTCGATCGATTCGCCCGGGCTGGAGGCTACGGCCGCCGGCTGCTGCTTCGGCTCGGGCGTCTCGACACGGTCGTCGCCGCCGCCGAAGATCATGATCCCCGCGACAGCCAGGACTGCGACCGCGGCGGCGATGCCGCCGATCACGACCGGCTTCTTGATGCCCGTGCCCCGGGTTCCCGCCATCGATGCCTGGATGGAGGGCGAAGATGCCTCGATCTGGATCTTCTGAAGCTGTTCGCGCAACTCGCGGGTGGACTGAATCCGATCGTCGAGTCCCTTCTGCAGGCACTCGGAAACGAGTTGCGACAGTCGCCCGGGAAGGTCTTCGCGCAGTTCGGAGAGCGGCGTCGGATTGTCCTTGAGGATTGCCGAGATGATCGACATGCTGGTCTCGCCACGGAAGGGGCGCTGACCGCTGGCCATCTCGTAGAAGATGACGCCGAGCGAGAAGATGTCGGATCGAGGGTCGATGGCCCGTCCCTCGGACTGTTCCGGAGACATATAGGAGACCGTGCCCATGATGGTCCCCTCCTGGGTCACCGTGGGCATCTGGGTGTCGGCTTCGGGGTCGGCGTCGGCCCCCATGGTGGTGTTCCGGACCTTGGCGAGCCCGAAGTCGAGGACCTTGAGGCGGCCGTCGTCGCCGATCATGATGTTGTCGGGCTTCAGGTCACGATGCGTGATGCCCTGCTCGTGGGCCGACGGTGACGGCTTCGGTCAGAGGAATGGCTACTCGAGGAAGCGGTCGAGCGAGACTGAGACCCTGGTCAGGAATGAGTTGGTGAGCGTCTTGCCCTTGACCAACTCCATCGTCATGAAGTGGGTGCCCTCGACCTCTTCCACCGAGTAGATCGTGACGATGTTCGGGTGATTGAGCGCCGCGATGGCCTGAGCCTCGCGTTCGAAGCGCGAACGGCGCTCCGGATCGAGCGCCATGTCGGGCGGCAGGATCTTCAGGGCGACCTGGCGTTGCAGCTTCGGATCCTCGGCTACGAAGACTTCCGCCATCCCTCCGGCGCCGAGTCTGGAAACGATCTTGTACTGGCTGAGAGTCTGGCCGATCATCGAGTTCGCGGGCCCTCTATCGATTCGATTGAGCGATGGAACGTTCAGGTCTCCGCAGCATATCGCAACGAATCGATGGTCAGACCGTTCGGATCGGGTGGTGGACGGGGAACCTGCAGCGTCTCGCCAATCCTGGCGACGCGGGTCGGGAGGGCTGGACCCGAGGATCGCGATATTCTGGCGGCAGAGATCGTCATCGATGTCTGGAATTCCTCCCACGAAGGGACTCCGCCTTCGGTCCTGGGCTGTGGTCTGCGCCTTCGCTCTGGAAGCCGCGGCCGGGTTCGGTCAGGGGCCCTTCGAAGCGACCCATTTCGTCGAAGTGGAGGTCGATTCCTGCCTCAATCTGCGTTCGGATCCGCGTCCCCTGGCCGAGATCCTCCAATGCCTGCCTCCCCTTGGACGCGTCGAGGCGCTCGAGAGCCTGGACAGCTGGCGCCGGGTTCGGACTCCCGACGGCACGGTCGGGTGGGTGGCTGCCGAGTTTCTCGCCCCGATCCCCGCAGTCGAGCCCAGCCTGCAGAGCTTCCAAGGCGAGGATGGGGTCGAGAACGATTCGGCATCGCCGACTGATTCGCTCCCCCGGGAACTCTCGGACGCCAGCGATCGAGCTGCCAGGGCCGAGGCTCGAGAGGCCGACTTGAGCTCCCAACTGGCGATCTCCGAGTCCTCGCTGCGAGAGATGGAACGCCGGAATGCCCGATTGGAAGACCAGAAGCCGCGCCTCCTCCTCAAGGAATCCCGGCGAGACCTCGAGTCGGCGCAGGCGAAGGATCGTCCAACTCGAGGTCGAACTCGAAGCCACACGGGCGGCGAATGCCGACCTGTTGCGCCGTCTCGAGCGCGCCTCAGCCAAGCTAGGACCTGGCGACTCGAAGCCGGTGACCCGGGAGAACTCCCGGGGGAGCGAGCGGTCTCTCGGTCCTGGTCCCGCTCGCCGCACCGGACGATTTCGAGGCGGTGCGGCGAGAACTCGACGACTGGGCGGCAGCGCGGTCGAACTCCCAGGTCGACCGCTTCCTGGACCACTACTCCGACGCTTTTCGGCCCGCCGACGGCACGGCGCTCGCGGCCTGGAGGGAAGGGCGCCGGGCAGAGGTGGACGAAGTCTCGGGGACTCGATTCGAGGTGGCGGGGCTGCGATCCCTCTCCTCGCGAGGCGACACGCAGCGGGTGGAGTTCGAACTGGTCTCGCGGTCGAACGCCGGGAGTTCGTCGCGAACGTTGCGGCTCGAGTTCCTGCTCGAGGAGGGGCGCTGGAAGATCGTCTCCGAGAGCGGGTCGTAGGTTCGAGCCGCTACTCGTAGCGCAGGGCTTCGATCGGGTCGACCCGCAAGCGCGTCGAAGCGGGACGGCCGCCGCTCCGAGGGCGGCTGCAACCAGCACGGCGGCTGCAGCCAGCCATGTCGAAGGATCGAGAACCCCGATTCCGAACAACAGGCTCGACAGCGCCTGGGTCAGCGCGAAGGCCAGGCCGGCGCCGATGATCAGGCCGATCACCAGCAGGCGGGCGCTGCGAGCGAAGACCACATGGACGACGTCCTGGGAGCGGGCGCCGAGCGCTCGACGGATGCCGATCTCGGGAATCCTGCGCGTGACCGCGGCGGCGACGACTCCGTAGAGCCCGAGCGTGGCGAGGACGAGCGCCAGGGCTGCCAGGCTGGTCAGGGCGCCGGTGGCGCCGCGCCAGGGAAGCGTCGAGCCTTCGATGACGGTGTTCATCGGGCGTGGGTCTGAAAGCGGCAGACCCGGGCGCAGGCGCTCGACCGCCTGTCGTAGGGTCGGGAGGCTCGCTGCCGGATTGCCGCGGGTGCGAGCCACCAGGAAGACCGTCCGCAGGGTGCGCGCCTGGGGCATCGGAACGAAGAGGGTCGGCTCCGGGCTCTCGTTCAGGAAGAAGCTTTTCGAGTTCTCGACGACTCCGACGACGGTGGCCCAATCGCCGTCGTCGCGCCGGTAGCGCAGTCGCTTTCCGATCGGATCGTCGCCGGGCCAGTAGGCCTCGACGAAGGATCGATCGACGACGACGACCCTGGGAGAGTTCTCGTCGTCCGACGGCGCGAAGCCGCGGCCGGCGGTCACCGGGATCTCGAGACTCGAGAAGTAGGTCGGGTCGACGGTGTGGGATCGCACCGTGAGACGCTCGTCGGGACGGGTCTCGACCCTCCCTTCGATCTCGAGACTCCGCCCGTGGCTCTCGAAATTGAGAGGTAGCGGATGGACGAGACCTGCACTTTCGATCCCGGCCAGTGCGGTGATCTCGGTGGAGAGTCTGGAATGGAAGCGATGGACCTCGGCGTCGGTCGGGAAGTCGCTTTCGCTGAGGTGCAGTCCGACGGTCATCAGGTTCTCGGGATCGAAGCCCGGATCCTCGTTCTGCAGTCCCTGGACCGTCCTCAGCATGAGGGCCGTCGACAGGAGCAGCACGAAGGCGGTGGCGACCTGGACGACGACGAGCGTGTTGCGCAGCTTGCTGGAGCCGCCGGAGCGGTCTGCGCCGCTCGGCTGGATGGCGCGAAGCGGATCGACGCGGGAGCTCCTCAGGGCAGGCAGCAGCGCGAAGAAGAGTGTGGCGAGCAGACAGGCTCCTACGGTCAGGGCGAGAACGCGTGAATCGACTCCGAAGTCGTTGGAGCGGAACAGGGCTTCGGGGAACGCGCTGTTCGCGGCTCGTGTCTGGACGTAGGCCAGCGCGACTCCGAGGGCGCCTCCGCCGAGCGCCAGGACGAGGCCTTCGACCAGCAACTGGCGGATCAGATGCCTACGGTCAGCGCCGAGGACGGTGCGCAACGCGAGTTCCTTGCTGCGTCCGCTGGCTCGAGCGAGCGTCAGGTTGGCGAGATTGGCGCAGATGATCAGCAGGACGAAGACATTGGCAAAGAGAACCACCAGTAGGACGAGCTGAATCAGGTCGTAGAGGAACAGCAGGGCCTCGCGCAGCGGTGCGACCGAAGTCCGCTGCCGCTGGTCAGTTCCGGCCTCTCGGTCTCGAGGACTCCCGATAGCGCTCGTGGAGGGCGGTTCTAACCGAGTCGCCTTCGACCCCTGGGGCGAGTCGAGCCTACCGGCTGATAATTCCGGTCGTCCAGGGAGTGGTCGGTGTCGGACGATGGCCGTTGGCACCCAGAGCTTGACCTCGCCGTAGGGGAAGCTGAAATCGGCGGCTATGACCCCGATGATGCTGTGGGCTGACCGTCGATATGCAGGTCGCGACCGAGGACCGAGGCGTCGCCGCCGAAGCGCGATTGCCAAAGGCCCTGGTCGAGAAGGACTACTGCTTCGGCGCCTGCAGACCATCCGCCGGTTGAAGGAGCCACCGATCCTGGGTTGCGAACCCAACAGGGGGAGTAGGTTGGTCGACAGCGTGCTGACCATCAGGTGCTGGGGCGACGCACTCGGTTCACTGACGTTGCGGCCGCTGTAGGTGTAGGCGCGAGCTCCCGCGATACCTTCGGCCTGAGACAACTCGTGAATCATGGGGAGGGAGAAGCGGAGTTCCGTGGCCCCCGATTGCGGATCGGTTCGATAGAGATGGATCAGGCGGTCGGGCTGCTCGAAAGGCAGTGGGCGGAGCAGAAAGGTGTCGACAATGGCAAAGCTGGCCGCAATGCCGCCGATTCCGATGCCGAGTACGAGGATGGCAATCAGGCTGAAGACAGGGTTGGCGCTGAGAGATCAAAATGCGTAGCGAAGGTCACGAAACCACATGCTTGCCTCCTGATGTCAGGTGATCATCGACTTGTACGGAGAAACGGCGCCGAGGTTGAGGGTTGGGTTCAGCGCCGCGATCGGTTAGAGTCCTCGCTGCTATGTCAACAACAAACAGACGATGCGCTCGCCAGCGGTCCTCGGGATGATCTGACTCTCGGTTGCGCTAGGAGCCGGGCTCTGTCTTGGCGCACATCGCCGTCGCCGAAGAGCCCTACCTGGGCGAGGACCGAATCGAAGAGTGGCGTGGTCGTTCGATTCTGGTTGTCACCCCACACCCTGACGATGAGACCTTCACTTCAGGGGGCACACTGGCTCGATTGGTCGCTGCCGGGAACACGGTTCACGTTCTGGTCTATACCAGCGACAATGCCGGCTCTCGGGATCCATCGATGACCAGAGAGCGTCTAGCCGCGATTCGCCGGGCCGAAGAAGAGAGGGCCTGTGGGTTGCTCGGTATTCCGATAGAGAATATTCGTTGGCTGGGGCACGATGACGGCATGCTGGAGTATGTCGACCGTCGGCAGTTGACGCTTGAGGTAGCGCGGGAGATTCGCCGAGTGCGACCCGATGCGCTGTTCTCTGTGGATCCCGGCGCGCCTTTTGAGCAATACCACAAGAGCGATCATCGGTCGGGCGCCATGATCACGGTCGATGCAATTCGGGCGGCCCGCTGGCGTCTGTATTTTCCCGAGTTGGAAGCCGAAGGTTTCGCGGCCTTCGACGTTCCCGTGGTGTTTTTCTACTACTCGGCTCAGCCGAACTACACGGTCGACATCACGTGAATTCGTCCAGCTCAAGGCTCGCAGGCCTCAGCCTCCCACATCTCTCAGTTCGGCAAGCGGGTCGATTCGTACGAGCCGGTCGTCACCGACGCCGAGCGCGACGCCCTGGCGGAGTGAGATCCTCGCTCGCGCCCTGCAGGAAGACGGACGCTATATCGAACGCTTTCGCCGATCGACCGCCTACTGAGATCGCTGGTGACAACCGGGACGTTCCTCATCCGGGCGGCGATGGCCCTGGTCTTCGGGGTGGCACTCTCGATCCCTGCTGCGGCCGCGCCCCTGCGCGTCGGAGTCGCGGAGGTGGAACTCCAGTTTCCCGAAGGCCTCGACATGTGGGGCTACACGCCTCGTCCCAACCGGGGCTCCTTCGACCCCCTCTTCGCCCGGATCTTCGTCTTCGACTCGGGCAGCCGCCGGCTCGCCCTGGTGACGCTCGACCTCGGAAGGACCTTCGCCGTGCCGAGGCTCGATGCCCTGCGACGACGTGCAGCAGCCGATGCCGGGATCGAGGAGATCGTCTTCGTGGCCTCGCATACCCATTCGGGTCCCTATCTGCGGGACTCCTACGAGGGAGGGTGGCCCGAATGGCAGGGGAGGGTCCTGGACCAGATCGCCGAGGGTTTGACGGACGCCGCCAAAGACCTCTTCATCGCCCGAGTCGGCTTCGGTCGGGGGCAGGTCGAAATCGGGCACAACCGACGCTGGATCGAGGCCGACGGCAGCGTCCGGATGTTGTGGGCCAACCCGGAACGCATCGAAACCACGCCGGTGGACCCCGAGGTGCTGGTACTGAGGATCGACGATCCGAGGGGGCAGACGCGTGCCGTGCTGGTCGGCTACGCCTGCCATCCCGTCGTCTTCGGCCCCGACAATCTTCGCTATTCGGCCGACTTCCCGGGTGTGATGGCGAGCACCGTGCGGTCCCGCCTGACCGGCGACCCGGTGGTGGGTTTTCTGCAGGGAGCGGCCGGTGACATCAACCCGTACGAAGACAAGCGCCGCCTCGACGACGGCGCCGAGTCGAAGCTTCAGTGGACCGGAGAGACGCTGGGGCTGGAGGTGGCTCGGGTGGTCGGGGCGATCGATCCGACGATCGTCGACGAGGCGACGCTGGAGTTCTTTCGGGAACGCCGCTCCTTCTCTCTCCGTTCCGACCGCTCCAGCCGCGTCGAGGGAGACCTGACGGCTCTGCTGATCGCCGATCGCTGGGCCTTCGTGGGGCTGCCGGGCGAACCGTTCGTGGAATTCCAGCTCGCCCTCAAGCGTCGGCGACTCTTCGAGGGCAACTTCCTTCTCGGCTATGCCGACGGCTACGTGCGCTACCTGCCGACGATTCAGGCCACCGAAGAGGGAGGTTACGGCGCCGACCCCGAAGTCGCGGTGGTCGAGGTCGGTGCGGGGGAGAGCCTGATGGAGAGAGCCTACGAAGTGCTCGAGGCCTGGAGGGCGCCGGCAACTCCCTGAGCGCCTCGCAGGCTCAGCCTTCGTCCTCGCGGTCGCCGCCGCGGCGCTTCTTTTCGAACTCGGCCTTCAGGAAGTCCCGGCTGAGGCGCACCGTGTCGTCGCTCAGGGCCTGAAAGGAGTGATTGCAACCCGGGCAGGCGACCTGCTGATAGTGGCGAGAGTCGGGGACTTCGAAGGTTTTCTTGCAGCGTGGACAGCTCGTGTGCACGGTCTCGAGGATACCGTTGCGGGCCTTGAACGACACGGGGTGATCGGATCGGCTCCCGCGTGGACAGTGCCGAGGGCTCCTTCGGATCCGGCCAGGTGCTCGAGAGTCGCAGGGCTCGTGCTATACTAGACGCTCGCCCTGATCGGAAGTTCCTGAAAAAGAATGACTTACACTCCTCGTCTGCCGACAGCCCGTGAGTCCCTGAAGCGTTGGTCGGTGACCTTCGAGCCCGATCACGATGTCCTCGACGCGGTCCATCGACTGATCGGTGGACGCCACGAGGGCGGGGCCGTGATCGACGCCAGCGGAGTCTTCAGGGGTGCGTTGACGACTCAGGACTGCCTCCGTGTGCTGGCCTCGGTGACCTGGGGCGAGCAGCCCGCCGGGCGTGTCTGCGATCATCTTTCGCCGCGGGTCGGTTTTCTGGACATCGACGCAGATCTGTTCACGATGACTCACGCCTTCCTCGGCTGCGAGTCCCGGTTCCTTGCGGTGCTCGACGGTGAGCGGTCGCCGGGCCTGGTGCGCCGACGAGACCTGTTGAGGGCTTCGAGGCCTTCGAGTTCGAACTGTATCGACGGCACCGCCACGTCGAGGAGGCTCCCGGCTTCGGCGAAGCCCCGGTCGATTGGTCGGCTGCAGGAGATCGCAGGCACGCTTGCTCCCGCCCAGTTGGCGACGCTCCTGCGCAATCGGCGTAGGTATCGAAGCCGCTGAGGCAGCGCTCGCCGACGCGAATCCGGGGAGGAACGATGGACGCCGACGCCGATCCCGGCGCCAACATCTCGAGGCGAGCCATACCGTCGATGCCGTGGCCAGGCGGCTTGACGATGGCCCGGACGACGACTACCTGCGCGACTTCCTCTACGGTGCGATCGACGGCACCGTGACGACCTTTGCGGTCGTCTCCGGAGTGATCGGAGCCGGCATCGCCAGCGGTGTGATCATCGTGCTCGGCCTGGCGAATCTGGTTGCCGACGGATTCTCGATGGCGGTCAGCAACTATCTCGCCACGCGTGCGGACCATGGACGGCGGGAGAAACTGCGCCGACAGGAGCAGGAGCACATCCGACTCCATCCCGAAGGAGAGAAGGAGGAGATTCGGCAGATCTTCGGCCGCAAGGGGTTCGACGGCGAGGATCTGGAGCGCGCCGTAGAAGTGATCACGGCCGAAGAACCGAGATGGGTCGACACCATGCTGAGCGAGGAACTCGGCGTGCCTCAGCAACTGCCTTCGCCGGTGAAGGCCGCGACCGCCACCTTCGTTGCGTTCATCGTGGTCGGTGCCGTGCCGCTGCTCGCCTTCCTGATCGAGTGGGGCTTCCCGGGGACCGTCGCCCATCCCTTCCTGGTGAGCAGCGTCCTGACCGGGCTGGCGTTCTTCATCGTCGGGTGGGCGAAGGGCCGGGAGCTCCACGAACGCCCGATGCTGGCCGCGATCGAGACCCTGCTGGTCGGCGGAGCCGCCGCGGGCCTCGCCTACGGAGTGGGGGCTCTGCTCAAGTCGGTCGTCACCTGACTCCGTCGCCGCGGCGCTGCGCACCCGCGGGGCTATACTGCTCGCGATGCCCCGCCGCAAGCATCCGAATCCTCGCTATCCGAGAATGGAGACGGCGATTCCTCGCCACCTCCATGCCCGTCTGCAGGCGGCGTCGACCGTGCTTCGGGAGCCTGCCGAAAAGATCCTCGAGCGCGCGCTGGAGGCCCATCTCGACCGCCTCGACGAGGCACAGCGGGAATTGGTGGATCGGTTCGCCTCTGAATTGCTGGTTCGAACGGAACCGGAATAGGCTGGCTCTTTCGCCGAGGTCGAGCGCCATTCTCGAAGATTCGGAGAGCGCGAGAACGGTCCTATAATGGCGCGGCTCCTGCCTGTCGCATGAGCGCCGACGGGAGAGGGAATCGGATGACGGCGAAGCTTCTCGAAGGGGGACCGGTCGCGGAAGCGGTGCTCGAAGATGTGGCGCGGCGGGTTGCCGCGCTTGGCGAACGGGGCATGACGCCGGGCCTCGGTACGATCCTGGTGGGCGACGACGGCGCCAGCGCCGGCTACGTCAGGAAGAAGCACGAGACCTGCGAGAGCGTCGGGATTCGCTCGATCGGAGTCGAGATCGCCGCTGACGGGAATCAGGAGGATCTGATTGCGGCCGTAGCTCGCCTCAATGCCGACGAGGCCGTCGACGGCTACCTGATCCAGCATCCGGTTCCGGGCCATTTCGACTTCAATGCCGCTCTGTCGGCGATGGATCCCGCCAAGGACGCCGACGGACTGCACCCGGTGAACCTCGGCAGGTTGGTCCTCCAGGAAGAGGGACCGGTTCCCTGCACGCCGGCCGGAATCAGGGCGATGTTCGTCCACTACGACATCGAGGTGGCGGGCAGGGAAGTCGTGATCGTGGGTCGCGGTCCGACCCTCGGCCGTCCGCTGTCGCTCCTCTTGACCTTGAAGCAGGAAGGCGCCAATGCCGCGGTGACGGTGGTTCACACCGGAGTCGGGGACCTCGAAAGATACACGCGGCGCGCCGACATCGTGGTCGCCGCCGTCGGCGTTCCCAACTTCATTCAACCCGACATGGTGAAACCGGGCGCTGTGGTGGTCAGCGGCGGGATCACCTGGGAAGGGCGAAAGTTGTTGGCGGATGTGGATGAGTCGGTCGCCGAGGTCGCGGGCTGGATCACGCCGCGACTCGGCGGCGTCGGACCGACTACGGTGGCGATGCTGCTTCGGAACACCGTCGAAGCAGCCGAGCGACGGCTTTCGGCTGGAGGGCGAGAATGACCAGGGCGACGGCAAAGGCACATCCGATTCAGGGCCTGGTGAAGTATCACGGCCTTCGGGACGTCGAGCGCAGGATTCCGTTTCACGCGTCCATCAGCGTGTGCACGGCTCCGCTCACCTCCACGACGACCGTGGAGATCATCGACGCCGAGGCCGACCGGGCGGAGATCGACGGCGCGACGGTCAGCGGTCGAGCCCTGGAACGACTCGAGTCGGTTCTCGACGAGGTTCGCCGACAGGCCGACGACGCCCGCCGCTGTCGGGTGGTCAGTCTGAACGACTTTCCGCAGTTCGTCGGTCTGGGTTCGTCGTCGAGCGGATTCGCCGCCCTGGCGGTGGCCGCGGCGGCCGCCTACGGTCTCGACCTCGATCACCAGGCTCTCTCGGAGATCGCGCGACTCGGCGCCGGCAGTGCCAGCCGAGCCGTCACGGGCGGCGTCAGTGAGTGGGTCGTGGACGGAGAGCGTAGCTACAGCCGATGCATTCTCCCCGCCGACGATCTGGATTGGCAGATCGTGGTGCCTCTGGTGCGTCACGAGGAGCCGACCGAGAACGTCCACCAGGAAGTCCTGACGTCACCGCTCTTCGCCGCCCGCGTGGAGTCGATCGAGGGGACGCTGGTGGCGGCTCGAGAGGCATGCGCCGAGAAAGACCTGGAGCGACTCTGGCAGATCGCCGAGAAGGACACGCTCAACCTCCATGCGGTGACGATGACGGGTGCCTCGTCGCATCTGACCTGGCAGCCAGCGACGGTTGCCGTCATGCGGGCCGTCTGGAAGCTGCGCGAGGACGGTGTGCCCGTCTACTTCAGCATCGACACCGGGGCGACCGCGTATCTGAACACGACGGCAAGCGCCCGGGACCAGGTCGCCGACGCAGTTCGAGACATCGACGGCGTCGCCGAAGTCCTGCACCTCAGCCCGGGTGGCGCGACGCGACGGGTCGAGGACTCGCTGTTCTGAAGTGGGGAGTCCCTCCCCCTCTGGCTTTCGGACGCCACGTCATTCGATACACTCTCCAGTCGGAGAAGGAACGTGTTCAAGGAATCCTCCAAACGGCTCCCGGGCCGCAATGAAGTCTGCTGGTGTGGCAGCGGCCGCAAGTACAAGAAGTGCCACCTGCCGGCCGACCGGATGAAGCGAGCCGAAGAACGTGCGGCGGCGCCCGCTCGGCCGCGCTCCTCGGTGCGCGTGAAGACGCCCGAGCAGGTCGAGGGAATTCGCGCCGCGGGCGCGGTGACGACCGAGATTCTCGACTGGCTCGAGGATCGGGTGATCGCGGGCGTGACGACCGAGCAGATCGACGACTGGGTTCGCGCAATGATGGAGGAGCGCGGTGCCGTTCCGGCCACCCTCGGGTACCGGGGTTTCCCGAAGTCCTGTTGCACTTCGATCAATGAGGTCGTGTGCCACGGGATTCCGGAGCCTCGGCCCCTCGTCGATGGCGACATCGTCAATATCGACGTGACGTCGGTGTTGAACGGTTTCTACGGCGACGCCAGTCGCATGTATCTGGTCGGCGATGTCGACTTCGAGGCCGAACGACTCTCCCAGGTGACCCGGGAGTGCCTGGCTCGCGGTGTCGCTGCTGTCCGTCCCGGCGGTCACCTGGGCGACATCGGAGCGGCCATCCAGGAGCACGCCGAGGCGGCGGGCTTCTCGGTGGTGAGGGCTTTCGTCGGTCACGGCACGGGCGTGCGCTTCCACGAGGATCCGCAGGTCCCCCATTTCGGTCGTCGCGGCCACGGTGAGCGGATCATCGAAGGCTCGGTGTTCACGATCGAGCCGATGATCAACGCCGGTCACTGGGACGTCAAGATGCTGCCGGACGGGTGGACCGTCCTGACGGCGGACGGTTCACTGTCGGCCCAGTGGGAGCACACTCTCTACGTCGGATCCGAAGGCGCCGAGATCCTGGCGCGCTAGGGGGAGACGCCCCCGCTCGGACGGCGGGTCGCCGCTGGATCGGCGCCCCCGCGTCTTCGCCTCGTGGCCTCAGTCGAGCGCCAGGATCCAGCGCGTGATCGTGTCCAGCGCCAGCGGCGCGAAGGTCTCGTCGATCGTCGCGTACTCGCCGATCGCTCCGGTCTCAGCCGTCTGGAAGAGGTGGTTGAGCCCTTCGAGGGCGGCGCTCTCGAAGTGAGTTGCCCCCCTGACGGAGAGCGGCTGTGATGGCCGGCAGGTTTGTCTCGGCAGGGACCTGGAGGTCCTTGCTGCCATTCAGGACCAGGACCGCGCAGCGCAACTCGCGAAGGGCCGGCACCGGGTCGTAGGTGAGGAAGAGACGGAACCAGGCGGAGGTCAGGGAAGTCATCTGGTTGTCGATCTGACGCGACAGGTCTTCGTCGGAGGCCTGCGGAGCGACGGTCGCCAGCGAGTCGCGCAGGGTGCCCCTCAGCGCGGTGATCTGTTCGTCCCCGAACGGCTCCTCGCCCAGGATGTCGAAGATCCGCGTCTGGATCGACTGGTTCAGGGCGACTTCCCGATCGCCGCCGCCGTTGGCCCGGATCAGGAGCTCGGCCTGGGAAAGAAGGAGTTCGCGCCCCGGCACACCGGGGGCGGCGAGCAGGACCACGAAGTCGATCTCGGGGTCACGAATGGCCGCCATCGGCGCGACCAGTCCGCCTTCGCTATGGCCGGCGAGTCCGACCGACCTCAGGCCACGTCCCCTGAGGAAGGCGGCGGCGCCGAGAGCGTCGTCGGCGAAGTCCCGGGTGGTCGCTGCCGAGAAGCTTCCACCGGAGTCGGCGACGCCGCGATCGTCGAAGCGCAGCACCGTGATGCCGCGCCGGGTCAGGTGATCTGCGAGAACCAGGAAAGGGCGATGACCCATCAGGGTGTGATCGCGATCCTGCGGACCGGAGCCGCTGATCAGGACGACGGCCGGTGCTCCGGTGGGTTCCGTCGGTCGGGTCAGGGTGCCGGCCAGGACGACACCCTCGGCCGCCGACGGGAAACGGACCTCCTCGATCTGGTAGGGGACCGGTTCCACGGGTTCCTGGGGTCGCGGTTTCCTGGCCGAATCGTTGTCTCGCACCATCAGCAGAGGGAACTCGAGGCCGTTCTGCGCCCAGGTGCCGTCCAACTCGCTGCCCTCGTCGGCCAGCGTCGCGGTGAAGGTTCCGCCGATCGGTCGGATGAAGAGCCGGATCTCACTGCCCTCGACCTCGACCTCGTTGACGGGGATGCCGATCGCTCCCTGGGAGGGGCTGTCGAGCGTCGCCGAGTAGCCGTCACCGGCGGCGGTGATGTGGATGACGATCGGCAGTTCGGTCCCCGAGACCTTCAGGGCTCCCTTCCAGTCCCCTTCGAAGTCCGCAGCGAGAGACGCAGCCGGCGCAAGCAGGGTCAACAGGCAGGCGACGGCGAGGGCAGCCGTGGGGAAGGAAGTCCGCATGGTCTCTCCCGGAACTACGCGGGGGAAGGCGAAGATATTCCGCCGACCGTCCGGCGGTTCAGATGCGTTGCGTGTCGTCGGGTTCCCCGATGACCGGGTTGACGAGCTCCCCGAGACCTTCCACCGCGATCCGGACCCGGTCTCCGGGCACCAGGTAGGTCGGTGGATTCATCGCCTCGCCAACGCCGGAGGGAGTTCCCGTGGCGATGACGTCGCCGGGTTCGAGAGTGAAGGCGGTCGAAAGGTACTCGACGAGGTGGAAGCAGTCGAAGATCAGCTCGCGGGTGTTCGAATCCTGGCGTAGATCGTCGTTCACCCAGGTCTTGATGCCGAGGCCATGAGGATCGGGAACCGCGTCGGCGGTCACGATCGCCGGTCCGAGGGGGCAGTGGGTGTCGAAGGACTTGCCCATCGTGAACGTGGGCGATCGACGCTGCCAGTCACGAACGCTGACGTCGTTGACGATGGTGTAGCCGAAGATGACCTCGTGGGCCCGTTCGGCCGGCACGTGTCGGCAACGACGACCGATCACGAAGGCGAACTCGCCCTCCACATCGACCTTGTCGGAAGCTCGGGGAATGTGGATGGGCGATCCGGTGCCGATCACGGAGGTCGACTGCTTGTTGAAGATCATCGGCACCTTCGGCTTCTCGCGCCCGGTCTCAGCGACATGGTCTGCGTAGTTCAGGCCGACAGCGAGGATCTTCGGCGGCCGCAGGATCGGCGCTTCGAGGCGAACCGTGTCGAGCGGGATGAGAGCCTCCTTGTGTTCGACCACGCCGCGGGCCTCCTCGAGCGCCGACGGCCCCGCCGCGAGGAACGACAGCATGTCGCTGGGAAGTCCCAGAGCCGCCCGCGACAGGTCGGCGACGCCATGGTCCACGAGGGCTCCGATGCGGGTCGATTCGCGGTGCGTGAAGGTGACCAGTTTCATCCAGTTCTCCTCGAGGCGGACGGACAGAGAGGTGGCTCGATCCTATCGGAGGAATCCACCTGCGGTCGCCGGCCCGCTCGTATAATGCAACCGCCAGGGAAGCCACGTTCGCCGGAGACACCATGGATCAGGCCCTTCATCGAGTCGTCGTTCGCATCCGAGACGAGGATCAGGCGATCCTCAACATGAGCGCGGAGGAAGGGCGTCGACTGCTCGCCTCCGCCGACCCGGCAGGCGTGCACGAGATCGAGGGATCGTTCGCCCTGGTGGCGCGGGTCGGCGAGCAGGTTCGGCTCGCTCGCAGCCTGGACCGGCCGATGCGCTACTTCCTCGCCAAGGAGGCTTCGGGGCCGATGCTGGTCGTGGCCGAGCGCATCGACGAGATCGCGCAGGTCCTGGAGCAGGAGGGCTACTCGGACCAGTTCCACCCCAGCTATACGAGGATGGTGCCGGCCCATCACGTGACCGTTCTGCGCCTGATCGGCTGCCCCGATCCCAACCCCAGGCAGCATCGATTCTTCGCTCCGCCACGCGCTGTCGGCAGCACGGACCTCGCGGTGCTCGGTGGGCGCTACATTCAGGCCCTGAAGAACGAGGTCGAGGCCTGGCTCCGTCGGCAGCCGCCCGAGGAGCCGATCGGCGTCCTGTTCTCGGGCGGCATCGACAGCGGCGCAGTTCTGGTCGCGCTCTATCGGGCCCTGCTCGACTCCGGCAGAAGTCCGGCCCGTCTCAAGGCGTTCACGCTCGACGCCGGCGGTGGCGCCGACCTCGAGCAGGCGCGCGAGTTCCTCGATCGACTCGACATGGCGATGCTGCACGAGGCGGTCACCGCCGATCCATCCTCTCTCGATCCGTGGCGGGCGATCGAGATCATCGAGGACTACAAGCCGCTCGACGTCGAGTGCGCCACGGTGGCCCTGTCGGTGCTCGAGGGCATTCGCCGGCGCTATCCCGATTGGCGCTTGATCGTCGACGGCGACGGCGGCGACGAGAACCTGAAGGACTACCCGCTGGAAGAGGGCGGCGAACTGACGATTCGCAGTGTCGTGAACAATTCGATGCTGTACCAGGAAGGCTGGGGAGTCGATGCCATCAAGCACTCGCAGGTCTACAGCGGCGGTTATTCGCGGGCCTGCGTCCGGACGTTCGCGCCCCTGCGCCATTTCGACTTCGTCGGCTTCTCGCCGTTCACCCGGCCGAGCGTGATCGAAGCCGCGGAGGCGATCCCCTTCGACGATCTCACCCGGGGCAGCAACGAGCGTCTGTACGAACTGAAGGGGGTGATCGTCGCGAAGGGCATGGAGGCGGTCTACGGGATCGACTTCCCGACCTTCGAGAAGCGCCGCTTCCAACACGGGGCGGTCGGCTCGGAGGGCTTCGCCGGACGCTTCGGCGTCGACCCTGAACGATACCGGGAGCATTTCCTGGCCCTCCACCGCTCCAGAAGCTGAATCGTGCAGCGTCGGAGTCGGCAGAGACCGGCCCACGATCCCTGGCGACCGCTGTCGGTCGTCCACGAGCGCGAGCGCACGGCGGGCGGCCCGGTCGAGGCTTCGACGATCTTCCTGGTGGGAGCCGAGTGTCGGTTCTCGTGCGTCTTCTGCGATCTGTGGAAGCACACGCTCGAGGAGGCGACGCCGGTCGGAGCGATACCCCGACAGATCGATCTCGCCCTCGCCGAGATCCCTCACCGAGGTGTCCTCAAGCTCTACAACGCGTCGAACTTCTTCGATGAGCGGGCGATCCCGGCTGTGGACGACGTCGAGATCGCCCGTCGGATCGCGGATTTCTCGAGGGTCGTGGTGGAGTGCCACCCGCGGCTGTTGGGCGATCGCTGTCGGGACTTCGTCCGGAGGATCGAGGGCCGGCTGGAAGTCGCCATGGGACTCGAGACCGTTCACCCCGAGGTCCTGGCGACACTCGACAAGGGAATGAGTCTCGAGGACTTCGACGCTGCTGCCGAGCGATTGCGGAGCTGGAATGCCGATCTGCGGGTCTTCGTCCTGCTCGGGCTGCCTTCGATCCCGCTCGACGAGCAGGTCGAGTGGTGTCGGGCGTCGGTCGTCCACGCGGCCAAGCTGGGAGCGGCGACGGTCTCGATCGTTCCCGTTCGTCCGTTGCCACAGTCGTCCGCGGAGCCGGTCGTCGACCTGGCACTCGCCGAGACCGCCTTCGATGAAGCTCTCGAGGCTGCAGGGGAGCACTCGCCCGAGACGATCGTCCAGATCGACACCTGGGATCTCGACCGCCTTCCCGGCTGCGGCCGGTGCGCGGCCGACCGTCGTCGACGCCTCGCCGCGGCGAACCTGGACGGGAAGCGATTCCCGGGGCCGGCATGCGATGCCTGCGGCGGCGCGCGAGGGATCGAGAGGTGAGTCGGCCCGTGGAGACCCCCGTTCGCGCCGACGTCGCGATCGTCGGCTCGGGCTTCGCCGGTTCGATCCTGGCCCGGATCCTGGCAGGGCAGGGGAAGTCGGTGGTGCTCTTCGAGCGCGACCGTCATCCCCGCTTCGCACTCGGCGAGTCGTCGACACCGTTGGCGGCGATCGCCCTGGAACGGCTGAGCGAGTCCCACGATCTTCCCGACCTGGCCGATCTGGCAGCGTGGGGACGGTGGCAGCAGAGACTGCCGAAGCTGCGCTGCGGTCTCAAGCGCGGCTTCACCTTCTATCGCCACCACGACCTCGAACCCGGGGTCGACGAGCGCCAGCGACTGCTGGTGGCTGCGAGTCCCGACGACGAGATCGCCGACTGCCAATGGATGCGCTCGGATGTCGACTCGTTCCTCGTCGACCGGGCGGTGGAGGCGGGCGTCGACTATCGGGACCGCACCCGCGTTACGAGAGTCGACCTCGGTGACATCGAGGTCGTCGTGGGTTGGCGGGGAGATTCGGGCGAGGGTACGGTGTCGGCGGACTTCCTGGTCGACGCTTCGGGCTCGGTGAGCCTGCTCGAAGGAACCGGGATCCGGGTGATGCGGCCCGACATCGGGTCGGGTCGGACGATCGCCGGGCATTTCGACGGCGTTGTCGGCGTCGGCGAGAGCGCCGCGGCTGAAGGCTGGGAACGGGGTCCCTTTCCCGACGATCGCGCGGCCGTGCATCATCTTCTCGACGAGGGCTGGGTCTATGCTCTGCGGTTCGACGACGGCCGGGTCAGTGCGGGGCTCGAGCTCCGGCGAGAGGCGTCGGAGAAGCTGTCGAGCCGGACGGCGGAGGACGCCTGGCGTACCGTGATCGATCGTTACCCAGCGCTGCGTCGGGCTTTCTCCACGGCCGTGCGGGTGGCTCCCGCGGAATGCAGTTGGCTCGAGCCGATGCCGCGCCGACTCGAGACCGTCAGCGGCCGCCGCTGGCTGGCGCTGCCGCACACGGCCGTCTTCTACGGGCCTCTCTTCTCGACCGGGATCGCCTGGAGCCTGCTCGGAGTCGAGCGGGCGGTTTCGATTCTGGGTTGCGGGGGCAGGGAGCGTTCGAAATGGATCGATCGTTACGACGGTCTTCTCCAGCGCGAGGCCGACCATGTGGAGGGCCTCCAGCGGACGGCCTGGCGCTGCATGCAGGAGTTCGAGCGCTTCGAGGTCCTGGCGCATCTCTACTTCGCTGCCGCGAGCTGGTGTGAGGTGCGCCAACGGCTCCTTGACCCGGAACACGCAGCGGGCTGGGCGTGGGAGGGCTTCCTCGGAGCGACCGATGGCCCACTCTCTGCGGCTTTCAGCGACGCCGACTCGGCGTGCCGCGCCCTCTCGACGACCGAGTGGCGGCGTTGGGTGGCCGAGCGCATCGCGGGTCGCGACCTGATCGGACTCGACGACCGCCGTCTCGTCGGCGTCGATCTCGAAGCACTGCGCGAGCGGATCGGCCTGATCGGGCTCGACGGCGGCGACTTCGACCGCCGGGCCGGCCGTCTGCGGGGCCGCCTCACCTAGTCGGTCGACGGCTCGCCTGCGATCGCTACTGTCTGGTCGTCGGCCAGGCCGAGGTGTCGCCCGACTCGAAGCCGTCGGAGAAGAAGATGCAGGGCCAGGGAGCGTTCATCTCGACGGCATCGAGGGACGCTTCGACCTGGTCGCAGGTGGCGGCGCTGATCCCGTCTATGCCGATGAGATCGGTGCACGACTGCAGGAGAGCGTCGTAGTTGTCGGCGAAACTGGAAGTGGATAGAAGGTAGGTCGACAGAGCGCGGTACTGGATCTTGCCGGCGTGTTCGAGGCCGATGCCGGTGATGGTCTTCGAATTGTAGGCGCCGCCATCGACCATCAGGGCGAAGGCGTGGTTGGGAACTCCGCTGTTGAAATGCACGCCGCCGTTGTCTGCGTCGCCGCAGAAGAACTCACTGTCGCTGAGCTTGCCGGGATCTCCGAAGACCGTCGGGTCGGCCATGTCGCGGATGGCGCCGAAGCCGGGGATGTCCTCTCCCACCTCCCATCGCACGGAAGGGGAGTCCGTTCCCGAGCCGTTGAGGAGATCGATGGTTTCTCCGAAGATGTCGGAGTACGACTCGTTCAGGGCTCCCGACTGCATGTAGTAGAAGAGTCCCGCGGTGTACTCGGTGACGGCATGGGTGAGTTCGTGCCCGGCGACGTCATCGGCCGTGAAGCCGACTCCATAGAACATGGCCGAGCCGTCCCAGAAGGCGTTGGCCATGGGGCAGGAGAACGGCGAATCGCAGTAATCGACGACTGAGATCAGCGCCGCCCCGGCGTCGTCGTAGCTGTCGCGGCCATGCTCTTCGAAGAAGTAGTCGTAGGTGTCGCCTGAGTAGTCGTAGGCCTGATCGACGTCGAGGTCGCCGGTGGCCGCTTCTCCCTCCGTCCGAACGATCGACGCGGGACCGAAGGAGTTGGCGTCCCAGATGATGCGATTGCGGGCGTGAGTGGCCTGGTTGAAGCTCAACAGGACGTCGCCGAGACGGGCGTCGATCCAGACGAACTCGCGCCTGCCGGGTCCGATCACTTCGACGAACCAGGCCAGGCGTGTGGGAACGTCACTGCCGTCGAGCAGGCCGCGGTTGAAGAGTTCCAGACGAGCCGGGCCGGCGCTGAGGGCAGAAATGAACGCTCCGGTGTCCTGGAGTCGGCGGGTGATCTGGGCCACGGCACGCTGCCGTGCCGCCCGGGCCGAAACTGTGGGAATCGTTTCGACTGCGCCGAGGTCGAGATTGCGCGCATTGACTGCGATCACGTTGCCGTCGTGGAGGTGGACGGCGACTTCGGCGGCGGTGATGGGGATGCCGGCGAAGGTTCGCTGGAAGCGGGCGTGCTCCATTCCCGTGGGGTCCGTTGCCGCGTTGCGGTCGAGCAGCCGAAGTTCGCTCGGGTCATCGATCCCGAAGGCCTCTCCATACTGGCGCAGGAAACCCAGGGATCGCTGCTCCAGGCTGCCGGAGGCGGCTACGGGAAACTCGTCGCCGGGTCGCGTACGCAGAAAGGTGACCAACCCCGTTCTCTCCGAGAAGCGGGCGATCGGCTGCAGGGAAGTGGTTCGACCGAGTTCCTCGAGGGCGGCCTGGGACCGTTCCAGTCGTTGCTGGGCGGCGAGCGGGTGGGGCAGGGCGACGATCGGCACGACGATCGCTACGATCGCTACGATGGCTGCGAGGAGCGGTACTCGGAACGTCGCGAAGCGCGGCGATCTGGAAATCATTCGGCGTCTTCTTGGGGTTCGACGTCTTCCTGTGTGAGGCCGAGGATGCCAAGTCGAAGGGAGGCTTCCTCCGCAGAGGCGGAGTCTACCCGAGGCACCGGCAGGACCTCCAGGACCCGGACTCGAATGCCGTCGACATCGGCCGACGAGCCCTCGGAGCGGGAGGGCGGCAGGCTGAGGTGGAGAGACTCAGGGACGCCAGAGTCGGGCGGCGAGTTGTATTCGAGGGTGACCCTGGCCTCGCCGGCTCGGATGCAGCGGGCGCCGATCGGGCAGCGGGAGTCGGCGACGGCGGTCCACTTCAGGGCGAAGGCCGAGTCGCGCGAAGTCCATGCTTCGTGGAGGCTCAGGGTGACGTTCTCCGGGGTCTCGTTCTCCCCGGATTCGGGCTTCGCGGTCGGGGGCGCTGCGGTCTCGGGACCCGCAGGCGAGGCGACCGTCCGGTTGCACCCGGAGACGAGCGTCAACCCGATCGCCAGCCCGAGTAGCGCGAATCGCGTGAGAGATCGATGGCTCCCGGATCGATGGCCACTCGCAGGGGGATTGGCAGACATGGCGAGGGCAATGATAGCCTTCCGGCGATGAAAGTCCGCTCGTTGCTGCCTCTGCTCACGCTGGTCCTGGCAGCTTCCGTTGCGCCGTTGGCGCTGGGCAATTCACTGTCCGTCACGCCGCAGGCGGCGATGAACGGCACCGACTTCGGGATGCAGGTGGACCTCGACGGCGACGACAACGGCGCCTTCGTGGTGGCCCGGATCGGCGACCAGGAAACGCTCACCACCGAACTCTTCCTCGATCTCTCCGAGGCGACGTTGAGCAAGAAGAAGTCGATCATCCTGATCGGCTACGGCTTCGGTCCGTTCCGTCCGATCTTCGAAGTCCGGGCGGCCCGCAAGGGCAACGGCAAACCGCTGGTGAAGCTCTTCTGCTACAGCAACTCCGGGGCTCGGACCTCCGTCGGTGGCAAGCAGGTGAATCGTCCCGTGCTCCTGGGTGTGGAGTTCGCCGCCGCTTCCAGTTCCGGCGCCAGCGATGGAGTCTGCCGTCTCAGCGTCGACGGTGGTGTGCGGGCCCAGAGGACGAACCTGCAGAACGGCAACCAGGCCGTGTCCTCCGTTCGGATGGGCGTGGTGAAGAGCCGGCGTTGGAACGAGCTCGCCGGCCCCGTCTACTTCGACGAATTCGTCGCCAGGAAGTAGGCCCGATCCTCGGGATCCGAGGCTTCCATCCGTCTCGCGGGCGGTGGTCGAAGCGGCGGCTCTGGGCTATGATTGGGACTCGTTCTTGACCGGAGGAAACGTGAACGATCGCAACTTTCTCGACGAGCGCCGCAGGGGCCTCGAAGAAGCCTTTTTCGTCCGTCACAACAGGGATCTCCTGCTCAAGCTGCGGGATCGGGTCGACCATGACGAGTCGGTCGAACAGCTGCGTTCCGCCTCGGGCCTCGACGACGAAGCGGTCCTCTCCCAACTCGCCGACCTCGGCATCAAGGCCGAGACGCTGGTCGCCTTGAGCCTCGTGCCGCTGGTCGAGGTCGCCTGGGCGGACGGCAAGATCCAGTCGGACGAGCGACAGGCCTTGATTCAGGCGGCCGAATCGCTCGGCGTCCTGCCCGGCAGCGACGCCTTCGTGCTGCTCGAAGCCTGGCTCGAGAGCCGCCCGACCGAAGCCGTCCGCAACGCCTGGACCGACTACATCGTGGCTCTCTGCGCCAGCACTCCGGCGGAAGGCTCGAGAGAGGCGCTTCGAGCCGTCACCCTCGGCCGGGCCGAGGAGATCGCAAGGGCTGCAGGTGGAATCCTCGGCCTGGGTTCGGTCTCGACAGCAGAGCGGATGGTTCTCGACCGTCTCGCCGAAGCCTTCTCCTGATTCGCGTCAATCGCTGAGCTGGCGATCACCCCTCGCCGGACGGCCCCCGAGGGTCGCTCGGTGGTCCCGGGTGTCCTCGACGCCGACCAGCCGACCGGTCGCCGAGGCCAGGACCTTCGTCGACAGGATGAGGTCGTCGATGGCGCAGCTCTCGTCGGGCTGATGGGCTTCCTCCAGCGGCCCGGGACCGTAGGCCACGCAGCTCTGGATTCCGCCGATGCGGTGGACGTGCTTGTGATCGTAGGTTCCGGGGCTGGCGACGATCTCGAGGTCGGTCCCGGTGAGGGCGCGGTAGGAGTCCTGGAGGGCAAGGACGACAGGATCCTCGCTGCGGGTCGCCACCGGATCGACCACCATCAGGTCGTCGATCTCGTAGCGCCGGTGGGGTCCCTTCGCTCTCGATCTCGCGAACGAGTTCGACGATCTCCCGCCGGGCTTCCTCGAAGCCCTCCTCGGCCAGGAAGCGGCGATCGAGCACGACCTCGCAGCTCTCGGCGACGCAGGGAGTCTGGGGATCCATGCCGGCCTGTCCGCCCTCGATGGAGTTGATGTTCAGGGTGGCGTTGCGAGACTCCGTCGGGCACGACGGGGACGGTCGTGATCCGTTGTGCCAGCCTGGGTTGAAGGCGGGTACGCAGGGCCTCGAGAAGCGGCCCGAGTTGTTCGATCGCGTTCACGCCCAGATGCGGCATGCTGCCATGAGCGGTGCGGCCGACGCTTCGGATCCGGAGCCAGTAGACGCCTCGGTGCCCCGTACAGACCCGCGCCGGACCGAAGGGCTCCGGAATGATCACGTGGTCGACCCGGTCGGAGTCGAGGATGCCCCGTTCGGCCAACCATGCGACTCCCGCGAAACCGCCGCTCTCCTCGTCGACGGTGGCGCTGAGTTCGAGGCTGCCGAGCGTACGCAGGCCCGATCTGCGTAATGCCTCGCAGGCGTAGAGGGCCGCTGCGATCCCGCTCTTCATGTCGGCGGCTCCGCGACCGAAGATCCGGCCGTTGTGGACCTCGCCCCCGAAGGGTGCTCGCTGCCAGCCGTCTCCTGCCGGAACGACGTCGAGATGGCCGTTCAGGTGGATGCGCGGTCGCTGCGCGGAGCCGCGCGCCTTGCCGAGCACGTTGAGGCGCGGATGGGCTTCGCTGTGCTCGGGCCGGCCGTCGGCGGGGTGGTAGGTCGTTTCGAAGCCCAACCGGGTGTATTGCTCGCCGATGAGCCGGGCGCAGTCGTCGTAGTGCTCGCCGGGCGGGTTCACGGTCGGGATGCGGATCATCCTGGTCGTGAAGTCGACGATCTCGTCGCGAAGCTCTTCGGCTGCAGCGGCGATCCGTCGATCCCAGTCGAGGTCCCAGGTCACGTCACGGAACTTATCAGCGGACGATCGGTGCCGAAGCCGGGCGAATCGCGATCGGAGCCGTGGCAAGCCGGGGTCGCTACAATCGATCTCCACCAACGAGCCTCGAGGAGGGCTGAATGAAGGAACAGCAAACCGGGGCCGCGAACCCGAATCCGTTTCGACTGGATGGACGCACGGTGGTCGTGGTCGGCGGTGGATCGGGGATCGGCGCGGCAATCTCGCGGGTGACAGCCGGCCAGGGCGCGAAGGTGATCTGCCTCGATGTCGAACGCGACGGCGCCGACCGTGTGTCAGAGCAGATCCGGGCCGACGGAGGCGAGTGCGAGGCGGCGACCATCGACCTCCTGGATACCACGTCGGTCGATGGCTGCCTGAAGGACCAGGCCGCCCGCCTGGGGCGGATCGATGGAGTCGTGACCACGCCGTCGATCAACGTCCGCAAGCCTCTGCTCGACTACGACGACTCGGAGTTCGACCGGGTGGTGGAACTGAACTTCAAGGGAACGTTCCGGGTGCTGCGATGCGCGGGCGAGATCCTGAGGCAGCAGCGGCACGGCAGTCTGGTGGCGATGTCGTCGATCCGCTCGCTGGTCGTCGAGCCCGGGCAGAGCGTCTATGCGGCGACCAAGGCTGCGACGGTGCAGATGGTGAGAACACTGGCCGCGGAACTGGGGCCGGTCGGGGTTCGCGTCAACGCCGTCGCGCCCGGTGTGGTCGACACGCCGCTCACCGCTCCGATCCGCGAGCAGCCGGACTGGTACGAGGCCTACGCTCGCAAGAGCGTCTTCGGTCGCTGGGCCACGGCCGACGAGATCGCCATGCCGACGGCCTTCCTGCTCTCGGACGCCGCCAGCTACATCACCGGGACGGTGCTCTTCGTCGACGGCGGCTGGACCGCCGCAGACGGCCGCTTCACTCCTCCGGGAGCCGGCGGGTCCTGACACGGGTCAGGCGGAGACCGGTACCCTCGGGTGCTAACCGATCTCGGGGTAGAGGAGCCTGAGGGCGAAGCCGAAGACCGGGCCGAAGATCGTCGGGAAGACCCGCCAGGCGATCAGGATGCCCATGAAGGCCAGCATCGGCATGCGGTAGAAGCCCTGCAGGGTGCGGGCGGTCTCGTCGGGCAGGAACAGCTGAACGACGGCGCTACCGTCCATCGGGGGAAGCGGCAGGAGGTTGAACACTCCGAGAATCAGGTTGAGGCTGAAGAGCAGCGAGAGGAGCGTGGCGACGCCGGCCGAGCCCGATTCGGAGGCCTGCACCATGCTGGCCCACGAGAGCCGGTCGCCGATTTCGAAGAAGCCGAGGCCGAGCCCGACCCGGATGCCGATGCCGGCGAGGATGCAGAGACTGAAATTGGCGATCGGGCCGGCCAGCGCCATGAGGCCGGCGCGCTTGGGCCAGCGGTCGGCCCAGGCAGGGTCATAGGGTGCGCTCGCCCAGCCGAACATCCATCCCGACAGGAAGAAGGAAATGAGCGGCACGAGGACCATGCCGAAGGGCTCCCGGCGGATGTGGGGCAGCGGATTGAGGGTCACCTGGCCGCCGCGATAGGCGGTGGAATCGCCGAGACGCAGGGCGACGACCGCATGGGCGGCTTCGTGCAGCGTCGTCGAAAAGAGGAAGACGACGAACCAGGCGAGCGCCAGGCCCAGGGTCTCGGGGGTCAGTTCCACCGATCAGCCGATGAGTGCCTTGGCGATCGTCTGGCGCTGCATGTTCGAAGTGCCTTCGTAGATCTGGATGACTCTTGCGTCGCGGTAGTACTTCTCGACCGGGTACTCCTTGACGACGCCGTTGCCTCCGAAGAGGTCGATGGCGACGGACGAGATCGACTCGGCCGCCCGCGAGGCATAGAGCTTGGCCATCGCGGCCTGGGTCACGAAGTTCTTGCCCGCTTCCTTGAGCCGGGCCGCGTTGTAGACCAGCAGGCGGGCCGCTTCGAGCTGGGTGGCGGCGTCGGCGACCTGGAACTGGACGCCCTGGAACTCGGCGACCGGTCGGCCGAACTGCTTGCGCTCCTTGATGTAGTCGATGGCGGCCTGCAGGGCTCCGGCGCCGATGCCGATGGACTGCGCCCCGATGCCGATCCGACCCTCGTTGAGGGTCTCGATGGCGACCTTGTAGCCCTTGCCGATCTCGCCGACGATGTTGGCCTTGGGAACGCGGCATCCGTCGAGGATCAGCTCGCAGGTCGAAGAGGCGCGCAGCCCGAGCTTGTCCTCCTTGCGGCCGACAGTGAAGCCCTCGAAGTCCTTCTCGACGACGAAGCAGGTGATACCCCGGTAGCCCTTCGAAGCGTCGACGGTGGCGAAGACGATGAAGATTCCCGCTTCGGCGCCGTTCGAGATCCACAGTTTGCGGCCGTTGAGGATGTAGTCGTCACCGTCCTCGACTGCGGTGGTCTGCAGGGCGAAGGCATCGGAACCCGAACCCGCCTCGGAAAGGGCATAGGCGCCGACGGTGTCCTTGGCGAGACGCGGAAGGTAGCGGTCGGCGAGTTCCTTCGAGGAGAAATTGAGGAAGACGTTGTTGACCAGGGTGTTCTGGACGTCGACCATGACGCACACGGCGGGATCGACGCGGGCGAGTTCCTCGATCGCGAGGGCGGCCATGAAGAAGGTGCCGCCCGCTCCGCCCTGCTCCTCCGGGATCTCGATCCCCATCAGGCCGAGTTCGAAGCACTGCTCGACGATCTTCGGGTCGATCTTCTGAGCTTCGTCCATCTCGAGGACATGGGGCCGGATCTCGCCTTCGGCGAAATCGCGAACAGCTTCGGCGAAGAGCTTTTCGTCTTCGGAGAGCTGGGTCAGGGGTTCGTGGCTGGATTCGGACATCGTGTGGGCGCTCCCTGAGGACGTCGGGACCGGTGCCGGGCCAGTCGGATCTGGGGGGCAGGCGGTGCCGGAAATGCTGTGGAGGGGTGCAGGACGAGAGTTCCCGCGAGGAAGCTGAGTATACACTGCGGGCCGCATCGATCGGCGGCCGCTGGAAGCCGGAATCGCAGCAGGATCGTAGGAAGAAGAGACCATGAACGAGCCGAGCCCGGAAACTCCGCGTCCCGAGGACGAAGAACTGGCGCCCTTCGGGTCCTGGCCGAAGATGTACGGGCTGGTCCTGGGCGTCCTGGTCGTGGAGATCGTGCTGCTGACCCTCTTCACGCGAGCCTTTTCGTGAGTCCGATCGATTGGTGGGTCCTCGGCCTGGCGGTCGTCGGGATCGTGGTCTACGGCCTGTGGAAGGGTCGCGACAGCGGCACCACCGAGGGCTACCTCCTGGCGGGTCGCAGCCTGCCCTGGTATGCCGTGGCGTTGTCGATCATGGCGACGCAGGCCAGCGCGGTCACGTTCCTTTCTGCGCCGGGGCAGACCTATGTGGACGGCATGCGCTACGTGCAGGTGTATCTCGGTCTGCCGATCGCCATGGTCATCCTGTCGGTGGTCGTCCTGCCGATCTACAACCGTCTGAAGGTCTACACGGCCTACGAGTTCCTCGAGAACCGCTTCGATCTCAAGACCCGCACCCTGGCGGCCATGCTCTTCCTGTTGCAGCGCGGCCTGGCGGCGGGTCTGACGATCTTCGCGCCGGCCATCGTGCTGTCGGCGCTGCTCGGCTGGAGCCTGACCTTCACCAACCTCCTGGTCGGCGTCGCCGTGATCATCTACACGACGATCGGCGGATCGAAGGCCGTCAGTTGGACCCAGTTCCACCAGATGATCGTCATCACGCTGGGCATGTTGGCGGCCTTCTTCATGGTTCTGAAGCTGCTGCCCGAAGGCGTCGGCCTGGCCGAGGCCACTCGTGTTGCGGGCAGCATGGGGAGGCTCAATGCCATCGACTGGAACTTCGACATCACCAATCGCTACAACATCTGGTCGGGCGTGATCGGCGGCTGTTTCCTGCAGATGTCGTACTTCGGGACCGACCAGTCGCAGGTGCAGCGCTACCTGGCCGGACGCTCCCTCGGGCAGAGCCGTCGAGGCATGCTCTTCAACGGCCTCATGAAGATCCCGATGCAGTTCTTCATCTTCTTTCTCGGAGCGATGGTGTTCGTCTTCTACCAGTTCGAGCAGCCGCCGGTGTTCTTCAACCAGGTCGTTCTCGAGGAGGCGCGCGAGTCGAGCATCGGTGAGGAACTGAAACTCCATGAGGCGGAGTTCGCCGCAGCCTTCGTGGTCAAGAAGACCGAGGTGGAGTCGTTGGTCGGGGCGTTGGGCACCGACGGCGAGGAGGCCGCTCGACAGCGGGTCGAGGTCGCCGATGCGCGGCTCTCGGAGATCCGCACCGACGCCATCGGAGTGATGCAGGAGGCCGATCCGTCGCTCGATCCGCAGGACACCAACTTCATCTTCCTGAGTTTCGTGATCGGCTACCTTCCGGCCGGCCTGGTCGGCCTGCTGATCGCCGCCATCCTCTTCGCTTCGATGTCATCGACGTCGTCCGAGTTGAACGCGCTCGCCACCACCAGCGTGGTGGACGTCTACCAGCGTTGGGTGAAGCCCGACGCCTCCGACCTCCACTACCTGTGGGTGTCGAAGGTCGCGACGGCCCTGTGGGGGCTGTGGGCGATCGCCTTCGCCCAGTACGCCAGCCGCCTGGGGAGCCTGATCGAGGCCGTGAACATCCTGGGCTCGCTGTTCTACGGGACCATTCTCGGAATCTTCCTGTTGGCCTTCTGGGTGAAGCGGGTCTCGGGTACGGCCACTTTCATCGCGGCCGTCATCACCGAGATCTGCGTCCTGCTGCTGGCCTATTTCCCGCCGATCGAGGTCGCCTGGTTGTGGTGGAACGTGATCGGTTGCCTGCTCTGCATGGGTCTGGCCGTCCTGATTCAACCCTTCGTCGGCGGTGGAAGGAGCGTTGCCCCGGCCTGAGCCGGGGCTCGACTTCATTGACGCTGATCTGAGGCCTTGCTACCTTTGGTCTCCTGCCGTGGCGACGTGATTTCGCCGCCTCCCGCTCGCCCTTCATCAAGAGGATCCATTCGATGAGAGAAGCCGTCGTAGTCGCCAGTTGTCGCACTCCGCTCGCCAAGTCCTTCCGAGGTTCGCTGAACATGACTCGTCCCGACGATCAGTTGGCGCACGTCTTGAAGGCCGTCATGGCGAAGGTCCCTGAGCTGGATCCCTCCGAGGTCGAGGACATCATCACCGGGTGCGCGAATCCCGAGCGGGCCTCCGGCAACAACGTCGCCCGGGTCGCCGCGATCCGTGCGCAGTTGCCGGTCACGATCGCGGCCACGACCGTCAACCGCTTCTGCTCGTCGGGACTGCAGGCGATCGCGATGGCCGCCAACCAGATCACGGTCAACGGTGCGGATGCCGCGATCGGCAGCGGCGTCGAGTCGATCACGTTCAACATGGGCGGCAAGAACATGCCCAACCCCTGGATCGTGGAGCACAAGCCGGAGCTGTACATGGCGATGGGCGATACGGCAGAGGTCGTCGCGAAGCGCTACGGCGTGACTCGCGAAGCCCAGGACGAGTACTCGCTGCAGAGCCAGCAGAGAACGGCGGCCGCCCAGCAGGCCGGCTACTTCGACGAAGAACTGGCGCCGATGGAAGTCGAATGGGGAATCGTCGACAAGGAGACCAAGCAGATCTCCAGGACCGAGCACAAGCTGCTCGAGCACGACGAGTGCAACCGACCGGACACGACGTTCGAGGGTCTCTCGGCACTGCGCCCGTACTTCGATCCGGATTCCGGCGAGGGCAGCGTGACGGCGGGCAATGCCTCGCAGTTGTCCGACGGCGCTTCGGCCACGTTGCTGATGTCGCGCGAGCGCGCCGAGGCCCTCGGCATCAAGCCGAAGTTGGTGTTCCGCGGTTTCGCCGTGGCCGGCTGCGAGCCGGACGAAATGGGGATCGGCCCGGTTTTCGCGGTGCCCAGGCTGCTGTCGCGCAACGGCCTGACGGTCGACGACATCGATCTCTGGGAGCTCAACGAGGCCTTTGCTTCGCAGGTGCTCTACTGCCGCGATCGACTCGGCATCGACCAGGAGAAGCTCAACGTCAACGGCGGCTCGATCTCGATCGGCCATCCCTTCGGCATGACCGGCGCCCGCATGGTCGGTCACCTGGCCAGCGAACTCAACCGTCGCGGCGGTCGCTACGGCGTGGTCACGATGTGCATCGGCGGCGGCCAGGGAGCTGCCGGTCTGTTCGAAGCCGCAGGCTAGAGATTGGCGACCGAGCGGGGTGCGGGACTCTACGTCCACATCCCGTTCTGCGCCCGGATCTGTCCGTACTGCGACTTCGCGGTCACCACCGGCGGCGGGGATCGCCATCGCGCCTTCGTCGATTCGCTACTGAGCGAGTTCGACCTGGCGGAGGAGACCGCCTGGCAGTTCGACACGCTCTATCTCGGCGGGGGCACGCCGTCGGCTCTGGGAGGTGGCCTGCTCGAACGGATCTTCCGGGAAGTCGATCGGAGGGCGCCTCTTTCGGGCATGAGGGAGATCTGTCTCGAGTCCAACCCCGAAGACGTCGACGCCTCGTCGGTCTCCCGGTGGAAGGACCTCGGGGTGAGTCGGTTGAGTCTCGGGGTCCAGTCCTTCGATGACGGCGCGCTGCGGTTCCTCGGGCGCGGGCATGACGCCGAGACCGCCGATCGGGCGACACGAGCGGCCGTGGCCGCCGGTTTCGAGGCCGTTTCGGTGGATCTGATCTACGGCCTTCCTCCGAACTCGGTCGGCGGCGAGAGCGTGCGCGAGTCGATCGAGAGGGCGGTCGACTGCGGGGTGGATCACATCTCCGCCTATCAACTGACCGTGGAGTCGGCCACCTCCTTCGGAGGCCGGCAGAAACGTGGTGAACTCGTCGAACTCGACTCCGACGGCCAGGGTCAGGTCTTCGAGGCGGTCCACTCGGTCCTCGAGGAGCACGGCTTCGAGGCCTACGAGGTCTCCAGCTTCGCGCGCTCCGTCGCTTGCCAGTCCCGACACAATCGCAAGTACTGGGAAGGAGTCCCCTATCTCGGTCTCGGCCCCTCCGCCCACTCGTTCGACGGTCGTCGACGATGGTGGAATCGCCGGACCCTGCAATCCTGGTCGAAGGCCCTCTTCGAGGGAGATCGCCCGATCGAGGCCGAGGAGACCCTGACTTCGGAGGCCGCTGCCCTGGAACGGGTGATGCTCGGTCTCCGGACGCGGGCCGGCATCGACCTCGACGAGATCGGCGCCCTGCTCGAACGTGACCTGGCCTTGCGGAACGCCGGTTTGATCGATCGCTGGGTCGAGAGCGGCTTCGTACGGCGTCGAGGAACCCGACTCGAGGTGACACGGGCTGGTCTCGCCGTGGCCGACGGCATGGCGGCCTCCCTGGATCTGGGTTGATCGTGGAGGAGCGTGCGAGAAAGCCCGTTCCGATCTCGGCTGGGGCTCAGAAGTCGGCCAGCTCCCGTTCGCAGGTGGGGAAGCTGACCTGGGCACCGCGGCGGGTTACGGAGCCGCTTGCGAACCGCAGGGCGAACTCCAGGGCCTCCCGAAGGTCGAGGCCCGCCAGGCGAGCCGCAGCGAAGGAGCCGCTGAAGGCGTCGCCGGCGCCGGTGGTGTCGACTGCCTCGACGGTCGGCGCACGCAGGCGGAGTGCGTGACCCGGGCGGCCGCGTTCGCTGCCGCACGAGACGACGCCGCCTTCTCCGAGGGTCAGCAGGACGCTCCCGTATCCCTGGGCGTGCAGTTCCTGGGCGTCGAACTCCGGCTCGCGGCCGAGAGCCCGGCCGAGAAGCGCTGCAGCTTCGTTCTCGTTCGGGGTCGTGAAGTCGACGATCTCGACCGGCATCGGCGGAGTGTCGCCGGCTGGGAAAGGGGCTGGGTCCCAGACGATCGGGATGCCTCGAGACGCCGCCAGCTCCGCCGCCCGACGGGTTGTTTCGGGGGCGAGCTCGTTCTGGAGGAGCACGAGATCGCAGTGTTCCGGGAATCGGTCGTCGAGGTGAGCTGGCTGGAGCTCGAGGTTGGCGCCAGGTGCATTGAGAATCCGATTCTGGCCGCTGACCGCGTCGACCCAGATCGTCGACAGCCCGGTGGGCCGATGGACGCGCATCACGGAGGAAACATCGACGCCGTCGGTTTGTAGTTGACGCAGCTGTTGAGAGCCGAAGTCGTCGTCGCCGACCGCAGCGACGAGGCGGACTTCGAGATCCAATCCCAGAATGGCGGCGGCACGGGCGGCGGCGATCGCCTGATTGGCTCCCTTGCCTCCAGGCGTCTGGACGAGCGACGCGCCGACAACGGTTTCGCCGGCTTCGGGAAATCTCGAATGCGTGAGGATCAGGTCGTAGTTGATCGATCCGATGACGAGCAGACGAGGCATGGCGATCGCAGTGTAGGACACTTCGGTTTGACGTAGGATCGACCCATGAGTGCAGGTCGGGTGGCGATTCTCACCGGGGGTTCGACGCCCGAGCGCAACGTGGCACTGGCCGGCGCCGGACAGGTCTCCGGGGCCCTGCGGGTGGCAGGCTGGGATGTCGAAGTCTTCGACACCTGCCGGGGCAGGATCGCGCCCGAGCAGGAGAGGGATCAGTTGGCTCCCGCTCTTGCTACCCGCCTTCCCCGCAACGACGAGTTGGCGACCCTGCGCGCACAGGAGGACCTCCTGGCCCTGGTCCGTGATCCGAGGGTCGAGGCCTGCGATCTGGTGGTGCTGGTTCTCCATGGCCGTCAGGGAGAAGGGGGACAGGTTCAGAACCTGCTCGAACTGGCGGGTCTGACCTTCGTGGGCAGCGGTTCGGTCGGCAGCGCCCTGGCGATGGACAAGGACGTGTCCAAACGGCTGTTCCGCGATGCCGGCATCCCGACGCCGGTCTGGCGCCTGTGGAAACCGGGAGTGGAGATCGCGGATCTCGGCCTGCCGGTGGTGGTCAAGCCGTCGCGCGTCGGTTCGACGGTGGGCCTCAGCATCGTCGAGGACGAGCGTGAACTGGAGTCGGCCGCGCGACTGGCACTCGAGTACGACGACTCGGTTCTGATCGAGGCGTTCATCGACGGCCGGGAGTTGACGGTCGGCGTGCTCGATGGAGCGGCCCTCGCCGTCGGAGAGATTCGCCCGCGGAACGCGATCTTCGACTACGAGTGCAAATACACGCCGGGGATGAGCGAGGAGATCTTCCCGGCTCCCATCGACACGACGCTGACCGGACGCCTCCAGCAACTGGCGGTCAGGGTGCACGAGTGCCTGCAGTTGCGCCACTTCTCGCGATCCGATTTTCGGGTCGACGGCGCGGGCGGGATCTGGTGCCTGGAGGCCAACACGCTGCCGGGCATGACGCAGACGAGCCTTTTCCCCCAGTCCGCGGCCGCAGCGGGAATCGAGTTCCCGGATCTCTGCGATCGGCTCTGCCGCCTGGCCCTCGAACATCCCGCCCGTGAGTCGACGGACCCGCGATCGCGAGATGCCGGCGATGCCTGACCTGGAGATCTGCCTCGACGAAGATCCTTCCGAAGGAGACGTCGCCCGGTTGGAGCGCGGTCTCGACGAGCACGCCTTGCCGATCACTGGTTCGAAGGGTTTCGTACCGGTGGCCCTGTACCTGCGCGACTCCGAGTCGCGAATCGTTGGCGGAGTGCTGGCGAAGTTGAACTGGAACTGGCTGTTCATCGACACGCTCTGGGTGGCCCCGGAGCTTCGAGGTCGGGGCGAGGGCGCGCGGCTTCTTCGTGAGATGGAGGACTACGGCCGACGACGAGGCTGCTCGGCGGTGCACCTCGACACGTTTTCGTTCCAGGCCCGGCCGTTCTACGAACGTCTCGGCTACGAGGTGTTCGGTGTTCTCGAGGACTACCCGCGAGGACACACCCGCTATTACCTCAGGAAGGCGCTGGTGACATCCGGCTGAGACGGACGTCCGTGCAACAGCCCGACGCGGCGGCCTCGGCGTGGCCCGACTCCGCTACTTCCGGCTTCGAAACCCCGTCTCCACGGCGCCGGGTGCAGAACTTCCGGACGCGGGGTATTTTGCGGTACGATGCGCCGCTCCTTCGCTGGGGCACTCTTTTCAACGGTTTGAAGGTGGGGATTCGATGAAGCGATCGACGAGCTGGATTCTGGTCATGACGCTGCTGCTGATCCTGGCGGTGCCGATGGTGAGCGCGCAGGAGGATGCCGCCGAAGCGGAGGCGGAGAAGAAGACCACAGGGTGGTTCAACACGACGGAACTCAGCCTGGTGGCCACTCGGGGCAACTCCGACACCACGACCTTCGGCTTCAAGAATCTGCTGCGTCGGCTCTTCGAACGCTCCGGATACCAGCTGCGGCTCGAGGGAGTGAGATCCAACACCGCGGACGATCCCTATGCCGTCATCGACGTGTCGACCTTGATGCCGGGTGTGCCGATCGGGGACCAGGACCCCGCGTTCATTCTCGTTCGGCCGGATACGAAGCCCGACGTCGAGAAGTATCTCGTCGAGGGTCGCTACGACCGCAAGATCACCGACGTGCTGCTGTGGAACGCCGGTCTGGGTTGGGATCGGAACGTGGACGCCGGCATCCAGAACCGCTATCAGGTGTTCGCTGGAATCAGCCGACTCTGGTGGACCGGCGACGACTTGAGCTTCAGGACCGATGTCGGTCTGAGCTACACCGACCGCGAGGAAGTCAATCCGGACCCCTCCCGCGATGATTCGTTCCCGGGGCTGCGTTTCGAATGGGACTACCAGAACCAGTGGACGAAGACGACGCGCTTCTCCAACCGCTGGACCATCAATTCGAACATGACCGAGTTCAGTGACTACCGATTCGACATGATCAGCTCGGTGGCCGTGACGATGACGGAGAGGATCGCGCTCCAGATCAGCCTGCAGTGGTTGTACGAGAACCATCCGGCCCTCGAAACGATCGATCTGGTCCTGCTCACTGAAGGGGGCGCACCGGTTTCAGCGTGTGCCGGGACCTGCTCTGAGACCGTGGTCGGCACGGTGGACATCTTCAAGGACAAGCTCGATACCGTTTTCAACACGTCGCTGGTGGTTCGCTTCTAGTCGAACCGGATCGTCTCCACAGCGTGGTCCGCTCGGAGTCGTAGGAGGACATCGCAGCGGTCCGGGCTGTCTTCGATCATCCATCGGGTGATCCGCTCGTAGTGTTGGATGAAACCGCGCAGCTGATCCTCGGTCATGCCGCCGCCCACCGCTCTTCGGAGTTCGGCTTCCTGCTGTTTACGCCATTCGAAGACGACTTCCCAGGACGGAGTCCTCAGGAAGACGAGCCGGTCGAGACGGTTGAAGAAGTCGGCGTAGTCGCCCGCCAGTCGTTCGTTGACCGCGTGTCGCCAGCGGCCTTCGGGATCTTCCGAGGCCTCGAACTCATTGACCGGTGACTCGAGGCGCTCTGCGGGTTCGGGGCGAGCACCCAGGCACCATCCTTCGAGGATCACGATGTCGGGACGGCCCTGGAAGCGCGGCCAGTCCGACTCCGGCCTGCGGTCGTCGATCGCCTTGTCGAATCTCGGAAGGTCGGTCGAATGCCCCGGTGAAACCGTCGCGAGTCGGTCGAGAAGGTCGTGACCGAGATCGAGGTCGTGGGTTCCGGGCACGCCGCGAGTCTCGAGCAGGGGGTGTTCGCGGCGAGCGAGCTCTCGACGTTCGGCCTTGGTGAGGTAGAGATCGTCGAGGCTCAGCCGAGCAACGCGCCGACCGGCGGCTTCGAGGCTGGTGCCGAGGATCCGCGCGAGAGTCGTCTTGCCGCTTCCCTGGCTGCCTGCGATTCCCAGCACGAAAGGCTGGCGGTACGAGAACGAGGAGTCCTCGATCCACCTGAGAAGAGGGATGTAGACCGAGTTCACGGTCGACTCTGCGGGAGGGTCGAGACCGATCTCTCCGAACGCCGAGATCACGCTTACCCTGGAATCGATGGCAGACAGATCCTCACCTCGAGCTTGGCGACCGGCCCCTGGGGACTCCGTGCTGGCCGGTCGGTCGGCTTGACCGTCGCGGAGCCACCGGAATACTCTAGTCCAAGGTCGACTGGCGGGATCTCGGGAGGGGTGCCAGCATCATCAGCCTGGACTCAGGTTGTCCCGAGGCTGCGGGATCGATCCTCGGTCGAGTTGGGATCTGAAGAGGAGAATGATGATGTCCAAGAGAGTCCTGCCCACCCTTCTGTTGCTCCTCGCTGTCGCCAGCCCCGGTGTCTGCCAATCTGGAATCGGACTCTTCGGGACCTACTGGGACACCGACGATCTCGGAGATGTCGGGGGCTGGGGTCTTCGAGCGACCTATACCTGGCAGAGCAAGTGGGGGCTCGATCTGACGACCAACTTCTTCCAGGATGCGAATGACATTCATCAACTCGAAGACGTCGAGGACCTGTTTCCCCTCAGCGTCAAGATGAACGCCATCGACCTCGGTGGTCATCGTCGATTCGGCGGCGATGGTCTGGTTTCCGCCTGGGTGGGTCTCGGGCTGTCGTGGTACCGCTTCACGCCGAACTTCGACCACCCGATGGACGACGAGTTCGGCTACTACGGCAATCTCGGCCTGGAAGTCGGTCGGCGCCACGTTCGCTTCATGGCGGAGGTGTCCTATCGGGTCGTCGACGCGACCCTCAAATATCGCGACGTCGATCTCGTCTTCGATCCTGACTCGCCGCTGGATCTGAAGATCGAAGGTCCCGCCATCACTGCCGGAATCATGATCCGTCCGTAGACAGACGTTCGATGGGTCGTTCCGGCGGCCAGAGGTCCAACTGGCTTCGTTCAGGTGCCCTGGTAGCCGTGCTCGGCGTCGTCGGGCTGGTTCTGGCCTGGGTCGTCCAGACGTCGCCCTTCGAGAGGAGGGTGAGTCGATGGATCGTCTCGCAGGCCGCTGATGCCGGGGTCGAACTCTCGATCGAGAGTCTGGACGTCGACCTCTGGGGACGAGGAGCGGAGGTCACTGCCCTCTCCCTGGTGTCCGGGCCGGCCGGTCTCCGGCTCGAGGTCCCCGTGGTCCGGGTCGATCTGGTCGGGTTCCTGCGCTGGTCGATGCGACTCGGGAACCCGCGCCTGAGAATCGAGTCGACGACCTCGACCGGGAGCGAGTCGTCCGAGTGGCTCTTGTCGGCGCTCTTCGAGGATCTTCGCCTGGGCCGACTCGAGGTGTCCGACGGGAGGCTCGAGGTCGCGCCGTCCGAGGGAGCGGAATGGCTGATCCTCAACGGACTCAGAGGGGTCGTTTCGCGTGCCGGATCCGGAGTCTTCGACGTCGAAGCGTCGACCCGGTCGGGCCTCCTTCGTCTCGACGGAGCGGTGGATCTGGAAGCGGTGTCCGCTTCCGGACGACTGCAGGGGGAGGACCTCGAGTTGTCGCAGTTGCGAGTGTCGAGCGGCGAAACCGTGATCGAAGGAGATGCCCGGATCGGAATGTGGAGACCGTCGGCAGAAATGGATCTGGCGGTTGAGCTTGCCGGCTCGACGATTTCGAGCCTGTTCCCTGAACTGCCCCTGACCACGAGCATGAGCGGCCGGGTCGCTCTCCTCGGTTCGTTCCCCGACCCCAGTCTCGACCTCGATATCCGTTTCCTGGACCCGTCCCTCGACGGACAGAGGCTGGAGGATGTCGGAGTCGAGGGGCGCCTTTCCTGGCAGGACGACAGTCTCAGCTGGACGGGTCTTGCCCTTCGTGGCTATGGAGGAGAGGTTCGCTCGACGGGTGGACTCCGTTCGGTCGGGGACGCTCTGGAGATCGATCTGAACTGGGAGGAGATCCGAGTCGGCTCTCTCGTTGCTTCGCTGTCACCGACCTTCCCGCCGCTTCTTGCAGCGAGTTCGGGGGCGAGCCGGGGTCGAGGTGGTCGACGGAGAAGCCGGTTGGTTCGGGAGGCTGATCGGGGACGCGCAGGTGGCGTTCGCTTCGCGGGTTGGCGACGGTCTTGCCGGCACCGTCGACGTAGGGGCCGAGTCCGGCAGACTTCGTGTGAGCTCGTCGAGGTTGGATCTGGGTGGTACCAGGGCTTCGGTCGAAGGGGCAGCGACGACGGACTCGCTCGAGGGTGTCGTACGGGCGTCGACATCCGATCTCGGAGAGCTGACGCGTCGGTTCGCCGCTGCGCCCCAGGTGTCTCTCGAAGGGCCGGCCGACCTCGGCCTGATTCTGTCGGGACGGCCGAGCGAACCTCGCGTGATCGCCAGTGTCGAAGCTCCCCGGCTGGCTGTTCAGTACGGCCGCTTAAAGGTGGGTCCGCTGCGCACGCTGGCGAACGGTGTCGTCTCCCGCGACGGGATCGACGACCTGACGCTCACTGCCCTCGGCCCTCTCGGGTCTCTCACGGCGCAGGGACGGGTCGCCCTGACCGACCAGGGAGAGTGGGACCTCTCGATGCGTCTCGAGGGTCTCGATCTCTGCAGGCTCCTGGGACGGGACGAGTCCGTGAGCACCTGTTGGACTGGTGACGGGACGGGCCGCATCGAGGGTCCGCTCGGAGCCCCCGAATGGCGTCTCGCCGGTCAGATCGGAGGCGGAGCCGCGGGCCGGGACGCCGTCACGTTCATGGCCGTTGGATTCCCGGACCGGATGTCGGCGACTCTCGACGGGCCGCTGGCCGGAGGAAGCGTCGAAGCCGAGGTCGAGGTGGCCGGGGGTGAGATCCAGGGAACAGCGCGGATCGACGGTGTTCGCTTCGAAGAGACGATCGAAGGTCGCAGTCTCCAGCTCGTTGGAGCCTTCGACGCGAATCTGCGGATCTCGGGCGAGCTGACATCGCCCGGGGTGGTCCTCGAGGCGGGGCTGCGTTCGACCGCTCTGGCGGAGAACGTCCTGCCCGATCTCGATATCGTCGTGGAGCGGATCGACGCGCAGACCGAAGACCTGACGATCCGGGTCGCCGAGCCCGGCCTGCCGGCATTCGCTGAGGGAAGCGGATCGAGTGGTGGAGAGTGGCCGCTGAGGCTCGAGGTCGATCTCCAGCGCGCCCCTCTGCAGGCGGCCGTCGGCATGGTCCGACCGCTGAGGGTGGAGCGGGTCGCCGCTCGTGGCCGGGCATGGATCGAACTGCCGATCCTGGCCCCCGAGAAAATCTCCTACCGAGCGGTGATCGAGCAACTCTCGGTCACTGCAGGAGGAATCGATCTCGAGTCCGACCCCTTCGAACTCGCCGGCGACGAGACCTCGATGTCGGTGGAGGAGATCGAATTCGGGGAGGCCGCACCGAGCTTCTGCTCTCCGGTGTACTGCCGCTCCTGGCGGAAGGGGAGATCGACGTCGAACTCTCGGGCTCTCTCGATCTATCCGTCCTGACGGTCGACGATCTAGAGCTCGAGGGCGTCGGGCGGACGGAGATGAAGGTGGCGGGTACAGGAGTCGCGCCTGACTTCGAAGGGACCTTGAACGGAAGATCGCTGGCCGGACGCTGGGGTAATCTCGAATGGAGTGGTCTCGACCTCGACGTCGAGATCGCGCCCTCGACAGTCTCGGTCGTCGGCACGGCGAGTGACTTCATGGGCGGAAGATTGAGGGTTCGCGGAGACCTCCCCGTCGGTGACCGCTCGGGCAGTTCGGGGATCGACTTCGAAGTGGAGGAGATCGACCTCCTTCGCCTCGTCGATGGATCCGGCGACTCGTCGCGCATGGTGGTGACGACGTCCGGTCGGCTGGAGGGGGATGCCGGAGACCTGAGCCGGTTGATCGGAGGGGGAACGTTGGAGCGACTCGAGGCTTCGCTGCAGGGCGTTTCGGCCTCGTTGCTCGCGCCCGCGGCCTGGTCGCTGCGCGACGGCGTTCTCGACGTCGGAGATCTCGAGATCGTTGGAAACGAGATGCAACTCGTCGTGAGACCCCGGGTTTCTCTGGCGAACGAGTCTGCAAGTGTCTCGGTCGTCGGCGACCTCGATCTCGCCATCGTCAACACCCTGCTGCCGCCGGGCGAGGGTTTCGGAGTCGGGGGTCTTGGAGAATTCGATCTCGTGGTCCGTGTCGAACCTTCGGGAGAGGTCTCCTGGGAGGGAACGGGAAACCTCGATCGGGCAACCGTCAACAGCACCGAGCCGGCGATCACGTTGACCGACGGTAGCGCCGGACTGAGGTTCTCGGGCACCGAGATCATCATCAGCGATCTGGTCGGGCGCGTTGGAGGCGGAGAGGTGCGCGGTGGGGGGCGGGTGGATACGGACCGCCTTCGCCTTTCGCAGGCTGACCTTTCGGTCGACCTCGATCAGATCGGCATGGAGGTCGCTGAAGGTGCCACGATCGTGGCCGACGGCCGACTCTCGTTCAGCGGTTCGGGCGAGGACTGGGCGCTCTCGGGTGAGTTGAGGGTGCTCCAGGGGCTGCTCGATCAGGACCTCGACTTCTCGAGCGAAGAGTCGCAGACCATCGCCGATCTACGCTTCGCGTTGCGTGAGCTGTCCGAGGAGAGTTTCCTCAGAAGCGTCGACCTCGACGTGAGGGTGGTCACGGAGGGGCGCCTGCATATCGACAACGAGTTGGCGTCGATCGCCATGGTCGGGGACCTCCGACTGCGCGGTACCGCGATGAGTCCTTCGGTGTACGGCAGCGCGACGCTCGAGCGCGGCACGCTCAGGCTCGGCCGAAATCTGTTCGAAGTCGAACGCGGCGTGGTGGAGTTCAACGGCTTTCCTTCGGTGCCTCCGAGTCTGGACTTCGTTGCAACGACGGACGTTTCCGGAACCACGATTCGAATGGCGCTGGAAGGCCCCGCGGATCGACTCGAGCCGGGCCTCAGCAGTCCGGACGACGCGCGCCTCACAGAGCAGGAACTCGCGTCACTGCTGTTGACAGGTACGCGGGCGAGCACGGATGGGAACGAGACCGCGGGCGCGGTCTCGGCGCAGGCAGCGGCGCGGCTCGGGGATCTCTTCCAGAAACAGGTGGGACTCGGTCTGATCGTCGACGTTCCCACCACCATGCCGGTCCTCGAAAGCACCCAGTCGCAACAGAACGTGGTGACGGTCGGCAAGGCGATCACCGACAATCTGAAGGTCGGCTACAACGTCGGTCTGGAGCAGAGTGAATCCCAGTTCTGGGTCCTCGACTACCAGCCGACCAAGCGCATCTGGTTCAGGGCTTTCCAGGAGTCCAGTGAGGTGTACACCGTCGAGTTGGCGCACCGGCTCAGCCTCCGGAAGGGGCGAGGTGGTGTGACCGGCCAGACCCGTCGCACGGTGGGTGGCGTGACGATCACCGGTATTCCTGACGAGGTCTCGGTGGATGAACTCCGCAGGCGAGTGAAACTCGAGACCGGCGAGCCCTACTCGTTCGCAGCCGGTCGCAAGGCGGCGGATGCCGTCGAGAACCGACTCAGGGGTCTCGGCTACCGGGATGCGCGAGTACTGGTGGTGACCGAGGTGTCCAGCGACGTGGTCGAGGTCGAACTGCGAGTGACGGAGGGGAAGCGTGTCGAGTTCGTCTGGTCGGGAGACCCCTTGTCGGAGAAGCAGCGCCGCAGGGTGGAAGGCCAGTGGAGCCCAGGGTTGGCGGTCGATTTCCAGGCTGCCGACCTGGCGGCCAGAGCCGAGGCCGAACTGCGAGCCACCGGCTTCCTCTGGGCGAGGGTCGAGCCCTCCGTCGAAAGCGAGGAAGACTTCCTGCGGCTGGGCTTCGAAGTCTCGAAGGGAGAACCCGGGGGGCACCTCGAGGTCGACTTCGAGGGTAACTCGGCGCTCTCGGACGAGTTTCTCCTGGATACCCTTCCGGATACCGCCGGGGTGGACTTCTTCTTTCGTGCCGCGAGACGTCCGGGCTCGCTGGGCGAGGACCTGGCACTGGGGTACGCCTCGGAAGGCTTCCTCGATGCCGATCTCCTCGAGATCGAGTGGCAGGAGGAACCAGCCGGCGCCGATCGTCGCGTCGTCCTGCGGATTCTGGAGGGGAGTCGGGCGCAGTTCGGTGCGATCGTTTTCGAAGGCAACGAGGACCTGGAGTCCGCCGAACTCCTGGAGGCCGCCGGCCTCGAACCCGGAGGCGCCGCTCGACTCGAAGACTACGTGCAGGCGAAGGGACGGCTCCGAGATCTCTATCGCGATGACGGCTTCTTCGGCAGTCAGGTCGAAAGCCGGGTCGAGCGGTCGGCCCAGACGGTGGATGTCTTCTTCCAGATCGTCGAAGGTCGCAGGGCGAAGGTCGCGGCCATCGAGGTGACCGGAAATCTTCACACTCTCGAGTCGGTGATCCTGCGCCGCTTGACCTTCGAGGTCGGTGAGGATCTGAGCCTCTCTGCCATCGATGCGAGCCGTCGGCGACTCTACGAACTCGGGATGTTTCGTTCGGTCGAGATCGACCATCGCCTGGGAGAGGATCCGACGACGAGAGTCGTGACGGTGAGGGTGACAGAACGCGATCGCGTCGTGCTCGACTACGGCCTTCGGTATCGCAGCGATGACGTCGAGAATCTGCAACCGACGTTGACGCCGTCGCTGAACAAGGGGCTCGAGGTGGTGTTCCGACCTCAGTATCGAATGCCGTTCAAACGCGCCGACGTCTTCGAGTTCTCCCTCTTCCTGAACACGGAGAGTGTCAACGGCAGACTCGGCTACCGCGTACCGAACTTCTTCGGCACCTATCTGCCGACCGAGATCTACTACCAGCACGAGGAGAAGGAGTACCGCCAGATCGGCGCCGACTCGACGATCGACGCCCTGACGTTCCTACAGCAGCACCGGCTGAGTCCGAAGCTCCGACTCCAGTGGAGCTACAGCATCGAAAACGGTGTCATCGACGTGATCGACGCTCCGAGCCCATTCGATCTCGGAGTCGTTCCCGAAGGTCGTTTCTGGCGTGGCAGCATCACGACTTCCCTGATCGGCGACCGCCGAGACGAGTTCTTCAGTCCGAAGCGAGGCCATCTGTGGACTGCGACGGTCCAACGTGCCGATCGACTGCTCGGTTCCGACTACGACTTCACGAACGTCTTCGGCCAGATCGCGATCTATACCTCCCTTGGGGGTAGCGACAGCGGTTGGGTGTGGGCGCAGAGCTACCGGCTGGGAGCAATCTTTTCGCAGGATCGATACTTCGATCTCGACTCCCGTTTCACGGCCGGCGGCCCCTTCTCGGTCCGTGGTTTCGAGCCTGGAAGTCTCGGAATCTTCACGACTCCCGAGGGTCTCGTGATCGGGGGGCGTTCGGTGGCGATCCTGAACCAGGAGTTGAGGTTCCCGATCTGGCGCCAGCTGCGAGGCGGCGCGTTCCTCGACGTGGGAAACGTCTTCGCGGAGCCCGGCGACCTGGACGCTTCAGACCTGCGGGCTACGGCGGGTCTCGGCTTGCGGCTCGAGCTGCCGTTCGGAGTCTTCCGGGGCGACTACGGCTGGATCCTCGATCGAGAAGAAGGAGAACCGACGGGCCGGTTCCACTTCGCCTTCGGGCAGGCGTTCTAGTGCTCTGATCGATCGCCGCGCAGAGCCGCGAGTCGTTCCTTCAAACGTTGCAGGCAGGTGGCGCGCATCGAACCGATCGTACCGACAGCGATGCCCAGGTTTTCGGCGACCCGTCGATAGGGTAGCGGTGGATCGCTCAGGAAGAGCAGTTCCATGAGCGTTCTGCAACGAGGCTCGAGTTGGTGCACGACTTCCCGGACCTGCTGCTGTCGTTCGATCTCTTCGAGCTCCTGGTCCTGCAGGCGGCGAGGGTCGGTGAGTTTACGGGCCCGATCGTCGTTCCAAGGTGCGTCGTAGACGTGGCGCGCTCGCTGCCCCCAGTGGTAGCACTTGTGGCGCGTCAGCGTAGCGATCCAGGACGAGATGGCGTCGTGACTTCGCAGTTTCGGGAGTTCCCGGTAGATGTCGATCCAGACGGCCTGGAAGAGGTCGGCCTCCTCGCCGGCCGTGCGAGGACTGCGTCGGATGACCGCGTGGACCAGGTTCTTGTAGGCATCGACGAGCCTGGCCCAGGCGACCTCATCGCCCTCGAGGCAGTCTTCGATCAATCGGGGGGTGGTTCTCGAACCGAGGTGGCTCGAAGGATCGAGGAGGGTCGTCCGAGGCACGCCTCAGATCTCCACCAGGCCTTCTGCCGGCAGCGGCAGATCGATTCTGCGCCGGTCGGAAACGAGGATCCTGAGTTCGAGGCCGGTTTCCTGGGTGGTTTCGACGTGCAGCTCACCGAAGGAGTTGGTGAGCGTCGATGCCAGGGTCTCGCCCCCCTTTCGGAGATGGACGGGAGCGTTCGTGATGGCTTCCATGGGCGGTCCCGGATGGCTCACCAGTCCAACGATCACGGTGCCCGGTTCGCCCCCACGGAGTTCGACCCTCAAGTCGATCTCGATGTTGTCGATCTGGTAGCGGATGTTGTGCGGCTCTCCCGAGCTGGGCAGCTCTCGCGTGGCCGTTCCCCAGGCGTGGCTGGGAGGCGACGAGGTCTGCAGGTGACGGCCCGCTTCCATCCGCGGAATGAGTTTCGCGGCCCGCACGCTCTCTTCCGGAGCCGGATGGGCTGCGTCGTGTCGCATGACCTCACCGAGTTCTCGGAGTTCGGCGACGAACTCGGCGCTGCCGTCCTCGGAACGATCCAGGTGTTGCTGACGAGCTCTCCGAGTCGCCGGTTCGCCGACTCCCCGAGCGTGATCGACCCAGTCTGCGAGCTTCCATGGCATGGTGGTCCTCCTGTCAGGCGGTACTCCGGCAGTCTAGGAAACGAGCCGGTGACAGTCCACGGCATTTGTTTCGAACTTTGCGGGTCTGCCGGTGGGATCGAATTCCTCCTGCCCGACCTCCTGTGCTACCCTCACGCCGCTATGTGGACCACCTCCGTGACGATGTCGTCGAGCACTTCGGACCTTCCCGCGGGGTGGCCTCGGAGCTGAACGCAATCCGATCGTGACGGATGCTGAAGCCTCGGGCCCTGCCGGCCCGGGGCTTTTTCATTCTCACACGCGATTCTCGTTCTCTCTGCCAGGAGTCTTCCCCATGTCCCGTTCCATCGATACCTCCTACCGACGGATCCTGCAGATCGCCGGTCCCGTGCTGGTCGCCAATCTGTCCTACACCGCGATGGGGGTGATCGACACCATCATGGTGGGGCGGCTCGGTGTGACGGCTCTGGCAGCTGTGGGTCTCGGCAATCTGATCAGTTTCACCGCCTTGTCGTTCTTCTGGGGCCTGCTGGCCGGCGTCAACACCCTGGTCGCTCAAGCGGTCGGCGGACGGGACAACAAGTTGGTCGGACGGGTCTTCTGGCAGGGCGTCTATCTCGCCGGTGCCTGCGCTCTCGTGATCCTGCTCTTCTTTCCTCTTGCACCGAGGATCATGCAATGGGCGGGAGCCTCCCCGGAGGTTCAGGCGATCGCCGTCGACTACATGAAGGTCCGTATCGGGGGCGCTTTCGGTGTCTCGATCCTGCTGGTCTGCGACAACTTCTATCGAGGCCTCGGGCGGACGAATCTCATCATGTGGAGCGGTCTGTTGAAGCTGGTCTTCAACTGTGGGTTGAACTATCTCTTCATCTTCGGTGCCTTCGGCGCTCCGAAGCTCGGCGCTGCCGGTGCCGCCCTGGGCACCGTTCTGGCCCAGTTCCTGGTCGGTGGGGCGTTGTTTGGTTCGATCGTCTTCTTCCGACCCGTTCGGGAGGAGTTCGGGATCGCCGAGGGTTGGAGGCTTCGGCCGCGATTGTCGGCTCGCCTGTTCCGCCTCAGTCTGCCGATCGCCATTCAGACCAGTCTGGAGATGGGCGGCATCGCCGTGTTCTCGGCCCTGGTATCCCGCCTCGGCGACGCCCAGCTTGCGGCCACCAACGCGGTGATCCAGGCCTGGAGTGTGGCCTTCATGGGAGCCGTGGCTCTGAGCGTGGGCGCGACGACTCTGGTGGGCCAATGTGTCGGAGCGAGACATCTCGAGGACTGTCGGCCGGTAGTGCGCCGCGTCGAGAGGGTCGGGTATCTGTTCACGGCTGTGGTGGGTGTGGTCTACGTCGTCTGGCCGACTCAGTTGATGGCGATCTTCGTGAGTGCCGACGAACTCGGTCAGCTGGCTCCCTTCGCGCGGCCGCTCTTTGCCGTCGTGGTGCTCTGTCTGGTTTTCGATCTCAAGTTCAATCTGCTCTCGGGCGCGCTGCGCGGAGCGGGGGATACGGCCTTCCCGATGTGGGTGAACATCGCGAGCGCCTGGCTGCTCTTCGTTCCAGCCCTGCTGATCTTGACGCCTCGTTACGGACTGATCGGTGCCTGGTCGTGTTTCGTCGTCCATGTCGTGGTGATGGCCCTCCTTCTGGAATGGAGGATTCGCGGCGACCGTTGGCTGCTCAAGCCTCAGTTCGACCTGGATGAGGGCGGCGCGACGGCGCTCGATCCGGTTCCTCTCGAGGACCGCGTCGAAGCGGTGGGTTAGTCGTCCCGAGGTGGTGTTGCTGAGATAGGATCGGCGGGTCAGGGGAACCCCTCCCGAAGGCTCGATGCATGGCAGATGAAACGGTAGAGGCTCCGACGAACACGGTTTGCGCGATCATCACGACCTTCAATGAGGAGCGTGAGATCGGCGATTGCATCCGTTCGCTCGAGTGGTGTGACCATATTCTGGTGGTCGACTCGTACTCGACGGATCGGACCGTGGAAATCGTTCGCGGCTTCCCGGATGTGGAGTTGTTCCAGCACAAGTACTACGGCTCGGCGGCTCAGAAGAACTGGGCGATGGACCGGACCCGATGCGACTGGAACCTGATCTTCGACGCCGACGAACGGTGCACCGACAAGCTGCGCGACGAGATCCAGAGAGTCCTGGCCGCCAATCCCGCCGAGACCAGCTTCCGGATCCGGCGGCGACTCTTCTTCCTGAACCGGCACATCCGCTTCTGCGGCTGGCACAACGACCTGGTCGTCCGGTTGACCCGCCAGGGGCACGCGCGCTATCCCAATCGCCGCGTTCATGCAGACATGGTCACTTCGGGCCCGTCACCGGTCCTCAAGCATCCTCTCGATCACTACATGGTGCGCGATCTGGGCGAGTACGTTCATCGGATCTGCAAGTACGGAATCTGGGGCGCCGCCCAGGGGTACCGCGACAATCGACGGTCGGGCATCCCCGCGGTGGCGTTGCGACCGTTGTGGCGATTCGTGCGCGCCTACTTCCTGCAACTCGGCTTCCTCGATCTCATCCCCGGTTTGATTTTCTGCGTCATGCAGGCTTTCGGGACCTTCGTGAAGTGGGGCGTCCTCTGGGGCTGGCGGTTCACCGGCGATCCACGGCTGCCCGAGTTCGACGAGAGTGAGGAGACCTGGAAGGATCTCGGCGCCGAGGAGGACTCGGGGGAGATCCCGTCGGTCGCCTCGCCGCCCGGCTGATGCGGCTGTCTGTCATCCTGAGCACCTACAACTCGCCCGACCTCCTCGAGAAGGTGCTGGCCGGCTACGAGAGGCAGACGTTCAGGGACTTCGAGGTCGTCGTCGCCGATGACGGCTCGTCGCGATCGGTCGTCGATCGGATCGCCGCCCTGGCGTCCTCGGCGAGCTTTCCCGTTCGTCACTGCTGGCACGAGGACCACGGCTTTCGAAAATGCGAGATCCTGAATCGTGCCATCGAGCTGAGCCGAGCGGAGTACCTGGTGTTCTCGGACGGGGATTGCGTGCCCTGGCCGAACTTCCTGGAGGTCCACGCGGATGAGGCGCGCCCGCAACACTTCCTCTCGGGCGGCTACTTCATGATGTCGAGGCCGCTTTCCGAGGCGTTGACGGTCGACAGCATCCGCGAAGGCCGGATCGACGACGGCGATTGGCTTCGTAGCCATGGCCTGGAGCAGTCATGGCGCAGTCGACGTCTGTTCGCAGGCCCGCGCATGTCGCGCTGGCTCGACCGTCTGACCCCCACCCGCCCGAGTTGGAACGGACACAATGCGTCCGGCTGGAAGAGCGATCTGGTCGGCGTCAACGGTTTCGACGTTCGGATGGGATATGGCGGAGAGGATCGCGAGCTCGGCGAGAGGCTGGTTCATCGCGGAGTGACTCCTCGCCAGATCCGGCACCGTGCGATCTGCATGCATCTGTGGCACGAACGGGGCTACGTCGATGCCGAGGTGTTGCGACGCAATCGCGAGATTCGCGACCAGACCGCAGCAACGCGGGCGAGTTCCACGCCGTTCGGGATCGTCAGCGCCGAGCGGGGCGGAGGAACGGCTCCGGATCGATCCCGGGAATGACGCGAATCGCGTTCTCGTAGTAGATCTTCCGGAGGACCTCGTCGGGCAGGTCCAGCCCGTACATCTTCCAGTGGGCGTGGCGCTTGCGGTAGTAGTCGAAGTACTCGTCGGCGGTCTCGAGGGTCCGGAAGTAGGTCAGGAACTCGTCGGGATTCCAGATGTCCTTGCCCATCAGGACCCGGTCCTGGTGCTCGATCAGGAAGGCTCGGGCGGCACGCGGCTGGCGGCCCAGTTCTGCCAGGACGGCGCCGAGCCCGGTGACGACGTTCGGAAAGTCGTCGAGGAGCTCTCCGAGTCGACCGAGATCGTGCCCGAGCCAGCCCAGGTGGGCGTTGATGAAGGTGGTCTCGGGGTGCCGCCGGAAGAGATTGTGCTGTTCGGCCAGGGTCTGTTCGAAAGAGGCGAAGGAGACGTCGTCACGTTTCCTGCGCGGGAACATCTTGAGTTCCAACCAGCGTTCGTTGTGCTCGTCGTGGGGCAGCCAGAAGGACATCGGCTCGCCGGTATGGATGAGGACCGGGATTCCGAGCTCGGCGCAGGTTCTCCAGACGGCGTCGATTCGGGGATCGTCCGTCGGAACGCGGTGACCCTCGCTGTCCTCGACGAACATTCCGAGGTTCTTGAAGATCTTGAGGCCCTGGGCTCCCGCTTCGACGTCTCGGCGGAGCTGGTCGGCGGCTCGTTCCCCCCAGCCAGGCTCTCCGATCCCACTGAAGTCGACGTTGGCGAACACCACGAAGCGCCCCGGGTAGGCGCCCTTCATGGCCTCGACCACCTCTTTCAGGCGCTCACCACTTCCGCCGGAGAGGTTGACCATCACCTCGAGATTGATGGTGTTCATCTGCTCGATCAGCTGCTCTACCGCCTCCGGTGTGAGGTTTCTTTGATGGGAGTGGACGTCGATGAAGGGGAACCGGGCCTGTGTCGGGTGGTGCTCGGGCACGACCAGCGTCGAGAGGGGCTCGTACTCCTCGACGCTGAGTTCCTGGCTCTCGACCGGAGACGCCCCAGGCGCCGATCAGGCGCGACGCAGGCGGCCAGGGCGCAGAACTCTAGGCGCATTTACAGAGCTGGATGTAGAAGCCGCGCAGGCTGGCCGTCAGCTGCGGATCGGAGATCGCGGTCATGTGGTCCCTGCCGGCAAGCACGGTCACCTCCAGGGTGGGGAGCAGTCGTTGGAGTTCTTCCACTCCGGCGCGAAGCGGGTCGATCTCGCCGATGATGGCTTGAACGGGGACCGTGATCGAACTCGCTTCCTGTTCCGAGACCGCGATGCGATCCATGCCTCGAATCGCTGCGGCCAGGGCCAGGGGGTCGTTGCTCATCAGCAGCATCTGGTTCGTCATCTCGATCATCTCGGCGCTTGGCGGCGGTGCGCCGACCGGGGTCAGGGCGAGGATCAACGGGCCGAAGCCTTCGCCGGCCTCGAGAGAGTCGGCGAGGGTCGCGATCGGACCGTTCTGGTCAGGAGGGCTGAATCCGGCGCCGCCGAGGCTCGCGGAGAGGAATCTCTCCGGGTGGAGGGTGAGCATCTTCAGGGTGATGAAGCCTCCCATCGAATATCCGACGATGTGAGCCTGGGGAATCTCGAGATGGTCCATCAGCCGCACGACGTCTTCGACCATCTCGAGGCCGTAGGCCGAGGGGTCGTGGGGCTTTCCGCTCTTGCCATGGCCGCGGGCGTCGAGCGCGATCACCTTGAACTCCTGGGCCAGGGCGCCAAGGATACCGGGCATCTGCCAGTTGGCTTCGATCGAGGCACTGAAGCCGTGGATGAGGATGACGGGCTCGCCGGCGCCCTGGACGACGTAGCGGATTTCGACGCCGTTGGAGTCGAAAGTCGAGTCTTCGGTGAACTGGGCGTTCGCGGCGCCGACCCAGGTCAAGAGAGAGAGAAGGGCGATCGCGATCAGCATGGGTCGTCTTTGCATCTTGGGTTCTCCCGAAAGTTCGTCGGCGAGTCTAGCGTGGAACGATCTGCTACCATCCCGGCTGCGGCGTCGCCCGCCCCGTGGAGGCTGCGTCGGCAACCAGGAGACTTTTATGGCTACAAACCAAGCATCCATGGCGCGTCGTCAGCGCGAACGTCAGCGCCAGCAACGCCGCCGCGAGAAAGCGGCGAAGCGGGAAGAACGTCGTGAGGCCAAGGCCGCGGCGGGAACCGTCGAGGAAGACGAAACCATCGACTGGGGGGCCGCCGTCAAGGAGGTCGTCATCGATGAGGACACGCTCGAAGAGGTCGTCGAAGCCGACGGCTAGCCTTTCGACCCTGCCCTTCTGCAGGGTCCAGAGTACCCGACGCCTGTAGGTGGACGTGGAACGCGCGACCGATCCGGCTCGCGGCCTCTTTCAAGGCCGGCGAGTCGCACGGGTCTATCGCAGTCCGACCGGGATGACCGTCCTCGTCGGACTCTCCGCGGCCGACAACGACATTGTCAGTGTGAAACTGGGTCGGCCCGCCGACTTCTGGTTCCATGTCGCCGGGCAGGGAGGGGCCCACGTGATCGCCTTGAACCCCGGCAACGAGTCGCGGCTCGACCGTGAAACCCGGGACCTCGCGGCCGGCCTGGCCGCCCTGCATTCAGGGGCTCGGCTCGGTGGCCGAGTCGCGGTCCACATGGCTCGTTGCGCGGACGTGTCCAAGCCTCGGGGCGCTCCTCCCGGCCGGGTCGCGGTGCGTCGGTTCAAGTCGGTCGAAGTGCGCCCGACGCCGCCGGAGGTCGAGGAGGCTGCCCGTGTCTGAGATGTTGCGACTGACACTGCTCGCCTGCGCCTTGTTGCTGCCGGTATCGGACAGCTTGCTCGACAGGGCGGATGCGGCTCTGGCGACCCGGAGCGCGTCAGGTCTGCTCGAAGCCGAGCGACTCTACGAGACGGTGGTCGAGCAGGATCCGGCCCTGGCGGAAGGACACGCCGGTCTGGCGGCGACCCGCTGTCTGATCGCCCTGTATTCTGTGGAGGAGCCGCGAAGGGCTCTGGGCGGTGCTCGCGAGTCGGCGCGCAGGGCGGTCGAACTCGATCCAGCCCTGGCGGGTCCGCAGGCCGCTCTCGGCCTGGTGGCCTATCTGGTCGATCGCGATTGGGAAGGGGCCGAGGAACGCTTCCGCCTCGCTCTGTCGATCGACCCCGCGGATGCGAGCGCCGGCCACTGGTACGCCATGATGCTTGCCGCGCTCGGGCGCAGCGAGGATTCCATCATCATCATGGAGACAGCTCTGCGGGCGTCTCCCGATTCGAGACTCCTGGTGACCAAGATGGGGACCGTGTTGACGGCCGCCGGGCGCTTCGACGAGGCGGCGCGCCAGCTCTCGGAGGCCACGCAGAGGTTCCCCCGGTTCTCCCTGGCCTGGCGCGAGCTCGGCTTCCTCGAACTGGCACGGGGGAATCCGGAAGAGGCGGTGCCTTTCTTCGTTCGCGCCGCCGAACTGGCGGGAGATTCCAGCAAGTCCGTCGGCGGTCTGGGGCACGCCCTGGCGCGGGTCGGTCGACGGGACGAGGCCGGGCAGATCCTGCAGGATCTGGTGCGACGATCGCAGTCGGAGTACGTACCGGCCATGGTGATGGCGATGATCGAGGCGGGCCTCGACGATTCCGAGGCGGCCCTCGATTGGCTGGAGATCGCGGAACGGCAGGCCGACCCGGGTCTGGTCTACGCGGGGATCAAGCCCGGACTCGAAGGCCTCCACGGAACCCCCCGATTCGAGGCGCTCCTGACGAGATTGGGACTGCCTCCGTCCGACTCCAGGCCTTCTCCTTGGTAGACTCGCAGGGCGTCGGCTGGTAGTGGCCGCGCCCACAAGCGAACCGCGAAGAGTGAAAAAGATCCGGCTCTCCTCCTTCGCCGTCCTGGCCGTTGTAGCTCTCTCCCTCGGGTGTGGCGGTGAGCGGCACGAGGGTCCTCGACGCGTCTTCCTGATCACCGTCGATACCCTGCGCGCCGATCACCTCGGAGCCTACGGATACGTGCGGGACACGTCGCCGCGCATCGACGCGCTCGCCCGCCAGGGGGTGGTCTTCGAACGGGCCTTCGCCCAGTGGCCGAAGACCGGAACCTCCTTCGCCTCGATCTTCACCGGGCAGTATCCCCAGACCACCGGGCTGACCCACAAAGCGGCCACGACGATCCCGGAGGGCTACCTGACGCTGCCGCAGTTCTTCGACGAGGAGGGATACAGGACCCTCGCGGTGGTTTCGAACGCTGTCCTGTCTGCAGAGCTCGGCTGGAACCGTGGCTTCGATTCCTACGTCGAGTCGTGGGACGACCCTCGTTTCAGCGACGATCCCGACTCATACCGGGAGCTGATGTACTCAGGCAGGGTCAACGAGCTGGCGATGGCGTTGCTGGAGCAGCATGCCGACGCCGAGAAACTCTACTTCTGGGTCCACTACTCCGATCCCCATGCTCCCTACGTGCTCCAGCCCGGCGACGAGAATCCCTTCCTCGGAGATGAGTTCTTCGCGCCCGGTCGGTCTATCGATCTCACCAACACCCGCGGCAAACGAGTCGGCGACGAGGACGATCTGGCCTTCTACATCGCGCAGTACGACGCCAACGTCCGGGTGACGGACCGGGCCATCGGACAGTTCGTCGATCGGCTCGCCGAACTCGGCCTGCTCGAAGATGCGTTGATCGTCGTGTCGGCCGATCATGGCGAGGCGCTCGGGGAACACGATCTGTTCTTCGAGCACGGCCCCCTGCCCTACAACGACGGTTCCCACGTCCCCCTGATCTTCTGGGGAGAAGGGGTCGAAGCGGGGAAGCGGGTTTCGGCGGCCGTCGAGATGATCGACGTCTATCCGACCCTGGTCGAGTTGCTCGAGCCTGAACAGGATGTGCCGGGCCTCGAGGGCACGAGCCTGCTCCCCTGGCTGCGAGGGGTGGAGGGAGTTCCCGGGGAGTCGGCCCATGCCTTCACTCAGGCAGGCGGACAGCGCCCGCTGCGACACTACCGAAGCATTCAGGACGGGCGCTTCAAGTTGATCTACCACCCGGCGATCGAGAGCGCCCGGACGGAGCGAGAAGCCTGGTGGGAGTTCTACGATCTCGAGGAAGACCCGGGCGAGACTCGCAACCTGTTCCCCGAGGGCGGCGACGACCTTCGTCGACTCCAGCGCCTGCTCTCGGAACGCATGGCCGACGGGGACTGGATGCGCCGAAGCTCGGAGACGATCGAAGAGCGCAGTCAGGAGACCCTGAAAGCCCTGCGTGCGCTCGGCTATCTACAGTGACCGTGCTCTGACTGAACGTGTCCTCCAGTGCCGTGCGTGGCCATCGCGTCGGCAGGCTCTCAGAGGCTCGATTGGCCGAAGTTCTGCGCCAGCAGGGCGAGATCCTCGCCGTTGACGACGCGGTTCGAATCGAGGTCGGCGTCGGCCCGGAACCTGCGTTCGTTCGGGCGTGAACCGAAGGCGGTGCTGAGAATCACCAGGTCGGCACCATCGACCTCGCCGTCTCGATTGATGTCGCCGGTGAGGAAGCTGGTTCCCTGGACCGAGAAGCGCATGGTCAAACGGTCGCGGGTGTTGGGCGGCGTGGCGAGGTCGGCGGCGGCGAGTTCGACGTAGACGACGCCCGAAAGAGCCTGGGGCGGCGTGAACGTGATCACTGCATGACTCCCGCCGCCCGAGATCGCCGGCGTGACGGTTTCGCCGTTGACTCGCAGGACGATTGTCGAGATGTCGACTCCGCTACCGAAGTCCCATAGCTCGATCCGGATCTGGGTCCCTGGCGAAACGTTCTCGGCCCGATGTCTCGGCGTCAGGATGCCGGTGACGGGCGGGACGGTGTCGTTGCCCTGGAGAACGTCGAAGAAGGTGCCGGCCATGAGGTCGTAACCGGCCGGGTTGGGGTGTCCGACCGGGTCCGTCGGCACGTCCTGGTAGAGCCTGCGGTAGCGATCGGGTTCGGTGGTCAGGACCTCGAAGTTGTCGACGAGGAATCGACTGCTGTCGCCGGCGAGATCCCTGATTCGTTCGTTCAGGTCCTGGTTCAGGATGTTGTCGCGGTCGACCCTGGCGCGCGGGATTCTCGGGATGAGCGTGGCGTGCACGACCGTGAAGCCCGAACTGAAGGCCCGATCGGCCATCTCCTCGAGGTTGAAGATCGTGGTGGGCGTCGAGAGCTCGTTCGTGATGTCGTTGGTTCCCTCCATCAGCAGGAAGAAGTCGCCGCCTTCATCCAGGACGTCGTCGATTCGCGCCAGCCCTTCGATGGTGTTCTCGCCGCCGATGCCGCGATTCAGGACGGTGGCGTTCTCGCCGGCGGCTCGCAGAAGGTTCTCGAGACGCCAGGGATAGCCCCGATCTGGTTCCTCGCGGTCGTCGCCGACGCCGTTGGTGATCGAGTCGCCGAAGGCGATGTACTGAGTCTGGGCGCCGGCGCTCGGCACGAGCGCCAGGAACCACGAGAGAGCGAACAGCAGTGCCACGAGGGGCCGGGGTGACCTGCGAGCTGAGGATAGACTGCTCGCCTGAGGAGAAGCAGCGTGAAGAGATTCGAAGGACGATGTGCCGTGATCAGCGGCGCGAGCGGAGCGATTGGTGGGGCCGTGGCCCGCGCCCTGACCGCGGAGGGGTGCCGTTGTGTCCTTTCCGGCCGTTCGGAAGGCCGGCTCGGTGCGCTGGCCGGGGATCTGCGAGAGACGGGACACGAGCCGACGATCGTGGCCGGCGACCTGACCGACGAGAGCGTTTGCGCCAGACTCGGCGATGCGGCTGAGGCGCTCGGCGGGGCTGACATCCTGATCCATGCGCTCGGTCTCTTCGTTGGCGGTGCCCTGGACACGGCGGCCGTCGCCGATCTCGATCGCCAGTTCGCGGTCAACGTTCGGGTTCCCTGGATGTTGACGCAGTCGTTGCTGGCGAACCTGGCTCGCAATCAGGGGCAGGTGGTCTTCGTCAATTCCAGCGCCGGTCTCACCGCCGCCGCCTCGGTCGGAGCCTACGCGGCTTCGAAGCACGCGTTGCGAGCCGTCGCCGACAGTTTTCGTGCCGAAGTCAATCCTCGCGGAATCCGGGTCCTGTCCGTCTACCCCGGGCGGACGGCGAGTCAGATGCAGGAAGCGGTCTGCGAGCATTTCGGTCAAGAGTACGACTCCTCGCTCTTCATGCAGCCCGAGGACGTCGGGCGCACCATCGTCGAGTCGCTGGCCCTGGCGCGCAGTGCCGAGATCACGGATGTACGGATGCGTCCCATGATCAAGACCTAGGCGGCCGCGAATCCCCGGCGTCCGGCGCCGAGTCGTCGATCGGCTGGATGTCGAGTTCCTGGCGAACGAGGACGCGGCTGTTTGGAGGCAGGTCACGAGTGACGATCGCGTTGACGCCGACGAAGCAGCCGTCGCCGATCTCGATGTCGCCGATGATCCGGGCCCCGGCGCCGATGAAGACCCCGTTGCCGATTCTCGGCATGTTGCGAACCTTCTCGATGGTCGGGCCGCCGATGGTGACCTGCTGGAGGAGCGTGACACCGCTTCCCAGAGTGGCGTAGCCGCCGATCACGATGCCCTGTCCGTGAGCGATCCTGAATCCCGGACCGATGCTGGCCGCGGGGCCGATGTCGACCCCGGTCAGCCAGAGGGAGAGTCGCGCCACCAGCGGTCCGAAGAGGGGGATCCGGTGACTCTTGAACCAGTGGGCAAGGCGATGGAGGAGCACCGCCTGGTAGCCGTTCTCGAAGAGCATGGATTCGATCACGTACCAGGGAAACCCCTTGGACTTGATCTCCTTCAGACGCCGTGTGTCTTCGCCGATGTTGCTCATGGGGGATCCGGCCGGCTCAGCGGCCTTCGAGAGTCTCCCATGTCGGAGGCGCGCCCAGGGGAACCCTGAATCCCTCGACGAAGCCTCTCGCCTTGGCGATCACCGCGGCCTGGTTGCCCCGGCGCAGTTCCCTGAGAAAGGCGAAGGGCAGCGACAGGGCCATGAAACAGGAGGACTGGAGCCGCTGCAGCAGGGTGGCGTGCCGTCTCACGTAGATCGCTGTGCTGCGACCCGTGTGGAAGGTCTTGCCGGGCGAGTAGACGCCGGTGTTGAAGCTGACCCGGTGCCAGAGTCGACCGCCGGGTTCATACCAGCAGGCCCACCCGAGGGCCTTCATCCGAGTGCAGAAATCGGCGTCTTCCACGCCGAGGTGGAAGAGCGGATCCCAGGGCCCCGTCTCGCGCAGGGCCTCGCGCCGGATCAACATCGCGCAGCCGTTGATGTAGTCCACCTCCTCGCCGCGGTCGAACTGGCCCCGGTCGAGTTCGCCGCTGCCACGCTCCGCCGTGACGGCTTCGCGGAATCGCAGGACTCCCCCGGCTGACCAGAGCCGGTCGCGATCCGACCAGTAGTACTCCTTCGGACCGACGCATCCGACCTTCGGGCGCTCGTTCGCGGCGGCGACGAGGTGATCGAGCATCGCCGGGTCGACTTCGATGTCGTCGTTGAGAATGAGAGCGAAGTCGTAGCCCTCCTCGAGAGCCAGGGAAAATCCGAGATTGCAGCCGCCGGCCGGGCCCAGATTCTCCTCGGTGCGGACGACTCGCAGTCCCGCGAAGCGCGCTTCGAGAGCCTCCTTCGTGCCGTCGATCGATCCGTTGTCGATGACGATGAGGTCGAAGTTGGGGTAGGTCATCTCTTGAAGACTGGAGACGGCATCCTGGACGACTTCGCCTCCATTGAAGGTGAGGACGATGGCGGCGACTCTGGGTGGAGAGTCGATGGCTTGGGCTTGCGGGGTCATGTCAGCGGCGCCGGAAGGGGACCCTGGTGGGCCAGCTGAAGTAGTCCTCGCCGAGGTTCGACTCCCTGACGAGGGGTGGAGCGGTGCGAGAGGTCCGGATCGATCGCTGTCGGCGCAGGTATCCCAGGCGGCCGATTTCGGCAAGGTTCCAGGTCGACGATGAGGCGGTCCGGTAGATCAGGGTTGCACCGAGATCGCGACGCTCACTGTCGGCGTGGAAGACCGGAAACGCAGAACCGGCGCCTCCGAGCCACCGTTCACCGCGCCACCGTCCTCCCTCGAAGCGAGCGAGGCGCAGGCGATAGTCGTGGCCGTCGAATCGGCTCCAGGCCACGACGGCGCCTTTGGCGGTGGCAGCGACGGCCGGTGTGACGTCGGGAACACGGTTGTTCGAAGAGATTCTCTGGGGTCGGGTCCAGCCGTCGGGTGTCAGTTGGGAAAAGACGATCTCGTCGTCCTGCCCGTCGTAGGCCGACCAGACGGCAATGGCTCGGCCGCGGCCCAGGGAGACGGCTGAAAGGGCCAGTTGGGGGCGCGTGCTCGGCGCGGACAGCCATTGGGATCGAGTCCAGCGGTTGCCGCGTCTCTGGGCGAAGCGGATGCCGCTGAGTCCCGCGTCCTCCTCCTGCCAGACGAGTCCGGTCAACTCACCCTCTTCGAGAAGCATCTGGGGAGCCCAGCGCTGACCGACCCGCCCGCCAGGCGTGGAGAGCTTGCGAGCGCGACTGCCCTGCTGTCGGTAGATCACCAGATCCCGTCGCTGATCGGCCCGCCACTTCGACCCTGCGACGATCCAGCCGTCGTCGCCGATCTCAAGATCCTTCCAGCTGCGGTCTCTCGACTTCGGCAACGAATAGAGGTCTCCGTCGAGCTCGACCGCCGCCTTGACGCCGTCCCAGACCAGGACCGCCTGACGGTCCTGGTGGCTGGCCTGCAGGGTCTGGATCTGCTGGGCCGAGCCGAGGCTCGCCGCGAGCACGCATCCCACGAGCACGGCAAACCTCCGGCTGCGCCGGCGCGTCAACATCGAACTGGGCGCGGCCACTGTCAGGCCTCCTGGAAGTGCGACTGACGCAGGTCGGATCGGAGCTCGCCGCGGGCGAGCAGTTCCTGGAACCGCTTGAGACGGATGTAGTGGGGGTTGTCGAGGTCGGAGCGTTGCAACTCTGCGCGGCGACAGGCTTCGACCAGTTCAGCGGCACCCCGGCGGGCGTCCCAGCGTGCCTCGAATCCAGGCAGGGCAGTGGCGATCTTGTCGCAATTGACCCGATAACAACGCAGGTCCGGGCCGGCTCCCTCGGCGATCTCGACCTGCGCGCCGGGGACGGCTTCGGCGACGATCTCGGCCAACTCCGAGATCCTGTAGTTCTCGTCGGTTCGCCCGACGTTGAACGCTTGATCGTGAATCGCCTCGCGAGGCGCCTCGAGCGCCGCCAGGAAGGCGGAACAGATGTCCTCGACGTGGACGATCGGGCGCCACGGGGTGCCGTCGCTGAGCAGCAGAACCCTGCCGGTGGTGAGAGCCCAGACCACGAGATTGTTCAGCACCAGGTCGAGGCGCAGCCGCGGCGTCACTCCGTAGGCGGTGGCGTTGCGAAGATACACGGGAGAAAAGTGGTCGTCGGCGAGTTTCGACAGCCCGTGCTCGACATCGACCTTGGATCGTCCGTACGGAGTCACCGGGTTGAACGCCGCCTGCTCGTCGAGAAAGTCGTCGCCGGCGGCTCCGTAGGTGCTGCACGACGAGGAGAAGATGAAGCGCCGGACTCCTGCTTCCTTCGCCAGTCGTGCCATTCGCAGGGTGCCGAGCGTATTGATGTCGTGGGTCAGGGTCCCGTCGAGATTGCCCATTGGATCGTTCGAGAGGCCCGCGAGGTGCAGCACGGCTTCGAAGCCGACCAGATGCTTCTTCTCGATATCGCGATAGTCGAGCGTGATGCCTTCGACCTCCGGCTTTGCGAAGGGCGGTAGCAGACACTCGTCGAACCAGCCCGAGTCGAGGCCGACGACGTCGTGCCCTGCCTGCTGGAGGCGGGGTGTGAGGAGGCTACCGATGTAGCCCTGGTGTCCGGTGAGGAGAACCCGCATAGAGAACGCTCCACGAGGGAATACCCTCGGCAATGACGGCCATGAAAAGGTTAGCGAAGGTCAGGGGTCGCGGCAAGCTGGGAGAGCGGAGAGGGAAGCCCTTCATCGGGCCCCGCTGCTATAGTCGCCGGCGGTCTGGCAACGTCGAGAACAACATGTCCGGATGGCGTAAAACTTCTCTCGGTTGGCTCTGCATTGTAACGGTCCTGACGTCCTGTGGCGGCCAGCCGGAGGAGGTTCGGGTCGCGCCTCGCGTTCTGCTGCTGGTGATCGACTGCCTGCGCGGCGACCGCTACGGGGCGGAGACTCCCTACGAACGCCCGCTGACGCCCCATCTCGATGAGATCGCGGCCGACGGCATCCGATTCACCCGCACCTTCTCGCAGGCGAGCTGGACGCGTCCCTCGCTGCCGACCTTCCTCACCGGCCTCTATCCGGCCGAGCACGGCCTGGTCGAACTCGGCGAGGCCGACGAGGAGGGGCGCAACCTGCGCCTCGCCGAGTCGGTCGAGACGGTCGCCGAACGGATCGCGCAACGCGGCTACGCCACGATGATGCTCGGCGAGCAGTTCCAGCTCTCGCCGCGCTTCGGTCTCTCCCAGGGCTTCGGCTCCTACAACCACAAGGGCTCGAACGCCGCCAGCACCCACCACGGCCTGCTCGAGTGGCTGGAGACGGCCGCGGTTCCGTGGTTCGCCTATCTGCACTACCTGGAGATGCATTGGCCCTACTGTCCTCCGCCCGAGATCCGGGGCCGATTCACGGCCGACTGGGACGGCCTGTCCTTCTGTCGGGAGTGGCGTCAGCTGCGCGACGACATCCGGGCCGGTGTCGTGGTCCTGAAGGAAGACGAGATCGACGCCATGCGGGCGAGTTACGACGAGGAACTCCTCGGTCTCGATCTCGAGATCGGTCAGCTGATCAACGAACTGCGCTCGCGCGGCGAGTGGGACGAGACCCTGGTGATCGTCACCAGCGATCACGGCGAGGAGTTCTTCGAGCACGGCGGCATGGGGCACGGCCGGTCGTTGCACGACGAGTTGATCTCGGTTCCGCTGGTCATCAAACCGCCGGCGAGCTGGGGCGGGCCGAGGGGAGGGACTGTCGATGCGCTGATCGAGGTTCGCGACCTCGCGGCGACCGTCCTCGACGCCGCCGGAGACAGGGAGCGGGCCGCGGAGCTCGGCTACAGCCTCGTGCCCTGGCTGCGAGGAGAGAGCAGGGAAGCGCGCTCCTTCGTGGTGTCGGAACACTACGACTCGGTCTCGGTGCGGACCGTCGATCGCAAGCTGATCGCCCATCGCGACGGCTCGGCGCCGGAACTGTACGACCTGGTCGAGGATCCCCGGGAGCGTGTCGATATCGCATCTGAACGACCGGAAGAGGTGACCGAACTGGTCGGCATGCTGCGACGATGGCGGGCAGGTTTGAGCGCCACCGAGGCCGAGGCGGCCAGTCTCGACGAAGAAACCCTCGAGGGGCTTCGTTCTCTCGGGTACTTGCAGTAGGATGTGCGTCAGGGGGTCGAATCTGTCGAGGTGTGCAATGCACCTCGAAAGGCCTAAAGCTGTATCCAACTATGCAGATTTGCCTCTTTCCAGTTATACTTCGTCTTGGGTCGTGGTCGACTTGCTTCGGTAGGTCGGAGGTTGTTCTACAACCTGCAAGACGGGCACACTTTCAAATTTGGGGGAACTCAAGATGCGCAGGATCATAATTCTCGCCACCCTTCTCGGACTCGCGATGTCCGGGCCGGGGTTCGCGCGACGAGTCTTCGTACCGATGTCGACCAACAGTGGCGACGTCGACACCACCATCTACCTGACCAACACCAGCGATTCTTCGCAGTCCTTCAAGTGGTGGTGGATCCCGGAAGGCGCCAACGGCAAGTTCCGTTTCAAGAACAACAAGGTCAACGGGGCTGTGGCCGGTGACGACGTGCTCGCGTTCCAGCCCGTGCCGGGCGGCATCGGCATGATCGGCATGGATCTTCCCGACGAGATCCTGGTCGACGCAGTGTTGATGCTCAATCAGACCGGCGGCGGCGGAGAGAGCCCGACCTTCGGCGACGTACCGGACAACTTCGATGTCGATGAGCTGCCGTCCTTCACCGAAGGGCAGGTGGCCTTCCCGGGCGACGTGCTGCAGATCCACGCCTGGACCGGCCTCGAGGCCTTCTATGCCGTCAACATGAAGAAGGGTTCCAAGGCCAACTGCACGGCTGACGTCTACGACAGCGGCAACGACAAGGTCGGCGAAGGTCTCGAGACCCAGGTCAACAAGTGGGGCATCGAAGAGTGGCCGGACGTGACCGACGCGCTTCCCAACTCCGGCGGACGCATCGAGGTCAGCTGCAACCAGCCCTTCTGGGCCGGCGGCTTCGCCACCCACGAAACGTCGTCCTCGGAAACCTTCAGCGAGACCACCGGCTTCAACATCACCCTGGCGACGCCCTCCCTCGATGTGGGAGTAGGCAGCGGTGGCGGTGGTGGAGGCACGGGGGGTACCGACGGTTGTGAACTCGGTGGCTACTGCTTCAAGAAGGACGGTCAGTTCCACAAGGCGACTCGCGGCGGCAACGCTGCCGTCGGCCGGCAGGTCGCCAAGCCTCCGGCGAGGACCTACGGCAAGATCCTGATCAAGGTCGACGTCCGGGGCGGCCAGTGGGGCAGCCCCGCGCAGGGCACCCACAACATCTTCTGGGCGGCCCAGAACGCCAGGAACCTCGACATGTTCGGCTACGTGAACCTGCAGAAGCAGAACACGATCATGGTTCGCCACGGAATCGGCACGTCCCACGGCGACAAGTCGAAGGACACCAAGGGTTTCGGCTTCCAGCTGGGAACGACCTATCGTTACGTCTACTGCTATGACGCCCTCGCCGACGACGTGACCGTCGAGATCTTCCAGGGCGGCAACCGGGTGTTCCAGATGTCGGCGACGCCGCCGAACATCGGTAGGAACATCTTCTGGGGTCCCGACGACAACCTCACCCTCGACTTCGGGTTCAGTGGACTGCTGTCGCCCAACGAGCCGTGGCAGCCCAACTGGGCGTGGTCGAACCTGGTGGTGGAGTTCAAGTAGGCAACACCTCTCCAGGCTCGATCCTGGAGTTCCTCCGACGACCCGGCTTCGGCCGGGTCGTTTTCGTTTGGGCCGACCGGCGCCTCGGTTCGACTAGAGGGCCGAAACCCGGTGCCGGACGCAGCCGAGGACCCTGCCCCAGCGCCATCCAGCCTGCCAGAACCACGCTGTTCGGCGGCCTGGGAGCAGCAGCGCCGGCGAGCGAGCCAGGAGGGCGGCTGCCTTGAGCAGGCCGGGGAAGGGGCCGAGGTGGGGCATTCCGCGGTCGCGGTAGCGGGCGTAGAGAGCGACGTTGTGCTCGCCGTAGCTGCGCCCCTGTCGGAACGCCGCGTGCGAACCCTGCGGGTACCGGATACTGACAACCGCTCGCTCCTCCCAGCCGAGGTCGAAGCCGTCGAGTTGGGCTCGCCAGCAGTAATCGGTGTCCTCGAGCGCCGGCAGACTCTCGTCGAAGCCCCCGAGGCGTTCGTGGACCTCGCGACGAACCCCCAGGCCGCCGGCGCCGGCGTGGGGAAGGAACGGAGGGTAGGTGTAGGGGTTGAGGCCGAGCGATTGCGGGTGGACTCCGTGGACTCGCCGGATGTCCGGAGGGTTCAGACGCTCGGTTTCGAATCGACTGGCGACGAGGTCGTGGTGGTCGAGTGCGGAGGACATCGCGGCGACCCAGGTGGCGTGGACTTCGTCGTCGGCGTCACAGAAGAGGATCCGGTCGGCTGAGGCCTCGCCGGCTCCGCGGTTGCGTGCGTGGGCGGCTCCGCGTCGATCGGAGGCATCGAGGGTCCGCAGCATCAGGCCCCCATCGGCGAAGGAACGCGCGATTCTTCGCGACGCGTCGGTCGAGCCGTTGTCGGCGACGATGACCTCGAAGGGCGGAGCGCCGACCTGGTTGCGCAGAGCTTCGAGCTGACCTGCCAGGGTCGACTCGGCGTCGAGACAGGGAATCACGACGGAGGCCACGGGGGCGGCCGTCATGGCAGGAGAGTCTCAGCCGACATCGGGGTCGATTATAGGGGGCTGTGAAGCTTCCGTCCGGCGAAGCGCAGGTATGATCCGGACGTGAATCGTACCGTTCTTGCGACGCTGGCGGCGCTGTCCATCTTCCTGCTGGCGTTCTGCCTGACGCCGGTCAAGCCCGGCCTGCCGGTCAATCTCAAGGCGGACGAGGCGGCCTACTACATGATGGCGCAGAGCCTGGCCGAGGACTTCGATCTTCGGCTCGACGTCGAGGATGTGGACCGCGCCTTTCGTGAGTTCCCGTTCCGGCCGATTCGCAACCTGGTGGTGATGAGCGACGACGGATGGCAGACCGTCTACTACGGCAAGCCGCTGCTGGTGCCGCTTCTGGCGGCACCCCTGACCGCTCTGTTCGGCGCCAACGGTTTCGTGCTGACCAACATGATTCTCCTGCTGGGCATCGCCTGGTTGGGTTTCTTCTATCTGCGTCGGTTCAATGCAGGCGGCTGGGCGGCCCTGTTCTCGTTCGGCTTCACCTTTCTGAGCGCCGGCTTCTCCTACGTCTTCTGGCTCCAGACCGAGATCTTCAACATGGCGGCGGTGGCGGTGGCCTGCTTCCTCGCGTTCTCGATCGGCGAGGCCGGGCGGCGCGACGGTTTCCTCGCCGCCTTCTCGGGTGTCGCGCTGGCGCTGGTGACCTTCAACAAGCCGATGTTCGCGCTGCTGGGAGTCGCCCTGATCTGGTTGGCCTGGAGGCGTTCCTGGCGGGTCGCCGCCGCCTGGCTGCTCGGTGTCGTTCTGACGCTGGGCGCTTCGGCAGGCCTGTCCATGGCCCTGACCGGTCACGCCTCGGCCTACCTCGGATCTCAACAGAGGACGGGTGTGACGGTCTGTGAGCCCGGAGTGATGCCGATCGGCCCAACCGGCGGGCTGGTGGCCCTGCCCGGAGAGACCGCCGCCGCCAACGACGACGATCTCGGCGAGTTCTCCGACGACGCGGAAATCGCCGGCCGAGGGGCGGTGGCCGCTGCGGAGCAGTCGGAGACCGGCAACACCTGGAGTTGGTTGATCCGCAATCCCGACATCTCGGCCAGGGAACTCTGGCGCAACATCGGCTCCTTCCTCTGGGGACGGCATACCGGTTTCCTGATCTACCTGCCCTTCGGAGGACTGGCGATCCTCCTCTTCGTTCTCGAGGCCCCCAGGGAGTCGGCGCGCTGGCTGCTGCTGGCGAGCCTGACCGGCGTCGGACTCTACTTCCTGATCTTCCTGCCGCTCAACTGGCAGGGGGGCGGCGGCTTCATCGGCAATCGCTACTACATAGCCGCCTACCCGGCCTTCCTCTACCTGGTTCGACGAGTCCAGCCCCATGCCCTGATCCTCGCCTTCTACGGCGTCGCCGGCCTGTTCATTTCGCCGCTGGTCTTCGCCCCCTACGGCAGTACGGAGTTCGAACCGACGTTGCAGTCGCATACTCGCCGTGCACCCTATCGCTGGCTGCCGGTCGAACTCCAGCTGAAGCACCTTCCCGGCTACCATCGAATTCGTTCCGGCGGCGTTCGCACGACGGCACGCAGGGACCAGTTCCTGCCGCGCGCGGATGACTGGTGGATTCGCGGTTCGGATCGCACCGAGATCTTCCTGGAGACTTTCGAACCGCTCGAGCCGCTGAGGTTCGCGATCGCCAGCGGCTCGGACCGGAATCGAGTCGAAGTGCGCTTCGGGGCGGCTCGCGAGACGGTGGTGTTCGACGGCGACGGTACCACCAGGACCGTGACCCTCGATCCCGGTCCTCCCGGTCCGGTTCGGGTGAAACGCGGTCAACGTTCCTACGTCTATCGCCTGGTGGTCGAGCCCGAGAACGGAGCGATCGTTCCCCATACCGTCGAGTTCCCGCCCGAGAGCTGCTCGTACTTCGCCTGGAACCCGTCGATGGAGGTTTCGTTCTATCAAGGGGCTCGAATCACCCTGCTCGGTGAAGAGGAGTCGCTGGATCGGGACGTCTTCGAGACCGAACTGCGCACGAACCGCGTGCCCGATTCCGTGGTGGTGGGACAGACGTTCTTCATCCGGACCACGGTGACCAACACCGGCGACGTCACGTGGCCGAACATGGGAGCTGCGCGGGTGAAGCTGTCCTATCACTGGCTCGGAGCCGACGGTGAGCGCGCCGTTTTCGACGGATTGCGGACAGCGCTGCCCGGCCCGTTGGCCGCCGGGGAGACCGTGACGGTACGACAGGAGATCCTTGCACCGGACGAGCCGGGAGAGTACTCGCTCGAGATCGATCCGGTGTTCGAGCACGTCGCCTGGTTCTCCGACCGCCGTCCGGAGCTGACGCTGCGCCGCAGGGTCCAGGTGGTGGCAGAATGACTCCCCGTGCCGGTTGGTTGCTGGTGGTCGCTCTTGTCGGTTGTCAGGCGCCGGAACCTTCGATCGAGGCTCACGGCGGCCCGATCATCCTGATCACCATCGACGCCTTTCGCGCCGATACCGTCGGCGCGCTGGGAGGGGTTCCCGGTCTGACACCCAACCTCGACGCCTTCATCGAGGAATCCGACTGGGCGGGTCGGGCGATCTCGACGTCGAGTTGGACCGTGCCTTCGATGGCCTCGATCTTCACGGGACTTCAACCTTGGCGGCATGGCAACTGGCATGGAGATCGGGCGCTCCTGCAGGAGGACCTGACCACGGTCTCCGAGGCGCTGAAGGAGATCGGCTACTCGACGGCGGCCTTCCGCTCGAACCGCTGGTTGACGCGTCAGTTCGGCTACGGCCAGGGCTTCGACCAGATGGGCAGCATCGACAAGTTCGGCAAGGTGGAGCGGCATCTCGCCGGCCTGGACGGCGGCAGGGAGTTCGTCTGGCTGCACCTGCTCCCGCCGCATGCTCCCTACCTCTACCAGGAGTGGCTGAGACCGCGTCTGACCGATCCCCGCGAGGATCTTCCAGCGCGCATCAAACCGCCCGATCTCGAACCCTTCTTCGATCCGGCGATCCCGATGCCGGAAGACGATCGTGAGCGCGCCTGGCAGCTCTACCAGATGAACGTAGCCCGCTCCGACTCGATGCTCGGCAAGATCCTGGAGGCGATCCGCGAGAGCGGACAGTGGGACCGGTCGCTGATCGTCGTGACGTCGGACCATGGCGAGGAATTCGGGGAAGCGGACCAGGTGCTCCACGGAGGGAATCTCCATCGCGTCCTGATCGAGGTGCCACTGGCCGTGAAGCTTCCCGACGGTATTCCCGGCGATCGGCTGGTGGCTGCGAGCGAGGTCGTTTCCAACGCCCGGGTGTTCGCGACCCTGGTGGAAGCCGCCGGTGGAGCGGTCGCTCCCGACGTCGCTCCGAGCCTGTTCACGGCCTCCGAGCAGGGTGCCTTGTCGGAGCTCTACCTGGGCAACGGGATCAACACCGTCTCCCACCTCGTCGGCGATCGTCAGACGGTCTGGCGTAGCGAGTTCGCGACGCCCGAACGCGACTACTACAGGGCTCGGCTCGAGGCGACGGGAGCCGGCGACCAGGGACTCGAGGAAGAGCCCGGCGAGATCCTCTCCCGACTCGCCGACGCCTTCCAGTTGTCGCCTCCGCTGCGGGGTGTTCCCGAGCATGAACCGCGGGTGGATGCCTGGCTATGGCGCGAGGGAGGGGTCGTTTCAGCGGAGATCGACTCGGCGGCTGTGAGGCGGCTCAGGGATCGATGGCTCGAACTCAACGGCGAGGACGTCCCACCCGCGTTGCTCGATCCCGTAGCGGTCCCCGAACTGAGTCCGGAAGATCTGGAGCGTCTTCGCGCCCTGGGCTACGTGGCCGGCGGCGGCGATTCCTGAAGTCGGGAGTCGCGGGCTCTTCAGGTCTCAGTCGAGGGGCTCGAGCAGGTCGGCGGCGAGCAGGTTGTCGCGAGCTTCGCTCAACAGGTCCCAGGCCTGATTGGAGCGTTCGGCGATCGCGAGCAGATCGTGGTCGCCGTCGCTGAGGTTGAGCAGCCACAGGAGGGCGAGTTCGCGCTCGCGGCCGCGATCGTCACCGCCCAGGCTTCGGTAGAGACCGCGTCTGCCGAGTTGGGGTTCACCGTGGGGGGCGAGGTTCCGGTAGCAGCGATTCGCCTCGACGACGTCGATGACGTCGAGATACAGGGAGACCGATTCGGCGAGTCGCTGGGAACTGATGAAGTCGAGGTCGTCGGCGGATGTGTGGTATTGCGGGTACTGTCCCCACGGAGTCCTGCTGAGCAGCCCGACCGGGAGGTCGAAGCCGGGAGAGCAGTACTGACGCTCGTCGTAGCCGAAGGGTACGAAGTCGGTGATGTGATCGGCGAGTCCACGGTCCGCGAGGACCCTCTCGACCGCCCGGTCGATGGTGGCGTTGCCGCGGCGGCTCCGCTTGTAGTGAAAGGCGCCTGGATCGCCGAGATTGGCGGCCACCAGTCCATGACCGATGCGTCCGACCGTCTTCCGGTTTCTGGCCAGCCAGGAGATCGAGCCGAGCGTACCGGGCACGAAGACGAAGCGGTAACCGAAGCGGCGGTCTTCGCGCGCCGCCAGGATTCGAGCCAGTCCGAGACTCACGGCGATTCCCGACAGGTTGTCGTTGGCCATCGCCGGATGGCAGACATGGGTGGAAATGAGGAACTCTGTGTCTTCGGCGCCGGGCAGGAAGATCTCGCCGTAGGAAAGCGCGCCGGGTTCGAGTGTGGAGTCGATGAGGACTTCGTAGTCGCCTTCCATCAACGCCTCGCGCTGACGATGGGGCAGGCAGAAGCCCCAGGTCTCCTTGTAGTAGGAGGTTCGGTACGGGATCAGATCCGGCTGATCGGGCAGGCTGTGCAGGTGGTTCTGCAACTCGCCGAGCGAGATCGAGGTCTGGATCGGAGTGCTGTAGCCGACCACGTGCAGAAGGTGGTCCCGGGTGTCCACGACGGTGGTTCCGTGGGGATCGCGGATCCAGGCGCGCTCGAGGTTCCATTCCCTCGGAACCGTCCAGTCGAGCACTTCGGTGCCGGTCGGAATCTCGTGGATCTCGAGTCCGAGTTCTTCCGGGAACAGGCGCAGAGTTCGTCGGACGCCGTTGCCGGTGAGGCTGCGCGCGAGGGGAGCTGCTGCGAGAACGAAATCCCAGAGATCCTCGCGCAGATCGGCGGCTTCATCGCGGACCTTCATGGCCTGGTCCTACCGGGGTTCGTCCATGGCGGAAGCTCCTTGTCCCGCTCCGACATCGCGCTGACCGGCAGCGGCCATCGGATGCCGAGTTCGGGAGAGTCCCATCGGTAGCCGGCTGCCGCTTCGGCGACGTAGGTCTGTGACATCAGGTAGTGGATCTCGGTGTCGTCCTCGAGAGTCTGGAAGCCGTTGGCGAACCCCTCGGGAATCAGCAGAGCGCGGAGATCGAGGGCGGAGAGGATCACCGAGGAGTGCTGACCGAGAGTTTCGGAACCGTCGCGCAGGTCGACGAAGGTGACCTGGGCCGAGCCACGCAGGCAGCGCATCAGCTTGGCCTCGCTGAAGGGCGCCTCCTGGTAGTGCAGGCCGCGTAGAGTGCCGCGCCGGAGGTTGACCGAGAGGTTGCTCTGGACGGGGTGGAACGAGACTCCAGCCGCCTCGAACTCCTGCTCGCACCAGAGCCGTGCGAAGGCGCCGCGATCGTCGCGATGCAACTCCGTCTCGACGAGATAGGCGCCGGGCAGATCCGTCGAAGTGAGGATCATTCCAGCACCTCGAGGTCCGGTACGGCGACGACGAAGCGCGTCCCCTGGGCTTCGAGATCGGCCAGCTGACTACGGATCTCACCCTTCAGGTTCCAGGGCAGGATGAGCACGAAGTCAGGTCGGGCGTCGATCAGGTCCTGGGGGCTGCGGATCGGGATGCGGCTCCCGGGGAGGTAGTGATTCTGCTTGTGCGGACTGCGATCGACCGTGAAGGGGATCGAGGCCGCATCGATGCCGCAGTAGCAGAGCAGCGTGTTGCCCTTCGCGGGGGCCCCGTAGGCGAGAACTGTACGGCCCTCCCGGGAGGTCTGCTCGAGGAACTCGAGCAGATGGCGCCGAAGAGCCTCGACCCGCCCGCGGAAGGCTCGGTAGGGAGCCCGCGTCTCCAGACCAGCCGTCTCCTCCTCCTCGAGCAGTGCGCCGACCCTGGGTGAAGTCGGGTGGATTCCCTGGTGGCCGACGTAGAGCCGTAGGCTGCCGCCGTGGGTGGGCAGTTCTTCGACATCGTAGACCTCGAGATCGTGAGCCGCGAAGATTCGTCGTGCCGTCGCCAGGGAGAAGTAGTCGTAGTGCTCGTGGTAGATGGTGTCGAACTGGGTTTCCTGCAGCAGTCTGAGCAGATGGGGGAACTCGAGCGTCGCGGTGCCGTCGCGAGCGAGGAGGCGGGAGATGCCGGCGACGAAATCGTTGACGTCGGGGACGTGGGCGAAGACGTTGTTGGCGATCAACAGATCGGCGTGGATGCCCTCGCCTTCGAGTTCTTCGGCCAGCCTCTGTCCGAAGAACTCAGAGCGGGTCGGGACGCCCTTCTCGATCGCCGCCGCGGCCACGTTGCGAGCCGGTTCGATACCGAGAACCGGGATGCCGGATTCGACGAAGTACTGCAGGAGGTAGCCGTCGTTGCTTGCGATCTCGACCACCTGGGAAGATGGGTCCAGGTCGAGTCGTCGCACGATCGAGTCGCGGTAGCGACGGCAGTGGTCGAGCCACGAGTCGCTGAACGAGGAAAAGTAGGCGTAGTCGCTGAAGATCGCGTCGGGGGATTCCCAAGCCGGCAGTTGAACGAGCCAACAGGATTCGCAGAGCAGCGGTTCGAGCGAGAACCGGGGCTCGGGAAGCGCCAGGTCGTCGGGTCCCAGGTAGGAGTTCGCGAGAGGCACCTCACCCAGGTCGACGACCGAGAAGGAGAGGGGCTCGGCGCAGAATCGGCAGAGGTGAGCCTCGTTCGTGGAGGCTGTTTCCATCACCGCGGTTCGGGTCCTGTCGGGTTCCGCGGAGCGGCTACCAGATCTTCCATGGCGGGTTTCCCGCTGCCCAGATCCGATTGAGCTGCAGGTAGTCGCGGTAGGTGTCCATCGAGTACCAGGCGCCTTCGTGGACATAGGTGTAGAGCTTCTGCTCCGAGGCGAGACGCTGGAGAGGCTCGAGTTCGAAGAAGAGCTGGGGGTCGTCGTCGAGATAGTCGAGAAAGCCGGTTTCGAAGACGAAGAATCCGCCGCTGACGACGGCCTCGACGTTCTTCTGCTTCTCATGGAAATCGACCACTCGATCTCCGTCGAGGGTGATCTCTCCGTACCGTGACGTCGGCCTCACGCCGGTGACGGTTCCGATTGCACCACGATCGACGTGGAAGTCGTAGAGCTTCTGGATGTCGACGTCGGCGACGGCATCGCCATAGGTCAGCAGGAAGCGCGGCGTGTCGATGTACTTGCCGACCTGCTGCAGGCGATTCCCCGTGGCAGCCTCTTCCCCCGTCTCAGCGAGCGTGATGGCCCAGTCGTCCTCGGCGCCGTCGTCGTGGAAGTCGATGCTTCGGTTGGCGAGATGAAGCGTGAAGTCGCGCCGCATCTCGTTGTAGCGCAGGAAGTAGTGCTTGATCACCCATCCCTTGTATCCGAGGCACAGGATGAAACGCCGCACCCCGTAGGTGGAGTACAGCTTCATGATGTGCCAGAGGATCGGCCTGCCGCCGATCTCGACCATCGGTTTGGGTCGATACTCCGTCTCTTCGCGAAGCCGGGTACCCTGGCCGCCGCAGAGGATGACGACCGGAAGATCGGCCAGGCTTGGAGCTCCAGACATGGTGAACACGCAGTGTACATGGAGCTTCGCGGCTCGAACAACGTCGCCGTCGGGAGGGCTGGGACTGATAGGATCCCGCCGGAGATTGCGATGACTCTCGAGGCTCAATCCGCGCTGCCGGGAGGCGAACCCACGTCGGTTCCGGCAGTCCCGGAGAGGCTGCAGATCTCCGTCCTGATCCCGGTCCTCGACGAGCAGGACAGCGTTGCAGAGCTGTCGGCGAAGCTGATCGAAGTCCTCGCCGAGGTCGGCCGGAGTTTCGAGATCGTCTACGTCGACGATGGTTCGAGGGATCAGACCGCGGAGCGGGTTCGCGACGCGAACCAGCTCGACGATCGAGTGAAGTTGGTGCGGTTGCGGCGCAACTTCGGCAAGGCCGCCGCGCTGACGGCGGGCTTCGACCACTGTGCGGGGTCTCTGGTGATCACGATGGATGGAGACCTCCAGGATGATCCGGCAGAGATCCCGCGGATGTTGGAACTGCTCGAAGCCGAAGACCTCGACCTGGTTTCCGGCTGGAAGCGCAAGCGACGCGACCCCTTCTCGAGAAGGTTCCTGTCGAAGATCTACAACTGGGTCACCCGCAAGATGGCGAGTGTCGATCTACACGACTTCAATTGCGGCTTCAAGATCTATCGCCGGGAGGTGCTGGAGCAGGTGCACGTCTATGGCGAACTGCATCGGTACATCCCGGTGCTCGCCAGTCGCCGCGGGTTCCGGATCGGCGAACTGCGGGTCGAACACCACCCGCGGCGCCACGGTCGCAGCAAGTACGGCTGGGACCGCCTCTACAAGGGGCCTCTGGACCTGCTGACCGTGCTGTTCATCACGAAGTACACGCGGCGTCCCCTGCATCTGTTCGGGGCGTTCGGACTGTTCTTCCTGATCGCGGGAACGGCCATCAACACCTATCTGGCCGTTCTCTGGTTCATGGGGGCTTCGCTGTCGAACCGTCCGCTGCTACTGCTCGGGGTCCTGCTGATGCTGCTCGGTTTCCAGATCCTCACGACAGGACTGCTCGGCGAGATGATCACGTTCAAGAACTTCAAGCGTTCAGACAGCTACTCGATCAAAGAGACCGTCGGCTAGGATCTCCGGCTGCCTCGCGGCCGTGGCGCTCGGATCTCGTGAAGCTCCTCTTCCTCACCCAGACCTTTCCGCGCTTCGAGGGCGACACCGCCGGGCCCTTCATCCTCGAACTGGCTCGGGGACTCGTGCGACTGGGGGACTCGGTGACCGTATTGACGCCGCATGCCCGAGGTGTCGCTCGGTCGTGGGAAGTCGATGGAGTCGTGGTTCGGAGCTTCCGCTACGCCCCCGAATCGCTGGAACTGGTGGGCTACAGTCGCTCTCTCGATCGTGACGAGACGATGAAGGTCGGGGCTGCGCTGGCGGCGCCCGCCTACTGGCTCGGCGCCCGCCGGGCGGCCCTGCAGGCACTCGGTTCGGAGCGCTTCGACCTCGTCCATGCCCACTGGGTGGTTCCGAATGGTTTGCTGGCGCGCAGTCTTTCGACCCGTATCCCGGTTGCCGTCGGCCTTCACGGCAGCGACGTCTTCATGGCTGAGAAGGCCTGGTTGAGAACGTGGGTGCGACGCTCGCTGGCTGCGACCAGGTTGTTGACAGGATGCTCTCCTGAACTCGTGGATCGAGTCGCCGCCCTGGGCTTCGATGGAGTTCAGCAGGTGATCCCCTACGGAGTCGATTGCGAGCGCTTCCATCCGGGCGACGAGGGCCGAAGCGAGTGGCGCGAGAAGCTCGGGATCCCGCCGGAGGCCACGGTGTTGCTCTCGGTCGGGCGCATGGCGACCAAGAAGGGCTACCAGGTGTTGCTGCCGATCCTGCCGGAGTTCCTGCGCGGGCATCCCGACGTCCATGTGGTTCTGGCCGGTGGTGGCGATCGCCTGGAGGAGTTCCGGACCCAGGCGGCCGATCAACCCCGAATCCACTTTCCGGGGCTGGTCTATCGCCAGGACCTGCCGTCGCTCTACCGGTCGGCAGATGGCTTCGTGCTTCCCGCCGTCCACGATCCGGCCGGCAACGTCGATGGCCTGCCCAACGTGATCCTCGAGGCCATGGCGAGCGGCTTGCCGGTGATCGCCTCGGGAATCTCCGGCATTCCCCTGGCAGTCGAAGACCCTCAGACCGGCTGGTTGACCCGCGAGGGTGATGCGGCAGGGTTGTCGGCGGCGCTGGGCGAATTCATGGAGTCACAGGAGCGACTTCACCGTGGCGCCGCCGGCCGCAGGAAGACGGAGGCGGAGCTCACCTGGGACATCGTTTCGGCCCGCTATCGGGAGGCCTACGCCGGGATCATGGGCGCTCCGGCTACTGGCGCGCCCTGAGATTGCGGTAGGCCCGCATCTGGACTTCTGCCTCCTGCTCGCGACCCGAGGCTCTCCAGGGCTGCGGCGTATCCGAGGCGGAGTTCGCGCGAGTCGAGTCCGAGATCGAGCGCCCGTTCGAAGTGAACCACGGCGCCCTCGAAGTCACCACGCTTGGCCAGGATTCCGGCCAGCAGGTTGTGGGCGTCGGCCATGCCGTCGTCGAGTGTCAGGGCTGCCTGGGCCGCCTCATGGGCTTCGTCCACACGTCCGTCGAGCAGCAGGAAGAGCCCCTCGAGATACTGCAACTCGGGTTCCTCGGGCTGGAGAGCGCGGGCGCTGCCGATGGCGTCGATCGCTTCCTTGAACCGACCGCGGCTCGCGAAGATCGACGCCTGAAGGGTCATCAGGCGAACGTCGTTGGGATTGCGGTCTAGGAGCGGTTCGATCCGGTCGAGAGCTTCGACGAAGCGTCCTCGGTCGACCATTCTCCGGATCTCTGCGAGCTCCATTTCCAGGGGAGAGCCGAGTTCGGCCGCGGCGGCGCGGGCGTCGGCAGCACGCTGGACGTCGCCCGCCGCCTCATAGGCATCGGCCAGCAGGCCGAGGACCTGAGGCGAGCCTGGAGACAGGCTTCGGGCGAACTCGAGAGCCCGCACGGCGCCTTCGAGATCGCCGCCCTCGAGTCTCAAGCGTCCGATGTCCTGACTCAGTCGCTCGCCGCCGGGCACCCCGGCGCGTTGCGCGGTTTCGAGCCAGTACGCCGCCGTCAGGGGCTCGGTACCCTGCGTGGCCATCTGCATTCCGATCACCAGGGCCGCGTTGGCCCGGCTGGGGTCGGCCGAGTAGGCTCGGTCGGCGATCTGGGCTGCTTCGACGCCTCGGCCTTCATCCCAGAGGACGACCGCCAGTTGTTCGCCCACCCGAGGGTCTCGGGGTGTCTTCGACCAGGCGGCGCGGAGAAGGCTGATGGCGGTGTCGGCCTGTCCCAGTTCGCTCAGGAGCGCGGATTTCAGGATGAGGACATTCGCGCTTCCGGGCACGATCTGCTCCGCTTCCGTGGCGAGAGCCAGGGCTTCGTCGAAGTCGCCGCGCATCGCCATGATTTCTGCGAGGGTGATCAGCACCTCGGGTTGTCTCGGCGCCAGCCGTCGGGCCTCCATGGCTGCGTCGAGTGCCCCCTCGCCCTGGCCCATGGCACGTTGCGCTTCTGCCAGTGCCAACCAGGCAGAGGGGTCTTGCGGGTCGATCTGGGTGGCCTCCGTGAAGGCCGAGATGGCCGTCGAGTAGTCGCCGGCCGCCACTGCCTTCAACCCCTGGGCGACCAGCTCTCCGACCCTCGACTCCGGCTGGGCGAGGGAGGGTACGGCGATCGAGGACAGGCAGGCGAAGAAGAGCAGGAGCCTGCAGGCCCTGGATCTCAGGGTCGACGAAGGCAACCCGGCTCGTGGGTTGCGGCGCTGGGATGGGGGCCTGGCTTCAGTCATCGTTCAAGGGGTTCGAAATGGCGATCTCCTTCGAGGTGATGAACTCGAGGAGCGCCGGTGTTCCTTCCTCCGTGGAGCGGATTCCTCGACGAATGGCCGGAACGATCTCGTCCGGGTGCACGATTCTTTCACCGTGGGCGCCGAAGGCCCTGGCCATTTCCGAGTAGTTGCCGCTGATGTCGGTGCTGCCGTACTTGGCCTGCGCGGCCTGCATGATGGGGATCTCGATCGCCATCGAAGAATTGTTGAGCAGGATCGAGAGGATCGGGATGCGCTCCCGGACGGCCGTCTCCAAGTCCATTCCGGTGAAGCCGATCGCGGCGTCGCCCCAGACGTTGATGCAGAGGTGATCGGGTCTGACGAGCTTCGCGCCCATGGCCAGGCCGAGGCCGTAGCCGAGTTGGGTGGTCTTGCCCCAGCCCAGATAGCTCAGCGGCTCGGTGCTGACCCAGAAGGGCGACAACTGATCCCTGGGGCTTCCGGCATCGTGCGTGATGATCGTGCGGCTGCGATCCACCGTCTCATGGAGGTCCGACAGAACGCGGTAGGGCGAGAGGGGGGTTTCCTCGGAGCGCAGCTTCGGTTGCCACTTCTGCAACCAACGACTCCGGCTCGTGGCGATCTTCGCCACGACGCTCGAACGCTGTGATTCGACGGCTTCGAGGTCCTGATCTTCGAGGGCGTCGAGCAGCGACCGAAGAGTGAGCCGGGCATCACCGAGCAGAGCGTGGTCGCAGCGAATGTCCCGTCCGAGATCCCTGGGGTCGAGCGTCGAATGGATGATTCTCGCCTGCTTGTAGCGCGGCATGTAGGTGCCGAAGGCGGTGATCCCGAAGCTGCATCCGATGCCGAAGACGACGTCAGCCTCGCTGAGGAACTCGTGGACCGGCGCCGGTATCGCCCGCCCCCCGGAACCGAGAGCGAGAGGGTGGTTCTCCGGGAAGGCGCTCTTGCCTTCCAGACTCGTCGTCACCGGCGCGCCCAGTCGCTCGGCGAGTTCCAACAACTCGCTCCAGGCGCGGGCGAAGTGCACGCCCTGGCCGGCGTAGATGACGGGCCTTCGCGCCTCCGCGAGGACGCGGGCGACTTTGCCGACGGCCTCGGGATCTGGGCCGGTAGTGGTCGAGATCGCAGGCTGATAGGCAAGAGGCTCGGGTACGTCCTCGGAGAACACGTCGAGCGGCAACTCGACGACGACGGGTGCGCCGCGGCCGTTGCGCAGCTGGGAGAAGGCGCGTCGCATGACCTCCGGTACCGCCTTGCCCATGCTCAGCGGTTCGCACCACTTGGTGATGTGTTGAAAGTTCTGGGTGGCGTTGTAGTTGGGGAAGACATGGGCCTGCCGGCGTGGATAGCCCGCCGGCAGGACGAGGATCGGGATCGACTCGGAGTACGCCTGGGCGACGCCGCCGTAGGCGTTCTCGGTGCCGGGGCCATGTTGCATGACGAAGACCCCGAGTTGCCTGCCGGAGGTGACCCGGCTGACGGCATCGGCCATGTGGAGGCCGGTGCGCTCCTGGCGCACGATGATGGTCCGGATGTCGGCTTCGGCCGCCGCTTCGATCACCGGATTGACCGGGTAGCCGACGATGAAGTCGACGCCCTCACGCTTGAGGATCTCCGCGATGGCGGCAGCGACCTTCATTTCGTCCCTCGGGAACGAGGCGCGCTCATTGGAGAGTCCAATTCGGCTCTCGAGCGCAGCCGCTCTCGTCGAGGAGGTGATTGAGGCGATCGTGCAGGTCTTCGAAGAGCGTGCGCAGTTGCGGGTCGTCGGTCCCGGTGCCGAAGAGCTCGACGAGGGCTTCGTTGGGTACCGGCGAGCCCAGAACACGGTACTCGACATGTCCGATGCCGGTGCGAGTCTGGTAGTCGGCGAGCAGGTTGTGGCGTTCCTCCGGGTCCGCGACGAGATCGTAGAGTTCATACCGGTCCCAGATGCCGTGGTACTTCATCAGCTTGTGGGTCGGCGTGCGAATTCCGAGGACCGTCGGAGTCTGTGGGAACATTCGTTCCCAGAAGTACTCGTAGAGGAACTCGCGACGCCAGCCCTCGCCGTCTCCGCGCAGCACCCGCAGGAACGATTCTCCCTGCATGGTGGCGGGCACGCCTCCTCCGGCGGCTTCGATGAAGGTCGGGGCGATGTCCAGGTTGGTGATCAGCTCCGGCCGTCGCGTGCCGGCTTCGACCACCCTGGGCCAGTGGACCACCATCGGAATCCGAATCGACGGTTCGTACATCGTCCTCTTGTCGATCAGTCCGTGCTCCCCGAACTGGAAGCCGTTGTCAGAGGTATAGACGATCAAGGTGTCGTCGAGTCGCCCGATGCGGCGCAAGGTCTCGACGATTCTACCGACGCTGTCGTCGACGGCTCTCAGGGTCTCGTTGTAGTCGATGACGAAGTCGTCGAAATCGACCTTGCCGTCGTACATACCATCGACTCCGTGCCAACTGTCGCGCTGCTTGCGGACCCAGTCCGGCTTGCCCGCATAGTTGGCCTCGGTATCGTCCATGGTCGCCGGCTTCGGCCACGATCGATCGCTGTAGCTGCCGGCGTGGCGCGACGCCGGGACGAAGGGTGAATGCACCGCCTTGTGGGAGAGGTAGAGCAGGAACGGCTTGTCCGAGGGCTGTTCGAGGAATTCGACGGCGTAGTCCGTGAGGACATCGGTGATGTAGCCGTCCTGGTCGATGTGTGTTCCATCCACGTTCAGCCGCTGTCCCCGGTAGGCGCCCTGGCCGGGGAAGGAGACCCAACGATCGAAGCCCGGCCTGGGAGAATCGTCGCCTCCTCCCATGTGCCATTTGCCGATGAATCCGGTGCGCAGCCCCTGGGTATGCACGACCTCGGGGAAGGTCGGGGTTGCCGGCGCCAGGGCCGTGCTGTTGTCGAGAACACCGTGGGCGTGGGCGTAGAGTCCCGTCAGGAAGGTCGCTCGGCTCGGGGAGCAGAGGGAGGTCGTGACGAAGGCGTTCTCGAAGACGAGCCCGCCGCGGGCCAGGGCGTCGAGGTTCGGTGTCTCGAGGAAGGGATGACCGAGGAAGCCCGCAGCGTCGTAGCGCTGATCGTCGACCAGGATGAAGACGATGTTCGGGGCGGCGCCGGCCCGCCCGGCCAGAACCAGCTGGACCGTCAGGAGTGCGAGGAATCGTCGAGCGACAGACATGGCCGGAAAGGGCCGTCAGCCTACCACCGGCGGTAGCCGGGAGCGGCAGCACCGTTCCCGGACTCCCTCCCTGCCGATCAGGGCATCGAGTAGCTGAAGTCGGCGGTCGCCGTGCCGTCGGCTCCGACGACGATCTCGGCCTCCTGCGATCCCAGCCGTGAGTGCCAGACGCCGAGAGTGTAGGTGCCGGCCGGCAGGCCGGCGATCGAGAATGAGCCCTCGGGGCCGGTGACGGCGAAGAACGGGTGGTCGAGGACGAAGATGTGGGATTCCATCCAGGGATGGACGTCGCACTTCACCTTGATCGCGTCCTCGGGTTCCTTGAAGCTCTTGGTTCGTACGCCGACTCCGGGTTGGCCGAGATTGAACGGGCGGTTGGTTCGGGCGAGAGCGCGGACGTTGTGAAGGATGTCGTCCTGGTTCTCGATCTCGAGGACCTGATCGACCTGCAGTCCCATCACGGTCGGGCTGTAGAGGCAGCCCTTCTGGGTGATCTTCTGAGGCTCGGCGGGTGTCGGGTAGTCCCCCTCGGGGACATCCTTGACCCAGACGAAAACGTCGGCGAGGCCGCCTTCCTCTCCCACCACGTAGAGAGCGGTGGTCACCTTCTCACCGCCGTGAAGCTCGTCACACTTGGGATCGGCGTTCATCCGGAGTGTCGATTCGGCCGGGGGTTCCCCCTCGAATCGAACGGTCCCGTCCACCGCTGCCAGGAGCGGCGAGGAGAGAAGGAGCAGGGTACACGGCCAGGGAGCGAATCTTTTCATGGGGATGGCTTCCAGTCTTGGAGATGGTGGGTGTCGGGGGAGTGATGCCACGCCCTCTTGGACGTGCCCGGTGGAGGCAATGTTTCGAGGTCCATCGGCTCGGTCGTTCGGCCGCCCATCGGAAATTCCAACGCTGTTGAGCGTTGTTATCTTCCCCAATGGCGCAGAGCAGGCTACCCATCGACCTCAGGCCTTCGACGACCTCGACGGTCGAGTTGGCACTGCCAGCCATGGTAATTTCCAGCCGCTCCCAGCCACGAATGAAGAGAATCGCACCGTGATCCTGTTGCGTGCAACTGCGGCACCCCTGAGAGGCCTGGCCCTGGTCGTCCTGGCGATCGTCCTGGCGGCCCCGGCAGTCGCCCAGGACGGTTATCGGGAGCAGCGCCAGGAGATGGTCGACCGTCAGTTGAGAGGCCGTGGAATTCGACAGTCCAACCTGCTCGACGCGATGAACACGGTGCCACGTCATCTCTTCGTTCCGGAAGGCTCGGAGAGCCATGCGTACGACGACCTTCCCCTTCCCACCGAGGCCGAAGGCGGTGGCATTCTCCAGCCCTACATCTCGGCCCTCATGATCGAGTTGCTGGAACTCGACGAGAACGATCGCGTTCTCGAGATCGGAACCGGTTCCGGCTATGACGCGGCGGTTCTTTCGAGTCTGGCCAAGCATGTCTACACGATCGAGATCAGCACCCAGTTGGCCGACGAGGCCCGATCGCGACTCGAGCGGCTGGGCTACCGTAACGTCTCGGTGCGTGCCGGGGATGGGCGCAAGGGGTGGCCGGAGGAGGCGCCGTTCGACGCGATCGTCCTGACGGCCGCTCCGGAGAACATCCCGGCCGCCCTGATCGATCAGTTGCGAATGAATGGCCGCATGGTGCTGGCTGTCGGCGGCTTCACCCAGAATCTGACTCTGATCCAGAAGACACCGCGCGGATTGGAGAAGAAGCGAGTCGAACCGGTTCGACTCGGTCCCCTGAGTTCCAGCCCGTAGTGTCCAGCAGCGAGACTACGGGTCTGGTCCGGCGGGTCGGGCTCCGGTCTGCAACGGCACTGGTGGTCGCCAATATCGTCGGAGCCGGGATCTTCACGACAACCGGCTTCCAGGCGGCGGATCTCGGCGATCCGCGCTTGATCTACGCACTGTGGGTGGTGGGTGGAGTGCTCGCCATCTGTGGTGCGCTCTGCTACGGAGAACTCGGAGCCGCTTTGCCGCAGGCGGGAGGGGAGTACGTCTATCTGCGCGCAGCCTACGGTCGCGGTCTCGCGTTCATGAGCGCCTTCATCTCCCTGATCGCAGGGTTCTCGGCGCCGATCGCCGCGGCCCTGAAGAGTCTGGTTCGCTACCTGGCCCATTTCGTTCCATGGGTTGCCTCCGATCGTCAGGTCCTCGGCATCCTGCGTCTGGATGATTTCGTCGCCCTGACGCTGGCCTGGCTGCTCGTGGTGCTGCATGCTCGCGGGGTGCGTCGTGGTCTGGCCTTGAGCGATCTCCTGACCGCCGGCAAGGTGATCGGAATCGTCGGCCTGATCGCTGCCGCATTCACCTTCGGCCGAGGTCGAACAGAATGGGTCTGGCAGGCTGCCGAACGGGACGCGGGACAGGCCCTGGGACCGGCGTTGGGGGCGTCGCTGGTCTTCGTGATGTTCTGCTATTCGGGCTGGAACGCGTCTGCCTACCTGGCCGGGGAGATGCGCAACCCGCAGTCGGACCTTCCTCGCTCCCTGCTCGGAGGAACCCTGCTGGTGATCCTGCTGTACGTCGGTCTGAACGCCGCCTATTTCTACGCAGCCGGCGTCGAGGGTCTGGCCGGACAGGTCGAGGTCGGCCTGGTGGCGGCCCGGCAACTCTTCGGTGGTCTGGGCGTTTCGGTGACCGCCGCAGTGATCTGCGTTTCGATTCTCGCTTCGGCCTCGGCGATGACGGTCGCGGGGCCCCGGGTCTACTTCGCATTCGGTCGGGACTTCGGTCCCCTGAGTGGCTTGTCCAGGACCGATTCGAAGGGCGTTCCGGTCCCTGCGCTCGTGCTCCAGGGGCTGGTCACGTCGGTGATCATCCTCTCCGGTCGAGTCGACCAGATCCAGCAGTACTCGGGGTTCGCCCTGACCCTCTTCATGAGCCTTGCGGTCTCCTGCGTGCCGGTCCTCCGGTGGCGCCAGAGTGAACTGCCCAGGCCGTTCCGGACGCCGTTCTACCCCTGGCCGGCCCTGCTCTTTCTCGCCGTCTCGGTGTGGATGATGGTCCAGGCGTTGCGCTCGCGCCCGGCAGAGTCGATTCTCGCCCTTTCGACCGTCGTTCTCGGCGGGCTGATCTTCCTTGTCGTCGAGAGGACGCGCTTGTCTTCGAGAGAGCGGTGATCGATCTCCCTCGCGGTCGAGGGGCGAGCAGCAACTCGGCGGGTCGCTTCGAACGCCTCGAGGTGGCCTACGATCCCGGTGAGGAGGCTGCGCCCGAGAACCAGTTCTTCCGCGACCGGAGTCGCTCGATCCTGTCGCGCAACGACAGTCCCGACGTGCCCTTCACCTACAGCGTGAACCCCTATCGAGGGTGCGAACACGGGTGTGTCTACTGCTACGCGCGTCCCGGTCACGAGTTCCTCGGATTCTCGCCAGGGCTCGACTTCGAGAGCCGCATCCTGGTCAAGGAGGACGCGCCGGGCCTGCTCCGGAGCGGCCCTCGAGGACCACCGGTGGCAACCTCAGGTGGTTGCCCTGAGTGGAGTGACCGATCCTTACCAGCCGATCGAGTCGAAGCTGCGTTTGACGCGCGGGTGCCTCGAGGTCTTCGCCGATCTGCGCAACCCGGTGAGCCTCATCACGAAGAGCCAGCGTGTGGTCGAGGATCTGGAGACCCTTGCGGAGCTCGCCCGCTTTGATGCCGTTCACGTGGTGCTCTCGGTCACGACGCTCGATCCCGAGATGGCACGACGGATGGAGCCCCGAGCCGCCCACCCCCGGGCCCGTATCGAGGCGATCGAGAAGCTGGCGGCAGCGGGTGTGCCGGTGGGGGTCAACGTGGCCCCGGTGATTCCGGGGCTGACCGATCACGAGATTCCCGCGATCCTCGAGGCGGCCGCAGAGGCTGGGGCGGACAGCGCCGCCTTCCTGATGTTGAGATTGCCGGGTGGCGTGGCCGACCTCTTCGTCGAGTGGCTCGAACGATGGTTCCCGCAGCGCAAGGAGAAGGTGCTCCGGCGTCTGCGGGAGATGCGCGGCGGAGGTCTGGATGATTCACGTTTCGGCATCCGGATGCGGGGCGAAGGGCCGTACGCCGCTCAGATTCACGATCTCTTCGAGCTATCGCTACGCCGAAGCGGTCTCGCTCGCCGACCAGCCAGCCTCGATTCTTCGGCCTTCAGGCGTCCGGGAGGCACTCAGGGCGATCTCTTCGAATCGTCCTGAACGCGAGGTTGAGAACTCGCCTTCTGGTCCGAAGCCCTGTGTTATCGTCGATGCGGGCGCATGCAGAGGCCTCCAGGGAGTGGAAGGGGCCGGCTCCATGCTCGATCTGTCACGAACACCAGGCTGTTTTCATTCCCTTTGACGAGGCCGATGTGTTGGGGAGTTCTGGGCAGAGACCGCGAGTGTTGATGCCCCTCCCGGAGGTGTGAATGGAGAAGCAGCGCTTCGTGATCATGGGCGCCGGCACGGTCGGTTTCTACCTCGCCCAGACCCTTTCCCGAGAGGGGCACCATGTGGTCCTGATCGAGAACAGGGCCGTTCGAGCCGCGGAGGTCGAGGAAGAGTTGGATGCAACCGTCGTGGTGGGCAACGGTTCTCATGTTTCGACCCTGATGAAGGCCCACGCGGGCGACTGTGACCTCTTCATCGCCGTCTCGTCGAATGACGAGTCGAATCTGGCGGCGTCGCTGCTGGCAAAGCATCTGGGAGCGCCGCGCGTCGTGACCCGCGTGGGTATCGCCAAGGAGGTCAAGCAGTACCACACGCTCTACGAGAAGCTGTTCTCGAGCGACCTGTTGATGTCCACCCAGCTGCTGGCGAGCACCCAGATCCTGAACCACATCCTGGGGCACAGCACGGTCGGCGTGGAGTATCTCGCCCAGGACAAGATCCAGCTGCGGCGGATCCGGCTGGAAGAGGACTCGGTTCTGGTGTCCACGCCGCTGAAGGAACTCGAGCTGCCGGGCAACAGTCTCGTGGTGGGCTACTTCAGCGGCGACACGCTGCGGGTACCGTCGGGTGGTGATCGTGCGAAGCCGGGAGACGATGCACTGCTGCTGGGGCGCACCGAGGTCATCGACCAGGTCGAGTCGTTCGTCAGTCCACGATCGCAGAAGCCGACGCGAGTGGTGATTGCCGGCTGCGGCGTCACGGGACTGATGGTCGCCGAATGGCTGGTGGGGAAGGTCAGCCGGATCACGATCATCGAGCGCAGTCGGTCTCGTGCTGAGGAACTCGCGGCTCGCCTGCCGCAGTGCTCGATCCTGCAGGGCGACGCCACCGACGAGAATCTGCTGCAAGCGGAAGGTGTCGCCGAGGCCAGCGCCTTCGTGGCATCGACGGGAAACGACGAGAGCAGTCTGATGGCCAGTCTGCTGGCGAAGGAACTGGGGGTTCCCGAGGTCATCGCGATGGTCGATCGGTCGAAGACCACCCATCTGTGGAGAAAACTCGGTCTCGTGCACATCGTTTCTCCGAGGACGCTGGTCCATGAACGAATCGAGGGATACATCCGGAGCGGGTACAGCGCCAACATCGCCTCGCTCCACCACGGATCGGTGGTCGTCGTGCAGCGCGACATCTATCCGCAGAGTCCCACGGCAGGAGTGACACTCGCCGAACTGGATCCGCCTCCGGGACTGATCGTGGGCGCGGTCATCCGCGACGAGAAGGTCCAGGTCCCGCGTGGCAGCTTCCGACTCGAAGTCGGAGATCGGGTGATTCTTTTCGTCGAAGAGGGAGAGGTGGCCCTGGTTCGCCTGTTCTTCCCGGGTTCGGAAGCGGACTGATCCGTGCACCTGCGTCCGGTCCTGCACATCCTCGGCCGGCTGGTGGGCCTGCTGGCGCTCGCCATGCTGGTGCCTGCACTCTGCGGCCTGTTCTACAACGAGATGCAGGCGGTCGGGGCCTTTCTCGTTTCCGCGATGATCACCGGCGCCATCGGATTCGTGATGGTCCTCGCCGGCCGCCGCGATAGCGATCTGCATCGTCCCGAGGGGATCCTGATCGTCGTCGGGGGTTGGCTCATGGCATCCCTGCTCGGGGCGTTGCCGTATCTCCTGACTGGCAGCATCGTCCATCCCGTGGATGCCCTCTTCGAGTCCGCCTCCGGGTTCACGACGACGGGGTCGACCATCCTGCTCGAGATCGAGTCCCTTGGATATGCGGTGAGCTTCTGGCGGTGCTTCACACAGTGGCTCGGCGGGATGGGGATCATCGTTCTCTTCGTTGCCCTGATGCCGGAACTCGGAATCGGAGGCCGCCTGGTCTACAAGCTGGAAGTCCCCGGTCCGACCGCTTCGACCCTTCATCCCCGGGTCCAGGACACGGCCAATGTGCTGTGGCGGATCTACCTGATGCTGACCGCCGCCGAGGTGCTGGCGCTGCTGGCCGTCGGAATGGGCCCGTACGACGCCTTGACCCACACCTTTTCGACCCTCTCGACGGGGGGCTTCTCGCCTCGCAATGCCTCGGTTGCGGCCTTCGACTCACCCATGGTCGAGATCGTGATCATCGTCTTCATGTTCCTGGCTGGGGCGAATTTCTCGCTCTTCTACGGATTCCGGCCGCTTGGAGTCAAGCGCGGACTGAAGGAGTTCCTGTCCGATACGGAGCTGAGGATCTATGGCGTCGGAACGCTCGCGCTGAGCTTCGTCATCTTCTTCTCCGTGTGGTTCAACGGCCACTACGAGAACGCGGCGAGGGCCTATCTGGACAGTCTCTTCCAACTCGTCTCGATCCTGACGACGACCGGCTTCGGAACAGCCGACTTCGATACCTGGCCCAACTTCTCGCGACTCCTGCTGGTCGGCCTGATGTTCGTCGGTGGTTGCGCGGGCTCGACGGCCGGCGGAATGAAGATCGTTCGCGTCGTGATCGGGCTGAAGGCGGCATTCCGCGAGGTACGGCTCATGTTCAGCCCGAACTCCGTCCTCGCGATCTTCGTCGGTAAGACCCCGGCGCCGAACCCCGTCGTGGCGAGCATCATGGGCTTTCTCCTGCTCTATATCGGCGCCTGGGTCCTGGGGACCTTTGCGCTGACCCTGGGCGGGACGGATCTGGAGACCTCGGCCAGCGCGGCGATCGCGGTGCTGGGGAACATCGGTCCGGGACTCAGCGGAGTGGGAGCGACCGCGAACTTCGCATTTTTCGAGTGGTGGCAGAAGATCGTGATGGTTCGTGCTGATGTGGCTGGGACGTCTGGAAGTCCTGCTGATCGCCGCCCTGGCTACCCGAGCCTTCTGGGTCCGGTGAGCGGGCTCATGCCGGGGTGGGGAAATTCGACACTCGCTCCGGGTGTTGATCGGTTGTGGGCGTACAGACCGCGTTGTTGGAGGAGGAGAGGTTTGGGACCGTCACGCGGAGGATCGACTTGAGACGCTTCTGCTCGCTCGGAGCGTGGGGCCTGGCGGCGATGCTGTGCGCCTCGCCGACTCAGGGGCAGCTCAGCTACGACGTCGCTCTGCAGGTCGAAGACACCACGGAGCTGGCGACTCTCGAGATTCTCGAGAACGGTGTCCTCCTGCCGACGCCCCTGGCGATCGAAGCGCCCCGCCTTCCGGTCACGCTCTACATCGACTTTGCCGGCTCGCGAGATCGGAATGTCAGGCAGTGGGCGTCACGGATCGCGGAGTCTGCTGAGGACCTGGCGGCGCAGGGGAACTTCGAGGTCGTTGTGGCAGATCCCGTTCCCCAGATCCTGGTCAGACGGGGAAGTGATGCCCAGAGGCTGCGAGATGCCATGAACGGTTTGATCTCCCGGCAGGGAGATCGCGATGTGCTGGCCGGGATCCGCTCCAGTTCGTTGGGCGTCGAGGAGCAGGAGGGAGCGGTGGACGTCGAAGCTCTTCGGCAGGCGCAGTCCTCGGAAGTCGCGGTTCGGCGGCTGCAGGCCGATCGACTGCTTCTGTGGATGGCTTCGGAGGGTCGCCTCGAGAGCCCGTCGATGCTGCTGCTGCTGGCTGACAATCTCGGCCTCTCGATGTGGGATCGATATCCGGACAAGCTACCGCCGAACTCACTGGCGAGCGCTCGAGAGATCGCCGAAGCGGCGGCCGCCTTCGGTTGGACCCTCTCCCCCTTCACGGGCTGACCGCGGCGACGGACGGAGTGGATTTCCGGTCGAGCCCGAACGCTCCATTCGGCTTCGAACTGGGGCTCGGAAGACGGTCCGATACCTCCGACTCGGATTCGTCCCCGGCGGCCGATCTGGGACTGACGATCGTCGAAGAGAGCGAGTTCGAAGAGCTCGCCCGACTCTCTGGAGGAAGCGTGATCGATGATGTCGACGGCGTGGTCGAGTCGGCTGCGGCCTTCGACGACCGAACGGTCGTCCGATTGCTCTCATCTGACGAGAATCTGGGCACGCCTCGACGCCTGGAATGGTCGGGAGCCGCAGATCTGGTTGCGCCCCTCGTGGCCGTGGTCGGTACCCCCGTGTCTGTTTCCGATGCCCGGGCCCGCCTGGCGCTGGCCAGTCGCAGTGAGGGCGCGACGCTCTCCCTGCGCTCGGCGATCGAGTTCGATCAGTTCGCGGTTTCGGAGGCGGGCAGTCGACTGGAGGCGAGGCTGGACATCGATAGCTTGCGGCGACGGCTGCCGGCGATCGAGGAGGCTGCGCTGCGGCTGACGGTCGGCGTTCATCTCACCACCGGGGAGATCCTCACCCGGCATGAGGATGCCGTGACGGTCGATCTGAGGGGGCGTGACGAGTGGCGCTTCACGACCGACCTGCGTTTGCCCGCCGAGACGGATGGTGCGGGTCGTCCTGGTCGAGTCTCTGCGAGAGGGGGGCGGGGGGAGTCCTTTGCCGCGTTCGTCACGCGCGAATTCAGGACGGATCGTGATTCCGATACGCCGCTGACGCCACGGAGTCCGACGTTGCTGGCGAATCGGGCCATACGCCTGATCGCTCCCGATCGAGAGATCCAACTCGGCAGGGTGTCGTTCGCCGTGGAAGTCGTCGATACCGTCAAGCGGGTGGTCTACCTGCTCGACGGACGCCGCGTCGACACGCAACGGCGAGCCCCCTTCGGAACGGTGATCGACCTCGGATCGACCCCTCGACAGCGGCTGGTCGTGGCCATCGCCTACGGCTCGGGTGGCGTCGAACTCGGGCGTGACGGCGTGCTGATGAACGAGGCTGCGTTGAGCTTCAATCTGCGGATCGTCGAGCCGGAGGCCGGCAAGCGCTCCGGCCCGGTCGACGTCGAAGTCGCGGTCAAGGTCCCGGTCGATTCCCGCGTCTCGCAGGTCGAGTTCTACTGGCAGGACGAGCTGGTCGGCACTCGTCGTCAACCCCCCTGGCGTCAGCGGGTCTTCATCCCGCTGACTGCCGATCCGGGATTCATCCGGGCTGCCGCGGTCCTCGACGACGGCCGCGTCGCGGAAGACGTGATCCTGATGAATGCAGACCAGTTCGGCGACGAAGTGACGGTTCGGCTGGTCGAACTCTTTGTCGTCGTCACCGATCGACAGGGGAAGCCGGTCCACGGACTGCCCGAGGAGGAGTTTCGGATTCTCGAAGAGGGCGTACCCCAGGAGATCGAGAGTTTCGATACCGCCGGGGGGTTGCCGATCACGGTCGGACTGGCCATCGATTCGTCCCTGTCGCTCTTCATGCGTATGTCCGAGGTCCAGCGTGCCGCCCAGGGGTTCGTCGACGGCCTCGTCCAGGGACAGGATCGGGCCTTTCTCGTCGGCTTCGGTTCGAGTCCGCGCGTGGTCCGGGCAACGACGGGTCGGCTGGACAATGTGCAAGCCGGGATCCGGTCCCTCGAACCGGGTGGCACGACCGCCATCTGGGAAGCGGTGGTGCTGTCGCTGCTCGAACTGCAGGAGAGCGAGGGACGCAAGGCCCTCGTCGTCTTCTACGACGGCGATGACGAAGACGAGAATTTCTCCTTCGATGCTTCGGTCAAGCTGGCGAGAGAGCGCGGGGTTCCGATCTATCTGATCGTGATGAACGATGCTGCAGCCCGCAGCGAAGGTCAGAGCTTCGGCACGAAGACACGGGCGGCGCGACTCCAGCAGTTGGCAGCCGCCGGTGGCGGCAAGGTCTACTACGTGAGGACAGATGCGGATCTCGACGGCGTCTTCGAGTCGATCACCGCCGAGTTGAGGGCCCACTACCTACTCACCTACTATCCCGACGCCGGACGGACGAATGAGGCGGCCGGCTGGCGGAACGTGGAAGTCGAAGTGGATCGACGCGGCCTCGAGGCACGCACCCTGACCGGCTATGGCAACCTGCTGACTCCAGGAGACTGAAGATGCGAACGAGTCGACAGATCCTGCTGCTGGTCGTGTGCGCCGCGTTCGCCGGCGGCGCGCTCGCGGGTGAGGTGTCGCTCTCCGTGTCGGTTTCACAGCCGCTACCCGTACGTGTCACCGAGGGGGGAGTCGAGCGCGAGGTGCTGGGGGTCGATGAACTGAAGGACGGCTCGTGGCAGGGCTTGATCTGGTTCGACAGCCAGGAAATGACGGAAGCCGACCTGCATGCCTCGGCGCGAAGCCTGGCCGAGGCTGGGGCGGCGTTGGCCGGGCTCGGCTCCGTCGAGATGGTCCTCGCGTCTGAGTTCACCGATGTGTGGATGGACCCCACAGACGACGAGGAGGAGATCGGAGAAGCCCTCGAAGAAGTCTGGTCGACGTCGTTCGAGAGAGTCCGGCCGGCGCCGGGATGGCCTGTTCAGCGACTCCTCGCGTGGCTGCCCGAGATCGGCGCCCGGGGGCCTCGCGTGCTGTTGCTCGGGCTGCCCTTGAGTGGCGAGTCGGACGGTGGCATCGGAGGCATTCTCGCGTCGATGGGATGGGTGGTCGTGGTCCTGGATCCTCGCTCCAGTGGCGCCAGCAGGGCTGTCGCCGACGCTACCGGGGGCATCGTGAGTGCCGATCCGAGTGAACTGCGCGAGTTCCTGACCGACCTCACAGAACGTTCATGGGTGCGCTACCGGCGTCCCGAGGAAGAGGACGACGGGCGGGCTCATCGACTCCAGGTTCGCCAGGGTGGCGCCGAACTGACGGCTGCGAAGTGGGGCCCTACGGTCGCTCCGGAAGCTGTTGGCGCGGCACGGGCAGCGCGCTACCTCCGGACGCTCGACGCCGGAGTTCTCGGCGTCGAGATGGCGGCTGAAGTCGTTGGGGTGGCGTCGGTAGGGGAGGCCCTGCGAGTGGAGGTCGGCCTCGACCTGGGGGATATCGAAGCTCTTTCGAGCGATCAGCTGAGAGTGACGCTGCTTCTCCAGCCGATCGATGGAGGACCGACGATCTTTCACCGCCGCGGCAAGGGGCGGGAGTTGATCGGGTCGGATCGCTGGGTGCTGGAAGCCACCCTGCCGCTGATCGACGACCTGACGGAGGTCAGCGTTGTCGTGGAGGACCTCGTGAGTGGCGAATGGGGCGCCATCGCCGCCGATCCGGAGGTCGGTTCCCTCGGCATCCTGGGTGACCGAACGCTGGTCGAGAGCGTCGATCTGCTGCCCTCGACGCGGCGTGCCGAGACAGCGACCGAAACGCTGCCGGCGGGCAAGTTGATCCGGCTCGTACCCCTCGGAACGCGGCAGGCGACGGGGACCCAGACCTTCAAGACGCTGACGCTCAACGACTCGATCCGTCGCGTCAAGTTCCTGCTCGACGGCGAGGAAGTCGACGAGGATCGACGAGGGCCGTTCTCCGGCAGCATCGATCTGGGCGACGAGGTTCGGGTTCATCAGGTGACCGCCATCGCCCTCGACTCCAAGGGGCGGGAACTGGCTCGCGACACGATGGAAGTCAATCCTTCCGGTGAGGACATCGGTGTGCATCTGTCGAGCGAGGTCACGCAGGTCGGCCAGCGGGCGCTCGCCAGGGTCTCCGTGGTCCTGCCGACCGGAGAGCGACTCGAGAGAATCGAACTGTGGTGGAACGAGACAGCGCTCGCGACGTCCGAGAATGTGCCGTTCTCGATGGAGGTGGACACTCCCCCGAGTGGAACGGGCGTCGACTACCTGCGCGCGGTGGCCTACCTCGCGGACGGCTCGAGTCTCGAGGACGTGCAGATCTTCTCGGCGGCCGGCCCGGTGGAGGAGGTCGAAGTGAACCTGGTGGAGATCTATGCCGTTGCCGTCGACAGGGACGGGCTGCCGATCGACGATCTCACCGAGGCGGAGTTCGAGGTGACGCTGGCAGGTCGCGAAGTCTCCCTGGAACGGTTCGGGCGGGCTGAAGGTCTTCCCCTGGGTCTCGGCCTGGTGATCGACACCTCGCTCAGCATGGAGCCGATCATGGCCGACACCAAGGCGGCGGCCCTGAAGTTCCTGACCGACCTGGTCGAACCGGGCGACAAGGCCTTCGTGGTCGATTTCGATACTCAACCCCGGCTGGCCACAGCGATGACGGATGAGGTGCCCGAGTTGTTCAGGGCGTTGGCTTCACTCGATCCCGGCGGTGCCACGGCGATGTACGATGCGATCGTCTTCTCGATGCTCCACTACGAGCCCTCGCAGGATCGCAGAGCCCTCGTGCTGCTGACCGATGGCGACGACTACCGCAGTCGCTTCGGCGTGAAGGGGGCGATCGAGCAGGCCAAGGCCGCCGCCGTACCGGTCTACATCGTCTCCCTGGCCGGCCTCGACGTGTTCGGTCAGGGCTACCGGCGGGTCGTGTCGGGAATCTCCGAGGTCGAGGTCGAGGCGATCGCCAGGGAGACCGGCGGACGGGTCTTCTATGTGACCGCCCTCGAGGAGTTGGACCTGACGTATTCGAGGATTTCGAGCGAGCTTGCGAAGTCAGTACGTGATCGCTTTTCCCAGCGAGCGAGCCCTGAGCGACCGGGAACTGGACAGGATCGAAGTGAAGGTGAATCGTCGTGGTGTGGATGTTGCGGGCGGTGGTGGCTGGCCGAGCGGTGCAGGGTCGGTGAGTCGGTACTACTTCGCCTATGGGTCGAATCTGTCGACTCGTCGCCTGACGGTACCGGAACGCGCACCCAGTGCGCGCCCTGTGGGCGTAGCTACGCTGTCGGGCTTCGATCTGCGCTTTCACAAGCGGGGCGACGATGGCAGCGCGAAGTGCGATGCCTGGGAGAGCCACGACGCCTTCCTCTGGGGCGTCGTCTATCGGCTCAAGACCGAGGATCTGAGGCGCCTCGACGCGGTCGAGGGTTCAGGCTACGTGCGCCGGGAGGTCACCGTGGAAGGAGCGGGTGGTGCTGTCGACGCTGCGACCTACGTCGCCGTCCCCTCGGTCATCGATCCCACCCTGCTGCCGGCGGGGTGGTATCTGGACTGGGTGCTCGAGGGCGCGCGCGAGCACGGTCTGCCCGAGCCGTGGATCGAACGCTTCGCGCCCAGCCCTGCCGGGACCGCTGACGATGGGCCGCGGCGGGGGGTGCGCACGGAGCGGAGACTCAGGTTGCGAGCGGGTGGAGCTGCGTCGGCTGCGCGGCGGCGCATCTCGGAGGGTCCGCCGAGCATCTGGCGGTCGTAGCCGACGCGTTTGAAGTAGATGTGCATGTCGCACTCGTGAGTGAATCCGATGCCCCCGAACACCTGAGTCGCCGTTGACACCACCTGGCTGGCGGTCTCGCAGGCGTGGGCCTTCAGAAGACAGACGAGAGCGTTGGCATCGGGCAGGCGCTGGTCCCAGGACCAGGCGGTGTGCCAGAGAAGAGACTGGACGGGGTCGAGTTCCGCGATGGCCTCGGCGCACAGATGCTTGACGGCCTGGTAGGAGCCGATCACCCTGCCGAACTGTTGCCGCTCCTTCGAGTAGGCGACCGCGAGTTCCAGTCCCCGCAAACCCGCTCCCAGCGCATCGGCCGAAAGGAGAATCCGACCGACCTGAAGCGCTTCCTCGAAGAGGGCGCGAGGTTCGTCGGCGGGCACCTCGACTGCGTGGATTCGATCGGAGAGGCCCAGTTCTCCGATGCCGCGGGTCGCGTCGACGGTCTGCAAGGCGCTGCGACGCAGTTCCGGGTCGTCGCCCTCGATCAGGATGAGATGGGGATGTTCCGTTTCGACCAGGGCCAGGAACGCATCGGCAGTGGTGGCGTCGGGGACGAAGAGGGCCTCCGATGAACCGGGCCGGAGCGGCTTCGGAATCACGCTCAGCCGAGCACCGGCCTCGGCGATGGCGGGCAGCCAGCGAGACTTCTGCGAGTCCGTCCCGGCGTAGGTGAGGAGCCAGGGAGCCATGCCGTAGGTGCAATGGAAGCTCAGTGGCGAGGCCGCCCGCGCCAGGGCCTGCGCTGCCACCGAGGCATCGAGGAGTCCGAGACCGCTGCCGCCGAACTCCTCCGGCACCAGCAGGCCCGTCACCCCCTGATCGGCGAGTTCGCCGTGCAGGGCGGGGTCGTCGCCTCCGGTATCGAGTACCGCACGGACGCGTTCGATCGGAATGTTGCGCCGAGCGAAGTCAGCGATGCTGCGGCCGAGCAGGCTCTGGGCATCAGAAAGTCCGAAGTCCATCGATCCCTCTCAGTGACGGACCGACTTCGGTTCGCGGGGCATGCCGAGTCCGGCTTCGCTGATGATGTTCTTCTGGATCTGCGCCGTGCCGCCGCCGATGATGAGACCGAGCGAGTACATCCAGGTCGTCTGCCACTCTCCCTGCGCGACCACCCTGGGAGAATCGCGAACCAGTGTTCCGACCTCGCCGAGGGCATCGATCGCGAGCGCACAGATGTCGTAGTTGATCTGGCAGCCGTTGAGCTTGGTGATCAGACCGGAAACCCCCGAGTCGCGATCTCGGAGGCGATCGGTGAGCAGTCGCATTCCGTGATACTTCATGGCCAGAACCCGCGCCTCGAGACGCATCAAGCGGTCACGGAACGTGGGGTCCGCGAGCAGACCTGCAGTCTCGAGCACCTCCGTGCATGAGCGCAGGAGACTCTCGCTGTACCCGGATCGCCCGAGCATGCTGCGTTCGTGGCGCAGTGTGAAAGTGCCGATCTGCCAGCCCTGACCGCGCTCTCCGATCAGGTTGGCGCGCGGGACGCGGACGTCGGTGAAGAAGACTTCGTTGAAGCTCGCGTCACCCGTCATGGTCATCAGGGGTCTGACCTCGATCCCCGGAGTCTTCATGTCCAGCACCATGTAGCTGATGCCGGCGTGCTTCGAAGCCTCCGGTTCCGAGCGGACGAGAATGAACATCATGTCGGCTTCGACCGCCGTCGAGGTCCAGATCTTCTGACCGTTGATCACCCAGTCATCGCCATCCAGGCTGGCGTGCGTCTTCAGGCTTGCGAGGTCGCTGCCGGAACCCGGCTCGCTGTAACCCTGACACCAGATCATCTCGCCCCGAATGGTCGGCCCGACCAGTTTCCTCTTCTGGTCCTCGCTGCCGAACTCGAGGAGCGTCGGCACGAACATCGAGATGCCCTGGCTTTCGAGGCCCGGGAAGACCTCGGCCTTGGCGAACTCCTGGTCGAGGATGATGGACTCCATCAGGTCGGGTTCTGCTCCGAAGCCGCCGTACTCCCTGGGAACCGTTCGGGCGGCGTAGCCGTGCTCGATCAGGGTCTTCTGCCAGGTCAGGATGCGCGCATCTCCACGCCGCTCCCCGAGATCGGCTGAGG
>CALOFD010000004.1:0-85081 GCA_942492505.1 Thermoanaerobaculia bacterium
CTTCTACCTGTCGGTCCTCGGTTCGCTGGCCCTCAACCTGGCCGCCGGTGTGGCGCTCTATCTCGTCGGGCGGTGGCGTCGGTCGGCCGTCGGGACTTCATAGATCCTGACGCCCGACGGCTCGAGGCCTAGGTGGGGTCGAAGCTGCACGTCCCGTCGCCCACGACGACGGTGAAGACGAGCTCGCCACCATTCAGGGGGTCGCTGGTCTCGATGCCGCCGCTCGAATCTGCCGTCGGATCACAGCAACTCGCCGACATTTCGTAGTCCAGGATGTCGTTGGTGTCCGACCGAAACCAACTCAGCCGGATGTCGTTCGTGCCGGTGGGCAAGACCGTCGTGGTCTCGGTCGTGAAGCTCGAGTCGGTCAGGACGGTGCTGAAGATGTAGTCGACGGTAATCCCTTCCAGGAGAGTCTCACCGACGACTCCGAGAGTGATGGGATTGGTGGACGTGGCCGAGAAACTCATCGAGAGATTGAACGAGCAGAGTCTGTCTGTGGCTTCGGCGTGGGCCGGCAGTCCGCCGAGATGAATCCGCGGTTTGTGCCAGTCGATGGCGACCTGGCTGGCGACAGCGGCGAGTCCCAGGGACCTGATCAAGCGGCGACGCGCTGCTCCCGCAGGATTGAGACCGGGTTCATCGACGGCGAGGTCCTCGTCAGTCGGGAGTTCGCGGGTCATGGAGACACCTCGCCTTTCTTGTTGTGGAGAGCCAACGCGAGTCTAGCAAGATCGGCCCCGGCCGAACGGCTGCCTGTTCGGGCTCGCCGGGTCTTCCCGGAGTCGGCCGCCGAGCGGTACCATGCGTAATCTGTTCATGGGTTTGCTTGTGGGGGACCATGGCCTCCTCTCAGGTCAGGATCCCGTGGTGATTCGGGGAGAGAGGTTGGGGTGAATCCCCCTCCGAGAGAGTTGAGATCGCAGTGAAGAAACGATTCGACGAGCACGGCCGATCGATCCGCAGCCCCTGGCGGCGCCTCCGGAAGTGGCGGACGCGCCACAGACGCGTCAAGACCGACGGCACCCTGCGTTTCTACAACGAGGTCCTCGGGCTCCCCTACCAGCACTACGGACTCTGGGAGGACTCGGACCCGCGCGACCTCGAGGGGCTGAGGACCGCCCAGATCCGCTTCGCCGACCTCCTCTGCGACTGGATCCCCGACGGCGTCGGGAGCATCCTCGACTCGGGCTGCGGGGTCGGCGCGCTGGCAGAGGAGTTGCTGCGCCGCGGCTACGAGGTCGAGGGACTCTCGCCGGACCCCCACCAGGGCCGGCTCTTCGTCGAGCGCACCGGCGCTCCCTTCCACCTCTCGGGCTTCCTCCACTACGAGCCCCAACGCCAGTACGACCTGGTCCTGATGAGCGAGTCCTGCCAGTACGTAACGATCGAGTACCTCTTTCCGGCGCTCAAGGAGTGCGCTCCGACAGGCTGGTTCCTGGTCGCCGACTACTTCGTGCCGGTCAAGGACGGGACCCATCTGACGCGCAGCGGACACCGCCACGACGCGTTCCTCGAGCTCGCGGAGCGCTACGGTTTCGTGATCGAGCGCGAGGCCGACATCACCGAGGCCGTGCTGCCCACCCTCGAGCTCGCGGCCACGTTCTTCGACCGTTTCGCCCTGCCGACCCTGGAACTGGCGCGCGACCACGGCCGCGAACGCCACCCCTGGATCTCCGCCCTGCTGACGAAGCTCTTCGGAAGGAAGATCGTGCGCGAGCTCGAACGAGGACGGGCCTCGATCGACGTCGATCTCTTCCGCGAGAAGCGCCGCTACCTCATGTACCTCTTCCGTTCGGTGCCGGTGGACGGGCTTCCGCCCTTCGACCGCTCGGCGATGATCCGTCCCGGCAGCCTCGAACACGCCCGGCTCGCACGCCGCCGCTGAGCGGCCTGCGCCGGATCATCGATTGACCGACCTCGCGAGCTGCGGCGGCAACTCGTGGCAGCGCCTCAGTGGCCTGGGTGCCCTGGGCCGCGCAGGGAAATGTGCGGGGAAGTGACGGCTCGGGCCGAGGTCTCACCTTCGACGAGCTCGTAGGTCTGGTTGGGGGCCAGGTCGACGAAACGCTGCGGCGCAGTCTGACCGATCGGCCAGCGCACGACGATCTCGGCGATTCGGGTCGCGTCGCCCAGGCCGATCTCCTGTTGAAAGCTCGAGCCGCCGAAGGAGCCGCCGGTGCCGGCGAGGATGTGGACCCAGCGTTCACCGGAGGGGGTCTCGAGTCTCAGGCCGATCCGGGCGCCGAGGCCGTAGCGATTCGAACGGGTTCCCCGGAGGCGGAGCGTCACCCAGCTGGCGTTGCTGCCTGGATTCTCGAACAACACGTTGCCGTAGGCATCACCGGGGTAGAACCCGCCGAGTTGATGGAAGAGGTCCTGGTCGCCGTCGCCGTCGAGGTCACCGAAAGCGACGCCGTGACCCTTCTGGAGATGTCCGAAACCGCCGGCCATCGTGATCTCCTCGAAGTTCCCACCCGCGGTGCCTCGATACATCTGGTTGGGGACCAGGCTGCCATACTTTGGATCGCCGGTTCCAAGATAGACGTCGAGCCTGCCGTCGTTGTCGAGATCGCCGTAGTTGGCGCCCATGACCGGGGCGGGTCGTGTGAGACCGATCTGCTGACCGATCTCGCTGAAGCGTCCGCCGTCGTTGCGGTAGAGGTGGGGTTCGCTGCGACCGCCGGGCGCGCCGAAGTAGGACGCGGCGACGACAGCGGTCATGGCTGTGTAGTCGGCGACGAAGAGATCGAGATCGGCGTCGTTGTCGTAATCGAAGAACCAGCTGGCGAAGCTCCTCTCGGAGGGCTCCGTGACGCCGAGGGCGGGCGCGACGTCCGTGAACCGCACCTCACCGTCGTCGCCGGGGCCTTCGTTGCGATAGAGGCGATTCGGGCCCAGGCCCGACACGTAGAGGTCGGGGTCGCCGTCGTCGTCGTAGTCTCCCCAGGCGACGGCCTTGCCGACCCGGTTGTTCTGGACGCCGGCTCGCGCCGCGACATCCGTGAAGGTCACGACGCCGTTGGCGTCCGCACCGTTGTTGCGAAAGAGCTGGGAGGGGAAGGCGACGGTCTGGCTGGTGCCCTCGTTGGCGAGGTAGAGATCGAGATCGCCGTCCAGATCGTAGTCGGCCCAGCCGGCGGAGAGGATCGGATAGGCCGGCGCCGCGAGCCCGGAGGCGTGCGTGACGTCGACGAAGCTGCCGCCGTCGGCCGTCAACTCGTTGCGTAGCAGAGAGTTGCGGATCCGCCCTTCGTCCCGCAACCAGGCGCCACGCAGCACAAGCAGGTCGAGGCGGCCGTCGCCGTCGTAGTCGGCGTGAACCAGGTTGAGGCCGCCCAGCTGCGTGTCGAGGCCCCAACGCACGGTGACGTTCTCGAAGCCACCCTCGCCGTCGTTACGGTAGGCCTGCAGGCTGCCGCAGGGGTCCGCTGTCGACGTCACCAGATCGAGGCGCCCGTCGCCGTCGAAATCGTCCATGACTGCGCCGCCGGCGATCTCGACCGCGTCCAGACCGACCTCCATCGCAACGTCTCTCCATGGAGCGAAATCACTCTCGGGCGCGAACGCGTCGGGGGGAAGGCGATAGGGCTCGGGCACGCCTTCGGGCCAGTCCCCGCTCACCATGCGGGCGAGATTGAGCAGCCAGGCGGTGTGGACGTGCTGCGGGTTGTTGGCGAGGAAGAGGTTCATGGCGCGGGCGGCGGCGTGGGTGTGCCCGGCAAGCCGATGGACGGCCTCCGGCTGGACCGGAACGATGCAACTCGCAGCTGCGTGATTCTCGAGGCAGTTCTCGGCCTCGGCGGCCTGCAGGTGGGCGATGCCGAGAGACCAGACGAGCTGACTGAGCCGATCCCGATCGAGCCCCGCGGCTGTTCCCTGTTCGATCGCGGCCGTCAGAAGCTCTGCCGCCTCCGAGAAGCGCCCGAACTTGAGGTACTCCAGCGAGAGGGCGCCGCGCAGGCCGATCGACTCCAGGGTCGAACCGCCGGCCTGGACTCGTGGTTCCAGCGCGCGCAGCATGGCCTCGCCGTAGTACTCGTTCTCACCGCTTCGCAGATCTCGACAGACGGCCTCGAACTCAGCGCGCGCTTCGTCCGGCGAGAGGCCGCGTGCCATCGCCGTCGCCTGGGCCGGCACAGACGCGGGCAGGAACCCGATGGCCAGCGCGATCCCGATCAAGTGCCCCGAGATGGGGGAATTCGACATGAAGAACACCGCTTCGTCAGCATAGTACGACTCCGGATTCGGTGAGTCTGACGGTCGGCTGGACTCATCGGCGATACGATGGAGCCCACTCTCTGGAAGGAAAGGTGGCTCGCATGCCTGTCAGTCGACTGTTCGGACTGCTGTTGATCGTCGCTTCCGCCGGGGTCTGTTTCGCCGGCGACTGGCCGGCGTGGAGGGGCCCGCAGGGCGACGCTGTCTGGCGTGAAGAGGGCATTCTCGAGCGCTTCCCCGAGGGAGGTCTCGACATCCGTTGGAGGGTGCCGATCGGAGAGGGCTACGCCGGCCCGGCGGTCGCCGCTGGACGGGTCTTCGTCGGCGACTTCGCCCGTCACGAGGGGACGCCCCGGATCGACGGCATCGAGCGGCTCGTCGCCCTCGACCAGGCGACCGGCGAGATCTTGTGGACGCAGAGCTGGGAGGTCGACTACTCGGCGATGATGGGATCCTACGCGGAGGGTCCGCGGGCCGTGCCGAGCGTCGCCGACGATCTGGTGTACTTCATGGGGGCGGCCGGGCACCTGATGGCCCTCCGGGTCGAGACCGGCGAGATCGCCTGGCAGAAGCACTATCCGACCGACTACGACGTGACCGTGCCGATCTTCGGTTTTTCGAGCGCGCCGCTGATCGACGGCGAGCTGCTGATCGCGCTGGTCGGGGGCGAGCCGGACGCGATGGTCGTCGCGTTCGACCGCCGGACGGGCGAAGAGGCCTGGCGGGCGATCGAGACGCGTTCGGAGCCCGGCTACTCGCAGCCGGCGATCGTGGAAGCGGGCGGTCGGCGCCAGCTCTTGATCTGGCATCCCCTGGCGATCACGTCACTGGATCCCGAGTCGGGAGAGATCCTGTGGAACTTCGACTACGAAACCCGCGACACCTTGTCGGTGGCCAATCCGATCGTGGCGAAGGATCGCCTCTTCCTGACGCAGTTCTACGGCGGCTCGCTGATGCTGCAGCTCAACGACGACTCGACCGTCACGGAACTCTGGCGGCGGCGCGGTCACACCGAGATGCCGAAGGACACCGACGCGCTGCACTCGCTCAACACGACGCCGCTCTTCGATGGCGAGACGGTCTGGGGCATCGACAGCTACGGTGAGCTGCGAGCGCTCGACGCGGCGACCGGCGATCGACTGTGGACCGACACCACGATGGCCCGGCAGGGGCGCTGGGGGTCGGCCTTCATCGTCGAGCAGGGCGATCGGATGATCGCGTTCACCGATCTCGGCGATCTGGTGTTCTTCCGCGTCGAACCGCGAGGGCTACCACGAGATCGATCGCACCCACCTCATCGACCCGACGACCAGTGCCGGCTTCGGCCCGCGCAAGTTCGCCGACGCGCTGGTGAACTGGGGCCACCCGGCGTTCGCGGGTGGCCATGTCTTCGTGCGCAACGACCGGGAAGTGCTGGCTGCTTCTCTGCTGGCCGACTGACACCTGCGATTCGACCTGATCGATGGTTGGAGCTTCTGATCCCGTGGCGAACTTGTTGATCTGGGGACTCTAGCCATCGGCGTCGCTCTGCCGCCGACCTGAATGGGGCCTCCAGGCCCGGGCTCCTCGCCTCAGTCGAGCCACTGGTAGGCCGCCCGCAGTCGCTGGCGGCCGCCGGTCTCGAGCACGGCTCCGTGGGCCACGACCACGCGGTCGAAGTCCCAGTCGAGGATCGCGTCGAGGCTTCTGCGGGCGGCCGCCCGATCGCGGATCAGGAAGCGCTCGAGGAAGGTTGGTCCGAAGCGATCGTAGGCCCGCAGCAGCCGAAACGCCAGTCGGGTCGCGCGCGGTGCCTCCGGGCCGACGTGAAATGCCGTATCGGTGAGGAGCAGGGTGCGGCTCGACGGATGGTAGAAGACGATCTCGTTGGCGAGCGGAAAGCCATCGAAGAACACCTGCTCCAGCTCGCCGGCCCACTCAGCGGGTGGCTCGTCGCCGAGGACGCCGTGCCAGGCGATGTCCGTCCGCTTCTGTTCGAGGCCGGGGGCCGCGAAGAGCCGGGCGTCGGGCCATTGCTCCTTCACGCCTCCGATGTAGAGGTGGTGGAAGCGATTGGGAGCCGCCGCGCACGACACCGGCCCGAGATCGTCGAGCTCCCTTCGGAGCTCCCGGCCGATCGGCACCGGCGAATGCAGGAAGAGCGACCCGTTCCCCAGGCGAATCACGGTCATTCGCGTCCCGATGTCGATGCCGCCGAACCGCAACGACTGCGTCGTCACCCAGAGTTCACTGTCCAGTTGCACCAGCGCCATCGCGTCTCCGCTCCGCGCGGCAGGCTACCAGCGTTACTGGCTTGGAAGCTGAGTCGGCGTCGGCGTGACTGACCTCTCCTCGGCAGATTCGATCGACAACACGGGAGGGCCAAGCCGATTCCCTCGCGCGCCCGTAGAAAGAGTCCAAGCCTGGACCGTACCCGAAGATCGTGTGCCGTTCTGGTCGAAATCCAGTGAATCAGGGCTCTCCCTGACGATGTACCAAGAGGACCCTCCCATGAAGCTTCGAATCACATTCCCCGACCCTTCTCTGTGCAGCCCTGCTGCTCCCATCCCTCGCGTCTGCACAACCGCGACCGGCCAAGGACTGGAAGAACTGGTTCGGTCACTTCGACGGCGCCTTTTCGATGCCGCAGGGCGACGCCGGCGATGTTCTCGATGACGGTTGGTCGCTGGGCGGTGGCGCCATGTACTGGCCCGAGACCTGGCCGGTCGGTCTGATCTTCGACCTCGACTACAACCAGAACGACGTCTCGCGTGAGGCGATCGACTTCATCAACTCGCAGCTCGAACCGGACCAGGGCAGCATCGACGCCGGCGATCTGGAGAACTGGGCGCTGTCGCTCGACGCCACCTGGTCGCCGTCCGACACCGGGTCGGGCTTCTACCTCATCGGTGGAGTGAGCGCCAACTTCCTCGAGGCGAGGCTCAAGAACGACGGCCTGGTGTACTACCCGCCGATCTGCAGCCCCTGGTGGTGGTGGTGCATCCCCGGCGGCGTCGGCCCGGGCACGATCGTTCGAGCGTCGGAGTCGGCGACCCGGTTCGGCTATAGCGTCGGAGTGGGTTGGGCGTTCGAAGTGGGACTCGGGTCGCAGATCTACGTCGACGTCCGCTACCAGGTGATCGAGACGTCGGCTTCGAGTACCGAACTCGTGCCGATCACGGTCGGCTACCGCTGGTAGTCGTCGGCTTCGATGAAGTCCCCGGGGTGGTTCGTCCACACCCGGGGGATTGCGCCCCGAAGGCGTGCCAGTGGCTTTCGGGGGCGCTCTGGGTCGCAGATCTACGGCTCGCGCGTTCCAGGCAGAGGCGAGATCCTCGTCGCGAGCTCGCCGCAACGCGGTCCTCGAAGAGTTCGCTCAGGGCTGCAGGTGAAGACGAGACTCCTCCATCGGGGCTGTCCCACGCGACCCGCGCCTGGAGCCCCCGTTGCCTCGTCGGTCAGCCGGCAGGGGATAGAGTCGTCTCGCCATGCGCCGCCTGCTGCTGATCTCGAGTTCGGTTTCCCACCCGACCGGTTACCTCGACCACTGCGAGGGCGCGATCGTGGACGTCCTCCGAGATGTCGAGCGCGTACTCTTCGTGCCCTGGGCCCTGCACGATCATGCGACGTATGCGGCCAAGGCTAGACAACGCTTCGCGGCGCTCGGCGTCGGCCTCGATTCGATCCACGAGGCGAGCGACCCGGTGACGGCCGTCGGCGAGGCGCAGGCCTTCTTCGTGGGCGGCGGCAACACCTTCAGGTTGTTGAAGCGGCTGTGGGAGAGCGGCGTCGTCGAACCGATTCGCAACCGCGTGGCGGCCGGAGTTCCCTACATCGGCACCAGCGCGGGCACCAACGTCGCCACGGTCTCGATCCGCACCACCAACGACATGCCGATCGTCGAGCCGCCGACCTTCGAGGCCCTCGGCCTGGTGTCGTTCAACATCAACCCGCACTACCTCGACCCCGACCCCCACTCGACCCACCAGGGAGAGACCCGCGAGGAGCGGCTGCGCGAGTTCCTCGAAGAGAACGACCGCCCGGTCGTCGCCCTGCGGGAGGGGGCGTGGTTGGAGGTCGACGATGACCGGATCCAGCTGGGGGGTTGTCGCAGTGGGCGCCTGTTCCGGCGCGGCGAGAGCCCGACCGAGATCGCGGTGGGAACCCGGCTCGACGCTCTGGACAGGGTCGACGGTTGAGCCGCGTGGTCGTCGGGCGTGACGGCCTTGGAGACGTTGGCGGCTGTCGATGTTGAACTCGTGTCGTGTTCTCGCAAGAGGAGGGAGCCGAATCCCTGCATGATGATTCGGATGGGGATCGTTGCCGGTCTCGCCTTCTTCTGGCAGGCGCTGTGCGGGCCGTCGCAGGCCCACGCCCATCCGCCCGGTTCGCTCGCTCTCAGGAATCTGAACCAGCAGATCGCCGAGGCACCTGCTCGGCCTGACCTGCTGCTGCGTCGAGCGCTCGTGTTGCTGACTTCGGGAGACCGGGCTGCAGCGTTGGAAGACCTTCGCCTTGGCCGTGATCTTGGCGGTGACCCGTTCGAGATCGACCTGCTGGAGGCTCGCGTACGGCTTGCGAACGACCAGTTCGACGAGGCGCTCGACTCGATCTCCAGGGCTCTTGTCGTTCAGCCCGATCACTCGGGCGGCCGATGGCTGAAGGGCAGGATCCTGGTGGCGATGGGGCGATCCGACGACGGCGTGCGGGAGCTCTCCGCGGCCTATGCGGAGTCGGTGCGGCGCACGCCTGAACGACTCCTCGAACTCGTCGATGCCTACGAGGCTGCTCGGCGATCGGAAGAGGCGCTGCAGGCGCTGGATCGCGGCATCGCCGATTTCGGCAGCCTGACGGTTCTGCAGCGTCGGGCGCTGATGATCGAGTCGTGCCACTCCGGAGAATCGCAGGCCGGCGCTCGACTGGCTGCGGTCGAGAATCCCTGGCAGAGACGAATCCTCGAGGCCGAGTCCCTGGCGCTGCTCGGTCACCACGACGATGCGAGGCTTCTGTTCGAAGAGATCGCGAACGACCTGTCGCTCCGGTCTGAATCGCGACTCGCCCTGCGCTGGCAGCGGCGTGTGGATGAGGGTCTGGCTTCGATGGCCGGGGGCGATTCGGGGAGTCGGCCACCGGGCTGTGGCGGAGAGCTTCGATGAAGCGACGACTCGGCGTTCCGTCGTGCCTGAGCGTCGTCGTGGTCCTGTCGTCGTTCGGACTCGACCCGGCGTTCGCCGAGGAGACTCGACTCATCGAAGGTCGATCCGAGTGGCGCTACCTGGTGTCGGAGAGCGGCCCCGGAACAGAGTGGGCGTCGGCGACCTTCGACGACTCGGGCTGGGCCCCGGGGACGGCTCAACTCGGCTACGGCGATGGCGACGAAGAGACCGTGGTCGGATACGGCGGCAATTCGAGCGACAAGTTCACGACGACGTACTACCGCAAGAGCTTCGAGGTCGCCGATCCGACCCTCTACGAGCGGCTCGACGTCGCCCTGGTTCGTGACGACGGCGCCGTGGTCTACCTCAACGGAACCGAGGTGTTCCGTTCCAACATGCCGGCAACGGAGATCACCCACGAGACGTTCGCCTCGAGCGCCCAGACGGGCTCCGAGGAGGACGTCTTCCACTACGCACAGATCGACGAGTCGCTGTTGGTCGCGGGGACCAACGTGCTGGCGGTCGAGATCCATCAGTCGTCTTCCAGCAGCAGCGACACCAGCTTCGATCTCCATCTTTCTGCCGGCACCGAGCCCATCGCGGTCGTCCGAGGGCCCTACCTGCAGATGGGAACACCGACTGCGATGACGATCCGGTGGCGAACGGATCCGGCCGGTAGCAGTCGGGTCCGCTACGGAACGGACAGCAGCCTGCCCTGGCATGTCGACGATGCGGCCGTGGTCACCGAGCATGAAGTCCGGCTGGTCGATCTCGAACCGGGGACCCGCTACTTCTACAGCGTCGGAACGATCGCGGATCCGTTGACGAGTACCGACAGTCCGCTCTCCTTCCGAACCGGACCCGGGCCCCAGGACGATCACGCGACGCGAATCTGGGTCATCGGCGACGCCGGCACCTCCGACCTGTCGCAGGCCACGACCTTCGAAGCCTATCGGTCCTACAACGGAGATCGGCCGACGGATCTCTGGCTGATGCTTGGCGACAACGCCTACGACGACGGCACCGACGTCGAGTTCCAGACCGCGGTGTTCGAGATGTACGAAGATCTGCTGGCCTCGAGTGTCGTGTGGCCGACTCTGGGAAACCACGACGGCGTCGCCGCCTCTTCTGCGACTCAGTCGGGGCCCTACTACGACATGTTCACCTTGCCGAAGGCTGGCGAGGCGGGGGGTGAGGCGTCGGGCACCGAGGCCTACTACTCGTTCGACTACGCCAACATCCACTTCATCTGTCTCGAGTCCTTCGAGACGTCGCGTTCGCTGGGCAGTCCCATGATGACCTGGCTCGAGGACGACATCGCGGCGACCGATGCCGATTGGGTGATCGCCTTCTGGCACCATCCGCCCTACACCGCCGGCAGTCACGACTCGGATGCGAGCCTCGAGTCGATCGAGATGCGCGAGAACGCCGTGCCGATCCTCGAGGAGTTCGGAGTCGACCTCGTCTTGACCGGTCACAGCCATTCGTACGAGCGCAGCTTCCTGCTCGACGGCCACTACGATTCGTCTGGATCGCTGCTGCAGAACATGGTCCTGGATTCCGGCGATGGCGACGAGAACGGCGACGGGGCCTATACGAAGCGGACCCTGGGCAGCGCTCCGCACGAAGGCGCCGTCTACGTGGTCGCCGGCAGTAGTGGGAAGCTGGCCGGCGGGCCTCTCGACCACCCGGCGATGTTCACCTCGCAGTGACCCTGGGAACGCTGGTCATCGACGTGGACCGTCGGGAGCTTTCCGTGGTGTTCCTCGACGACCAGGCCCAGGTCTCGGACGTGTTCAAGATGACGAAGGCGGGCGGCAACCCGACCCCGGTTCCGGATCTGGTCGTGATCTCACCCGGAGTCAGTTCCTCCACGCTCGTGGCCGGCGAGCCCTTCACGGTCTCGGCCACGGTCGAAAACCGGGGAGACGCCCCTGCGGACGCAACGACGCTGCGCTACTACCTGTCGACGGACGCGTCGATCTCCGGCTCCGACACGCCGCTCGGATCCGACGCCGTGAGTGCCCTCGATCCCGCCGCCACCCAGGCCCTCAGCGAGGACGCGGCCGTACCGGAACCCCCCGGGACCTACTGGGTTGGAGCCTGCGTCGATGCCGTTGCCGGTGAGGTCGCGGTGTCGGATCAATGTTCGACCGGAGTGCAGGTCACAGTCGAGGCGTCCAACGTCCTGTTCGCCGACGGGTTCGAGTCAGGGGATGCCTCGGCCTGGCAGAAGGTCGTCGACTAGTGGCGCCTAGCCAGCGTCGACGGGTCGCGCGGCTGGCACAGTTCAGATGGCCCGCGTCGGCGGCTCCAGGAACCCCCACGATCAGTAGGTGTGGTGTGTGCTGAAACCGGGCTCTCCCTTCTTCCGCGCCGCCTTCCGTGCCTTTACGTACTCTCGAGCCTTCTTCTTGGGGTCGCTTGCGCTGGCAGCTGAGCAGCCGGCTTCGAACGCCTTCTGGATCTCCTTGTCACAGTCGTCCTTGATGTGCTCTTCGAAGGTTGCCAGGAAGGTGCGCATTTGGTCGTATCCCTCGTCGAAGACGTCTTCCCGTATCCGGCGTCGAACAAAGCACGGGTGAGCTTCTCGTCCAGAACGGGTCGAACCACCGGTTGCCCCCGGGTGCGCGTTCGCCGGGTCGGCGTCGGTCGGTCGACGAGGGGATATCGGCCTTCAGGGCTCCCTCGGCGTCGGAGCGAAGGCGGTTGAAGTACCCCTTTCTTCGTGCAGGGAACGTGTTCGGGTTTCCTCCAGGGAGAAAGATCAGGTTGGTGGTGGTGCCGTGCGGGTCGTTGCCCGCCAGGCTCTTCCGATTGAGGAGTCGCTGGATGAGGATGTCTTTAGGATTGCGCTGGGCCATGATGCCTCCTCGGCGGACGGATTGTCTTCGCGATCATTCACGCAGGGCGGGATGCCCTTGCTGGCTACTGCGAGGAGGGCCGGGCAGGCCGGCGCGTCGAGATCGCACTTGCTGAACTGACGGGACGAGGGTGTAGCGAAAGTCTATCAGACGTCGGGGCCGGTCCCTGAGGATCTCCCGTTCGAGGTCGCGCTCGAGTCGCTCGAGGCGCTTCTTGCGCTCTTCGAGGAGCGCGACGAGTTCCGTGCAGGCCAGCTGCCGTTGGGTCTCGATGGCGCTGGCGATCTCGGACCTGAACGAGGCGAAGGCCTGGCGATAGAGGCCCGTTTCGATGAGCGCGGATTCGACTTCGACAGCGTCCTTGGAGGGTGGGTCCGGCGGGCCGTTGCGCGCCAGCGAATCGAGGAGCAGGTTGTCCTGGCCGGCCGCCAGGTCGCCGGGCCAGTCCTCGATGTCGTCCTCCCACTGCAGGGCTACCGTCAGCGCGCAGTAGGCGTCGTCGACTCGTTGCTCGACGCTCGAGTCGAGTTCGGCCGAGGCCGCGAGCACCCGGGTGGCGAGGCCGCCGAGAACCGCTCGATCGACGACCAGCCGACGGATCCGTGCCACCGCCTCGGCGGACTGCCCTGGGATCTCGCTGAAGCGTTGGAGCTGGGCGAGGTGGTAGGTGCGACAGTCGCGATCCGCCGCCGTTCGCACGGTGGCGCCGCCGAGTTCCTCGAGGATGTGCAGGGCCTGGCTGAGCGCTTCGCGCGCGGCCACGATCTCCACTCGGGTCAGGCTGCTCTGGCCGTCGAGCAGGTGATCGTCGGCGAAGGCGTAGACGAGGATCAGCAGGTGGGCCAGCGTGGCTCTACGGGCGTCGGCGAGCGCGACTGCGCAGAGTCCTTCGCAGTTCAGGAGAGGGTAGAGGACGACCAGGGGGGAGAGTCTGGCCGTCCACCGGCATGGTTCCTCGGGCCGGATGCGCAGGCGATCCGGCAGGCCGCGGACGGCCGCCGCGAGGCCGGGCGGCCACGAGTCGAGCTCGGCCTCGAAGGCCTCGTTCAGCAGGCCGAGCTCGTCGTCGGGTGACAGGAGTCCCTTCATCGGATCAAGCTCTGCCGGAGAGCGAGGAGAGCCGTCAGCAGGTGGTCGTAGGAGGGGAAGCGGTCGTCGGGATCCTTGGCCGACATGCGCTCGACGACCGCGACCACCTCGGGGCGGAGGCCGGGGCGTTTCGCGGCGAGCGGCGGCAGCGGCTCGTGAGTGTGCTGGTACGCGGCCTCGGCGAGGTTCGACGCCTGGAAGGGTCGCTGGCGCGCGAAGAGTTCCCAGGCGGTGATTCCGAGAGCGTACTGGTCGGCTCGCCACGTCACCGGCTGCGACGTCAGCATCTCCGGGCTGAGATAGGCCGGCGTGCCGAAGATCTTGCCCTCGGTGGTGATCGTCGTCTCGTCCGAGAGCCGGGCGAGTCCGAAGTCGCCGACCTTCGCACCCTGGGGCGACGAGAGGAAGATGTTCCGCGGCTTGATGTCGCGATGCTGCACGCCGACCTCGAGCGCCGCTGCGAGGCCGCTGCAAATGTCGATGAGCAGGGACAGGACCTCGGCCTCCCCGAGTTTGCGCGCCGCGATCAGATCGTCGAGGCTGCCGTCGGCCAGGTACTCCATCGCGATGAAGCGATCGCGACCCTGCTGTCCGACGTCGAGAATACGAACGATGTTCGGATGATCGATCCGCGACAGGGCTTGCGATTCGCGCACGAAGCGCTGCATCGACTTGGTGTCCCGCTGAGCCTGGTGGTTGGCCACTTTGATCGCCGCCGAGCCGCCTTCGCCGACTCCGAGGTAGACATAGGACATGCCGCCCTGGCCGACCAGCCGCTGGATCTTCCAGCGGCCGATGGTGCGGGGCAAGGCAGGGAGCAGGTCGATGAGACTGCGCGTCGAGCGCACCGAAGCCTCTCGGATCAGAACGTCGAGATGATGGGCGCTCGTTCGAGCCAGGCGGCGAAGAGCGTGCAGTTCCGCCGCCGACCATGGTCTACGGTTCGCCTTCTCACCCAGAACCAGGAGCCCGCCCAGCCGGCCGTCGATTTCCATGGGGACGACGACCGAAGCGAGTAGATGGTCCATGATCGACAGCAGGTCGGTGCGCAGTTCGCGGTAGCGCAGGTCGTCGAGGATCCGATCGCGGATCATCGGCGAGTTCTCCTGTCGCATCAGGCCGGCGAGCCGACGCACTCGAGCCGAATCGGGTCCAGCGGCGTCGCTTCGGGTGCGCGCGGCCAACCACCAGCCGTCGCCCGGGCCGCCGATCAGCAGCGAGACGTCCGCTCGACAGGTGCGGGCCACCAGTTCGACCACCTCGCGAGAGAATTCGGAGGGATCGCGGTCCTTGGCTGCTGCGCTCTCGATCAGCTCCTGGAGCGACTCCCAGTCGAGGGGAAGGCGCCGGAAACGCGCCTGGAGGCGTTGCCGCAGCCGAGTGTGCAGCGGTGCGATCAGGAGCACGAGAGCGCCGGCTGACAACGGTTGCGACCAGGTCGCCGCCCCCGGAGAGAGCCGCTCGACCAGCGGAACGAGGGTGGCGGCCAGCAGCGAGTAGCCGAAGATCAGCAGCGCCATCAGACCCGCGAAGAGGAGCGCCTCGCGCGCCAGCTCGCCGAGAGCGAGGAAGTCGTGGCGGACGATCGCATAGGCGACGATCAGCGGAAAGAGGAGAACGCTGAGCTCGAACCACACCCGGAAGTCCGAAAGCGGGAAGATCACCAGAAGCGCACCGAAGCTGAGCGAAGGCAGGAATCCGGCCACCGTCGCCCAGCGCAGCACCGTGCCGCGTTGACGGTCGACCGGGCCGAGCCGTCGGCCCGTCCAACGGACGAGCAGATCGGCGGGCTGGGCGAGGACGAGGATGCCCAGGATGGAGGCGATCCAGGCGAGGAAGAGGGGTTCGCTGAGGACTCCGACTTCGGCCTCGGCCGGCGACAGCAGCCAGTTGCCGAGCAGCAACGCGAGGCCGAAGGTGGCACCGACAGCCAGCGGCGTGACAGATCTGCGTACGAGCAGACGCAGGGGTGAGAAGGTGGTGAGGAAGAGGAGCGTCGAGAGCGGCAGGAAACACTGGAGAAGCAGGAAGAGGTGTCTCTCGACGGGCAGACGGTAGAGGTGAGGGATCGCCCGGAAGAGGGAGAAGGCCGCGATGTGGGCGCAGAAGAGCAGGAAGCCCCACGAACTGCGCGTGTCGGGCTGCCAGTAGAGGGTGATGAATCCGAGGGCCGCGAACCCGAGTCCCGAGACGAAGATCACCCACTGCGAACGCCACGAGAGCTGAACCGACACCAGTTCGCGCTCGACCCCGGCTTGCGGGCTCAGGGTCAGCCTCAGTTCCGGCGGTGGTGCCGCCCGGACCGCGGCTTCCAGCGATGCCTGGTCGGTCGGCGAGGCGTCGTTGACCTTCGCAACCACCTCTCCCGCGAGTCCACCCAGGGCGTCGTCGAACGGCACCGAGAGGCCGCGCTCGGAGATCGTCGGCACGACACGCAGAGGCCTCTCGATCCAGTAGATCAGTTTGATGCCCGCGCCGTCCCCGCCGCTACCTTCGCGGAACACCTCGATCTCGAGCAAGGCTGACTCGGCGGCGTCGATGGCTGCGTTCATCTCTGAGCGGTCGCCGACGGTCTGGCCGTTGATGGTCACGATGCGATCGCCCGGCAGGAGTCCGTAGCGTTCCGGGCGCCTGAAGTCGGCCGAGGAGTCGAGGCCCCGGCGAGCGCCTTCGACGTGGAGATCAGCGGTCAGCGCCAGGGCGGGCCGCGGATGACTGATCGACCAGACCATTCGCCCCGCCATGACGAGCGCCACACCCGAGAAGGCGAGGAAGGCGAAGCGGCGCAGCGCCGCCTGGGGCGAAGCGGCGAAGCCGAGAGTCGTAGCCGTCGCCCCGGCATGGCCAGATCGCTGCCCCAGGGCCGCCAGCACCCGGTGCCAAGCCTTCTCGAACTGAGTCAACGTGCGATCACTCTAGTCCCTCGCCCCCATCGATGGCCACTCTCGAGGGTGGCCCTGAGCCGGTCTAGCGGCTGACTGGCGGGCGGGGTGACGCCCTGCAGTTACGGAGGTAGACGACGAGCAGCTGTAGATGTCCATGGTGTCAGCCGAGGATGAACGTCACCATGCCGGCCCGGGTGACCTAGCACCGACCCACGGCGGTCCCTGAACCTCTTCCAGCATCTGGGCGTCGTCGAACTCGGCGAGGGCGGCGATCCCGTGGTCGAACGAGGCCTCCAGCGCGGCAAGAACCTCGTCCTTGGTCGTCGCCTGGAGGCCGAACGTCGACAAGTCGCTCAGGTCGACGGCAGCGCCCTTCGCCTCGGCACCGGTGAAGCCCATCAAGAAGCTGTTCGCTCCGGCAATATGCAGGGCCTGCTCCCCGAAGGACCGCTGCGCCGGCGTCGGTTTGAAGCCGAACGACTCTTCGGGCATGGCGGCGATGGTTCGCCCCAGCAGCGCCTTCTGCTGGGCGAAGCTCTTCTGCAGATCCGCGGCAAGACTCGCCCCGAATGCGGCGGTAGAAAGGGACGCCAAGAACAGGACCGACAGGATGCGAGCAAGCATGGGATCTCCCTTCAGCGAATCGTGAGCCTCCGGACCCCGCGTGAGAGGCCTTCTGGGGTTCGAGAGTACACCAGCGAGAGTCCACTCTTGGAGCGCGTCCGAGTCTCCAGCTGGGTCAGGGGAATCGTGGGTCTCGATTCACTCGCCGTCTCTATCCGGGCGTCGGAATGAAATCCAACCGGTCTGGAGGCCCTGTTCTGTACTCGTTTGCGGCAGGGCTCTCAGACTCGATGACTCGGGGATCTGGCCGTCAGCAGGGATTGCCTCCCAGGGGCGCCGAGATCCTCGAGGGCCTTTCAGTCGACGCGGCCGCGAACCGCCCAGGCGCTCGAGTGGAGCACGATCGCCTCGCCCGGGTCGCCGGTCAACCGACTCCGGAGCCGTTCGCGGAGCGCCGTACGGTCGGGCTCTGCCAGGCTCGCGACGTAGGCTCCGGCCGGGCCGGTGCCGAGCATGAAGGGCTGCCAGTAGTCGTCGAAGGTGGAGAACTGCTGCTCGACCTCGACGACCGTCACCTCGACGTCCTCGAAGCCCGCCTTCTGCCAGAGTTCGAGCAGATCTTCGCGGTTGCAGTAGGGCATGTGACGTTCGTCACGGGCATCGGCCTCCGGCCGCAGGGCGACGGCCTCGTCCCAGAAGACCCGCAGCATCTCCATGTCGCCCGCGTAGTCCCACGCAGATGCGGTCACGGTGCCGCCGGGACGGGTGACGCGTCGCATCTCCGAGACCGCGAGGGGGGCATCGGGGATGAAGTTCAGGACCAGCATGGAGACCGTCCGATCGAAGCTCCCGTCCTCGAAGCGCAGCGCCTGAGCGTCGCCGACTTCGAAGGAGGCTCGTGGATCGTCGATCGTCGATGCAGCATGCTCGACGTAGCTGCTCCACGGATCGATCCCGGTCACCGACGCTGCCGGAAAGCGAGTGAGGATCTCGGAAGCGAGCTGTCCCGAACCGGTGCCGACATCGAGCACCGCCTCGCCGTCCACGACCTCCGCGAACTCGAGGAATCGCGCAGCGAGCCCGCGGCTCCAGCGTCCCATGAAACGCTCGTAGTTGTCGGCTTCCTCGAACATCGATACCTCCGCGGTTCGTGTGCCGGCCTCCTCCTCGCTCGCAGGGGCACATGCCACCACCGCGAGCGACATCAGGAAAGGCACGAGGACGGTGATCCGACCCTCGGACGCCGGCGAATGTCGGAGGATTCGGTGCGCAAGATGTGCCATGACGCATTCTGCACCGAAACGGTCCGCTCGCGCGGACTTCGCTCCAGGGGGATCTTCGAATCGTGTCTGCCGGTGTGATGGGGGTGACGCCGATTGTGGCCTCTTCGTACGGTACTCTCGGCGCTGTGTCCGAAGACACTCCGATTCACGGGGCCAAAGGAGTCGAATGATGATCAACACCACTCTTCTGTACCGGCTCGCCGCCGGATTCCTGCTCCTGGCCGGGCTTTCCGCGATGGCTCTTGCGGACGACGACAAGAAGCGAGCACAGATCGACGCAGACGCGAAGGCTGCCCTCGACGAGATCCTCGCCGACGCCGGCGCGCGAGCGCTCTACGATCGCGCCGTCGCCTACGCGGTCTTCGACAACACCAAGGCCGCCTTCGGCGTCAGCGGCGGTGGCGGTCGGGGAGTCGGCGTCGAGAAGTCATCGGGGCATCGCACCTACATGAAGATGGGCACCGTCGGCGTCGGCTTCGGCATCGGTGTGAAGAAGTACAACGTCTTGATGCTGTTCGAGAACCCGACCGTCTACCAGAACTTCGTCGAGAAAGGCTGGCAGGGCGAGACCCAGGCCAGTGCCGCTGCCGGCAACAAGGGCGTCAGCGCCGAGTCGTCCTTCCACGACGGCATGGCCATCTTCGTGCTCTCCCAGAAAGGCCTGATGGCCAACGCCGACGTCTCTGGCACGAAGTACTGGAAAAGCGACCTGAACTAGGTCGTTGACGGATTCGCACCGCAGCGGGCCATGCAGAGGCGGCGCAGGGTCGGCTCCTCCCCGACTGGGCTGAGAGGCCCCGGGGGCCGCTTGCTAGCCCAATTCGGAGTGGATCTCTTCGAGCAGGTCGACACAGCCCAACTCGCCGGCAAGGTCGTAGAGTAGCTGCTCGTCGACTGCACAGCCGGGGTCCAGGAGCATGCCGACGATGTCGTCGCGACTCTTCCCGCTTCCCTGAGAAGCCCACAACAGCTTCGACAGGATGGCGTCCTCCTTCGAAACCAGCCGCACATCGAGCCCCTCGAAGATCTCCACCGTACGGCTTCTAGCGAGTTCGCCTGGAACGTCCTCGCCGACATGGAAGTCGGCCTTGATCAACAGGTCGCGATGGAGAGCCTGAAACATGCCACGTGTCGCTGTAGCGCGCTGTGCTCTCTCCAGATCGAGGAGGAACTCGGATTCCAGCGCGGTCGAGAGACGGCTGACATCCGTCGGGGCAAGGCGCACAACGAAGTCCACATCCTGCGTGAACCGTGGTTCGCCATAGAAGGACGAGGCGAGCCCGCCGGTGACGTGGTATTCGATCTCGAGCTGGTCGAGAGCCTCGACGACTGCCTCGACCACGCGCCGAAGCTCGCCGCTCTTCATCGATCGAGCGACGAGAGCAACCGCTGGGTCTCGCGATCCGACCGGTAGAGGTGTTCGGCCACCCGCTTCATCACCTGAGCCGACGTCAGATCTGGTTCGCTCGCCCTGATCTTCCTGGCGAGGATCTCACGCATCTCCGACAGCAGGGCCTCGGACCTCTCCACCCGCTGCGCGCCAGACCAGGCAGCGATCCCTCGGCGGTAGGACTCCTCGATGAGACTCACGTCGTCAGACTAGCATCTGCCCGACTGGCCTTCTCATGGCGGGATTCGCTCTGGAGCGTCCGCGCCCTTTGGCACAGCCTCGACGACCGAGATCCCGTTTGGGGCCGACAGCCGCTCAGGTCGCCGATGGCCTCCTGGCGGAGGGATTCGCTCCGGAGTCCCGCGAGCCGCCGGCGAGGCGGCGACGACCGAGATCCGTTGGGTAGCCAGCCGCACAGAGCGTCGTTGGCCTTCTCGAGGCCGGATTCCGCTCCTGGAGCGTCCGCGCTGACTTCTGAGGCGCGGCCGCGACCACCGAGATCAGTGAGACGCGACAGCGCGCAAGGGCGCCGAGGCCCCCGCGGAGGGATTCGCTCGGAGCGTCCGCGCGAGATGGCGTTGCTGCGAGGGGGTATGACAGCCGGGGGGGGGGGGCGCAAAGCGCGGCTGGTATCCCCAACGGGATTCGAACCCGTGTCGCCAGCTTGAAAGGCTGGTGTCCTAACCCCTAGACGATGGGGACACTTTGTGCCGAGGCGGCTCGGCCGCCGCGGGACTCTAACATAGGGAACACAGTGACTAGTGGGTTTGTGAAGCCGCTGCTAGGGTTGTGATTGCTGCACCGAATTCGGCCGGGGAAGACCGATCAGCGGCCCCCTGAAGTAGCTTCGCAGTGAGGTAGAGGAAGAATGCGACGGAGTCGGCCTCGGGAACGAAGATCGGGTGTTGTCGGCGCGGGTGCCGCACTGGTCTCGATACTGTTGAGCGCCGCCTCGCCGGTGCTCGCCCAGGGCGAGGACGACGCCCGCGACCCGTTCATCAACTTCGCCTATGCCGCGCAACTCGGTGCCGGCGTCTATCGGGTCGGTGACATCGATCTAGCGACGATCAAGCTGCCGATTCGAGTCAACCTTCGAGACGGACGTGGCGAGGGTGAGGCTCCTGACCGCTGGTCGCTGATCCTCAAGGCACCGATCACCGTGGGTCACTACACCGCACGGGACGAGTTCGACGGCCTCGAGTTCTTTCAGAGCGCAGACGCCGTGAGCTTCATCCCCGGGGTGATGGCGAAGGTTCCGCTGGCGACGAACTGGGTTCTCAAACCCAGCTTCGACGCCGGGTACGGACATGACTTCGACAACTCCCTGTCGGCGGTCCTGTTGAGCGCCGGGGTCGGATCGATCGCCAGTTGGCCGGCAGGCGCGTCGACGTTCTCCCTCGGCAATCAGGTGGTGCTGGCTTCGAACATCCCCACCAACGACGCCTCGTCCCTGTTCTACGGCCTGGTGAGAACGGGCTTCGACTTCGAGTTCGACCGACGGTTCCGCACCTTCGGCCGCGACAACACGTTCAGCGTCTACGCTCTGAGCATGTTCTTCATGTCGGATTTCGACTTCGGCGAGCTGCTGCCGCCGGCCATCGGGGGTGATCGACCCGGCAACACGACGCAATGGGAGATCGGCTTCTCCTACGGCTCGGTCGACGATCCGATCAAGATCCTGAAGTTCTTCCCGCTGCGACGCATCGGTCTCGGCTACCGCTTCGGCGAGAACTTCAGCGGTGTGCGCATCGTCACCGGCTTCCCGTTCTAGTCAGCGCCTCCGCTTCGGCCTTCGGCAGGTGCATCCGCGAGGTCACGCCGCGTCGGAGAGGACATCGAGCTGTTCGAGCACGGGGATCTCGGGACTCATGGCCCGGCTCATCTCGATCAGCAGTTTCTTGACCCGGGGCAGGTCCCACTCGAAGCCCGCCAACTCGTCGGTGACCTCGTGGAGATCGGTCGAAAGACGATCCCGCATCGCCTCGTACTCGGACAGCGCCTCGGTCTCGTCGCGTCCGCGGAGCGCAGCGTCGAGAGCTGTCGCCAGGAACTCGGCGTCGCGAAGTGCGTCGCTGATGCCGTGGGCCGAGAGCGGGTCCTTGAAGTGGCTGGCGTCGCCGACCAACGCCCAGCCCGGTCCCGACGGCCTTGCGCATGAAGCTCGGGACTCCCGGGAATCCGCGGAAGGGACCGGTTCGTCGAGCGTCCGAGATCCGGGGCAGGGCCTCGGGCGCGGCCTGCTCGAGAAGTCGGTGGAAGGCTCCCTCGAGGTCGCCCTGGATTTCGTCGCGGAAGCGGGAGTGGTGGATTCCCACCCAGACGTTGGCTGCGCCGTCGTTGGTCGGGATGACGCCACCCGAGAAGTCGAGTTGGTAGAAGAAGTCGTAGTCGGGGGCGAAGTCACCCTGCCAGTGGCTGTAGAGGACGGCCGGCGCCGAGTTGCCTTCGACTGCTTCGCAGCGTCGACGAGGCGAGCGACGTTCGAGTCGATGCCGTCGGCGCCGACCACGAAGCGCGCGCGGGCCGAGAAGTGGCTCGCCGTTCTTGCGGCGGCCCTCGACGCCGCAGACGCGGCCGTGGTCGTCGAACAGCAGGTCGTCGATGCCGACGCCGTACTCGACGACGGCGCCCGAGGCCTCGGCCGAATCGGCGAGGACGGTATCGAGCACGGTGCGTCGCGGAGCATAGAGGGCCTCGACTCCGGGGCTGGGTTCGATGTCGATGGGCAGGGCTTCGTCGCCGTAGTGGAAGACCGTTCGGCGGACGGCTGGAGTCCCTGCGGCGACGATCTGGTCGAGCAGGCCCCAGCGGTGGAGTTGCAGGACGCCGGCGCGCATCAGCGCGTGGGTCGACAGGGTGTCGCTACCGGGCCGTCGCCGATCGACGAGCAGCACTCGATGACCCTGCCGAGCCAGCAGCATGGCGGTGGAGGCGCCGGCGGCGCGCGAACCGACGACGATCACGTCGTAGTCGTTGTTGCCTCGAGTCGAAGGGGAGGAAGGGGTCGATCTCATGCTGAATCTCCGGTCGGGTCGGATGCGCCGTGGAGGACCCCGAATGGGCTCTCGATCGGGCTCTTGCTTCTTCCTAGGGAAGTCCGCGGCGAGGGTTACGTGCAGCTATGGAGAACCGACGAAGCTGCGAGCGAGGATCAGAAGCGGGGAGAAGGGGAAGAGGTGTCGCGATCGGCCGCGAGGCCTTGCGTCTGGGCCTTCGCCACGTATGATTCGTGGGCGGATGGGCGACTTCGAAGGCGCGCTCCGCACTCCTCCCGAACGTCCACCCCTTCCGAGAGCTCTGACACGATGCTTCGTCGCTGGGCGCATGTCTTCTCGATCGCTGTGCTGCTGTCGGCGAACCCTGTCGCTGCCGCCGACGCCGTGACTGCCGATGAGGGCACCCTTCTCGCGCCCGCCGGCGTCTCCGAATCAGATGACGGTCGATGAGGCCGTAGTGTCGAAGAAACTGCGCCGGAAGCGCCCTGGAATCGGTGGTGCGGCGGTGTTCCCTCGGGCCTATCGGTCGGTCGATGGATCGGCAAACAACCTGGCCAATTCCGACTGGGGCAGCGCCGGCATCGAGTTCCTGCGGATGGCGCCGCCGGACTATGCCGATGGGGTCGGCGAGCCTGCCGGCTGGGAGCGGCTGAGTGCGCGAACGATCTCCAACATGTGCGTCGCCCAGTCGGAGCCGATGCCGAACAGCGATCGGTTGTCGGACATGTTCTGGCAGTGGGGACAGTTCCTCGATCACGATCTCGACCTGACTCCCGAGATCCTCCCCAAGGAGGTCCTCGAGATTCCGATTCCCACCGGCGATCCCTTCTTCGATCCGACGAGCGAAGGGGACCGCGTGATGACGATGGGTCGCTCGTTCTACTCGATGGTCGACGGGGTCCGCGAGCAGGTCAACGCGATCACGGCGTTCCTCGACGGGTCGAACATCTACGGCTCGGACGACGAGCGCCGCCAGGCGCTGCGCACTCTCGACGGCACCGGCCGCCTGCGCACCAGCGCCGGTGACCTGCTGCCGTTCAATACCGCCGGTCTGCCGAACGCGCCCTCTCCGGCGCCGGGCTACTTCCTGGGTGGCGACTTCCGCGCCAACGAGCAGGTCGGTTTGACGGCGATGCACACGGTGTGGGTTCGAGAACACAACTTCTGGGCCGGGGAGATCGCAGCGACCTTCCCTCAACTCGGCGGCGAGAGGATCTTCCGCTGGGCGCAGGCGATCGTGATCGGGGAACTGCAGGCCATCACCTACAACGAGTTCCTGCCGCTGCTGCTCGGCGATCGTGGACTCGATGCCTACGACGGCTACGATCCCAACGTCGACGCCGGCATCGCCAACGAGTTCGCCACCGCGGCCTTCCGATTCGGCCACACGATGCTGTCGCCGAAGCTGCGCCGGTTCGATCGCAAGGGGCGCAGGGTTGCCGCCGGCCATCTGCCGTTGCGCGATGCCTTCTTCGATCCGAGTCACATCTCGGAAGAAGGCATCGACTCGGTCTTGCGGGGTCTGGCCTTCCACCGCGCCCAGGAGATCGATCCGCGAGTCGTCGACGACGTGCGCAACTTCCTCTTCGGCGCTCCCGGCGCGGGCGGCTTCGATCTTTCGGCGCTCAACATCCAGCGCGGCCGCGACCACGGGCTGGCCTCCTACAACGACCTGCGGGAGGCCTACGGGCTGAAACGCCTGAAGTTCCTGCGTCAGGTGAATCGCGACAAGGAGGTTCGACGGGCGCTGCGCGAGGCCTTCGGTTCGGTCGATTCGATCGATGCCTGGGTCGGTGGACTGGCCGAGAAACCGGTCGGTACGGCGATGGTCGGAGAGACCTTCGCTGCGGTCCTGCGCGACCAGTTCCACCGTCTGCGGGCGGGCGACCGGTTCTGGTATCAGAGCTACCTGCCGCCGTCCTGGGTCGAGATGGTCGAAGAGCAGACCCTGGCGGTCGTGATTCGACGCAACACCGGAATCGGCAACGAACTCTCCGACGACGTCTTCCATGCCCGCCGGCCGAAGCGCTGATCCGAAGAGCGGCCGGTCGACGAGCCGCTGAGCGAGGGTGGGTCCCTCTACGGGAAGGGCAGCATGCCACCGCCGGGTCCTGACGACCGCCCCTGGGCTGGTGCCGGCTTCGGTCACCGACTAAGCTGCGGCGGAGTTGCCGCTTTCTGACTGATCTGCGTTCGGAGTTGTCGAGGTGTCGAAGCTGTCCCGGGTCCTGATCGCCAACCGCGGCGAGATCGCCGTTCGCGTCGCACGCGCCGTGGCCGATCTCGGCCTGCAGTCGGTGGCCGTCTTCAGCGAGGACGACGCAGAGTCACCGCACCGGCGGCATTGCCACGAATCACGACCGCTGGCCGGCCGCGGGGCGGCGGCCTACCTCGATGCCGAGCAGATCGTCGCCGTCGCCCTCGAAGCGGGTTGCGACGCGATCCATCCGGGCTACGGATTCTTGAGCGAGAACGCCGACTTCGCGCGGTTGTGTCGCGACAGCGGGCTCGCCTTCGTGGGACCCAGCGTGCGGACGTTCTCGAACTCTTTGGCGACAAGGCGGCGGCCCGCCGGCACGCAGCGCAACTCGGAGTGCCGGTCCTCGTCGGCTCGCAGGGGACGGCGACCCTCGACGACGCGCGGGCGCTGCTCGCCGAACTCGGCGCCGGCGGCGCCATCATGCTGAAGGCAGTGGCCGGCGGCGGCGGACGTGGCGTTCGCATGGTGCGCGATCGCTCCGACCTCGAGGCAGCCTGGGCAGCGAGCCTCGTCTGAGGCCGAGAAGAGTTTCGGCAACGCGGCTCTCTACGTCGAGCGCTATCTCGAGCGGGTTCGTCACGTCGAGGTCCAGGTCGTGGGCGACGGCACCGAGGTCGGACATCCTCGGCGAGCGCGACTGCAGCCTGCAGCGGCGCCATCAGAAGCTGATCGAACTGGCGCCGGCGCCCGGCATCTCCGACGCCTTGCGGCAGCGGCATCCATCAGGCTGCGCGGAAGCTGGCCGTTGCGGTCGGCTACGCGACAATGTCGGGACGTTCGAGTTCCTCCTCGACGCCCTAGGAATGACGACGGAGAGAGCGATTTCTTCGCGTTCATCGAGGCCAATGCCCGACTGCAGGTCGAACACACTGTGACCGAGCAGGTCTTCGGGCTCGATCTGGTGCGGCTGCAACTGCGCTGGCCGGCGGCGAGTCGCTGGCCGCGCTGCCTCGATCGCGACCGCCGGCGCGGGGATCGCGCGGTGCAGGCGCGGATCAACATGGAGACCCTGGCTGCCGATGGCAGCGTTCGGCCGGCGGGAGGGCGACTCGAGGTCTTCGAGATGCCGGCCGGCCCCGGTGTGCGCGTCGATACCTTCGCCACGCGTCGGCATCACGACGAACCCGGCTTCGACTCGCTGCTGGCCAAGGTGGTCGGTCGAGGATCCCGGTCGGCGACCTGGCTCGTCTGCTCGGAATCGGCTCGACCGTGCCCTGTCGGAAACCCGGGTCGAGGGCGTGGCCACGAACATCGTTCCTCGCTGCCCTGATTCGGCATCCGAAGGGTCCTGGCCAGGTGACCTGTCGACCTCGCTGGTCGACGAGCTGTGCGGCCGAAGTTGGTGTCGATGGCCGAGATCTGCGAACCGGTGGCTGCAGCTTGCTCGATCCAGCGTCCGCGACTGGCCGGCGCCGTCGTCGATGGCGGCGGATCCGCTGGCGGTTCTGGAGTTCGGCAGACAGGCGGCCGACACTGCCGGTTCGAAGCCGGCGGCGGCTGCCGCACCGGGGGCCGTGCTGTCGCCGCTCCAGGGCACGGTGTTGGCGCTCGAGGTCGGCGTCGGTGACTCGGTCGCGCCAGGGCGACCTGCTGGCGGTGATGGAATCGATGAAGATGGAGCACGAGATTCGCGCCGAGTCGGCGGGCACGGTGGTGCGTCTGGTCGCAGTGTCGGCGACATCGGTCTGGCAGGACCAGCCTCTCCTGGTCCTCGAGGAGGACGACTCCGAGGTGCGGCGGGCGGGGTCGAGGAAGACGTCGACCTCGACGAGATCCGACCCGACCTGCAGGAGATCGTCGACCGCAAGGCGAAGACGCTCGACGCAGCTCGTCCCCAAGCGGTGGCGAAGCGACATTCGCGAAAGCAGCGAACCGCGAGGGAGAACGTCGATGACCTGGTCGATGAGGGCACGTTCCTCGAATACGGCGCCCTGACGATCGCCGCCCAGCGTCGGCGCCGGACGATCGCGGACCTGATCGAGATGACTCCGGCCGACGGCATGATCACCGGCGTCGGCAGCATCAACGGTGACCTCTTCGATTCTCCGGCGTCGCGTTGCGCGGTCATGTCCTACGACTACACGGTCCTCGCCGGAACCCAGGGCACCCAGAACCACCGCAAGACCGACCGCATGCTGCACGTCGCCGAGAACGATCGGCTCCCCCTGGTGCTGTTCGCCGAGGGCGGCGGCGGCCGACCCGGCGACACCGACAAGGGCGTCGGCGGACCGGGCGACACGATGACCTTCGCGCACTTCGCGAAGCTCTCGGGTCTGGTGCCGCTGGTGGGGATCACCGCGGGACGCTGTTTCGCCGGCAATGCCTCGTTGCTCGGCTGTTGTGACGTCATCATCGCGACCGCCGACTCGAACATCGGCATGGGCGGCCCGGCGATGATCGAGGGCGGCGGCCTCGGGGTCTTCAAGCCGGAGGACATCGGACCGATGTCGGTGCAGGTCCCCAACGGCGTCGTCGATCTGGCAGTCGCCGACGAGGCCGAGGCGGTGGCGGTCGCGAAGAAGTACCTCGGCTACTTCCAGGGACGGACCCGCGACTGGCAGCAACACGACGCCCGACGGATGCGCTCGCTGGTGCCCGAGAACCGGTTGCGGGTCTACGACGTCCGGCGCGTGATCGAGACCCTGGCCGACGTCGACTCCGTCCTCGAGCTGCGCTCGGCCTTCGGTGTCGGCATGATCACCAGCCTGGTCCGGGTCGAGGGACGTCCACTCGGCATCGTCGCCAACAACCCCGTCCATCTCGGCGGCGCGATCGACTCCGACGGCGCCGACAAGGCCGCTCGCTTCCTGCAGCTGTGCGATGCCTTCGACCTGCCCGTCGTGTTCCTCTGCGATACGCCTGGAATCATGGTCGGGCCGGAAGCCGAGAAGACGGCGCTGGTGCGCCACGCCAACCGCATGTTCCTGATCGGAGCGAACCTCAGCGTGCCGTACATGACGGTCGTGCTGCGCAAGGCCTATGGACTCGGAGCGCTGGCGATGAAGGGCGGCTCGAACAAGGCGCCGATCTTCACCGTCGGCTGGCCGACCGCCGAGTTCGGCGGCATGGGCCTCGAGGGCTCCGTGAAGCTCGGCTACCGCAAGGAACTGGCGGCGATCGAGGATCCCGCCGACCGCCGCCGGCGCTTCGAAGAGATGGTGGCCGAGGCCTACGAGATCGGCAAGGGTCTCAACCAGGCCTCGCAGTTCGCGATCGACGACGTGATCGACCCGGCAGAAACTCGGACCTGGGTGTCGGGGATCCTGGATTCTGTAAAGCCGCCGGCGGCGAGGCTGGGGAAGAAGCGACCAGCCATCGATGGCTGGTAGGCAACCCTGGCGGATTGCGGCAACCCTGGCGGATTGCGGCAACCCTGGCGGATTGCGGCAACCCTGGCGGGTTGCTTGGAAGTTCGCTTTGCGAACTTCTGCGGCAACGTTTCGGGGCCGGAGGGCTTCCAGTTGGGGAGACAGGGGTTGCGGCGGTCCTTCTTGTCGCAATCTGTGGTTCGAGGTCGGGTGGACCTTGAACTCCCCGTGAGGCCGCGGCTGAGACCTTCGGCCGGGGCCGTTCAGCGGTCGCCATCTCATCTCGCGGCGGCGCCTCCACGAGGCCCAACACGAGAGCTTGCGGAGTGTGAAGCGTCCCCCGGGCCTACGTGGAGACGAGCGCGCGCTGCCTTCCAAAGTCCTGGTGAGCGCGCGCGTCCGCTGCGAGATGAGATAGCGAACGCCCAGGCCCCGGAGCTACCCCTTTCCCCCGCGGCCGTTGGCAGCCCTCACGGGCCGTGGCAACCCTGACGGATTGCGGCAACCCTGGCGGGTTGCTTGGAAGTCCGCGTTGTGAACTTCTGCGGCATTGATTGGAGTTGCTCTCGCGGTTGGTCGACCGGAGTGGGGCGTGTCGCTGCCTTGTCCGGGCTTGCTTCGGTGGCCCCTGTGCGTGAAGGGCCCTCGGAGGCCTGCTCTTGGAGCGAATATCTGGCATCATCGCGCACCGGGGTCTCCATCATTCGGGTTGGTCGAGAATCAGGAGATCCTTCGGCGCAGGAGAACAGCATGCAGGCATTGCGATCGACGCTCGATACACGCTCCCCCGACTTCCAGAAGAATCGGGACGACATGCTGGAGCAGATCGCCGTCATGGAGGAGCTGCTCGAGGAGGTTTCCCGGGGCGGCGGCGAGGAGGCCATGGCGCGGCTGGCGAAGCGCGGCAAGATGCCGGTGCGGCGACGCGTTTCGATGGCGCTCGACCGCGACAGTCCATTCCTCGAGATCAGCCCGCTGGCGGCCTGGGGCACCGACTACGACGTGGGTTCGGGTTTCATGGTCGGGATCGGCGTCATCTCGGGGGTCGAATGCGTGATCCTCGGCCACGATCCGTCGGTTCGGGCGGGAGCCTTCAACCCGTTCAACAACAAGAAACTGATGCGCGGCCTCGAGATCGCCCGCGTCAACCGCATGCCCTACGTGCAGTTCGTCGAATCGGCGGGCGCCGATCTGCGTGGCGACTCGGGCGAGGACCCGGCCGCCGCGCTGCGTCGGGAGACGACGCATTTCGCCGAGTCCGGTCGCCTCTTCTACGAGATCACCGAACTCTCGAAGATGCGTATTCCGACCGTTTCGGTGGTGTTCGGCGCCTCGACGGCCGGCGGCGCCTACCAGCCGGGGATGAGCGACTACAACATCTTCATCAAGAACCAGGCGCGGGTCTTCCTGGGCGGTCCGCCGCTGGTGAAGATGGCGACCGGCGAGGACGCCGAGCCCGAGAGCCTCGGCGGCGCCGAGATGCATTGCACGATCTCGGGCCTCGGCGACTACATGGCCGAAGACGAGATGGACGGCATCCGCATGCTGCGCGAGGTCGTCGGCCACCTGAACTGGCGCAAGGAGGGGCCGGGTCCCACGCTGCCTGTCGACGAGCCGATCTACGACGCCGAGGATCTGCTCGGCATGGTGGCCCGTGACCTGCGCTCGCCGCTCGACGTTCGTGACGTGATCGCGCGCATCGCCGACGGTTCGCGCTTCGAGGAGTTCAAGCCGCTCTACGGACCCACCCTGGTGACCGGCTGGACCTCGGTGCACGGTTATCCGGTCGGCATTCTCGGCAACAACGGCGCGCTGTTCTCGGAGTCGGCCGAGAAGGCCGCCCAGTTCATCCAGCTGTGCAACCAGATCGACGTGCCGCTGATGTTTCTGCACAACATCACCGGCTACATCGTGGGAACCGACTACGAGCAGCGTGGCATCACCAAGAACGGCTCGAAGATGATCAACGCGGTGTCGAACTCGGAGGTTCCCCACATCAGCGTGGTCCTGGGCGCCTCCTACGGCGCCGGCAACTACGGCATGAGCGGGCGCGCCTTCGGGCCCCGCTTCACGTTCATCTGGCCGACGGCGAAGATCGCGGTCATGGGGCCGAAACAGATGGCCGGCGTGATGTCGATCGTCGGCCGAGGCGCGGCCGCGCGAAGAGGGATCGAGTTCGACGAGGAGGCCGACGCCAAGCGCGCGGCGGCCGTCGAGCACTGGGCCGAGAAGCGCTCGCTGGGTCTGTTCGCGACGTCGCGGGTGTCGGACGACGGAATGATCGATCCCCGCGACACCCGTACGGTTCTGGGAATCACGCTGTCGGCCTGCCACAGTCGCAAGGTCGCCGGCACCCGGGCCTACGGCACCTGGAGAATGTAGGGCCGATGCAATGAGTGCTGCGATCACATCGAAATCGATCCGACGACTGCTGGTCGCCAATCGCGGCGAGATCGCTCGTCGCGTGATGCGGACCGCCCACGAGATGGGCATCTCGACCGTGGCGATCTATTCCGACGCCGACGCCGACGCGCCCTTCGTTCGCGACGCCGACGAGGCGATCGCTCTCGTCGGGACCAGTTCGACGGAGACCTATCTGAACGTCGAGAAGGTCCTGGCGGCGGCCCGCCGCAGCGGCGCCGACGCGATCCATCCCGGCTACGGATTCCTGTCGGAGAACGACGACTTCGCCCGCGCCGTCGTCGACGCCGGCCTGATCTGGGTCGGTCCTTCGCCCGAGGCCATCGCCTCGATGGGCGACAAACTGTCGGCGAAGCGCCTGATGCAGGAGGCGGGAGTACCGACGCTCGAAGCGGTCGAGGTCGAAGGCGACACCGACGTGGTCGCAGCGGCGGCAAAGATCGGCTATCCGCTGCTGGTGAAGGCCTCGGCCGGCGGCGGCGGCAAGGGCATGCGGATCGTCGAGTCCGAGAAGGAACTGGAAGCGGCGGTCGAGGCCTCGCGCCGCGAGGCCGGCGCCTCTTTCGGCGACGATACGGTTTTCCTCGAGCACTACGTCAGGGTGTCGCGTCACGTCGAGATCCAGTTGCTCGGCGACCTGCACGGCAACGTGGTGCACTGCTTCGAGCGCGAGTGTTCGATTCAGCGTCGCCACCAGAAGATCATCGAGGAAGCGCCGTCACCCGTGGTCTCGGAGACCATGCGCGCCGAGATGGGAGCCGCGGCGGTCGCCGCCGGCAAGGCGATCGGCTACAGCTCGGCAGGCACGGTGGAGTTCCTGGTGGAGGGCGAGAAGTTCTGGTTCCTGGAGGTCAACACGCGGCTGCAGGTCGAGCACCCGGTCACCGAGGAGATCACCGGACTCGACCTCGTTCGAGAGCAACTGCTGGTGGCCATGGGCGAGGAGCTGTCGTTCTCGCAGGAGGATCTCGAGATCCGCGGTCATGCGATCGAAGCGCGTCTCTATGCCGAGGATCCGGCCAACGACTTCCTGCCGGCGACGGGAACGCTGCGCGCCTGGCAGCCTGCGTCTGGGGCCCGATTCGACAGCGGCGTCGAGGCGGGCAGCGTCGTCGGCATCGACTTCGACCCGATGCTGGCGAAGGTCATCGTCCACGCTCCGACGCGGCGCGAGGCGGCCCTGCGACTGGCCCGCGTGCTCGAGACCAGCCGCATCCAGGGTCTGGTCACGAATCGCGATTTCCTGGCCGCGACGCTGCGAAGCGACGAGTTCCTGGCCGGCGACACGACGACCGACTTCATCAGCCGGGTCCAGCCGGCCGCCCAGCGCGCGCTGAGTTCGGAAGCGAAGGCGGAAGCCGCGCTGGCGGTGGCGATGGCGGAGCAGGTCGATCGCCGGCTCGGGGCGAGGGTGTTGAAGACGATTCCCAGTGGATGGCGCAACACGGTCATGCCGCCGGAAGAGGTCACCTTCTCGATCGACGAGGACGAGTACCGCGTCGAGTACCGGCGTCAGCGCGACGGCAGCTTCCGCGCCCGGGTCAACGACCACGACCATCGCGTGGTGGTGATCGAGAGAACCGGCGACTCGATCGTGGTCGAGATCGACGGACGCCGCAGCCGTACGACGGTGACGCCCGACGGCGATCGTCGCCTGGTCCACGGCGTCGACGGGGATCTCACGTTGACGGTGCTGCCGCGATTCCCGCAGCCCGAGATCGAGACCGTCGCCGGCGGGCTGGTGGCGCCGATGCCCGGCAACGTGCTCTCCGTTCACGTGCAGCCGGGAGACTCGGTCGAGGCCGGCCAGTTGCTCCTGGTTCTCGAGGCGATGAAGATGGAGCACCGCGTCACGGCGCCCGAAGACGGGGTGGTTTCGGAACTCCGGGTCGCCGCCGGAGATCAGGTCGGCAACGGCGAGCTGCTGGTCGTCCTCGGATGACCGGGATGGGTTTCGCAGCCTCCTTCGCGGTGGGCTCGCCCGTCCGAGCGCACAACGTGCGAACCTACGACTCAGCTCCGACGGGCGTCGCGGCGCAGTCTGGGAGTGCGATTCACATCCCGTCTACCTGATCGAGGGGAGGCGGACCGGGAGGAGTTCCATGACCGAGATCACCGCAGGGACGACCACAGGGAATCAGGAGCAGACTCTCTACGAGGTTCGCGACGGTGCGGCCTGGATCACGCTGAACCGTCCGGAGGTTCGCAATGCGCTTTCCGCGACGCTGATCACGGAGCTCTACGACCACCTGCGCTCGGCGCAGGCCGATCATTCGGTGCGCTGCATCGTCCTGACCGGGGCCGGCACGGCCTTCTGTTCGGGCGCCGATCTCAAGAGCCCACCGGGGTCGGCGGTCGGCGACGGCCGGACGATCGGACTTCCCGAAGTCCTGACGGAGATGTGGGAAGGCGAGAAGCCGGTCCTGGCCCGCATCCAGGGCCATGCCTTCGCCGGCGGCCTCGGCCTGGTGGCGGCCGCCGACCTGACGATCACGACCGAGGAAGCGTTGTTCAGCTTCTCGGAGGTGCGGATCGGTGTGATCCCGGCGGTGATCTCGGTGGTCTGCCTTCGCAAGCTCGGCATGCACCACGGGATGCGACTCTTCCTGACCGGCGAGCGGTTCGACGGTCGCGCCGCCGTCGGCTACGGCCTGGTGCACCGCGCCGTACCGGCGGCGGACCTCGACGATGCCGTGGCCGACGAGTTGGCTGCGCTGGCGCTCGGTGGGCCGATCGCGATGGTCGAGTGCAAGAAGCTGGTACGCCGGGTTCCGGAACTCGACCTGCAGCGCGGGTTCGAGCTCACGGCGGACTGGAGCCGCAGGATGTTCCACTCCGACGAAGCCGCTGAAGGCATGGCGGCGTTTCGTGAGAAGCGACGCCCGGAGTGGGCGGCTCCAGATCAGGAAGCGCCCCAGGAGGACGAGGATTCATGAGCGACAGCCTGAGAATCGCCAACTGCAGCGGTTTCTACGGCGACCGGCTGTCGGCGGCGCGCGAGATGGTCGAAGGGGGTCCGATCGACGTTCTCACCGGCGACTACCTCGCCGAACTGACCATGATGATCCTGCTCAAGGACAAGAGCCGCGACGAGCACCGCGGCTATGCCCGGACTTTCCTGCGCCAGCTCCAGGAAGTGGCGAAGTCATGCGTGGAGCGCGACATCAAGATCGTCGTCAACGCCGGCGGCCTGAATCCCGGCGGCCTGGCCGACGCTGCCCGCCGCGTCTACGAAAGCCTCGGGCTCGAAGCCAACGTGGCGTGGAGCGAGGGCGACGATCTGCTCGATCGCCTCGACGCCCTGCAGGCCGAGGGAGAAGAACTCCGCCACCTCGACAAGGGAACGCCGCTGCGGGAACTGCAGCACGAGGTGCTGAGCGCCAACGCCTACCTCGGGGGCTGGGGCATCGCCGAGGCGCTGAAGCGCGGCGCCGACCTGATGATCGCTCCGCGCGTCACCGACGCCGCGGTGGTGGTGGGTCCGGCGGCCTGGAAGTTCGGATGGGCCCGCGACGACTGGGATCAACTCGCCGGTGCGGTGGCCGCCGGCCACATCATCGAGTGCGGCGCCCAGGCGACGGGTGGCAACTACTCGTTCTTCCGCGAGATCGCGTCGATGAAGCGCCCCGGATTTCCGATCGCCGAGATGGATGCCGACGGTTCGTTCGTGATCACCAAGCACGAGGGGACCGATGGGGAAGTCTCGGTCGGCACCGTGACCGCCCAACTGCTCTACGAGATCCAGGGCGAGCGCTACCCGAATCCCGATGTGGTGGCGCGCTTCGACACCATGAAGGTGGAGCAGGAGGGGCCCGACCGGGTGCGGGTGAGCGGCATCCGGGGCGAACCGGCGCCGTCGACGATCAAGGTCTGCATGAACTACCTCGGCGGCTACAAGAACAGCCTGACCTTCCTGCTGGCGGGACCCGACAAGCGCGACAAGGCGCGGATCGCCGAGGAGGGCTTCTGGGAGTTCGTCGGCGGCCGCGAGCAGTTCGAGGAGTCTCTCGTCACCACCCGCGGTGACCTCGACAACGACGCCGGCAATGCCTTCGCCCTGACCACGATCGCGGCTCGCGACTCCGACTCCGAAACGCTCGGCCGAGCCTTCTGGAACGCGGCGATCGAGATGGCCCTGGCCAACTTCCCGGGTTTCCAGATGTCGAACTCGAGTCGCACCGCATCGGCGATCACGGTCTACTGGCCGACCCTGGTGTCGGCCGACCAGATCGACGAGCGCGTCCATGTCGGCGACGAGGTGATCGCCATTCCTCCGGCTCCCGGCGATCCGGACTTCACACCGATCCCCTTCGCCGGCCCGATCGGCGGCGAGGTTCCCGGCGGGCCGACCACCGACGCTCCGCTCGGCCGGCTTCTCGGTTCGCGCTCCGGCGACAAGGGCGGCAACGCCAACGTCGGGTTCTGGGCCCGGACGCCGGAGGCCTACCGATGGATGGAGAGCTTCCTGACCGCCGAGAAGCTCGCCGAGCTCTATCCGGAGGCCCGGGACCTGCAGATCGATCGCTACCTGTTCCCCAACATGCTGTCGCTCAACTTCATCGTGCGCGGCCTGCTCGGCGACGGCGTTTCGGCGTCGCTGCGGCCCGATCCGCAGGCCAAGATGCTGTGCGAGGAACTTCGCGGGGTGACGGTGCCGATCCCGACCACCCTGCTCGCAGACATGGACCGGAGGCAAGCATGAAGATCTACCACTGCCAGGGGGCGCGCTCGCTGCGCGCGGTGTGGACCGCCGAGGAGATGGGACTCGACTACGAACTCGTGACCCTGCCGTTTCCGCCGCGAGTCTTCGAGAAGGATTTCCTGGCCATCAATCCGCTCGGAACGATTCCCTTCTTCGTCGACGGCGAGACCCGGATGACCGAGTCCTCGGGGATCTCCCACTATCTCGCGAGGGTCTACGGCCCGACGCCGATCGCGCTCGATCCAGACGACCCCGAGTACGGCGCCTGGTTGAACTGGATGTACCAGAGCGACGCCACGCTCACTTTTCCGCAGACGCTCTTCCTGCGCTACACGCGGCTCGAACCCGAGGAGCGCCGCAACGAGCAGGTGGCCACCGACTACTCGAAGTGGTTCGGGGGACGTTTGCGCTGGCTCGAACAGGAGGTCGTCGGCAGGGACTTCCTGGTCGCCGGTCGCTTCACGACGGCCGACATCTGCATCGGCTACGCGCTGCATCTCGCGACCTCGCTCGGCCTCGATTCGTTCTTCAAGGAAGAGACGCAACGTTACTGGCACGGTCTGCAGCAGGTTCCGTCGTACCAGAAGGTGCGCGATCTCTAGGCTGCGGTCGCGCCCGATGGCGCGGGTGAGACCGCTCTCGGCACTCGCTCGGCCGGTGCGTTGGCAGCGCCGCCGGCCGGTGTTGCGTGGAGGCTGGACGGCGGCGGTCGTCGTGGCCGCCGCGCTGGTGACGGGGTGCGGCGGCGACACCGAGATCCACGAACCCCTGCCACTGGTCGAGGCGACGATCGCCGACCTGCAGGCCGCGATCCTCGACGGTCGTTCCAGTTGCCGTTCGATCGTCCAGGGTTACCTCGATCGCATCGCCGCCTACGACCAGCCGACCGGACTGAACGCGATCAGCATGGTCCACCCCGGGGCGCTGGAACGCGCCGACGAGATCGACGCCGCGATCGGGCGCGGAGACGAACCCGGGCCGCTGTTCTGCGCGCCGATCCTGGTCAAGGACAACTTCGACACCCACGATCTTCCGACCACCGCCGGTTCGATCGTGCTCGCCGACAGCCTACCCGTCGACGACGCGTTCATGGTGCGGCGGCTGCGAGAGGCGGGCGCCATCGTGCTGGCCAAGACCAACATGGCGGAATGGGCGTTCAGCCCGCGCCAGACGGTCAGTTCCACGCGCGGAGTGACGGCCAACGCCTACGACCGCAGCCGTGTGCCGGCCGGTTCGAGCGGCGGCACGGCGTCAGGCGTGGCGGCGAGTTTCGGCGTCGCCGGAATGGGCAGCGACACGGGCAACTCGATCCGCGGTCCGTCTTCGCGCCTCGGCCTCTTCGGCATTCGATCGACCCTCGGGCTGACGAGTCGCGACGGCGTCGTGCCGCTGCTGGCAGACTGGGACGTCGCCGGCCCGATGACCCGCACGGTCGAAGACGGAGCGCGCCTGTTCGACGTGGTCGCTGATTTCGACCCCTCCGATCCGCTGGTGGTCGAACTGGGGGAGGGGCGGCGCGCACCCGACTACCTGGCGTTTCTCGACGCGCAGGCGTTGTCCGGCGCCAGGATCGGCGTGCTCGAGGTCCTCGTGGGCGGCGCGGAAGCCGAGCCGGAGATCGTCGACCTCTTCCGCCGCGCGGTCGACGACCTGCGCTCGGCGGGCGCCGTCGTGGTCGAGGACGTCACGATCGCGAATCTTCGCGAGCATCTGGCCGACGACTCCGCATGCATCAGCTTCCGCCATGACCTGGCGAACTATTCGCGCAGCCTGCCGACCGGCAGGGTGATCGACCTGGCCGAGATCCTCGAAGCCGGGGAGTTCGCCGAGTCGTCGCTCGAGGCGATGCAGTTCTACGCCTCCTATCCGATCGACGGTCCTCCCGAGACCTGGGAGCCGCCGTGTTCGCGGTTGCCTCGCAATGCGGCCCGCCAGTCCTACCGCGCAGACGTGATCGAGGCCATGGACATCGCCGGCGTCGAGGCTCTCGTCTATCCGAGCTGGACCACCGTGGCGGCGCGCCTCGATCGAGCCGTCGAGGACTACGCCGGCGACAACTCGCAGATCGTCTCGCCGCCGACCGGGCTGCCGGCCGTGACGGTGCCGATGGGGCACAGCGAGGGCGGAATGCCGGCGGGGCTGCAGATCCTCGGTCGGCCGTTCAGCGAGGGGCGACTCATCGCCCTGGCCTACGGCTACGAGCAGGCCACGCGTCATCGTCGGCCGCCTCCCGACTACCCGGAACTCTCGCCGCCGGGCTTAGGAGGCGGCAGACCCTGATCGGCGTCTACAATGGGCGCTTCTCTTTCAACCGCCTCGTTCAAACAACTCGTGGGGGATCGAACATGATCGGATACGTCACTCTTGGAACCAACGACATCGAACGCGCCGCGGCGTTCTACGACGCGCTGCTCGGCGACCTCGGAGCCGGACGCTTCATGGAAACGGAGCAGTTCATCGCCTGGGCGATCACCCCCGGCCAGCCGGCCCTGTCGGTGACGAAACCCTTCGACGGCAACACGGCGACCGTCGGTAACGGCACGATGGTCGCTCTGAGCGCCGATTCGACCGACAAGGTGGATGCGATCTACAAGAAGGCGCTCGAACTGGGGGGGACCGATGAAGGCGCGGCGGGGCCGCGGGGTGAGGGGTTCTATGCGGGGTACTTTCGGGATAGGGACGGCAACAAACTAAACGTGTACTGCCTCACTTCGTGAGGGGGTCGGCTGGGGATCGCGGCAGCCCTTCGGGCTGCTTGGGAGTTCGCTTCGCGAACTCCTGCCCCAATCTCGCCCTGTCCTCGTCGAGTCCCGTTGTGCGGGCAACCCTTCGGTTGCTTGGCAGTCCGCTTCGCGAACTGCTGCGGTGGCTCCGCTACCTCTCCGCGGGTCTCTCCTGCGCTTCAACGATCTCACGCACGCTTCCCAGCCTCAGGTTTTCGTTGGGGTCGGCTGGGGATCGAAGGCAACCCTTCGGGTTGCTTGGAAGCTCGCTAACGCGAGCTTGCCGCACTTCGCCCTCTCCTCGTCCCCTTGTGCGACGTTGCTCCGCTACGCCTCCGCGGGTCTCGCGAGGAGACGATCTCCAACGCACGCTTCCCAGCCTCAGGGTGTGGTTTGGTGGTCTGGCGATCGCTTTGTTCGCTTCGCGAACTTCTTGGGATCGGCCCGTAGACGGTTGAGTTGACAGCTACGCCTTGGGTTTCGCGCCAGTGGCCTTCTTTGGGTCGTCCGCTGACTGGAGCCATGGAGTTCGCGTGAGCGAATTCCCAAATAGCCCGAAGGGTTATTCCGGTGGGGGTTGAACCAGGAAGTGGCCGTGGGCTGCCGCTATGGGGCGGTTGGGGTCGTCTTGCCAGGCTTCGACTCTCACGTAGGCGACTCTTCGGCCGTGTTTGGTGATGACGGCTTTGGCCCAGGTGTCCCTTGGGCGGCCGGAGCGCAGGTACTCGACGTTGAGATCGACGATCTTGGGCAGGGTGGGGGTGTGGCTCTCGACGATCAGGGTGACGAGGGCGGCTGTTTCCAGCAGGGCGCCGAGAGTGCCGCCGTGGAGCGCGGGGAGGACGGGGTTGCCGATCAGGGCGTCGTGGAAGCGCATGACGCACAGGTGGGGGTCTTCCTCGTCGGCTTCGATCTGCAGGAATCGTGCGTAGGGCATCCGCGCGAGGACGTCGGCGATGCGGGTGAGTCCGGCGAGTTGGCCGCTCATTTCGGCAACTCGTGGGGCCGCTCGTCGGCCTTGCTGTCGGACGGGCGGTTGGGGGAGATCATGAAGGTGGCGACGGTGGTGGCGATCGGATCGTCGGGGCTGTCGTGGTAGGCGACGCCGCGCACGAAGGCGATGCTCTTGGTGACCTTGTGGCAGTGGGCGGCGGCGAGCAGGTCCTGGCCCGGGGTCGACGGCTTCATGTAGTCGATGCGCAGGTCGAGAGTCGCCATCGGGCGCCATTCGCCCATCGCACTCGTCACCGCGATGCCCGAGGCGTTGTCGAGAACGGCCGTGATCACACCGCCGTGCAGGACCCCGGTCTCCGGGTTGCCGACCAGGTCGTCGCGCCACGGAACCCGCATCAACGACTTGCCGTCGACGGCCTCGATGATCCGCATCCCCAGCGCCCTGCTGTGTGGGATGGCTTCGAGCAGCGTGCCTTCGCGGGTCTCGGTCATCGACGCATTGTACGGCCTCGAAGGCGGCCGCAGGGATCCGATTCGAGCCCGCTTTCGCAGGCCTCGTGGCCGCCTGGGAACCCGCTCGGGCCGTCCGACTCAGTTGATCCAGTTCTTCGATCGGGCCGATCGCGCCATGGCAACCAGGTAGGCGGCGATGGCGATCAGGACCAGGGGCATGACGGCCGCTGTGAGGCCGCGGATCTCGAGGACCGGCGACAGGAAGAGCGCGTGCCCCATCTGGACGAGGATGCCGAGGAGCGAAACGACGAGCAGCGGAACGGCCCAGGCCTTGCGGACGATCAGCCCCAACGATCCCAGCACGCCGGCGAAGACCGCGATCGCGTAGGCCGCCGTGGCCCAGGCAGGAATGTCGGTGTAGAGCACCCGTTCGGCTTCGGGGATCGCTTCCAGGGCCTCTTCGGTCATGGATACGCTCATCAGATAGGTCGCGACCCCGATCAGGTTCCAGATCAATGCCAGGACGGCGATGACCTTGAATCCGGTTGGCACTGGCTCCTGGGCGTCGGCTGCATGCTGGTTCATCTTCGGGTGTCCTTTCCAGTCTGGTTCGAGGTGTCGAGACGGGCCTGCCGGCCCAGGGTCCAGGGGATCAGTTCACGTAGCCGAGCGCCTTCAGACGCTCCCGGGCTTCGGGATCGAGGTCGGGGGCTTCCCCGGTATCCACCACCGCGTCGATGGCCGGCAGCCCCAGGACCGCCGACCAGTCCTGCAATTCCGATCGCAGTTGTTCGAGGTCGTCGGGCCGGCGCGCGACGACGTCGCGAAGTTCGTCGGGATCCTCGCCGAGGTCGAAGAGCAGGACGCTGTCGTCGGACGACTGGACCAGCTTGCGGTTGCCGACCCGGTAGGCGCGGAAGCGCAGATCGCTGCGGAACAGGGGGTCGGAGTCCTGCAGGCTCTGCGCTCGCCCGGCGGCCAGGTTGCCCGAGTAGCGCTCGGAGAGGATCGGCCCGCCCGGCGCTCCTCCCGCGATCGCCGGCAGCAACGAGCTGACCTGGAGGCCGTCGGGCGCCGGAATCCCGGCGAGGTCGAGGATGGTGGCGAACACGCCGACCGTCGAGACCCCGGTCTCGACCCGGGTTCCGGGGCGGATCGCCTCAGGGTAGCGGATCACCAGCGGCACTCTCGACTCGGCCTCGTAGATCGAGTGACCGTGGCCGTAGGCGCCGTGCTCGGAAAGCAACTCGCCATGGTCGGCGAGCACCACGAAGATCGTCCGATCGAGCGTTCCGCGCTGCCGAACCGCCTCCACCAGTCGGCCCAGCAGGTGGTCGGCGTAGGCGAGTCCGGCGTCGTACATGTCGATGGCGGGAGTCCGCGCCTCGTCGGGGTCGGGAGGTTCGCCGCCGAACTGGGCCTCCATCAGCGCCATGCTGGTCTCGCGCAGTTCGCGCCGCGACGAGTCGCTGAAGCGGGCCAGGAACTCCTTCGGTACCTGGTGGTACGGAAAGTGCGCCTCGATGAAATTGACGAAGGTGAAGGCGGGCGGGCCGTCGGCGGGCCGCTCGGCGGCCCAGCGCTCGAAGTTCGACGCCACGGTGTCGCCGCCCTTGTCGTCGAGTCCGAAGCCGAGCTTGTCGAGCAGCCGGTGGATGAAGACCCGATTGCGACTGAGCTGGCCGTCGCGCCACGCTTCATCGCACCAGGCGAAGCCGCGAGTCAGGCCGAGCGTGTCGCTGATCCAGGCGTTGGCGGTGAAGCAGCGGGTGTCGTAGCCGGCCTTCGCCAGGGTCTCAGCGAGGGTCGGGGCATCGTCGGTGAGGAAGCGGTGCTCCTGGTGGGCCTGGTGACCCGAGGGGAAGCGGCCGGTGAAGAGCGAGGCGTGCGAGGGCAGCGACCAGGTCGCCGGCGCCGTCGCGTCGAGATAGAGCGCGCCCTCGGACGCCAGGGCGTCGAGGTGGGGCGAGGTGTCGCGGGAGTAGCCATAGACGCCGACGTGATCGGCGCGCACCGTGTCGAGCACCACGAGCACCACGTCGGGGGCATCGAGCCTCGCAGCCGGCAGGGCGATGGGGGCCTGCCCGGTGTCGGCCGCCCTGCGCGCCCTGACGACCGGAACGAGGAGGGCGCCCAGCAGCAGCGCGATTCCGAGTCCCGCGGCGGTTCGAGGCCGCCAGCGGCCGATCAGCCTGCCGATCAGCAGGAAGGTGAGGCCGCCGACGAAGCCGACGATGGCCAGGTTGCGCTGGGTCTGCTCGTGCGGCACGCCGCTGTAGAGAAGGAGCAGGAACCAGATCAGCACCAGCGTTGCGAACTGGGGCCAGGGCCCGAAGCGCTTGCGCACGGGGAAGGTGATCAGGCCGAGGAGCGCCCCCAGCAGCACGTGCAGGATGGCGGCCTGGATCATGGCGCTCATCGGGGCGCCGATGTTGATCACGATCAGTCCGACCACCCCGAGCCAGGAGTCGGCGATCGCCATGGCCAGTCCCAGCGCCGCTCCGGTCACCAGGGCCGCCGGCAGGCCGGTCGACTTTGCGAGTCGGTTCGAGGGCGAGCGGTCGTTCATGGATTCGATTCCCCGGGTCCGGCAAGCTGCCTGCGCGGCTGTTGCCCAGATCGATGAGCGGGATCGGCGTCGTTGGTGGTGCTGGCGCGATGATAGTCCAGATCGACCTCCGGTCGGCCCCTCGCCCGACAGTAGAATGGACTCCACGACTGCGCGCCGTGGCTCCCCTGGATCCGGGGATCGGCCCCTCGATCGATCGACGCGCTCTGGAGACGGCCGATGTGCGGCATCACGGGAATCATCGGGCGAACTGCATCTCGTGATGCGATCGTTCGGATGACGGAATCGCTGGCCCACCGCGGGCCGGACGATTCCGGAGTGTGGTGCGACGAGGGCGTCTGCCTGGGTCACAGGCGGCTCTCGATCCTCGATCTCTCGGCGGCCGGCCACCAGCCGATGCTGCTCGGTTCGAGGGTCCTCACCTACAACGGTGAGATCTACAACCATCCCGACCTGCGCCGTGAACTCGCCGGCGAAGTGCGCTCGAGCGGCGACTCAGAAGTGCTGCTGCACCTGCATCGCGAACAGGGCGAGGGCTTCGTGGGGAAGCTGCGCGGAATGTTCGCCTTCGCGATCTGGGACGGTGAGCGCCGACGGCTCTTCGCCGCCCGCGACCACGTCGGCATCAAGCCCTTCTACTACCGGGTCTACCCGGACGGGCTGGCCTTCGCTTCGGAACTGAAGGCGCTGGTGGCGCTCGGTCGACCGCCGATCGACAAGAAGGGGCTGCGCGACTACTTCACCTACAAGGTGGTGCCGCCGCCCGGCACCATCTACCAGGGCATCCATCAGCTGCCGCCCGCCCACACATTGACCTGGGAGGACGGTCGGATCGAGATCCGCCCCTACTGGCAACCGGCGACCGAAACGCGGATCACCGACCACGACGAGGCGGTGCAGCGCCTCGGCGCCGCGCTCGAGACCGTGGTTCCCGAGCAGACCCTTTCCGACGTCCCAGTCGGCGTCTTCCTCAGCGGCGGTTTCGATGCAGCGACGGTGACCGCCCATCTCGACCATCCGAAGACCTTCACTCTAGGCTTCGACGTCGGCAGGTGGGACGAGTCGAAGGCGGCGCTGGCCGTCGCCGAGATGCTGGGAACCGAGCACCATCAGGAGATCGCCGGTGCTCCCGATCTGGAAGAGGCGCTGGAGACCATCCCGCGAATCTACGACGAGCCCTTCGGCGACAGCGGCGCCTGGGCCTCGTTCATGGTGTCGCGCTTCGCCCGCCGTCACGTCAAGGTGGTGTTGAGCGGTGACGGCGGCGACGAGTTGTTCTGTGGCTACAAGACGTTCAGCAAGCAGATCACCGATCGCTCGACGGCGCTGCGCCGCCTGCTCTCGGCGACGCTGCCGGCCTGGGGCCGGACGCCGCGCTCGAACCAGCGCCGCGCCGCGCAGGGCGTCGAGCGCTTCGCCGCCTTCATCGGGCCGTTCACCCAACGCCAGAAGCTCGCCCTGGTCGGCCCCGAACTCGCCGAGCCGGGCTACGACGACCTGTGGCACTTCCGCGAGCACTGGCGCGAAGACCTCGAACCCCTGCGTCGCCTGCAGTGGCTCTACCTGCACACCGATCTGCCCGACAGTCTGCTGCTGAAGGTCGACCGGGCCTCGATGGCCCACGCCCTCGAGGTGCGTCCGCCGCTGCTCGACTCCCGCCTGGTCGAATTCGCCCTCTCCGTCGACACCCGCTTCCTGCGCGACGTCGAGGGCGGCAAGGGCAAGCTGCTGATCCGCGACCTGATGGAAGACCGCCTGCCTCCAGGCCACTTCGACCGCGGCAAGCGCGGCTTCAACTCGCCGATCGAAGCCTGGTCGAAGAAACACCCCGGCAAGCTCGACGCCTCGGTCGAGCGCCTCGCCGACGCCGGCATCATCCAGCCCGTGCCCCCGGCGAAGCTCACCAACGAGCAGATCTGGAGCCTGCTGGTCCTCGACCGCTGGATGGTCGGGGTGGGGGCTCTGTAGGGGTCAGGAGGAAGGCGGCTCGAGGTCCCAGCGTTGCAGCCGGCGATCCTCGTCGAGGTACCAGATCTCGTCGGCGACCAGAACCGAAGGGGTGTCGAAGCGGTCGCCGAGGTCTCGGGCCTCGAGGGTTCCGAAGAGCAGGAGTTCGCTCGGCAGCAGTGCGTCGAGCTGCTCGCGGGTGACGCCGGGGACGATGACGAAGTTGCGGCCGACGAAGAGCACGGTTCGATCGTAGGGACGCTTCTCGAGCGGCCAGAGGTGGCCGCTCCTCCAGCGGGTGTCGAGTCCATCGCCGGCTGCGAACTCGAGCGCGTCGCGCGAGTGGAAGCTCCATCGTCGGTAGGCGGGCGTGCCGTCGAGAGGGATCGACTCCTCGCCGAGGCTGAGGGCATCGATCGCGCTCGAGTTCAGGTCCGGATGGGATGCGGCGTCCGGGGTGTTCGTTGAGGCCCTGCGCGCTGCTCCACCTCCCTGGGGTTGGACCTGAAGGTGGGCGGCCTTCTTCGGAGCCAGGGTTCCCAGAGGACAGAAGGGGGCCACGATGAAAACGACGAACACCGCGATGGGAACCCGCCTCGCGCCCTGCCATCGGAACGTCGCAGACGGATCACGTTCCGGAACCGGCGCGAGTCGATCGACGAGGGCGCCGAGTCCGACGGCGACGATCGCGTAGTGAGCGATGTCGGCGCCGATCCGCGGGCGCAGGCCGCCGGAGATGCCGATCAGCGGCAGGGAGAGAACGATGCCCAGGACGTAGAGGAGCAGGAAGAGGTGCCAGGGCCTCCTTCGATAGGCGCACACGGCGAGGCCGACGAGGATCGCGACGTCGGCGGTCGTCCGGTGGTGGAAGAACAGCCCCAGGGCGAAGGCCGCAACCACGAGGGCCGCCGGCCAGTTCTTTCGGAGCTCCGATGAGCGACGGCTGAAGGCCAGGGCGAGCAGCGCGGTCAGGACCATCGCGGTGATCTCGAATCGGTCGTCGGGAAAGGCTTGAAACGCCTGACTCCGATAGTGCCGCCAGGCCTCGAGCGAGGCCCGGCCGAACTTCGAGGGATCGTCGCGGAAGATCTCCCAACAGCGACGGTAGACGGCTCGATCGAGTTGCCCTGGACTGGCGCCGGAAGCCTTCAATCGGGCGAGGACCGGGTCCGACCAGGTGCTGGTCCAGTTCATCGATCCGCTGACCTGGGCGTAGAGGATCTCGCCCGAGTTGGTCGTTCGCGATTCGGGGTGGCTGAAAAGGGTGGAAGCCAGCGGGTGCAACCCGAAACCGATCGCCGTGAAGGCGAGGAGAAGCAGGCTGCGCCGCCGCCGCGTGGAGGATCGGCTCGACGGGATGAAGAGTCCGACGAGCGGCGCCGTCGCCAGGCTGAGGAGAGCCCATGGGCGAACGGCCTGGGAGAGTCCGAGGAGGAAGAAGCCCGCCAGCAGAGGAGTGTCCTCGTCGCGTTCGAGACCTCGCCAGACCGAGACGAAGGCCAGAGCCAGGATCGGCATGGCCAGGGTCTCGGTCATGAGGAGGGTCACGTTGGACGGCCGCCAGACCATCAGCAGCCCGAGGAAGAGGGCTACGGAAAGGCGACTGCGAAGGGGCAGGAGCAGGCCGGCGGCAGCCGCGATCGCGATCGCGGACAGGCACATCTGGGCCCAGATCGTCGTCAGGTAGCTGTCTCCCGTGAGAGCGGAGAGAACGGACAGGAAGAGGGGATAGAGCGGTCGTCTCGCGGGAACGCCAGAGAGCTCCTTCCCGGCCAGGACCCGGTCAGCTCCCTCGTTCCAGGCGTAGGCGTCGGACCACGGGATGACGCCGACCCGCATGAACTCCTCGAGGTAGTCCTCATGGAGGGTCGGCAGGTTGACCTTGAGCAGCCACCCGAGGGCGAGCAGGAAGAGGGCGGCGATGAGGATGCGTTGTCTCATCGACGAGGTGCGTACCGGCCGGCGGCCTCCTCCATGTGTCGCGGCGGTCTCATCATGATTCGGCGGTTGGCGTGTCGGGAGGGCGAGCCTCCACCGTCGGGTCTCCGTCCTCGGGTACCGCCGGCATCGGTGGGGCCGGCAGATCGATGCGCAGGGAACTGCCGTCGTCCTGGGCGACATGGAGTTCCTCGGCGACGAGGGCCCAGGGGGTGTGATAGCGGTCATCTCGCTCGCGCGCGTCGATCCATCCGACGACGGCGAACTGCCGGTTGCCGAACTCCTCGAGCTCGTGAACGCGGATTCCGGGCAGGATCAGGAACCTCGGACCGACGAACACGATCGTTCTTGGGAAATCGCGTTTCTCGAGCGGCCACAGTTGGGTGACCCGTTTGCCGACTTCGAGCCCTTCGCCGGCAGAGAACTCGATCGCATCGCGCGCTCGGAACCGGAAGAACCTGAAGCCCCGCCGGCCGATCAGCGCAGTGACCTCCGAGTCGACCTCTGCATAGAGCCTGTGGCTGCGGTCCAACTCGCTGTGTGAGACGAGGCTCGGATCCCCGGACAGCCGGCGGTCCAGCCGGTCGTCGAAACGGATGGTCGGGTCGCTCCCCAGGGTTCGAACCAGCAGGGGGACTCCGATGAGGATCGCCAGCGTGAGGGCGGGCGCCAGCAGCAGGGTTCGCCGGCCGGCCGGCTTGATCGCTGTCGCGGCCGGTCGAGATGGATGGGAACGCCACAACCGATTCAGCAGCCAACCCGCCCCGACGGCGGCGATCGCGAAGTGCAGCGGGTCGGCGCCCAGCCGGACGCGAGGTCCGCCATTGGCTCCGACGAGGGGCAGCGACAGGAGGACGCCCAGCAGGTAGAGCAGCAGGAATCGGTCGAAGGGCCCCCGGCGCAAGAGGCACACGACGAGTCCGACGATCAGCAGGAGACCCATCGTGACGGTGAAGAAGAAGCCGAGGGCGAGGCCGAGGCCGGCAGCGGTGGCGATCGCCGCCAGCGCGGGGCCTGTCGCGGGCCTTCGGTCGAAGAAGCTGAGCAGCAGGAATCCGAGAACCAGGGCCGCGACGAACGGCGGCTCCCTTCGGAACGACCAGTTCACTTCGAGCGGGTAGCGCTTCCACGACGCCAGCATGGGCTTCGCGATCCGGCCCGGGTCTTCTCGAATGTAGCGCCAGCACACTCGCAGGATGGCGCGGTTGATCTCGAACGCGGAGGCTCCCGCCTCGCGGAGCCTCCAGATCTCGGGCTCGTCCCATACCTTTGGAAGGTCGGTCTCCCAGCGCAACTGGGCGTGGAGGATGACTCCGAACTGGGTCGAGTTGGCGCCGCGCTGTGTGAACAGGGCGCCCGAGATCGGCTGCAGCGAGAAACCCAGGGCGACGAAGAGGAAGACGACGGCTGCGCGCTGGAGGCGGCGCCAGACGTTCTGGCCGGAGGCGAAGAGAGCGATCGCCGGCACCGTGGCGAGGCAGAAGACGGCCCAGGGGCGCACGGCCTGCGACACGCCGAGCAGCAGGCATCCGACCAGCAGAGGGCCGTCCTCTCGTCGGTCGAGGCCTCGCCAGATCGACGAGAACGCGAGCATCAGAATGGGGAGCGCCATCCACTCCGTCATGAACACCGTCGAGACCTCGGGCCGCCAGACGAGGAAGAACGCGGCCAGGGCGGTGGCCGCAGTGCGATGGCGGACCGGTCGCAGCAGCGTTGCGGCCGTGGCGAAGCCCAGCGCGGTCAACAGGAACTGCAGGGCGGCGGTCGAGCGGTAGCCTTCGCCGGTCAGGGCTGTCATGACGGCGAGGAAGAGCGGGTAGAGGGGGCGGCGGGCCGCCATGTCGGACAGGTCCTGCCCGGAGAGCAGGCTGTCGGCTCCCGCCGTCCACGCGTGGGCGTCGGACCACGGCTTCATGCCGATCCTCATGAACTCGCCGAGGTAGTCGTCTCCCATGGTCGGCAGATCGACGATCAGCAGCCAGGTCAGGCTGAGCGCGAAGCAGAGACCGAAGTAGACAGGTGTCGAGCGTGCCGTCATGGCCTTGTCCCGGCCTCGACCCGCACCTCGCGGGGGCTCTGACGGGAGGGCCGGCGGCGCAGGTTGGAACGATCCGTGAAGAGCTTCAAGTCGGTCGCGTTCCTTCGCGAGGAGATGAGCTCCGGGGCCGACCGGCTGTCATTCTCTCGATGATCTCGGTCAATCTGCCCAGATGCTCTTCGATCGAGAAACGCCGGCTCAGTGCCTGGCGTCGTTCGTCGCTCAGGGTTCTTGGTAGTTCGTCGTCGATGACCCTCTGCATGGCGACTTCGAGGGCTCCGGCGTCGCCGCTCGGCACCAGAAAACCGGTTTCGCCGTCCTCGACGGTGGCCGCGAAGCCGCCATGATCGGTGGCGATCACGGGGACGCCTCGAATCAGCGCCTCGGGAGCCACCATGCCGAAGGGTTCCGGCCACAGCGAGGGGGCGACCAGGGCCCAGGCACGCGCCAGTTGTTCTTCGACCCGGTCGGGATCGAGCCAGCCGGTGAAGGTGACTGCCGACTCGACTCCGAGTTCGCGAGCCAGGCGTTCGAGGTTCGCTTGCTCCACTCCGCGGCCCACGATCTTCAGCCGGACCCGAGGGTCCGAGTGAAGCAGCCCGGGCAGGGAGCGGAGCAGGACGTCGACTCCCTTCTCGCGGTCGAGGCGTCCGACGAACAGGAAGAGGGGAGACGAGGCGGGCCGACGGCGGTAGTCGACGCCCGGTGAGGCTACGGGGATCTCGAGGCGAATCGACGGAAGGCCCATCCTTTCGAGCTCGCGCTGCGGGCCCTCTCCGCAGCACACCCTCTCGTCGACGTTGCGCAGGCCCCGTTTCAGCAGGGCGTAGCGCGGTCGGTCGCGCAGCCAGTGGGGAAGGGAAGTACAACCGTTCTTCAGGCATGACAGTCCTGCCTCGACCTCGCAGGGGGTGTTGTCGGGGAGCAGCTTCGATCCTATCGGGCAGACGATCTTGTAGTCGGTGACCAGCAGCAGCGTCGGGACTCGACGCAGCGCCAGGAGAATCGCGGGCGAGAGATGGTGCATGAACATGTTGACGATCACCAGCTCGGGTCGATGCTCCGCCATGGCGCGCCGGACGGCCGAAAGAGCGAGTGGATTGGCGATCTGGACGAGACTCTGGAGCACCGGCGATTCGCTGCCCCAGGCGACGAAGTCAGCCCTGCCCTGGCCGCGATCGCCGACCGAACTGGTGAGCAGCGCGACCTCGTGTCCCGCGGCGCCCAGGCCCTGGGCCAGCGTCGCCACGTAGGCCTCGGCGCCTCCACGCAGCCGATTCCAGTCGGTGACCAGCAGGATTCGCACGGTTTCGAGCCGCGCTCAGCTGAGCCGAGTCATCTTCAGCTTGCTGATTTCGATCAGGTCCTGGTGGTGTTCGGCTTGCGTGTCGGGATACCCGAGGTAGCCGACCATCTCGCCGAGTGCGCGGACCGAGCAGTTGGCGACGATGCCGACGAGGGTACCGAAGGGCAGCGTCTGCAGGTGACCGAGTCGGCGATAGTGAGGCCAGGTCCTGGCGATCAACGTGGCTGCGATCAGCGGCGAGGCGGCAGCATAGGCCAGGCCTCGCAGCCGCGACCACCTCTCCAGCCGACGCGACCCGGTCATGACACCGACCAGGAAGCGCTCTGTCAGGCCCGGTCGGGCGGTGCAGAGGTTGACGTGGCCGATGCGAGCCTCCGGTTCGTGGAAGATGCGTCGCAGGCCGAGCGTGTGGTTGACCATGTCGCCCTGCCCGAGACTGAGGGCGAGGTCGTCGCCGAGGTCCTGGAGCATCCGGCGATCGAACGAGGCGTTGTACACCGGAACGGCCTTCGAAGGGCCGCGGCTCAGTTCGCCGGCCCAGGCTCCATAGTCGGTGATGAAGTTGGCCCAGCTGATGTAGTCGACGGGATTGGCGTTCTCGAGCCTCGGAACCACGATCTCCCAGCCTTCGTCGTGGGCCGCCAGCAGGGCTTCCACCATGCCGGGTCGCGCGAAGCTGTGGGTCTCGCCGATGAAGACGCGATCGGCGCCGGCGGCCATCACGCCGGCGGCCCGCGCCTCGTGCAGAGGAGGCGCAGGGTGTTCCACCGCGATGAAGTGGCCGAAGTCGCCGAGTGCTTCGGAGTCGGACCGCAGTTGTTTCGCGTCGGGAGAGACGAGGATCAGTTCGATCCTGTCCACCGGCTGAGTGCGTCGGAGGTTCTCGACGACCGGGCGGATCGTTTCCCAGGTGTCGGTGGCGAGGACGATCGAAATCTCTGGACTCGAGGGGTTGGACACGGTCAGGGTCGATCCTGCAGGGGCGGACTGGTGAGGTAGCGGCGGGTGGAGCGGTGCTGCCATCGCATCCTGAGTCGTTCGAGAGGGCTTCCGAGCCGTCGCAGGCCGCTGCGTTCGTAGAAGTCGAAGAGCTTGCTCGTCGGGACGCACTGAGCGACCTCTGATTCGAAAGGCGTGCCGCGTGCGAAGTCGGCGAAGAGGCGTCGATAAACCTCGCAGCAGAGACTCGACCAGGGTTTGGTCCTACCGCTGAAGTGGAGGACCCCGGGCAGCCGAACCCGGCCGCGATCGATCTGTCTGGCCAGACTGCCGGTGTCCAGTCCGACGTTGTAGTTCCAGGATTCGTCGAGTTCCCTCCAGCGGCCGACGAGGACTGCATTGAGGGCTTCCTGGTCCCAGAAGAAGACGCGCTCGCCGAAGTCCGCCAGGTAGTCGAAGCAGCGTTGCTCGACCTGCTCGCGCCGCCAGGCCTCGGTGTCGATCAACAGGACGCCGGCGTTGAAGTACGGCTCGTCGGCGGCCAGGCCGAGTTCTTCGTAGCCCTGGACGCCGAAGGGAGTGGCGAGACTCTGGACGAGTCGGTCCCGAACCGCCAGCAAGGTCGCCGGCGCGCGATCGAGTCTCCACAGCTGCCCCAGGTCCGCGAGCACCAGGATGTCCCCGTCGAGCCAGAGCACTCTCGCAACGTCGTCCGGTAGGCTGCCGACGAGAGTCAGCTTGTCGTAGGTCGAGATCGGGATCCGACCCCAGATCGGAAGGTCCTTGAACCGCTCCCGCCGCGGGGCGAGCCACCTCACCTCGAAGCTCGCGGCGCAGGCTTCGATTCGCTGTCGATCGGAGTCGGTCAGGCCGGCGTCGATGATCCAGACCCGAACGCGTTCGTCGCGGCCGAGACTGCGCTCGACCGAGCGCAGCATCACGCCCAGAGGGAGGGCGAAGGCATGATCGGCGGCACAGCCGATCTCGATTGCGGTCGCGGTCACGGAGAGCGACTATCGTTTCCTGCCGCTGAACGGGTTCTCGCCGCGCGGAGTCGTCATGGTGCCGGTCATCTGATGATCTTCGACCGTCGCCGAGTAGCTGATCTCGAAGGTCTGACCCTGGCGTTCGACCTGCCTCGAGAACGCCAATGTCGTTCCGTCCGTCGCGATGCTTTCGATCTCGTCGGAGCCGCCTCGCGGCCCCGTCCAGGTTCCTGCCAGGGCGTTGTCGGCGTGACGGAGTTCCAGCACCGCCTGGATCGGGTTGCCGTTGAAGGTGAACTCGATGTCCCAGGTCCCGACCAAGGGGCCGAGGTCCTGCGCAGCGACACAGGGCGTGAAGGCGAGAGTCAGGAGAAGGACGAGCCGAGGGAGTCGATTCATGTTGCGTTCACTCCGTGAATTCGTCCCGCCATTCTAGTGGGGAATCTCGAGGGCGTCGGCCGGTTCGACGGAGCCGGCAGGGGAATCGAGTCCGGATTCGGTAATGTAACCGCTGATGGCGAACTTCGAGGAAACCCGATGGAGCATGGTGCTGGCTGCCGGCGACAGTCAGAGTCCGGAGTTCGAGGATGCGCTGGCGACCCTGTGCCAGAAGTACTGGTACCCGGCCTACGCCTTCGTGCGCCGACAGGGCTACAGCAACGAGGACGCCAGCGACCTGACCCAGGGCTTCTTCTGCCAGATTCTCGAGAAACGGACCTTGAAGGCTGCCGATCGTGAGCGCGGCAGGTTCCGGTCGTTCCTGCTGGCGGCGTTGAAGTTCCATCTCTCCGACGAGCGCGACAAGCGCTCGGCCCAGAAGCGCGGCGGCAATTTGCAGGCGGTGTCGCTCGACCTCGAAGGCGCCGAAGAACGCTACTCCCTGGAGATCGACGAGGCCGACTCACCCGATCGGCTCTTCGAGCGGCGCTGGGCCCTCGAGGTGATCAGTCATGTGCAGGAGCGGCTGCGCGAACAGATCGTCGAGTCGGGACATCCCGAGCGGATCGTCCTGGTGGGTCTGCTGACGGGCTCGGAGCGCTCCTATGCCGAGATCGGAGAAGAGATCGGCATGAACGAGTCGGCGGTGAAGGTCGCGGTCCATCGGTTGCGAAAGCGTTTCGGGCAGCTCCTGCGCGAAGAGGTCGCGGGGACCGTCGAAGACGCGAGTCGCATCGACGACGAAGTCCGTCACCTCCTCGATGCCCTCGTGCGGGGTTGATCGGTCTGCCCCGCTGGAGGCGGTGTTACTGTCGCGGGATTCTGACCTGAGGAGATCGTAGATGACTCGAACCTGGCGCGCCGTCCTGGCAGCCCTGATTCTCGTTGCCTCGCCGGTTGCCGGCGTCGCACAAGCCCCCCCAGACGCGGCCTCGGCCCTGGAAGGCCTCGACGAGCAGATCGAGTCCTGGATGGATGAATGGAAGGTTCCCGGGCTGGGCGTTTCCGTCGTCCGGGACGGCCGCGTGGTCCTGGCGCGCGGTTACGGCGTGAAGGACGTGGAGTCGGCGGCGCCGGCAACCGCGGACACCCTGTTCGCGATCGGCTCCAACACCAAGTCGTTCACCGTGACCCTGCTCGGCATGCTGGCTGCCGACGGACTCTTCGACTGGAACACGCCGGTGCGGGAGTACATCCCGGAGTTCGAACTCCACGACGAGGTCGCCACGGCCCTGATGACCCCCGAAGACCTGGTGACCCACCGGTCCGGCCTGCCCCGTCACGACCTGCTGTGGCTCGGAACGGGGCTGACGCGCGATGAGTTGCTCGCCCGCTTGAAGTACCTCGAACCCACGCAGCCCCTGCGCTACCGGTACCAGTACCAGAATCTGATGTTCATGACGGCGGGAATCCTCGCCGAGCGGGTCACCGGTGCCAGTTGGGAAGAACTCACCGAGCAGCGCATCTTCGCCCCCCTCGGCATGAAGACCGCGACCGTCTCGGTCGACGACATGCAGCAGGCCGCGGACTTCTCGTACCCCCACGGTCACGAGGGCGAGGGTCCTCCGGCGCGGATTCCGTTTCGCAACATCGACGCCGTCGGTCCGGCCGGCTCGGTCAACGCCTCGGCTCGTGAGATGGCCAACTACGTCCAGTTCCATCTCGACTATGGTCGTTGGCAGGGAGAACAGCTGCTGCCGGAGGCGACAGCCCGTTCGATGCAGTCGCCCCACATGCCGATCACCGGTCCGCAGCTGACGGCGTTCTTCAGCGGCGCCGAGGACGGAACCCTCGGCGATCCCTCCTACGGCCTCGGTCTGATGACGGGGAGCTATCGCGGCCGCAAGCATGTCCGCCACGGCGGCGGTATCGACGGCTTCATCTCTTCGATGGAGTGGTTGCCTCACGACGACATCGGTGTGGTCGTGCTGTCGAACACTTCCTCCAGCGGCACCGTTCCGGGGTTGGTGGTGCGGGCGGTTTTCGACCGCCTCCTGGGACTCGAGCCGATCGACTGGGCGGGACGGTCGAGAGAAGCCGAGGCGAAGGCCCGGACGGCGGCCGACGAGGCACGCGAGAAGCGCGCCGATCGGCGCCACGCCGACACTCGTCCCTCCCACGCGCTCGAAGACTTCACGGGTGACTACTCCCACCCGGCCTACGGCGTGGCGAAGGTTCGACTCGAGGCGGATGCCCTGCAGATCGAAGCGGTCGGGTTCGCAGCGCCGCTTGAACACTTCCACTACGACGTCTTCGTGGTGCCCGACGAGATCGACGGCAGGGAGCCGCCGATCGCGGGAGTGACGGCGACCTTCCTCTATGACACTTCGGGCACCGTCGATCGGGTCACCCTGCCGCTGCAGGCGGGGATCGACGACATCGTCTTCGAACGGCTTGCCGACGCGGCGATGAGCGAGTTGGCCTTTCTCGAGAAGCTGGCAGGACGCTACAGCCTTGCCGGACAGGTCGTGAGCGTCGGCCTGCGGGGCGAAACCCTGACCCTCGACGTTCCCGGTCAGCCGACCTACACCCTGGTGCCGAAGCAGGGCACGACCTTCGGCCTGAAGGGACTCGATGGATTCTCGGTGGAGTTCGATCTCGCCGAGGGGGCCGAGGCGGCCTCGGCGGCGACCTTCCACCAGCCCAACGGCACCTTCACGGCCCAACGAAGCGAGGATTGAGCGATGCGAGGAACCCTGGCCAAACTGCGAAGACGAGAACTGAGCCGACGACGCTTCTTCCAGCACGCCGGCCTGTTGGCGGCATCGACAGCAGGCCTGTCGACGCTCGGCTGCGCTCCGGGTGAACCGGAGGGCGTCGAGGCGCCGACCACCGGGTTCGGCGGCTACGACGCGATGGGACTGTCCGAACTGGTGCGAAGCGGTGAGGTGAGCCCTCTCGAACTGGTCGAGGACGTCCTGCTGAAGATCGAGCGGGTGAACCCGCAGCTGAACGCGGTGCTGACCTCGCTGTTCGACGTCGAGAAGGCGCGTGCGAGGGCTGTCGGTGCGTTGGGGGAGAGCCGACTGTCGGGGGTTCCCGTGTTGCTCAAGAACCTGGTGGCCTATGGAGAGGCCGAGATCGACAGCGGTTCGCGTCTGATGGCGCAAGCGCTCGAGCGGGGACTGCTGCCGCGACAGACGTCGCCGCTGGTCGCCGCCATGGAAGCCGGCGGCATGATCGTCAGTGGAATCACCAACACGCCCGAGTTCGGCCTGACGGATACGACCGAACCGGTCCTTCATGGAGCCACCCGCAATCCCTGGAACCCGGACTTCTCCCCGGGCGGATCGAGCGGTGGCACCGGGGCTGCGATCGCCGCCGGCATCGTGCCCCTGGCTCACGGCAACGATGGGGGTGGCTCGATTCGGCTGCCGGCGAGTCACAACGGGGTCTTCGGACTCAAACCGACCCGCTCCCGTGAGCTCGGGGCGGCCCCGGATGTCACGAACGTGGCGGCGATTTCGAGCGATCTGTGCCTCAGTCGTACGGTTCGTGACACCGCCGCCTTTCTCGACCTTTGCGAGGACAAGAGTCGGACCGATCTCGAGCCCGTGGGCTTCGTCGAAGGGCCGTCCGATCGGCGCCTTCGAATCGCCCTGATGATGGATGGGTTCACCGGACCGCCGCATCACGAGGTGGCCGCCGGGGTGACGGCGACCGCCGAGCTGTGCGCGGAGCTGGGTCACTCCGTGGAAGCGATCGCGCCGCCCATCGACGGGGAGGAGTTCATCGACGCGTTCATCGGTTTCTGGGCCAGCAGCACCGTTCGATTCCCGGCGATGGCCGAGCAGTGGTTCGGTGGCGAGATCCCGCTCGAGGAACTGCTCGAGCCCTGGACCTTCGGATTGATGAAGATGGCCAACGAGCGCGGCCCCGAGGCCTGTGTCGAACGCGGTATCGAAGTCTTCACTCGTGCCAGCGAACGCATGGCAGGGCTGTTCGAGAGTTTCGATGTGCTGCTTTCGCCGACCGTCCGAACTCCGCCGTTCCGGATCGGCGAACACTCCCCGACGGGCGATTTCGACGAGATTCTGCCCCGGGTTCTCGACGTGGTGACCTTCACACCCCTGCAGAACGCCGTGGGGATGCCGGGGATGTCGGTTCCCCTGCACTGGACCGTCGAGGGGCTGCCTGTCGGGAGCCATTTCTCGGCCTGGCGCGGGCAGGAGCGCCGTCTGCTGGAACTCGCCTACGAACTCGAAGCGGCGCGGCCGTGGAAGGACCGCCGGCCGCCCATTTCGGCGGTCTGAGGCCCCGTCGGAGGGGCCGGAGAGGCCCACCGGCCGGCGACTCGTCGAACTTTTCGAACTTGTCGCCAACCTTTTCGGCGCTGCCGGGTAGTTGAGCTATGGAGGGAACTCTGCTTTCCGATGTTTTCTCGCCCGACTGTCGGTCGGTCGTGTGGACTCTGGGTTCGATCCTTCCCCAGTGATACCCTCCGAGGCCCCCAATGAGCAACCAATCTTCCGACTCCCATCAGAACCTGAGTGACCTGGCCCGCCAGGAACCGCCTCCGACGCTGAGAATCCGCCGCTCGGAGGCTCTCGGCACGCTCGCCGACGACGATCCGGAGACGATCTCCTTCGCGGGACTCGACTCCGACATGTCGGTCAAGCTGCCGCGCGCCAAGGACTTGGGGCATCCGATGCTGGTTCAGCTCAGCGGAGCGGACGTCGGACGCTGCTATCCGTTGACCGGAGACCTGCTCTACGTCGGTCGCGATTCGGCTCGCAACGACGTCGTCCTTCCGACCAACGTCGTGTCGCGCGCTCATGCCCGAGTCCGGAAGACGGAAGACGGATATCTGCTCGAGGATCTCAACAGCAAGAACGGAACGTTCGTGAACCTGAAGCCGGCATCGAAGGACCATCCGCTGGTGAGCGGTGACCTGGTCCACTTCGGGCGAATCAGCTTCAAGTATCTGGAACCGCAGGCGCCGGAAGCCGTCTTCCATCGGGAGATCAACATGCAGGTGGTCAGAGACCCCTGCACCGGCGTGCATTCACGGGTCTATCTCGATTCGGCGATGGAGCGCGAACGCTGTCGCGCGGAACGCAACAAGGGCGTCTTCTCGCTCCTTCTCTTCTCGGCGGATCACCTCCGTTTCATCATCGAGCGCGCCGGGCAACTGGCCGGCGACGAAGTCCTGCGCGAGCTCTGTCGGACGCTCGGGTCCCGTGTTCCCGGCGACGCGACGCTCGGCCGCTTCTCGGGCAACAAGTTCGTGCTGTTGCTGCCTGACGTCGGTCTCAACGATGCCGTCGAACTCGCGAACGACCTGCGTCGGGCGGCCCTGAAGGTCGAAACCCGACACTGTTCGCTGGGGTCCCTGACCCTTTCGATCGGTGTGACGGCCTACGATCCCGCGGTGCCGGTCGACAGTTGGGAGCCTCTGTTGATGGCTGCCGGAGTCGCCCTGCGTGATTCCGTGGTGGCCGGCGGAGACTCGACCCGCACCCACCTGTTGCCGCCGCCCTCCTGATTCCGCGGTCTGCGCGGATTCATGCTGTCGCGGTCCGGATGAGCCTCGGGCTCTCGACCTGGAGGGCCGTTCTGGGGCAACATCGCCGTGGTGGAGGGAACTGATCCATCCATGGAGACCCGGCGATGACACTCACGATCCGCACCCGCGAAGTCGGCCTCTCGGCCGTCGATGTCGAGCTTTCCGGCCGACTCGACTCGGTGACCTCGGTTCAACTCGAAGACGCTCTCGTTCCGATTCTCGAGAACCCTCCGAAACGACTGCGCTTCGACATGGCTGAGCTCGGCTACATCAGCAGCCTCGGCATCGGAGTCATCGTCCGCACGTTGAAGACGGTCAAGCACGCCGGCGGGCAACTCGCCCTGATGCGTCTTCAGCCCGGGGTCAAGAAGGTGTTCGAGATCGTCGCCGCGCTGCCGGACATGAACGTCTTCTCGAGCGTCGACGAGGCCGATCGCTACTTCGATGCGATCCAACGCCAGATCAACGAACCCGACTGAGCGGCGATTCCTTCGTCCGTCAGTCGAAGGACCAGAGGCTCAGATGGGTCTTGTCCTTGATCAGGATGCCGTGCTCGACGAGCGCCGGATGGGCCCAGGTCGCGCTGTCGGCGATCTGCCAACTCGCCTCCGGCAGCCAGCCTTCGGCCGTCGCCGGCGCGATCGACAGCTGACCCTCGGTCGACAGAACGATGAGGCGATCCGAGGCCAGCAGGAGCGCCGCGTTGTCTCCGGTCCTTCCTTCACTGGTCCACCGGATCTCGCCGGTGTCGACGTCGAGGCAGAAGAGCTGGCCCTTGCGCTGATCGGCCATTCCGAACAGCAGGTTGCCAGACAGCACGGGCGAGCTCATGTAGAGCGGCAGCGAGTCCTGCTTCCAGGCCCGATGGACGATCCACGCTCCGCGGTCGTCGCGACGCGCGTCGAGGGCGAACACTCCGTGTCCGAGTCCCGAGAGGATCAGCCTCGAGCCCTGGGCCAACGGCGTGACGGAGTTCTGGTCGTAGTCGGTCGTGAACGAAGTCATCCAGAGCGTCGTTCCGAGAGCGACGTCGATCGAGACGATGTGGTCGCGGGTCTGGGTGACGATCTGGCGAACGCCTTCGATCTCCACCTCGATCGGCGAGGCGTAGGCCGGTGCATCCTCCTGCCAGCTCCAGCTCGTGGCGCCTGTCTCGAGATCGAACGAGGCCAGTTCTCCGGTCTCGCGGCCATCGACGTGTGCGATCAGTCGGCCGTCGACGATGATCGGCGACATGGCGGCGCCGAAGTCGGGCGAGGTGTGGTCGAAGGCGCCGGCGAAGTCGCGGCTCCACCGCACTCGCCCGGTTTCCTGGTCGTAGCACGACAGGCGCCCGGCGATGCCCAGGGTGCAGACCGAACCGTTGCCGGCCACCGGTGTCGATTTCGGCCCCTTGCCGTGCAGGAAGGCGGCGGGATTGCGGGTGTAGGGGGTGTCGACCGACTGGCTCCAGACCTCGCTCCCATCGGAGAGTCGAAGTGCCCTGAGCACCTCGGCGCCATCGACCCGTGCCAACTGGAACACCCGCTCGCCGACCACGATCGGCGAGGCGTGGCCCTCTCCGACCTCGACCGTCCAGACTCGGCGGGGTTGATCGGGGAGATCTCGCGGGAGAACGACGTCAGAGACGCCGTCGCGCTGCGGCCCGCGCCACTGCGGCCAGTCGCCGGCGGAGAGCGAAGGCGAGAGCGAGAGCAGGAGAAGGAACGAGAAGACGGCTGTGGTTCGCATCATCGGATGGAGACTAATACGTTCACGGGCTCGCCATGTTCCGGCGAGCCCGTGAAACCGGGTCACTGCCGGCGGGATTCGCCGGGCGTCGTCGAGTTCATTCGACCCGCAACGCCGCCGAGGGATCGATCCGGGTGGCGAGGCGGACCGGCAGGAGACACGCAGCCACCGCGACCAGCAGGAGCACGCCGGCGGTTGCGAAGAGACTGAACGGATCGCCGGGATCGACCTGGAAGAGGATTCCCGAGATCGCCGGCGTGACCGCCCGGGCGACCCCCATGCCGACCACCAGGCCGATCGCCACCAGGGAGATCCCCTGGCGAAGGACCATCGCTGCCACGCTCCAGCGATCGGCGCCCAGCGCCATGCGGACCGAGATCTCCTGGCGACGGCGCCCGACCAGGTGAGCGAGGATGCCGTAGACGCCGATGGCTGCCAGGGCCAGGGCGAGGGTCGAGAAGAGTCCGAGCAGGATCACCACCAGCCGAGGCTGCGAGAGCGAGGAATCGACGACCTGTTCGAGCCGACGGAAGGTGCCCAGGGGGATCTGTGGATCGATCGCGTGCACTTCACGTTCGATCGTGGTGGCGACGGCCGCTGGGTCGTGGTCGGTGCGTACCACCAGGGTCATGGCCGAAGCGGGTCGGCCGCTCGTCCAGTGGCGAAACTGCTGGTGGGTGAAGTACATCTGGGGTCGGGGAGCGGCGTCGAGACCGTTGTGGGTGACGTTGCCGACGATCCCCACCACCGTCGCCCAGCGTGGTTCGGTGTTCTCTCCGCCGAGGCGAATGCGCTTTCCCAGCGGGTCGGAGTCGGGCCAGAAGAGACGCGCCATCTCCTGGTTGATCGCGATCGCGCCGGGTGCCTGGGAGCGGTCGGTCGGCGACAGACTGCGTCCGCGGATCACCGGTAGCTGGAGGGTGGCGAAGTAGTCGGGAGTCACCACCTGCCAATCGGCGTCGGGTTTCGAGCGACCTTCAGGCACCGGGCTGCCTTCGTGTTCGAAGCTCATGTCGCCTTGGCGGGTCGCGAGGGGCAGGTTGAGAACTGCCGAGGCCGAGACGACGCCTGGTTGCTCGGCCAGGCGGGCGATCAACTCCTCGTAGAAGGACGTCAGTTTCGTGGACTCCGAGTAGCGGGTCGACGACGGCGAGACGTTGACCGCGAGAACGTGTTCGGCCCGGAAGCCGGTGTCGACGGAGTAGAGGTTCAGGAAGCTGCGCCCGACCAGCGCTGCTGCTGCGAGGAGGACGAAGGCGAGAGCGACCTCGGCGACGACTACACCGTGGCGTGACCAGCGCCCCCCCGGCATCGCGGTGGTTCGGCCGGGCATCGAGGCGGTCAGTCCGAATCTCGACAGTCTCAGGGCCGGGAGCAGTCCGAATGCCAGACCGGTGAGGATCGATACGGCGAGCGCGAAACTGAGCACGCGGGCATCGACGCCGGCTTCCGCGATGCGCGGAACGTTGGCGGGCTCGAGGGCTACCAGGGCTCGGGTTCCGAAGGTCGCGAGCAGCACTCCGAGGCCGCCTCCGGCGAGAGCCAGCAGCAGACTTTCAGTGATCATCTGGCGGACGAGCCTGAAGCGGTCCGCTCCGAGAGCAGTGCGTAGAGCGATTTCCTCGCGGCGTTCGTCGGCCCGGCAGAGCAGCAGGTTCAGGAGGTTGACGCAGACGATCGCGAGCACCACCGAGACGCCTCCGAGCAGCACCAGTATGGCGGGTCGGATCCCTCCGACGATGGCTTCGTCGATCGGCACGGCCTCGATGCCGAACTGGTCCTCGGGGGTGTAGTCGTTCGGGAACTCCTCGACCATCCATCGGCTGAGGGCTGCGACGGCCTCGCGTCCGACCTCGCGGTCGACGCCCCGGTCGAAGCGGCCGACGCCGTTCAGGAAGTGGCTGCCGCGGTTGGTGATCGCCTCGGGCGGGATGCCGAGCGGAACGAAGAGCGACACGGATTGGCCCGAGAGGATGTCGTCGGGGAGGCGGGCCCCTTCGGGCGCGACTCCGATGACCACCGCAGCCGTGTCCTGGAGAGTGATCTCGGTTCCAATGACGTCGGGGTCGCCGCCGAAGCGACGCATCCAGAATCCGTGATCGAGAATCACCAGGTGGTCTCCCTGGCGGGTTTCCTCTTCGGTGAATCCGCGTCCGATCACGGGCGAGAGACCGAGGGCGGGCAGCACTCCCGAGGTGACGAAGGCGGTTCGGACCTGCTCGGGCTCGCCGCCGCCGGTCAGGTTGAGGGCGTCGTGAGCCCAGGCGCCGATCTGTGCGATCTCCAGACGCTCGGAGTAGTCGAAGAACTCGGCCGGTGAGAGTTGGCGGCCGTTGCGCCCCCCCAGGCTGACGTCGAAGAGAAAGACCCGGTCCGAATCGGGGTAGGGCATCGGACGCAGTACGACGGCGTCGAGAACGCTGAAGATGGCCGTGGTGGCGCCGATTCCGAGCGCCAGCGTGAGAAGAGCCGCGGCCGTGAAACCGGGGGTCTTGAGGAAGCTTCTCAGGGCGTAGCGCAGATCCTGGAGGAAGTCCTCGATCGCTCGCGTGCCGCGCGAATCGCGCACCGCTTCCTTGGTGCTCTCGAGGCTGCCGAAGGCGATTCTCGCCTGACGCTCGGCCTGTCGGCGTGGAACCCCACGTTGGATGAGGTCTTCGATCTCCATCTCGAGGTGGCAGCGCATCTCGTCGTCCAGCTTGCGCTCGACCTCGCGGCGGTGGACCAGCAGGCGCAGCCGGCGCAGCGTCCGACGCCAGGCGTTCATGCGGTCGCTCCGGCGTTCAGGATGCCTTCGACGGCGCGGGCGAAGAGGCGCCAGTTCTCGGTCTCGTCGCCCAGCGCTGCCTGTCCCTCACGGGTGAGCGAGTAGAGCTTGATGCGGCGACCGCTGTCGGAGAGGCCCTCGCGGGAGTCGATCAGGCCCTGGTCCTCGAGTCGATAGAGCGCGGGGTAGAGAGAGCCCTGGTTGACTTCGAGGATGTCCTGCGAGTTCTGACGGATGCGCTTGGAGATGCCCCAGCCGTGCATCTCGCCAGCCGACAGGGTCCTGAGGATCAGAAGGTCGAGAGTGCCCTGTAGCAGCCTGGTTCCGGTCTTCGACATGCGATCTCCTTCAGTTGTCGACAATCTAGGTATGTCGACAATCTAGGTATACGGGCGGAGTCTCTGGAAGGTTTCGGGACCCGCTAGGATGGCGGGATGAGCGTTCGGCGACCTGCAGCCCGATGCCTTGCGACCGTGGTTCTGCTGATGGCGGTGGCGTCGGGGAGTGCCTTCGGGCAGACCGGCGCCCGCTCGTCCGAGGGCGCCCGGCTCGAGGTGATGACCTTCAACGTGCGCTACGGACTGGCGGCGGATGGAGACAACGCCTGGCTGAATCGCCGGGATCTGGTCTTCGAGGTGATGCAGGGCGACTGGGATTTCATCGGTTTGCAGGAGGCGTTGGTCTTCCAGATCGAGGAGATCGTCGAGGCCCTGCCCGAGTACTCCGTGCTGTATCGCACCCGCGAAGCCGATCCCGAGGCGGGGGAGGCCTGCGCGATCCTCTACCGGACGTCGCGCTGGCGACTCGACGACCAACGATCGGGGACGTTCTGGCTGTCCGAGACCCCGGAGGTGCCGGCGTCGAAGTCATGGGACTCCTCCCTGCCGCGGGTCGCGACCTGGGGAGTGTTCCGCTCCGACGAGGTCGACCTGCTGGTCGCCAACACTCACTTCGACCATCGCGGTGAGCAGGCGCGTCTCGAGAGCGCTCGGCTGCTACGCCACCGGATTTCCAAGGCGGCCGCGGGACTGCCGTTCGTGGTTCTCGGCGATTTCAATGCCGGCGAGGACTCGCCGCCGGTCGCAGAACTGGTCGGCGCGGGCGCGAATCCGTGGACCGAGGCCTGGCGCGCGATCCATCCCGACGAGGAACGCGCCGGTACCTTCGGCAGCTGGACGGGCGTCGACGATGGGCCGAAGATCGACCACATCTTCCTCTCGACGGGAATCGACGTGCTTTCGTCGGAGATCGTCCGCTGGTCGATCGACGGACGCTATCCGAGCGATCACTACCCGGTCGTTGCCTCCCTGGTGCTCCCGCCGGGCGAGGCCGGGGGTCGCGCCGAAGCCGAGCCCGGAGCGCAGACCTGGACTCTCGAGATCACCGATCTCGGGGCGTGTCGGGGGTGCGCGAACAGCATCGTCCGCGCTTTGAGCCGGGTCGATGGAGTGATCGAGGCCACGCTTCACGAATCGCTCCCGCAGATCGCCCTGAGGGTCCGGCGCGGCTTGCTGCCTGAAGAAGAGGCACTTCGAACCGCGGTGCGCGACGTCGGCTACACCGCCGGCGCGCTCTCCACGCCCGATCGCTGAGGCGCCGAACCGGGAAGGGGACGCCGGGCCCCTTCGAGAGTTAGGATCGGGTTCGTGAACCTCTCTCGCAAGATCGAAGTGCGGCCGGTGGCCGGCGCTCTGGGAGCCGAGATCCATGGTGTCGACCTCGCCGCCCTCGATGAGGCAACCTTCGCTGAGGTCTACCGGGCCTTTCTCGACCACCTGGTGATCTTCTTTCGCGATCAGACGCTGACGCCCGAGCAGCAGAAGAGCTTCGGTCGCCGCTTCGGTCCGCTCAACGTCCATCCCTTCGTCCCCGGCCTCGACGGCCACCCGGAAGTGATGCCGATCATCAAGGAGCCTGAGGACCGGGCCAACTTCGGCGGTGGGTGGCACTCCGACGTGAGCTTCATGGAGCAGCCCGCGCTCGGTACGCTGCTCTACGCGCTCGAGGTGCCGTCGCATGGCGGCGATACCCTGTGGGCGAACCAGTATCTCGCCTACGAGACGCTGTCAGACGGGATGAAGGCGCTGCTCGACCCGCTGGTGGCCGTTCACAGTGCGGCCTCCCAGTATGCCCCCGGTGGCGAGTCCGACCGCAACAAGTCGAAGCGACAGATGAACGTCGCGGTCAGTGAAGCGGCGAGCGAGGAAACCGAGCATCCGGTCGTTCGAACCCATCCCGAGACGGGGCGCAAGGCGTTGTATGTCAACGATCCCTTCACGGTGCGCTTCAAGGGCATGACTCGGCGAGAGAGCCGTCCGTTGTTGAAGTTCCTCAACGATCACGCCACCGATGAACGCCTCACCTGCCGCTTCCGATGGCAGCCGGGTTCGGTGGCTCTGTGGGACAACCGCTGTACCCAGCACTACGCTCTGAACGACTACCCGGGACAGCGTCGGGCGATGCACCGGGTGACGATCGAGGGCGACCGCCCGTTTCACTAGGCGGCGACTCCAGAGCGTCCCGGATGGACTACACTGAGTTCTCTCATCTGAATCCTGCCGTTGAACGTCCGGGGTCGTGGCTCGCCGAGCCTCGGGCCGAGTGGAGGAGTCCCATGTTCGCCCGCTTCGAGGTCGCTGTGGTCGAGGGCTCGGCGTGCGCGTGCGGGGCGACGACCCGGGATCCCGAAGGAAGGGCAGGCGAGGAGTCGACGTGGCGGCGACCGTAGAGTCCACTCCGCTGCAGCGCGGCCTGCGCTGGGCTCTCGCGCTCGGCTACGTCGGCTTCGTGATCGCCGGCTTCCTGACGCCGCTGCAACCACGGGTCTTCTGGACCATGCTGTTGCCGATCGTGCCGCTGGCGATCGTGCTGATGGGATTCTCGAACTGGCGGCGGATCTGTCCGCTGGCGCTCTTCGGTGAGGCCGGGCGCTTCCTGAACCGGGGCGTGCAGCGCAAGGTGCCGCCGGTTCTCGAGAGGACCTTCTTCCCCCTCACCTTCGCCATCCTGCTCGCCATGCTGGTCCTGAGGCTGGTGGCGACGAACGGCGACGGCATCTGGCTTTCCGGGCTCCTGGTCGGACTCGCGCTCGCCGCGATCGTCGCCAACTGGGTCTACACCGGCAAGACCTGGTGCAACTTCTTCTGTCCGGTCGGTCTGGTCGAGCGCATCTACACCGAGCCGAACTCGCTGCCGACGACTCCGAACTCGCAGTGCTCGCATTGCACGGCCTGCAAGAAGAACTGCCCGGACATCGATCAGGAGAACGCCTACTGGAAGGACATGATGGCGCCGGCGCGCCGCTTCGCGATCTTCTCGTTCCCCGGTCTGGTCGCCGGCTTCTACACCTACTACTGGTTGCGGGCCGGCGACTGGGCGGCCTACTTCGACGGCCGGTGGACGCAGCGTCCGGCCGATTCAGAGCTCGTTCTCGGCCCGGGCTTTTTTTTCGCTCCGCAGGTGCCGGCGGTGATCGCCGCGACGCTGACGTTGGCGGCCTTCTCGGTGGTCAGCTACTTCTTTTTCGTCGGCTTCGAAGCCCTGCTCGGGCGCCTCTACACCGAACCGGCGCGCCACCGACACCTGGCGCTTGCCGTCGCCTCGTTCTCGGCGTTCAGCCTGTTCTATTTCTGGGCCGGGGCTCCGAGCCTTCGCAGGCTGGAGGGTGGAACGCGGTCGGTGGCCTTCGTGGCGCCGGTGGTCGGCACCCTCTTTCTCATCCAGCGCTGGCGCCGGACCCGAGAGCACTACATCGGCGATCAGGGCGCTCGCCGGCTGTTGCGCAGCTGGCCGTTCGACGAACCGCCGCCGAGCGACCCCGCCGAGGTCTATGGCTGGATCCAGGCCAGTCGTCACGCCAAGGAGAAGGACTCGGCCGCCTACGAGAGCACCGTTCGCGGCATGATCGCCGACGGTCTCGTGACCGGCAACGAGTTGCGTCTGCTCGACGGCGTTCGCAAGCAACTCGGCATCAGCGAGCAGGAGCACGAGAAGATCCTCGAACGACTGTCCGAGGAGGAGCGCCACCTGTTCGAGGCCGAAGGACGAGGTGTCGAGCAGCGAGTCCAGCTCGACGGCTATCAGAGCGCACTGCAGGAAGCGCTGCTGCGCAACCCTTCCGAGAGCGAGATCACCGAGCTGCGCGAGAGCTACGGAGTGAGCCGGGAGGACCACGAGAACGTCCTGGAGCGCATGCGAGGCGCATCGGGCGCCCTGTTGTCGCGGGCTCGCGGTCAGCTCGATCGGACGCTTTCGATCCGCAACGATCTCGCCACGCTGGCGGCCGGCGAATCGACGCCGGCGCAGACCTTCCTCTGCACCCTGCTTCGCAAGGAGCAGGCCGAGGCCCTCGACCGGGTGCTCGAGTTGCTCGAGATCGCCGGCGACGGTCCGATGATCCAGGCCCTTCGGGGCCGGCTTTTCTCGCCCGACCCGAAGCGCCGCGCGCTGGCGCTCGATCTGCTGGCAGAGGCTTGTCACGGAGCCGACGAACTGCGCTCCGATCTCGAGCCCCTGCTCGCGGGCGAGGTTCCCGATTCGTCGGCCGCCGACCCGGCTCGCGAGTTCGAGGTACTCATGCGCTTTCTCGCCGGCAAGGATCCGTTCCTCCGGGCCGGAGCCGTGTGGGCGGCTGTGGGTCGTCGGGAGCCGGAGCTGCAGCAGGCGATCGCCGACGCTCGCAAGGACCCCCATGCGCTGGTCGGTGAGACCGCGGAGCGCTTCGGCGCCCCGCAAGGCGCGGGCAGGAGCGACTCGGCGGGACCGCTGTCGGCCATCGAGACGATGGCGTTCCTGCACGGCGTGCCGCTCTTCGATGCCTTCGAACCCGAGGATCTCTACGAGCTCACCCTGTTCGCCTTCGAGGAGGTCGTCGACGAAGGCGAAACGCTGTGCGAGATCGGTGACGCAGGCACCGACGCGTTCTTCGTCCTGCTGAGCGGTCGGGTGTCGGCCGAACTGCCGAAAGTGGAAGGCACCGAGACCCGGACCGAGGTGGTCGAGCCGGGCGGCGTGGTCGGCGAGTTGTCGGTGTTGGACGGCACCCCGCGCGACGTCACGGTACGTGCCGTCGACGGCCCGGTTCGGGTGCTTCGCGTTCCCGGAGTGCAGTTCCGCAGCGGTCTGATGAGACGGCCGCGCGTCACGCGGTCGCTGTTCGCCTCGCTGGCCGGCCGGATTCGACGGCTCGCAGGCCAGGTCCACGCCGACTGATCGCCGCGCCGCTGAACCCGCGCCGGCCGTCGAGGGGCCCGCGTCAGCCGTCGAAGGGCCGCGTCAGCTGTCGAAGGGGTAGACGCCGGGTCGCGGTACCTGGTTCTCGGACAGGCCTCGAATGCCGGCTCGTCCCATCGCTTCCCACGACTCGTGGGTGAGGGCTCCGATATGCGGCACGGCGACGACGTTGGGCAGGCGTGCCAGACGCAGGTCCTCCGGCGGTTCGACCGCGAAGACATCGAGCGCGGCGCCGGCGATCCTTCCCGACACCAGGGCGCCGCGCAGACTTGCCTCGTCGACGAGACCGCCTCGGGCCAGATTCAAGAAGAGCGATCCGGGGCGCAGTTCGGCCAGGGTGTCGGCATCGTAGAGGCCGAGGGTCGAAGGGTTGCGGGGCAGGTGCAGGGTGAGGATCTCAGAGCGCCGTCTCAGTTCCCGGGCGTCGACCGCCTCGACGCCGTAGCGTTCGTAGAAATCGGGCTGATCGACGAGGTCACAGGCGAGGATCTCGACCTCGAAGGGCTGCAGCAACTGTACGAGTCGACGACCGATGTTGCCGCAACCGTGAATGCCGACGGTGCGTCCGTGCAGCAGGCGTCCAGGCGTCGATCGGACCCAGCGGCCGGCGCGAAGTCGTCGGTTCGAGCGGCTGACTCCTCTCAGCAGGTCGATCATCAGGGCGACCGTCAGTTCGGCGACGGCGACGCTGTTGACCCCTGGAGTCCAGCCGATCCGGATGCCGCGCTGTGCCAGGGCGACAGCGTCGAGATGGTCGATGCCGGCAGAGCAGCAGGCGATCACCCGCAGCTCGGGGAGCCGATCGAGGGTGGCGGCGTCGAAGCGTTCGAGACCGATGACCGCGGCGTCGCTGCCGGCGAGGAATCGGACGAGTTCCTCCTGCGAGGCCGCCGCGTCGCCGCTTCGAACCCGGACCTCGGCCTGCGGATGAAGCTCACGCAGCAGGTCGACCAGTTCTGGCATGGCCTTGAAGAGTCGACTGGTGACGCCGATGCGTCGCGGCGTGTGGGTCGCGTACATGGCTGGATTCTAGTGGTGGAAGTCGCCGATCTGGACGATCTCCTCGGCTCGGGATAGCCTTGTCGTGCTTGCGAGATCGAGTCTCAACAGGCACTACCCTCCGGATCATGACCGCAGCCATTCGACCTCCCGCCCTGCTCTGCCCCTGGCGCCGGCGCCTGTCGCAGCGCGACCCCTGACGCTGGCCGGAGTGTCGCCGCGAGATCGGGTCCGAGTGGTCGCAGTGCGTCCGAGCAGCGACCCGATCTATCAGCGCCTGCTCAACCTCGGAGTGATTCGCGGCCGCGAGATGGTGGTCGTGCGTCGAGCTCCTGCCGGGGATCCGATCGAAGTCCGACTGATGGGATGTTCGCTGTCCCTGCGTCGCAACGAGGCGGATCTGGTCGAGGTCGAGCAGCTGCGATGACTCAGGCGGCCCGTCAGGGCGCCGATCGCGAACTGGTCCAGCTGCGCCGGGCCGAGCAGCGGCGCGTGGCCCTGGTCGGCAACCCGAACACCGGCAAGAGCACGCTCTTCAACGCGCTCACCGGCCTGCGACAGAAGGTCGCGAACTATCCCGGGGTGACGGTCGACGTGCACCTCGGTTCGATTCATCTCGAGTCCGGCTGGGTCGACCTGATCGATCTACCGGGAATGTACTCGCTGGCAGCTCATTCTCCCGACGAGCTGGTGGGCCTCGAAGTCCTGCTCGGGCGCTGGAAGGAAGTGCCTCCGCTCGACGCCATCGTCGCGGTGGTCGATTCGACGAATCTGGAGCGCAATCTCTTCCTGCTGTCCCAGCTCCTCGAACTCGGTTGCCCGATCGTCGTCGCGCTCTTTCTCATGACGGATCTGGCGCGAGGCTTCAGAGGGTCGAAGCTCGACGTCGCGCGGCTGGCCGAGGAACTGGGCTGCCCCGTGGTTCCCGTGGTCGCCGCCCGAGCGGTGCGGGGCTCGAGGCGCTGAAGGCCTGGACGGCGTCCTTTCGAACCGAGCCTCGCTGCATCCACGACGCCGTACCTCCGCGATTGGCGCGAAGCCGCCGTGAAGCTCGGCCAGGAACTCACGACAGCTCCCGACACCGTCGAGTTGATGCGTGCTCTGATCGATCGGGGTCCACGGGCTGCCGAGACGGCTCTTCGCCTCACGTCGGGTCCTGATTTCTTGGTGAGCTGACTCGAGTCGCTCCGTGAGAAGCTCGGCGCGCCGGCAGACGTCTGGGCGTGCTCTTCTACGCGAGTCTTCGCTTTGGCCGATGGGCCGATGACCGTGGATCGAAGACGGCGTCGCCGCCTTGCAAGGCGGGCTCGCGAACGCACTCGAACTCCTGCAAGCGCAAGGCGACTCACTCTCCCGCGCCATCATCCTTCGGGGCCGTCGGCGCCGGCGTCCAGGCGGCGTTCACCTGGGCTCGCTGCGCTCGGAAAGGCGAAAACCTGATGGACGATCGCCGCCGCGGTCGCCGCTGCCGTCGCCGCCTTGCCTGCCTTGGACCGCAGCGAGCTGCTCATCGACGGCATCTTCGGCGGCGTGGGCAGTGTGCTCGTCTTCCTGCCGCAGATCTGCCTGCTGTTCTTCTTCTTGATCCCTGCTCGAAGACTGCGGCTACCTCGCGCGCGCCGCCCTCGTCCTCGATCGCTACATGCGGCGCGTCGGCCTGCCTGGCCAATCCTTCGTGCCGATGCTCTCCGAGCACGCGTGCGCCATTCCCGGATCCTCTCGACCCGCGTGATCGAGAGCCGCCGCGATCGCTTGGCGACGATCTTCGTCGCTGCCGCTTCTGACCTGCTCGGCCCGCCTGCCGGTCTACGCGCTGCTCATCGGGGCGTTCGTGCCGGAGCGCAGTGTCGGCTTCATGAACCTGCGCGGGCTGGTGCTCTTCGCTCTCTACCTGCTCGGCATCGTCGGCGGAGTGGCGACCGCCCTGATCCTCAAGCGAACGCTCCTGCGCGGCCCGACGCCGACGTTCCTGATCGAGATGCCGCCCTATCGCTGGCCGAGCGCGCGCTCCGTGCTGTTGCGGCTGCGCGACCGCGTCAGCTCGTTCCTGGTTCGCGCCGGCACGGTGATCTTCGCCGTGTCGGTGATCGTGTGGGCGCTGGTCTACTTTCCCCGTCCGGCCGCGATCGGCGAGCGGTTCGACGCCCAGCGCTCGCAGGTGTCGGCCGCTCTCGACGGCGCGGAGCTCGAGTCGCGACTCGCTACTCTCGACAACGAGGAGGCCTTCGGCCTACCTCGAGGCCAGCTTCCTCGGCCGCCTGGGGCGCTTCGTCGAGCCGGTGTTCGTTCCGCTCGGGTGGGACTGGCGTGTCTCGTCGGCCATCTGGGCGTCGTTCCCGGCGCGCGAGACGTGCTGGCCGCACTCTCGGCACGATCTACGCCGTCGGTGACGACGTCGACGAGAACGATCCCGGTCTGATGGAGCGGATTCGCGGCTCGACCTGGCCCGACGGCCGCCGGGTCTTCACCCTGCCGATGGCGCTCGGCCTGATGGTGTTCTTCGCCCTGTGTCTGCAATGCGGCGCCACGGTGGCCGCCATCCGACGAGAGTCGGGTTCGTGGCGCTGGCCGATCTTCGCGTGGACCTACATGACGGTCCTGGCCTACGGCGGCGCCTTCCTGACCTTTCGGGTCGGAACCGCGCTGCTGGGCTGACGGCGACGGCAGCGGTTCTAGAACGAGGAACCCGGTTCGGCGAGGAAGGCGACTTCCTCGGGGGTCGACTTGCGGCCCAGGGCAGCGTTGCGGTGTGGATAGCGGCCGAAGCGGTCGATGATCGCCTTGTGGCGGTGTTCGAAGTCGAGATTGTTCTCGAGTCCCTCCTGGCTGTAGAGGGCGACCGCCTGTTCGTGGATGACGTGCGATTCACTGTGCATGTAGGGGAGGTACAGGAACGCCCGCCGTTCGACCGGCAGTTGCCCGTCGACGCCGAGGGCGACAGCCTCCTGGGCGAGAGCCAGCGCCAGCGGATCCCAGGCGAAGGCCAGAGCGCTCTGGCGGTGGAGATTGCGCGAGAACTGGTCGATCACGATGATCTCGGCGAGTCTCCCCCTCGGGGGTCCCACGCCAGACCCACAACTCGCAGGCGGTGGCTGCAGCGTGCAGGGTGGCGAAGCGCTTCTCGATCGTGGCGTCGACGTCGTCGTCCTGAGTCCACCACTGTTCGGGAGTCAGTTCTTCGAACCAGAAGTCGAGTACGAGGTTCTCGGTCATGGGTGTCTCCTGACGGGTTTCTCGTTGGAAGTCGGAATGGCAATGCGTTCCACTGCGGACGCGGGGTGGGTCAGCTGGCGTAGATCCGATCCATGCGCGCTGCGATCTCGACGAGTCGCTCGCGGCCGCCTCCCGCGACTTCGGCGGAACCCCAGCCGCGGTAGCCGATCTCGTCGAGGGCCTGCATGACCGCGGGCCAGTTGCAGTCACCTTCGAGCAACTCGACCTGAAAGCCCTTCCAGAGGCCCTCGGCGTCGCGCTTCTCGCGGCTGTACTCCTTGATGTCGAGCTTGAGAATCCGCTCGCCGAGAATGCGAATCCACTGTTCGGGCCAACCGTAGTTGACGACGTTGCCGACGTCGAAGTACCAGCCGATCCAGGGACTCGTCGAACTGGTCGACGTAGTCGCGGGCTTCGAGTGGGCTGAGCAGGAACTGGTTCCAGACGTTTTCGATGGCGATTCGGACACCCAGTTCCGACGCCAGCGGCAGGACCCTTCGGATCTCCCGCGAGGATCGTTCCCAGGCCTGGTCGTAGCTCACCGCTGCGTTGACGACGGCGGGAACCAGGAGCACCGTGGAGCCGCCGTAGCTGCGGCAGTCGCGCAGGGCGGTCTCGAGCCCCGCCACGCCGCGCGCCCGAACGGCCGGGTCGGGGTCGGAGAGCGGGTCGCGCCAGTGGACCGAGTCGACGACTCCTGGAATCTCGAGGCCGGTGGCGTCGCGAGCGTCGAGGACTTCGGCGGTCGCCAAGTCGTTGGGGCAGTCGAGCTCGACGCCGTCGAAGCCGATCTCGCGAAGCAGCTCGAACTTCTGGCGCAGCGTGCCTTCGACCTGGACCATGCCGATCTTGAGCGACTTCTTCAGCGCCGGCCGGGGCTCGGCGGCACCCACGCCCCGGACGGCGAAGGCCGCGCCCAGGGCGCCGCCGGCGAGACCCGCCAGAAAGGCGCGGCGATCGCGGCTGTGCAGGTCAGACAAAGGCGGTCTTGCCGGGCATGGCGACCACGCAGTGGGGCGCCGGTCCCCAGGAATAGGAGTCGAGACGACCGTCTTCCTCGGAGGAGAAGCGCCTGATCCCAGGTGAGGGTCTGGCCGGTGTAGGCCGCCATCCGCCCGAGGATCGCCATCATCGTCGAATTCGTCATCTGGATGCCGTCGTTGATCGGCCTGCCGGAGCGGACCGCCTGGAACAGGGCGTCGTGCTCGCTCTGGTACATGTCGTTGTACTCGGGTTCGTAGCGCCAGACCTTCTTCTTGCGAATGATCTCGTGACTGCGCTGGGCGTCGATGACGGCGGTTCCCCGGGTGCCGAAGTAGCGGTCGCCGACCTGATCGGAGCAGCCGTTCTGCTGCCGGCAGTCGAGCAGCCCACGCACGCCGTCGGCGTAGTCGTAGGCGACGCTGAAGTGGTCGTAGACGTTGCCGTACTTCGGGTCCGTGCGCACCTGACGGCCGCCGAGAGCGGTGGCCTGGACCGGCAGTTCGCCGTTCATGGCCCAGCACATCTTGTCGACGTTGTGGATCGCCTGCTCGACGAGGTGGTCTCCCGACAGCCAGGTGTAGTAGAGCCAGTTGCGCATCTGGTGCTCCATCTCGGTCCATCCCGGCTGGGGCTCGCGATACCAGAGTTCAGACGTGTTGTAGGTGGCGTGGATCGCCGTGATGCGGCCGATCTCTCCCTTGTGGATACGGCGGAAGAGTTCCCGGTCGGGCTCGCTGTAGCGATAGCAGAAGCCCGTGACCAGGGTGAGCTTCTTCTGGCGTGCGAGTTCGACGGTCTCGTACACCGAGCGCACCCCTGGAGCGTCGACGGCAACCGGCTTCTCGCAGAAGACGTGTTTGTCGGCGGCTACGGCCGCGGCCAGATGCTGCGGCCGGAAGTGGGGCGTCGTCGCCAACAGCACCACGTCGACGTCGGAGTCGATCAGGGCCTGGTAGGCGTCGAAACCGACGAAGCGGCGCTGCCTGGGAACGTCGACCTGGTCGGCGACGTCGCTCTCGGAGAGATTCAGCAGGCTGTTCTCCACGTGGTCCTCGAAGAGGTCGGCCATCGCCACGAGGCGGTTGCCGGGGTCGGCCCTGAGGGCCTGCAGCGCGGCGCCCGATCCACGGCCTCCGCAGCCGATCAGTCCGACGTTGAGCGTGGCGTCGGCGCGCGCTCGTCGGGGGGCTGCCAGGCTGCCGACGGCGGCTGCGGTGGCCGAAGCCGCGAGGAAGTCGCGCCTCGTCAACGACTGGGAATGGCTCTGGGTGGTCTTCATGATTCCGAAGAGTACCGCCTGAGGGTTCGAGAGCGAAGAGGGTGAAGGAGAGTCGGTATGATGGCGTCTTCCCGTGCCTGAAACACTCGCCCGCTTCGCCAACGTCGTTCTGTCGATGGGAGCCCCATGAACGAGCCTCGAACCCGGTTCTCGTCGACTCGTGCCCCTGGCCGCCTTCGTCTGCTCGGATCCGTGCCCCTCGGACTCGCGATCTCGCTGGCCTGCGGTGCCGGCGCCCTCGCCCAGATCCCGGAAGCCGAACTCATGGTCGATCATCGACTGGTGGCTGCTGCCCAACGGCTGCTGGCGACGGTCGAGGGCGGACCGAGCGGCGTCGAGCGCTTCCTGGGCATCTCGCGGCGCGACGAACTCCTGTACGAGTTCGACGATCCGGCGCGTCCGGACTGGTCCTACTGGCCTCGCCCGCGGCTGGGATTGTCGTTGGGAGAGGCCGATGCCCGCCAGAAGGCCCTGATCCACGACTTCCTGTCGACCGTGCTGAGTTCGCGCGGTTACCTGCAGGTCTTCCATATCGTCTACCTCGAGAACGTCCTCGCGGCCACCGACGTTGCCGGCGTGCCCCGCGACGTCTCGAACTATTCCCTGGCCTTCTTCGGCACCCCTTCGACCACGAAGGTGTGGGGGTGGCGCTTCGAAGGGCACCACGTGTCGCTGAACTTCACGGTCACTCCCGAGGGCCTGCGTCCGACTCCCAGTTTCCTGGGCGCGAATCCCGAGACCGTCACTTCGGGCCCGCTCGCCGGTCTGCGGCCGCTGCGCTGGGAGCGCGAGCTGGGACTGCAGTTGCTGGCGTCGCTGTCCGAGGAGCAGCGTGCGCGAGCGATCCTGCCCGGCAGCCCGCCTTCGGACCTGTTCGCCGGCATGCTCGGCAAGCCGCCGGAGAAGTGGGACGCGTGGAGGGAGGAGCTGGTCGCCGAGGGGTTGGCGCTGGACGATCTGACGCCGCAACCGCGCGCCGCGCTCGCACGTCTGATCGAGCAGATCGCCTCGACGTATCGCAGCGAGATCGCCCTGCCGATCGAGCAGCGGGCGTCGTCGGAAGGTCTCCACCTGGCGTGGCTGGGAAGTTCCGACGGCGAAGCTGCGTTCTACTATCGACTCCAGGGTCCCCGTTTTCTCTTCGAGTTCGACAACGGAGTCGGAGACAATCACGTCCACACCGTGTTGCGCGATCCGTCCGGTGATTTCGGCCGCGATCTGCTCGGCCTGCACTACTCGAGTTCGCATTCCCAACAACCCTGACGATCTTGGATCGGAGGTCATCATGTCCAGAGCAACCATCCTTCGAGCCGCCGTGCTGGCTCTTCTCGTTCCCGGTCTGAGTGTGCCGGTCCTGGCGGCCAACCCCGACTTCGCGGGAACCTGGAAACTCGACCCCGATCGCAGCGAAGCGATCGGACAGTTCCCCGTGATCGAGGGGACCTATGAGATCGCCCTGCAGGGAGAGGATCTGAAGGTCGCTCGCACCGGCTATCGCGACGGCCAGGCGAGAACGGTGGACTGGGTGGTGATCACCGACGGCAAGCCGCACGATCTGCCCGGACTCGTCGGTCGGCCGCGGTCGGTTCGGGCGAAGTGGAAGAAGGACAAGCTGACGCAGTCCTACTCGATCACCCGCGGCCAGACGGACATCGACATCACCGAGACCTGGACGATCAACAAGGACGGCGAACTCGAGATTCGCTACAGCACCCGGATGGCCCAGCAGGCCCAGGCGCGAACCGAGTACTACGTCCGCGTCGATCCCTGAGGGCGGCGAATCCCTCCCCGATCGAAGCCGACACGGCTCGGCCTCTCACGGCAGGAAGCCGTGGTCTCGCATCCACTCGTCGGAGTAGATGGTGCTGAGATAGCGACTGCCATGATCGGGTAGCAGGGTGACGATCCGGGCCGGGGCGTCGAGCCGTCGTGCGACCTGCTGGACCCCCCAGAGCGCGGCGCCGCTCGAACCCCCCGCGAAGATCCCCTCCTTGCGAGCCAGTCTCCTGCAGGCGGTGAACGCCTCGCGATCGCTGACCTGGAGCATCTCGTCGATCAGGTCGAACTCGGGACAGCCGATCATCTCCTCGTCGCCGAGGCCCTCGAGCAGATAGGGGCGCGGGGCGGCTGTCGGTCGCACCGGCGAAATGGTCGCTGAACACGGAGCCGACCACGTCGACGGCGACCACCCGGATCGAGGCGTCCTGCTCCTTGAGGTAGCGGGCCACTCCCGAGATCGTTCCGCCGGTGCCGATCCCGGCCACGAAGACGTCGATCCGACCCTCCATCTGCTCCCAGATCTCGGGCCCGGTGGTGAGGTAGTGGGCTTCGTTGTTCTCGCGATTGTTGTGCTGATCGGGGAAGAAGGAGCCGGGGGTCTCGGCCGCCACCTGGCGCGCCTTGCGGTTGTAGCTCTCGGGATGATCGGGATCGAGGCGTCCGTCGACGAGGACCAGTTCGACGCCCATGGCCCGCAGGCAGTCGCGCTTCTCCTGGCTGGTCTGTCTGCGGACGATCATCTTGCAGTGCAGCCCGTACTGCGCCGCCATCATGGCGAAGCCCATGGCGGTGTTGCCGGAGGAGGCCTCGACCACGGTGCCGCCCGGTTGCAGCCGGCCGTCGGCCAGCGCCCTTTCGATCAGGAAGCGGGCGATGCGGTCCTTCACGCTGCCCATCGGATTGAGGAACTCGAGCTTGGCCCAGGCCTCTGCCGGAGTGCCGGCGAGACTGTCGCCGAGTCGAACGATGGGCGTGTGACCGATGGCGTCACCGATGCGATCGTAGCGAGTCACCCGGCGATTGTAGGCGACCTGTGAGTCCAGATGGCATGTTGGAGGGGCGGAAAGATCGCCTCGCCGAAGGGCACCCTCGACCCCCAGCGGCGAGAATCTCGAAGCCGGAGCGCGGCGGGTCGCCTGCCGGGTGCCTGGAAGTCGTAGTATCGGGTCGTGATCTGGGGTCTGGGGGAGGAGAAGTACCGTCTCGCGACGCAGGAGGACCTGCCTGCGATCGCCGAGATGCTCGAAGATCCCGAGGTCGGTCGGTGGCTGTGGTTCACTCCCCTGCAGCGCGATGGCGTGGAGGCCTACTTCGGTCCCCTGCTCGAAGCCCAGCGGCGCGACGTGGCAGCGGGCCGGACGCCCGATGGCGCGGTCTTCGTCGTCACCGACGAAGAAGGGACGTTTCTGGGCCAGGGGGCGGCGATGGCCGTCGTTGGAAGCCCCGGAGGCTATGAGATCGGCTATCAGCTCGCCCGCGCCGCCTGGGGACGGGGCGTCGGGACACGGCTGTCGCGCTTCCTGTGCGCCTGGGCGGTCTACGAGCGCAAGGCCTACCGGGTCGAGGCGTCGTGCATCGAGGGCAATGCGGGGTCGCAGAAGATCCTCAAGAACCTGGGCCTGAAGCGCGAGGGGCGGCGGCCGGGCTACCGACTCAAGGAAGGTCGGCACGCGGAACTCTTCTTCGGCGCGCTGGCGGCCGATCTCGATCGTCGAGCGCTCAGGAAGGTGGCGGTCGAAGCCGGTCTGCTCGAGAGTCAGGAACCTTCCCTGGCCGGTCGGGTCGCGGCGAAGATGCGGGGAAAATCGCCGGGTCGGTGAAAATCCGGCGCCGGGGTCGCTAGCGGGAAGGCCGCCAGGTAGCGCCGCCGCCCGCCAGAGCCGTGGATCGCGAAGGCGTTGGCTCGAGTCGGCGAGATCGGCAGGAAGTGTCGTTCGATCGAGCCGGTGGCGATCCAGGTGTGTTCCCGCGTCGGGTTTCGAGGTCAACCCCGACTCTTCCCGGCAGGCGGACCCGTGGACTCGAGAATCGCAGTCCGAGGGAGTGCCCCCAGGGCGAGATCTCCACTTCGGTGTACGACTCCCCGGCCTCGTCGGCGACGAAGAACTCGACCACCTCGTACTCCCACAGGCCATCGAGAGTGCCGACGGGATCGGGTGGCTCGGGGTCGTGATGGAACGGCGCCGAGATCTCGAAGCGCAGCCGGCGGTCGTCGAGCCTCAGGTGCACGAGGGCGGTCTCGGCACACGACAGGACCTCGCCGTTCCAGGTGTTCGAGATTCAGCGTCGCTTCGAGATCGCTCATGTAGCCCTCTCGCGCCGCTCGAGCCAGGGACGTCCGGGAAGTCCGGAGTCTCGGCCGAGACCCTAGTCGGCCTCTCGGTCGTCGTCTTCGCCCGCTCGGAGGATCCCGAGGTCGTCGGCCGAGAAAGCGTGGCGTCCGCGAGCCGCGCCTCCGACCGCCAGGCAGCCGACCGACGCCCCTCCCACCGCGATGCCTCCGGCTGCAGCACCGCCGAGTGCGACCAGGCCCGCTGCCACACCGCCGAGCGCGAAGACGCCGACGGCCGCGCCGCCGAGGGCGATGAGGCCGCGAGCGGTTCCACCGAGTGCGACCGCGCCGGCGTGGCCGCCGAGGGCAAAGACGCCGCGGGCGCGCCCACCGAGGGCCAGTATGCCGTCGGCCGTGTTGCCGATCGCGATGATGCCGTCGGCCTCGCCGCGCTGCTCGCCGCGATCGTCGTCGCGGCCGATCGCGATCGATACCAGCGGGCGACCGGCCAGGCGGGTTCTGGACTCATGGCGGAGGCCGCCACGGCGGCGGATGTCTTGCAGGGGTTTCATGGCCTCGGGCGGCGAGCTTATCGCCTTCCTCGGGATCGCAGGCAGCGGTGGAGCTCCGGCCGTCGTGTTCGGAGGGACTATTGGCTGCGACGGCCGCAGATCGAGAACAGTGCGATTCCGGTGGCGACGGCGGCGTTGAGCGACTCGACGCCCGGATCGATGGGAATGGCGATCGCGGGAACCGTGCCGAGTGCGGGCAGACCCCTTCCCTCCTCGCCGACCACCAGTCCGAAGTCGCCCTGCGGAACGAAGTCGGCCAGGTTGCTGCCGTTCGCGTCGAGGGCGTGCAGAGAGGGCGGTGGCTCGTCGATCAGGGCGGCCAAGCTGGGGCCGCTCATCAGTTCGAGACGAAGCGCAGCGCCCGCCGAAGCGCGGATCGAACGGGGGTGGAAGGGGTGGGCGCTCTCGGCCAGCAGAACGACCCGCTCGACGCCGAAGGCGGCGGCACTGCGAAGAGCGGCGCCGAGATTCTCGGGATCGCCGAACGGCAGGAACAGCGTGACTCCGTCCGCGGGCGAATCCGGGTTCCACACCGGCGGCGCTTCGACCTCGACGACGGCCAGGGGCGCGCCGGTGCCGAAGAGATCGACTTCGTCGAAGAGTTCGCGCGACAGCGCCAGGACCGATCCGGTCCAATCGACGGGCACCGGGATGGAGGCGTCGACCGTGATCTCGTCGATTCCGTCGGGTGTCTCTCCGCTGGGCAGAAGGTAGACCAGGGCGCGGACTCTTGCGGGAGTCTCCCGTAGAACCTCTTCGACGAGCCGACGACCGCACACCAGGGCCGCCTTCTCGCGCTTGATGCCCCGGGCGAAGCAAAAGCGCCTTCTCCTTGCGGAGGGCATCTCTGGCCAGTTTTCAGTGTTATTAACAAACAATACTGCTCAAGAAGCCGGCCCGTTTCAGGAGGGCCTCCCCTTTACTGTGACTTACAAGGGAAAAGCTTGAAAACATGATGACCTCTGCAACACTCCACAAAAGGAGAGGCTCTCAAGAGCCTCGGTTCCTGCGAGGGAAAAGTAGGTTCTGATCGTTGAGAACAATCCGGTTGAGGTTGCCGCCTTGACGAGCCAGACATGCCCAGCGCAGCGCAGGCCCTTTTCTGCTTACTCTTTTGGGCCAGCAAAAGAGTAAGGCGCAGTGGGGGGGCGCGACCCCGGGGTTTGCTTTTATTTTGAATTCCAAAGAACAACGGTAAAGGGCAACAGATGAACCATCTGTTGCCCTAAACCTCACAGAAACTCCCCCCTGCCAGGAAAAAAACAACCCCCGCATCAACTGCGGAGTTTGTCAACAAACAGAAAGCCCTCGATCCAAAGATTGGGGGCTTGTTTTTTTATTTATGGTGGGCTGTCAGAAATGGTCATCCAGCAATCAAACCATCGAGCAACTCGGTTCTCCAAGCTTCCATTTGGCAGCAGAGGGCAAAGTCCCAAGCTATATTCTACGAGATCCACCATGTCCTGGATATCATAGCCGGTTTCCGACTCCAGAAGGCATTCGCACCCTTTGTTCTTCAGGATTCAGCTTGATTTTAAGTGCCGGCATGATTTCTCCCGGTTCGCCGAATCGTGTTTTTTGTATAAATTCCCAGGGGATTACTATTGGCTACGGCGCCCAGGTATTCATCATCCTCTTTTGCGATTTGTCCCCGTGTTTGCCATGGCAGAAATGGCACTTGTCCTGACATAAATAACTTCGCCGTTTTTTATATCAGCGTTAGCCATTTTTTTACTGCTTGGGTCAATATACCCATCCAAATCAATCAGCCCGGTGCTGATGAATACAGATAGTTTGTGGAGAGCGGCATCACTCATATATGGAGAGAAGTCGTGGTCAGGATCGTTACCTCTTTTAAAATTGATTCGAGTTCCGTTACAGGCAAGTTCCTCGTGTCGAAGATTCCGGGAAAGCCTGTTTTATGTGTGAACCCGTTCCATAAATTCCGTCCTTTCCCTTATAGTCCCACTCCATGGCACTCTTTACAGCGCCAGGTTGCACTTCCAGTGCGCTTGTTCGATGCCTGCATTTTCCAAAGAGGGTGGTCTTTTCTAGGCTCATAAGCCCCTTTAATTTCTTTCCACCAATTATCATAGAGTTTGCCTCCATCGATCATATCAAGTACCGCTATGTCCACGACCTCTTTGGGCTGGTCAACGCTTGGAGAAACACAGCCGAAGAACCACAATGAAAAGGCGAAGATGATCATCAGAAGTTTAAGACCAGAACCAGATGCCGATATTTTCGTTTGCATAAAAAACTCCTCTGTATGAAATTTATTTCGCCGGCAGTGTAACGCATGGAAAAGACCATACAAAGAAGAAAAAGGCTCCGGCTACATCTCCATACGGCTGACGGCAGCATTGAACATCTTTTTGACACAATGCATGCAGCCGGGAAGATCGGACATGTGAAGCTTCTTGATCTTAAACGTTTGAATTCTAATACTGATAACTGAAGGCCGATTTTCGAAAGGCACAACAGCTTAAAGGATAATTCCTCCAAAGACGAATCCAAGGCGCCACGGCGAATGCAAATGGTACAGACCCCGGGGATCAGGAACGGATGGTCAAAGACATATTTGCCAACCCGGGTCGAACCGGTATCGTCAAATTCGACCGCAGCAAGCAAGGTCGGATAGGTCGGCAGAATGAACAGGCGCTCTCGCGAGGCGAAGGCGGCAATGGCTGCCACCGACTCGACGCCAAGCGCCAGAGCGGCCGGCATCAACGCCTTGGTGGTTGCGGCCTGCGAGTAGAGCAGCATGGCTGCAAAGAAGAGTACTACGGCCAGCATCCACGGGTACTTTGTGAGCAATGCCCCGGCAAAGACGTTGATCTCCTCCATGTGCGCGGCGACAAAAGTCGTGCCGAGCCAGGCAACCCCGAGCACGCAGATACAGGCGCTCATCCCCGACTTGAAGGTCGCTGCGTTGAGAATGTTCTTGGCATCGACTTTACAGAGCAGGGTGATCAGCGTCGCCGCACCGAGCATGAAAGTGATGATCGCATGATCTCGTTCGAGAATCGGGTTTTCGATCAGGGGGTTGAAGGTGGAGCTGATGGCCATGGCAAAAGAGACAACGGCGAAAATGCTGATGCCGAAGATCAGGACTGCCCGCTTGGCTTCCGGCGTAATCTCCACCTGCTGGTCGTCTTCGTTATTCATCGAGACCAGGCCCTTGGCCAGTCGATCCTGGTAAACCGGATCATCCTTCAGGTCCTTGCCCAGGAAATTGGCGATGAAGGTGCCGCCCATGACTGCCAAAAACTGCTTGGGATGGCGATCATCAGCAGTTGTACGTAATCGACGCCGTATTTTTCCAGTTCGCTCGAGAAAAAGACCACGGCGGCAGAAATCGGCGATGCAGTGATGCCGATCTGTGCGCCGACGGTGGCGATGGAGAGCGGCCTTGACGGCCTGATCCCCTCGCGCTTGGCCACTTCAGCAATGACCGGCAAGGTCGAGAAGGCCGTGTCCGGTGCCAGCGAACATGGTCATGGTGTAGGTCACTATCAGGGCTAAGAAGGTGATGTATTTAGGATTACTTTTCAGGATTTTTGACGCGATATGGACCAGGTAGTCAAGCCCACCTGCCACCTGCATGGCCGCGATGGCGGAAATCACTCCCATGATGATGAGGATGACATCGACAGGGATACTGCCCGGCTTCAGGCCAAAGAACACTGCGAGGACCAAGACGCCAAAGCCACCGGCGAACCCGATACCGATGCTCCCCAGGCGTGCGCCCAGCCAGATAAAAAACAATACGACCAACAGTTCAACAATCCACATTTCAATCCTCCTTATTCAGGTCCAGTCATCGTCCTGCGATACCGGGCATCAGCTCTCAAGGGAACCCGGTAAGTACCGCTCAGATCGAGGGTCTGGTGGGTGACCGATTCCACCCCGGCTTCCTCCATGATGGTAACCTCCGACCAGGCAAATGACAAATCACCGCTTCGATCCCTTTGAGGTGCTCGGTCCCGCCGACGATGCTACCGGTGACCCGACTGTCCGTCTGCAGCCGATCACTTTGTAGCGTCATGTAGACCTCCGGTCCGTCGAGATCCTTCCAAACGCAGCGGGCAACCGATCCGGTCACGGAATCGGAGAGACCAACACAGGTTGACCAGTAGTCCTTCTTCTTCCCGAGTGCTGTCTGCAGGCTCACATGACCGGAAATTTCGAAGGTGTAGATTGTCCTGTCTTCACTGAAGGCAAACGGTTTTCTGGTGCCGTTGGCGACCCATGTGCCTTTGAAGTCACCGACCTCTTGGGCCTGGACTATCCGGTAAAGATACCACCGGTAACCATAAGAACCAGCAAAAGAAAGTGCCCCGACATAATTGCTTTGCTAATGTCGCATTCATGCTTATGTCCTTATGGCTGCGTGTTCATAGTTACGTGTACGAACAGTCTCAGCTCTAAGGTGTATCATCAGGAGACAGGGCGCCTTCCCCCTGATGCGCACAGTAGCGATACGATCTTATTTGAGTTTACGCGGTTGGGTCATGTTTTCCGGCTTAAGCATGTCGTCCAGTTCTTCTTTTTTCAGCCAACCCTTCTCCAGAACCAGGTCATAGACACTGCCACCTGTTTTAAGTGCTTCCTTGGCGATAGCTGCTGATTTTTCATAGCCGAGCACCGGGTTGAGAGCAGTAACCAGACCGATGCTGTTTTGTACATACTCGAGGCAACGCTCGACGTTGGCCTCAATGCCGACTATGCAGCGGCTGGTCAGGGTAATCGCAGCGTTGCGCAGGATCATCAGACCGTGGAGCAGGCAATAGGCCATGATCGGCTCAGCCATGTTCAGCTCCAACTCGCCGGCCTCGGCGGCCATGGAAACAGTAACGTCGTAACCAATGATGGTGAAGCAGACCTGGCTGACCATCTCCGGAATGACTGGGTTGACCTTGCCCGGCATGATCGACGAACCGGGCTGCATCGGCGGCAGGCGGATCTCATATAGGCCACAGCGTGGCCCGGAGGAGAGCCAGCGCAGGTCATTGCAGATTTTCGACAGCTGCACCGCGGCACGTTTCATATTTGCAGACATCTGCACGAAGCCTCCCGCATCCTGGGTGCCTTGCACCATGTTGGCGGCTTTGCGGACTGGCAGACCGCTGACCTGGGCCAGTTTTTCCGTGACCAGTTCGGCATAGCCGGGCGGGCTGTTGATTCCGATACCGATGGCGGTCGCTCCCATGTTGATCTCCAACAATCCGTCGGCAGCAACCTGCATGCTGTGCATGGCCGTGCCGATAGTGTAGGCATAGGCCCCGAACTCCTGGCCAAGCGTCATGGGCACGGCGTCCTGGTTTTCAGTGCGGCCCATTTTCAGAACGTGAGAGAATTCCTGTTCCTTCGCCTCCAGGGCCGCCTTGAGCTCACCCAAGGCCGCCAGAGTATTCTGAATGGAAAGATAGACCGCCAGCTTGATCGCGGTGGGATAGGCATCGTTGGTCGATTGGGAACAGTTGACATCGTCGTCTGGGTGCAGGAACCTCGTATTCCCCCTTGTTATGCCCCATGAGTTCCAGCGCCCGGTTGGCGATCACTTCGTTGGCATTCTTGCTGGTGGAGGTCCCTGCCCCACCCTGTATCATGTCCACGACGAAATGTTCATTGAATTCTCCGGCCAAGATTTCGTCACAGGCTGCGCAGATGGCGACCATCTTTTTCTTTGGACAGAACCCCCAGTTCGCAGTTGGCTTGGGCAGCGCCCTTCTTGACAAATGCCAGGGCATCAACGAAATGCTTGAAATTACTTAGAGGCAAACCGGAGAGGTCCAAGCCTTCCCTGGCTCGCAGGGTCTGCACACCGTAACAGGACAGAGAGCGGCACATCCCGTTCGCCGAGAGAGTCATGCTCTCGCCGGACAGCCGTCAGCTCGACGTCGGGCCCGGCTTTGCCGGAGATCTGGTCGGCCGCATAACGCAGCCGTTCGGATTGGCGCTGTGCGATCCGGGCAACGATCCGGTAGAAGATGTCGGGCTTGGTCTCCCTTACTTCCTGCCAGACTTTCAGCGGAATCTGCAAAACTGTGACTCCGTTGCGGGTGAAAGCACTGGTGGAATGGGGCGTGTCGTCCATGAGTGCCCCTTCGGCAACCATGGCTCCAAGACCCAGGGTAGATAGGTTGGTCACTTTTGCCTGGGCGCCGCAGACGATCTCGATTTCGCCCTCTTCCACCCAACCTGTCCAGAGCCGCGGTGTTGATTCGTGGAAAAGGTATTCTCCGGCAGCGTAGCTTTTGCGTTCTCCCTGTTTCACAATTGTCTGGTAATCCTGGAGGGTTACTCCCATAGCTTTTGCGGCATTAGCCAAGAGTTTTTCTAGCCATGACATGATCGTTCTCCTTAAGTTTTTGGTGTTCATCAGGCCTGGGGAATAACATCAGACGATTGTCCACAGTAAATGACGCAATGAACTGTTTAGAGCGCGTCAATAAGCTCTTACATGTTAGCGCAAACCAATCAGGCTGCAATGAGAAGGGGGCTTTAAAAGTTGGGGCTTGAAATAAGGCGAAAGGTATTGGTTCCTTCGTGTTGGCTAGACTTGAACCTGAGCACCGGTCATTGCAAAAAAGCTACCCCGCCACAAGCAGCGGGGTAGCAATAAATGTTATTCGTGTATTATTAATCCTGCTGGTGCACCGCTGACAATATAGACGACTGTTCCACCCTGATAGCCACGACTGTACCAGGTGGTCCCGCACCTGTAGTAGGTAGTGGATCCGCTGGAGATCACTGTCGTACTCGTACAGGGAAGCGTCGTTATATAGGTCGGCGACGCAACCGCGGCACCTACGGCAACCCCGGTGACAAATACAGCGCCGGTATTGCCATAGCCATGATAGTAGTGGTCATCCCACTCATCCTCGACAAAGTCCTGCCTGTCTTCACGAGCATTGTTCGCGTGATCCCGCCAGTCCTCACGGTTCTCATCACGATTGCCCTGCCGGTCGCCGGCGTTATCCTGACGCTGCCCCTGGCGGTCACCAGCGTTTTCCTGACGTTGGCCCTGGCTCGGCCGCTGGGCGGCAGTTTCTCTTGTGCCACCGGCCTGAGATGGTCTTTGCGCTGCTCCCGCCTGACGGTTCATTGGTTGCGATGGTCGTTGCGCTGCTCCAGCCTGGCGGTTCATTGATTGCGACGGACGCTGTGCCGCAGAGCGCGAGGAGAAGCCGCCGCCGCTCGCTGCACCACCGCGCGAGAAGCCGCCGCCACCGCCTCGGCCTCCGCCTCCGCCCCGGCCGCCGCCACGGGCTTCAGCTATACTGATATGGGTGGTCATAAACAGGAACATTATGCCGATAAAAAGTACGAAAA
>CALOFD010000005.1:0-13688 GCA_942492505.1 Thermoanaerobaculia bacterium
CACAGGGTACGAAAGACGCTGCGAGAAGCAACGTCTACTTGATCTCGACCTGAGCGCCCGCTTCCTCGAGCTTGGCCTTGATCTGCTTCAGCCTCGCCCTTGTCAACGCCCTCTTTGATGGGCGCCGGAGCTGACTCCACCAAGTCCTTGGCCTCCTTGAGACCGAGGCAGGTGACCTCACGCACCGCCTTGATGACGTTGATCTTCTTGTCGCCGAAGGAAGCCAGCACGACGCTGTACTCGTCCTTCTCCTCGGCGGCGGCACCGCCGGCGTCGCCGCCGGCAGCGGCCACAGGAGCGGCTGCGGCCGCAGCCGACACGCCGTAGTGGTCCTCGAGGGCCTTGACCAGGTTGTTCAGTTCGAGCACTGTCATCTCGTCGATCTGAGTGATCAACTCTTCTGCTGCAATCGCCATCTCGCTTCTCCTTGCTTCGAGATTCCCCGTCCGTTACTCGGACTGGGCTTTTTGAATTCTGACCTGCTCCAGAACCCGCACGAACTGCGGGGTGATCGCACCCATGTCACGCACGAAGCGCGCAATCGGCGACTGGAGCAGGAACAAGAGCTTCGCCACCAACTCCTCACGTGAGGGAAGAGTCGGCAATCTCCTTGATCTGTTGCGCCGCAACCGGCGACCCCTCGAGCAGGCCGGCCCGAAACTCGATTGCCGGAACCTCCTTGGAGAAATCGGTCAAGACTTTTGCGAGAGCGACAACGTCACCCTCGGAATACGCGACCGCCGTCGGACCAGAGAAATGCTCTGCCAACGACGCCATGCCGGAGCCTTCGAGTGCTCGCAGCGCAATACTGTTCTTGACGACTTCATAGCCGCCGCCGGCTTCGCGGACCTTGGCGCGCAGCTCTGTCACCTGCGGCACCGAGATCCCCTTGTAGCCCAGAATGAAGGCATGGGTCGAGCTAGCGAATCCTTCGCTATAGCGCTCGACCAGAGCCTCCTTCGATTGTCGATCCAACGTCATCGTAATTCTCCTCGATCCTCGGCCTCAGACTTCGACAGAGGCGAGATGCGCCTCGTCGAGCTTGATGCCCGGCCCCATGGTCGACGAAAGGTAGGCGGAGCGCAGGTACTTGCCCTTCGCAGCGGCAGGCTTTGCACGGTTGACTGCCTCGATAAAGGCCTGCGCGTTCTCGGTGAGTTGCTGCTCGTCGAACGAGAGTTTGCCGATCGCGCTTTGCAGGTTGCCAGCTTTGTCTACACGGAACTCTACTCGGCCACCCTTGATGTCCTTGGTGGCCTTCGCAACATCCGTCGTAACAGTTCCAGTCTTGGGATTCGGCATCAGGCCGCGCGGACCCAAGACTCGACCTAGACCGCCGACGACGCGCATCATGTCGGGAGTAGCAACAACGGCGTCGAAATCGAGCCAGCCACCCTGGATCTTGTCGGCCAGCTCGTCGCCACCCACGAAATCGGCGCCGGCCTCCTCCGCCTCCTTGATCTGCTCACCACTGGCGAACACCACGACGCGAACCTCTTTACCCACACCATGCGGCAGGGCGACAGTGCCGCGCACCATCTGGTCGGCATGCTTGGGATCGACGCCCAGGCGCATAGCCATCTCGAGAGTCTCGTCGAACTTGGCGGAGCGCCGCACTCCTTAACCTGGGCAACGCCGTCGGCGAGCGTCAGCGAGCCCTCCTCGATCTTCTCGGCCGCGTTTCCGAAATTCTTGCCGTGTTTGGCCATGCTCAGCTCCTTAGCCCTCGATCTCGATCCCCATGGACCGTGCGGTACCGGAAACGATGGAGACTGCGGCTTCGAGGCTTGCGGCATTGAGGTCGGGCTCTTTCAGGTTGGCGATCTCTTCGACCTGCGCCTGCGTCACCTTGCCGACCTTGTTGCGGTTCGGCTCGCCCGACCCCTTCTCGAGATTGCAGCCGCCTTCTTCAACAGAACGGCCGCGGGCGGCGTCTTGGTGATGAAGGTGTAGCTGCGATCGGCGTAGACCGTGATGACCACCGGGAATGATGAGTCCCCGGTCCTTCTCGGTGCGCGCGTTGAACGCCTTGCAGAAGTCCATGATGTTCAGGCCCGCCTGACCGAGGGCCGGGCCGACCGGAGGCGCCGGCGAAGCCGCCCCGGCGGGGATCTGAAGCTTGATGATGCCTGTGATTTTCTTTGCCATGAATCAGTTTCTCCGGACCGGCGCTAGGCCTTCTGCACCTGCAGGAAGTCGAGCTCGACAGGGGTCTGGCGACCGAAGATCGTCACCATCACCTTGAGCGTGTTGCGATCGAGATTGATCTCCTCCACCGTGCCGGTGAAGTTGTTGAACGGGCCGTCGACGATCCGAACCAGCTCGCCGTCCTCGAACAGGTGCTTCGGCTTCGGCTTCTCCTTGGCCTCGACCACCTGCTCGACGATCTGGTCGACCTCGGCCTGCGAAAGCGGCGTCGGAATCCTGCCGGTCCCGACGAAGCCGGTGACCTTCGGAGTGTTCTTGACGACATGCCAGGCAGCGTCGGACATCTCCATCTCGACCAGGATGTAGCCTGGGAAGAACTTGCGCTGGGTCTCGCGCTTCTTGCCACCCTTGAGCTCGACGATCGTCTCGGTCGGGATGCGGATCTCGCCGAACGCGTCGCCCATGTCGAGAGCCTCGGCCCGCTGGGCGAGCGAGTCCTTGACCCTCTCCTCGAATCCGGAGTAGGTGTGGACGATGTACCACTTGCGCTCTGACATCAGCTGAATACTCCGAGAACGGCTTCATAGAGTTGGAGAATCACGATGTCCGACAACCACAGGAAGACAGCCATCACCACACTCGCGATCAGGACCACGACCGTCGTGGAAATGACCTCCGGGCGCGAGGGGAAGGAAACCTTCTTGACCTCGGACCGGACCTCAGAGAGGAATTCTTTTACTCTTGCGTACCAACCCATGACGAACTCGTGACTCGGAAACTTCCTGGCAGGCCAGGAGGGATTCGAACCCCCAACCCTCGGTTTTGGAGACCGATGCTCTACCGTTAGAGCTACTGGCCTTGATTTTTCGGTTTAGGAGCCGTTGTCTCTATCCAGTTGTTCAACTACTCGACGATGTCGGTGACGGTTCCCGCACCGACGGTGCGGCCGCCCTCGCGAATCGAAAAGCCGACGCCCTTCTCCATCGCGATCGGAGCGATCAGCTCCACCGAAAGATTCACATTGTCCCCGGGCATCACCATCTCGGTGCCCTCGGGAAGGTTCGCAACACCCGTCACGTCCGTCGTGCGGAAGTAGAACTGCGGACGGTAGCCGTCGAAGAACGGCGTGTGACGGCCACCCTCTTCCTTCGAAAGGATGTACACCTCGCCCTTGAACTTCGTGTGAGGCGTGATCGATCCCGGCTTCGCCAGGCACTGACCCCGCTCCACGTCGTCCTTCTTCGTGCCACGAAGCAGAACGCCGATGTTGTCGCCCGCCTCGCCGCGGTCGAGCAGCTTGCGGAACATCTCCACACCCGTGACCGTCGTCTTCGCCGTCGGGCGAATGCCGACGATCTCGATCTCGTCGCCCACGTTCACCACACCGCGATCGACGCGGCCCGTGACCACCGTGCCACGACCCGAAATCGTGAAGATGTCCTCGATCGGCATCAGGAAGTCTCGGTCCACCGCGCGCTCCGGCATCGGAATGTAGCTGTCCAGCTGATTCATCAGCTCCAGGATGCAGGCACATTCCGGCGAGTTCGGATCGTCCGACTCGAGCGCCTTGAGCGCCGAACCGCGAACGATCGGAATGTCGTCGCCCGGGAACTCGTAGTACGAAAGCAGCTCGCGAAGCTCCAGCTCCACCAGCTCCAGAAGCTCCTCGTCGTCCACCATGTCGACCTTGTTCAGGAACACCACGATGTAGGGCACGCCGACCTGACGGGCCAGAAGGATGTGCTCGCGGGTCTGGGGCATCGGACCGTCGGCGGCCGAAACCACCAGGATCGCGCCGTCCATCTGGGCTGCGCCCGTGATCAGGTTCTTGACGTAGTCCGCGTGGCCCGGGCAGTCGACGTGGGCGTAGTGACGCTCCTGCGACTCGTACTCCACGTGCGCCGTCGCAATCGTGATGCCGCGCTCGCGCTCTTCAGGCGCCTTGTCGATCATGTCGTATGCCGAGAACACGGCACCACCCTGGGCTGCAAGAACCTTCGTGATCGCTGCCGTCAACGTCGTCTTGCCGTGGTCGACATGACCGATCGTTCCCACGTTCACGTGGGGCTTGGTACGTTCGAACTTCTCTTTCGCCATGGCGATCCAATGCCTCCTGCGCTACGCCCCGATCCGGGGATCCGTTATCGTTCAGCCAACCAGCTTGTAGAGATTTTGAGTGGAGCCCACGACCGGATTTGAACCGGTGACCCCTTCCTTACCAAGGAAGTGCTCTACCCCTGAGCCACGTGGGCCGAAGACGGCCGCATTCGTCCCACTCGGCACACTTGTACCGAAAGCACGACGAGCCGCTTATCTTATTGCCGCTTGAGGCTCCTGTAAAGCCCACCCAGGAAGAAAATCACCGAAGGGGGGAACTGCCACCGACACCAAACTGCGAAAGGGCATTCTCTCAGAACCTGCGGCCGCGATCAAGACCCTTGCAGCAAGATTCGGACCGGAGGCGAAGATCGTCGCCGCCCCAGGCCCAAAAGGGCCGACGATCCCGTGCCCGGAGACTCCCTCAGGTCGCCGGCTGATCGGTGCGGCCGCGAGCCGTCATCCCGGCGTCGACGACCAGGTCGTGGCAGTTCACGAAACGGCCCTCGTCGCTGGCCAGGAACAGCGCCGCGTGGGCGATGTCCTTCGGCGTACCACTTCGTTGAAGGGGCGTGAAGGCGGCCAGGCTCGCCTCGAGCTTGCGCGCCTTCGCCGCCTCGTGCTCCGGATCGAGCTGCCGCCCGACCTGCGAGCCGCCGTAGAAGATCGGCGTCGCGATGCCTCCAGGGGAGATGGTGTTCACCGTCACCCCATACGGTCCGAGTTCGATCCCCGCCAGCTTCGAGAGCTGCGTCACGCCCGCCTTCGCCGCGCTGTAGAGGTAGCCCCCCATGTGGGTGCGCAGCGCGGCGACGCTCGAGTTGTTGATGATGGCGCCCGACTTCTGTTCCTTCATGATCGGCGCGGCGTGCTTGATCCCGAACACAACGCTACCGAGCAGCAGTCGCATCGCGTGGTCGAAGTCGTCCAGAGTGACGTCTTCGACGCCGCCCCGGGTCGGACCGCCGGCGTTGTTGAACAGCACATCCAGCCGACCGAAGCGCTCCACCGCCGCATCCACCGCCACCTTGATCTGCTCCTCGTGCAGAACGTCGGCCCGAACGAACGCCGCGTTCTCACCGAGCTGTTCCTGGAGTTGCGCCCCCTTCTCGCGAGAGCGTCCGGTGAAGAGCACCTTGGCGCCCTCTTCGACGAACAGCCGCAGCGTCGCCTCACCGATTCCACTCGTCGCGCCCGTGATCAGCGCCACCTTGCCGTCCAGCCTTCCACCCATGCCACTCTCCCCCGCGTCTCCGACGCCTAGATCATCCTGCAGCCTACCTCTTCCAGGAAACCTCCGACAGCGCCCGCCGGCTCGGCGGCCTCGCCGCCCCCTCCTCTCCACGCAAGACCTACCCAGCCCCTGAGCTCCCGGAAAGAGTTGCCCCGGCACCTTGGAAGGATCGCGGCCACCTCGTAGAATGCAGCTGGGGAGACAGCCCGCGATGAGCCGACGATACGCGATCGACGAAGACAACTGCGCCTACCGGATCGTCGATGGCGAGGCCATCCTGATCCACTCGGAGACCACCTTCTACTACGGTCTCAACGACGCCGGCACGCGGATCTGGCAGCGGCTGCTCGACGGCGACCTGTCGGTCGATGAAGCGGCCGCCGTACTCGCCGGCGACGCGGGGCCGGCCGGCGCCGAACTCGTTTCGAGCGCCGCGGCGTTTCTCGAGCAGCTCGCCGGTGAGCAGCTGCTGTCGCGAGAAGGCGAGGCGTCGGCGCCCACCGGGTCGACGACCGGTGAGTCTGCCGCACCGACGGCTCCGGGTATGCCAACGGACAACAAGTACGACTCCCTCGACGACCTGATCATCACCGGTGAGTGAACGGGGCTGGGGCGACCCCGCGGCCTGTTTCGAGTGGTGTCGTGATCTGCTCTTTCGTCCCGACGAACTGCCCGCTGAAGCGCTTCGGCACGAACACGAATTGCTGGCCTTCTGCCAGCGCCAGCAGATCGGACCGCTGCTCCATCAGCGCTCCCAGGAGCTGGCCGGATCGATCTTCGTTCCCGCCACCGTCGAGAACGAGTTCGAGGCCGCCTCGCTCGACCAGTGGCAACGCTCGAATCGACTGCGCTTCGAACTGAACCGGATCGCGGGCTGGTTCGAACAGGCTGGGATCGACTGGGTTCTCCTGAAGGGACTCGGTCTGGCGGATCGCTACTACGGCTCCACCCACGCCCGCGCCTTCTCCGACATCGACCTCCTCGTCCGCACCGTCGATCTCGGCACGGCCACCGACGCTCTCGTCGCGGCCGGCTACCGACGTCGCTCGCCGCGCCTCGAAGGCGACGGTGCGCTGGACCGCCTGCAGCGCCGCAGCCTGCACCATGTCGAGCTGAGGCGCGACGACTACTCTGTCGAGATCCATCACAACCTGCGCGCCCACCCAGCGATCCACATCGAAGAGCGCGAACTCTGGGAGGGCCTGCAGCCGTCGCGCGTCGCCCGGGGTGGCTGCCGGATCCTGTCCGACGAGAACGCTCTCTTCACCGCGCTTCTCGCCCTGCACGCCGACATCGAACTGGGCGTCGCCTGCTTCAAGAACCTCGCCGACGTCGATCGCATCCTGTCGGTGATCGACGCCGAAACCGACTGGAGCGACTTCCTCGAGCACCGAAACAGAGACCACACGGTGTCGATCGCCGTCAACGGCATCGCCTTGACCGAGCGCCTGCTGCTCGGCCGGCAACGCTACCCGCGCGCTTCGGCGACCCTGCGCGAACCGGCGGTGAAGTCGCTGATCCTGGCGGCGGTCGACGACTCGCCAGCGGCGGAGTTCCTCGCCCTCTTCGACTCCGCCCACTTCGAGCCGCGTCAGGCCCGCTGGGCGCTCGTTCGCAGCAAGCTGTGGGCCCATCGCCAATACCGCCACGGCGCCCTGCGATCGATCTGGAACTGGGCCGCCTCGTTGCCGATCCGGCTGATCGGCAACACCGGGCGATTCGGGAACCTGAAGCAACGCCGATCGAGCCGCGCGCGTACCAGAGCGCCGAAGTGAAGCCGAGGTGAAGCGTCACGCCGCCATCGCGAGGTTCCTGTCCCCGGACTCGCTGTACCTCGACGGCTCCTTCACCCACGAGGATCTGCGCATCGGCAGCCTCGTCCTGCGCGTGCAGGTGTCCCAGCCGCGCTTTCTCGACATGCTGCAGGAACTCATGCGGACCCGCCCGCTCGGCGCGCCGTGCGAGCCCGAGCCCCACACCCTCCATCTGACGATCACCGAAGACGTGTTCCGCGACCAGGACGAGCTGGTCGAGCGGGCTCAGCGGGCGCTGATCGACCGCCCCGGCGAAGGCCCCGACGGTGAGAACCTCACCGAGATGCGACGCGACATCGCCCGCCTCGTGATCTGTGAAACGACGCCCCGGCGCACCGACGCTGTGATCGAACTGTCGTGCGAGGAGCGGCCCGACGAGAGGTCGCTGTCGGCGATCATGATCTCGGTCTACCGCATCCTCTACTTCCACGGCCGCGTCCTGCTGCACGCCGCGGCGATCGGCTCGGGCCAGGGCGCCAACCTCTTCCTCGGCGAGAAGGGCAGCGGCAAGACCACCACCAGCTTCTTTCTCGGCCGACGCGGCTTCCCGATCCTCGCCGAGGATCACGTGCTGCTCCACCGGATCGAGGACGAAGGGGCCGACGTACCGACCTACACCGTCAGCGGCTGTGACGACCGCATGCGACTGACCCGCAAGACGGAGCTCGAGTTCTTCGAGCACGGTCTCGACCTGCCCACCACCGACGTCGCCGGCATTCCGAAGAAGGAACTCGACCCGCAGTCCCTCGCCGACCTCCACTGGCTGCCCTACCGCGACGTACCGGTCCGTCGCATCTTCCTGCCGCGAGTGGCCGACGCCTTCGCGATCGAACCGATCGGCTCCATGCAGGCCGTGTTGCAGATCGTCCGCTCGCTGCAGGAACGCTTCCTGTTCATCGACCGCAACGACCGCCAGCGTTTCCTCGACTTCTTCAGCGACTTCGTCGACCCGCTCGAGGTCTACCGGTTGACGCTCAGCGAGCGCATCGACGATCTCGACAGGTTGGTCGACTGGTTCGCCGAGCGCGGCGAGTCCGCCGGGAACGGTGGCGCCGCCGAGGACGGTCACGCGACCGCGGACGGTGGGTCCGCCGGCGGCGGCGAGCGTCCCTAGCCCGCCAGCAGGGCCCGCAGGCGCTCGGCGGCCAGCCGTCCCACCGACTGGCGCGAATCGAGGTCGCGGCACTCGCGCCGCGCGCGCGCGGCGCGCTCGAGATCCTCGGGTCGTCGCTCGAGCGCCCTTTGCATGAGGCGGCTGGCCTCGTCGAGATCGGGCGACGCCCAGCGCTGCTGCGCCGAGTAGTAGGGCGACCACGGCATCCCCGTGACCGGCCGCAGCTGGTAGGGCACCAGCAGGCTGTTGTCTTCGTGGAGGAAGTCGTTCTGGCCGCCGTAGGCAGTGGTCAGCACCAGACTGCCGTGCGCCACCGCCTCGCGATGGGGATACCCCCAGCCCTCGGCACGCTGCAGCAGCACGAAGCAGTCGCCGCGCTGATGCAGCCCCTCGACCTCGGCCTCCGACAGCAGCTCGACGAGCGGAATGACCCGCGCGTAGCGCATCACGTTGACACTGCCCTTGATCGCGGCCAGGCGGTCGAGGATGGCCTGCGGGTCTTCGCCGGGGCTTTCGAGATAGGTCTTGAGGACCAGCACCACGTTGCGATCCCTGGCGAACGTCGACCAGTAGGTCTCGAGCAGTTCCTCGGGGTTCTTGCGGTTCTGCCAGTGGAAGACCGAGTAGAAGACGTAGTCGCCTTCGTCGATGGATTCGAGAGCGGCCGGCAGGCGGGGCTCGGCTCGCGACGGCTCCCAGATATTGGGCACCGCCACGACCGGCGTCTCGACGCCGCTGCGCTCGAAGACCTCGACGTTCCAGGTACTGGGCACCCACACCTCGTCGACCCGGTTGCAGGCCTTCGTCCAGATCGGGTGCAGACGGTCCGTCTCCCACGCCGTCGCCCCGACCGCGAACTCCGGTCCCTCCTCGCGCAGCATCTGCCACAGATCGGGCGTGGTGTGGAACACCTGCACCCGGCAGTCCAGTTCGCGGTCGACCAGTTCACGCAGGATGGGCCCGTCGGGTCCGAGATCGGGGCCGGCATCCTCGCGGTCGAGAGCCAGGATCGAGATCGGGAAGCCCTGCTCGTGCAGCGCCAGGATCGATGAACGGGCCGCTCGAGCGTAACCGGTCGCTCCGAAAACGGGAGCGATGTAACGTACGCCATCCATGCGATCGATCCCTCCGCCAGATCGGCGCCCGCTGCCGTGAGTCCGCAAGAATCAGGTCGCAGCCGGGCCGACGAGCGCAACCTAACACCTCCGCCGGTGGAGATCGTCGGTCGGGTCGAACTTCGAAGCGCCTTCTCGCACATCAACGCGAGCATGGTCGCGATCCTCAGGGCCGCCGGCCGTTGGACAGTCACGCACCGAACCGGCCTCGAGCCCTCCACCGTCGACTCCCGGGGAGCGACGATCTGGCAGGACTGGGAAACCGATTTCCTCTCCGTCGAACGCCCCGAACAGGGTCGCTTCGCCGCCATGCGGCCCTGGGACTTCGGCCCCTATCCGGACTCGTGGGCCGAGAAGGTGCGCAGCCAATGCGACGAACTCTGGATCCACTCGCAGTGGAGCCGCGACCTGGCCCGGCGCTCGGGCATCCCCGACGAACGGATCCGAGTCCTGCCGCTCGGCGTCGACACCGCGGTCTTCCACCCCGATGGACCCGCCATGGACGTTGCCGGCGACCCGAGTCGATTCCGATTCCTCTACGCCGGCGCGACCGTTCGCCGCAAGGGCTTCGACATCGCGCTGGAGGCCTTCCTCGAGGCCTTCGAACCCGGCGACCCGGCCGTTCTCATCGTCAAGGACCGCCAGGACGGCGCCTTCTACTCCGGCCGTCAGCAGGAAGGGGCCGACGAGCGACTCGAGCCCTACGTCGAGGCCGGCAACCTGGTGTTCCTGCACGAGCACCTGTCCGTAGAAGACCTCGCCGCCCTCTACCGCTGCGCCGATGCCCTGCTGCTGCCCTACCGGGCCGAAGGCTTCGCCCTCACCGCCGCCGAGGCGATGGCCTGCGGCACCCCCTGTGTCGTCCCGAGGTTCGGCGCCTGCCTCGACTACTGCAACGACGCCAACGCCGTCCTGGTCGAACCGCGTCGCATCTGCCTGCCCGTCGTTCGCGAGATCCCCTACAACACCCTCGGTTTCAGCGCCCGGGTCGACGAGGTCGACTTCTGCGAAGTCCCCGTCGACCGTCTCGCCGCGGTCCTCCGAAGTCAGGTCACCGCGGGGCGATCGGCGCTCGAGGAACGCGGTCGGAACGCCGCCGCGACGATCACCGAGAGCTTCTCCAGAGAGCGCTTCGCAACGAACCTCGAGCGCGCCGTCGAAGGCCTGCTCGGCCTCGCGGGGCGGCGACCGGACTCACCGGCCTGACGCCCTGGAGCGGGTCGAGCCCGGAGCCCGCGCTGTTCGAGCCCCGGTCCGGCCCCGAGTCGCCAGCCGCGAAGGTCGCGACCGAGACTAACTCGGGATCGTGACCGAGCAGTCGCCGTCGTCGGAATCAACGATGAAGAACCAGAAGCCCTGCGAGGCATCGACGGCGGCATCGTTGTTGACGCGGGTCTCCGAGGCGGTCGCCGTGCAGCAGGTGGCGCCGGCCGTGTAGAGCATGCTGGCGTTGTCGCCGAGCGTCCACGAGACGGCGGCGCTCAACGTGAGGTCGTCGGTGCCGGTGGTGACCGTGGTCACCGAGAGCGTTCCGCTGTCGAAGAGCACATCCGATGTCATCAGGAATGAACCCCCGGTATCGCTGCCGATCAGCGACATCGACATGGCGCCGCCGACGTTGGGGTCGATGGTGGCGGAGACCGAGTACGCGACGTCGCAGGACAGCGGCGACGGTTGTGCATGCAACGGTGTCGACCCCAGTCGGATCGCCGGACGCTTCCAGTCGATGGCGACCGAGCCCGCCACGGCGGTCAGTCCCAACGCCTTCAGCAGCCGCCGCCGCGCGGCGCCGGCCGGGTTGAGGGTAGAAGTGTCTTCGGGCCCGACGGACCTCCGATCTTTCTCGCTCATGGGGTGCTCCCGGGTTGTTTCCCTGAGGTTACCAAAAAGGGATTCCAGGAGTAGCGCGTCCGCGATCAGAGACCCGGCCGCCTACGTCAGTCGATCTCGAGGGCCCTCCCCCAGGGGCACCCGCGCGGCCTCTCCACCCGCTTCGCCATGAGGTATTCTGCCGGGCGCGGAGTTCGACTCCACGAAGCTCGCAGCGAGGGCAAGCAACGATGAGCGGAGAGATGACCTTCGGCGACCTGCTGGCCGATCTTGGCGACCCCCGTCTGGCCGAGGTCGGACTGATGCCGCTCGCCCTGATCCTCGGTGTGTCGGCGCTCGCGTCCTACTACCTCGCCTTCCTCTACGTGCGCTTCTCACGAGGACGAGGCTCGGGCAGCGAGATCCATCATGCCTTCCCCCTGCTCGGCATCGCGGTCACTGCGATCTTCGTCACCGTCCAGTTCTCGCTGCCGCTGTCGCTGGGTCTGCTCGGCGCCCTTTCGATCGTCCGTTTCAGGACGCCGGTCAAGGAACCCGAAGACATCGGCTTCGTGCTGCTCGTGATCGCCACCGGACTCGCGTGCGCGACCTTCAGCCTCGGGTTCCTCGCCATCGAGTTGGCCGTGGCGACCCTGGCCCTGGTAGTGGCGCGCCCGCTGCGCCGCGGCCTGCGACTGCGCCAGGACAGCGGCATCCTGCTGCTCGACCTGCCGACGGCGGATCTAGACGAGCACGGTGATGCGATCGCGGCCCTGCTGGGCCAGGCCGCGGGTCGCGCCGAGATCGAATCGATTCGCCGCCTCGGCGATGAGGCATCGCTGACCTATGGCCTGAGCCGCATCGATCGGGGTGCCGCTGCCGATCTCGAGCGTCGTCTGCGCGAACTCAGTCCGTCGCTCAACACCGATCTCGTCTTCCACGACGGATGACCGCGCATCGCCGCGCTACGGCTGTCGTGCTGCTCGCCGCAGCCACGACGCTCAGCGCCTGCAATCCGTCGACGACCCGCACCGTCCCGTCGACTGCCTTCGGCACCGACAGACCGATCGAACTGCTCGTCGGCAGCGGCGCGCTCCACCTCGCCTTCCCGGAGGGCGAGACCTGGGAGATCCCCGAAGATCCCCTCGTCAACACGCGCCGTCAGAGGCCGCGGCCGCCGGACTGCCCGCCGACGCTCTACGAGAGCGGCCCCTACCGGCCTCGCCGGTCGCCGGCCACGGTCCTGGCGGGCGATCGTCGCGGCAGCGAGAGCCTGCCGACGGTCTCGATCGCGGCCGAGACCTGCCGGCTGAGACGGCTGGTCGGGTTCCCCTTCGGAAGGGGACGGCAATGGGAAGAACCCGCCTTCGTCTCGATTCTCGAGGGCGAGCAGATTCGCTGGAGCGCCGCCGTCGGATTGAGGATCCACGGCAACTACTCCCGTCGCATCGCCGTCAAGAACTACCGCCTGGTCGCACGGCCGATCTACAGCCCCGACGCCTTCCCGGCGGCCGTCGTCGGGTCGGCCTCCGACGAGGCTCTCGAGCGGCTGGTCCTTCGCAGGGACACCCATCAGGACATCGACGGCCGCAACTGGTACTTCGTCAACGCCCTCAGCCTCGACATCGCCGAGCGCATCGGCGCCGTCGTGCCGCCGGCGCGCGCGGTCCGCTTCGTGCTCAACGGGCAGGACTTCGGTCCCTTCACCCTGGTCGAGAGGATCGACGAGAGGTTTCTCGAGCGACGGCTCGGGCCGGGCCCCTGGGAGATCGCCAGCGATCGCCGCGATCCCACCTCCGACCCCTACCTGATCGACCTCGTGCGTCGCGGCCGCGACGACGAGCCCCGCCCCTTCGACTACCAGGAGATCAGCCGCCGCATCGACCTCGACAGCCTCATCCGTTGGCACCTCGCGATCGTCCTGTGCGCCACCACCGACGCCGACCAGGCGACCCTGGCGCGCACCGCCGGCGGCCGCTGGACCTGGATCACCTGGGACATGGACGAGGGCCTGCGCCGCACCTACCGCGCACTCATTCCCGCCTGGAGGTTCGACCCGTTCCGCCTGATCCACCAGCAGGGCATCCACCGCGGCAGCCTCACCGCCCGCCTGCTCTGGCTGCTGCTCGATTCGAGCGACGAGTTCCGACGCCGCTACGTCGACACCGCAACCGAGATCCTCGACCATCGCCTGACCCCCGAGTATCTCGCCGAACGCCTCGCCCACTACCGACGCCTCAACGCCGAACTCGGGCTCGAGGAGGGCTACCTCGACGACCTCGAGGAGTTCCTCGACAAGCGTCCGGAGGCCGTCCGAGGACAGCTCGACCGCCTGCTCGATTTCGCCGACGATCCCA
>CALOFD010000006.1:0-85197 GCA_942492505.1 Thermoanaerobaculia bacterium
TCAACCTCCAGGATCTTCGTCATGTCTGCCTCTGCTCACCGGCCGCCCACGTGGATTCGCCAAAAAGCGGCCGCCGCGCAGACTGGGGAGGCGACCTTGAGCCGACAGGGGCCGCGCTCGGTCAAGGGAATGCGCGATCTGCTGCCTCCCGAAACGGCGATCTGGGCGGCAGTGGAGCAACAGGCCCACGCGAGGTCTTCCGTCTCTTCGGTCGAGGAGATCCGGACGCCGGTCGTGGAGGAGATGCAGAACTCTGTGCGCGGCGTCGAGTCGAGCGAAATCGTGGACTCTCAGCGCGAGATGTTCGCGCTCCTCGACAAGAAAGGGAAGAGTCTCTGCCTGCGGCCGGAGAACACCGCCTCCGTTGCCCGCGCCTTCGTCGAGCATGGCCTGAAGGAGCGCAGCCAGCCTCTGCGCCTCTTCTACCTCGGCCCCCAGTTTCGCTACGAGCGGCCGCAGAAGGGGCGCTATCGGCAGTTTCACCAGATCGGCGCCGAGTTGATCGGCGACGAGGGTCCCTGGTCCGACGTCGAGCTCATCCTGATGTTGGTGACCTTCCTCCGCCGTCTCGGATTCGAGGATCTGACCGTGCGCGTCAATACGCTGTGTGACCCGGAGTGTCGAGTTTCGCTACAGCCGCAGCGACTGCGAAGCTTCGCACCTCACGAGGCGAGCCTTGGATCCGAAAGTCGACGGCGTCTCGAGTTGAACCCCCTTCGCATCCTCGACACCAAGTCACCAGCCGAAATCGAACTCCTGGCCGACGCTCCGAAGCTCCGTGACGATCTCGGAGAAGCGAGTCGAGCGCATTTCGAGGCGGTTCTGTCGGGACTCGCCAGTGCCGAGATCAGCGTCGAGATCGACGATCGCCTCGTGCGCGGACTCGACTACTACACGCGGACCGTGTTCGAGATCGTGTCGGGAGATCTGGGCGCGCAGAACGCCGTCGTGGGAGGAGGCCGCTACGACGGCCTCATCGCAGAAGTCGGGGGCGACTCCGTCGCTGCGATCGGATTCGCGATCGGCCTCGATCGTCTGATCGACATCCTGCCTGAGGGCTTCGCTTCCAGGATCGCAGCCGCCACCGACACCCTGGTGATTCCCATCGGAGGGGTGAGTCCGCTCGAGGCGGTGAAGACAGCGATGTCGTTGAGGGCTGCCGGGCTGAGCGTGATCGCCGAGACGACGACGCGGTCGATGAAGAAATTCCCTTCGCCGGGGCCGATCGCCTCGGCATGCGGACAATCCTCCTGATCGGCGAAGGACGATGATGGCCAGGCAGGACGTTGACAGCAGGATCTCGGGACGGGTGAACGACGCGTACAGTGGCCTCAACGTCTCTCATCGAGTGCACCTAGAGATGCGTCACCAGGAGATAACGGAAGAGCAAACGGGCAGCAGCCGGAGGACTCGGTCCTGAAGATGTCGAGACGCGAGGTCTTCCTTCAGGGATGGGTAGAGCGGCGCCGCGATCACGGTGGAGTGGTCTTTCTCGATCTCCGCGCGACCAGCAGCGGCATCGTTCAGGTGGTCAGCGACCCGAAGACGTGGCCGAACTCTCCCGAGACCCTCGACGAGGTTCGCATCGAATGGGTCATCGAGATCGTCCGGAAGGTCGCCAGGCGCGTGATGGCCGGCGGCGATGAATGCCAAAGTTGCCGACGGGCGAGATCGAAGTCGTGGCGATGGGCGGCCGCGTTCTCTCCCGCTGCGATCCCCTGCCGTTTCCGATCGAGGAGGGCAAGGCGACGGAAGAGACTCGCCTGCGCTATCGCTACCTCGACCTGCGCCGCCCTCACTGCGGCCAGCCTCGCTCTGCGTCACCAGGGTCGTCGCAGACACGATGGGAAGTATTTCGACGAGCAGGGTTCTTCTGCACGTCGAAACGCCTCTCCTGACCCGTTCCACCCCGGAAGGAGCGCGCGACTACCTCGTTCCGAGTCGCGTGCATCGAGGTGAGTTCTATGCCCCTGCCCGCAATCTCCGCAGCTCTTCAAGCAGATCCTGATGGTCTCGGGATCGAGAAGTACTTCCAGATCTGCCGCTGCTTCAGAGACGAGGATCTGCGAGCCGATCGTCAGCCCGAGTTCTCGCAGATCGACGTCGAGCTCTCGTTCACCGACCCGGCCCAGATCTTCGACTATCGAGGGCCTCGCCAGGGTGGTCTTCCCTGCTCGGCGGGATCGAGCCGTGACCCCGTTCCCGCGGATGGAGTATGCCGAAGCGATGCGACGTTTCGGTAGCGACCGGCCCGATCTTCGGACCGATATCGAGATCGTCGAGTTGAGCGACATCCTGGGCGCAAGTGAGTTCCGGGTCTTCAAGGACACGGTGGAGCACAACGGCGTGATTCGCGCCGTGGCGGTTCCCGGCGCCGCCGATGCCAGCCGCAAGCAGGTCGATGCCTGGAGCGAAATCGCCCGGGCCAATGGTGCCGCCGGGGTGCTCCCCATCCGCCGTCGCGACGGCGAGCTGAGCTTCCAGGTCAAGAACGTTCTCAGCGAAGCCGAGATGCAGAGCACTGCCGAGGCCCTGGCGCTGGAGGAGGGCGACCTGGCCCTGATCGTGGCGGCGGGCGAAGCCACGGCATGCGCCGCGCTGGCGGCACTGCGCGTGGCGATGGCGCGAGAGTACGGATTACTGCGCGAGAAAGAGGCGCACTTTCTCTGGGTGACCGACTTCCCCCTCTTCGAGTGGAGCCCCTCCGAGGGTCGCTGGACCTCCGTCCATCACCCCTTCACGCGTCCGCGCGCCGACGAAGTCCACCTCCTGGACAGCGACCCCGGAGCTGTCCGTTCGAACTCCTACGACCTGGTCCTGAACGGTCTCGAGATCGGTGGTGGATCGATTCGTATCCACGAGTCCGACCTCCAGGAACGCATCTTCGGACTCCTGGGAATCGATTCGCAGGAGGCCGAGGAGCGGTTCGGCTTCCTGCTCGAAGCGCTGCGCTATGGAGCGCCGCCTCATGGAGGCATCGCCCTGGGCCTTGACCGTCTCGTGATGATGCTGGCTGGCAGTCCTTCGATTCGTGACGTCATCGCCTTCCCCAAGACGGCGTCGGCAATCTGCCTCATGACCGAAGCGCCGACTCCCGTCGACGGCGAGAAGCTCGCCGAACTGGGGCTGGTCGTACCCGCTCGGCGGAAACCCTCCGGTGCCGGAGGTTGATCGAAGTGGTCGAGGAGCGTCTCGTCCTACGGCACCCCAGGGGCACCTCGACGATCCTCGTCGGCGCGGGCATCCTCGATCGGTCCATGTCCGAGATCGCGGCCTGGTGTGGCGGTCGCAAGACCTTTCTGGTCAGCTCGCGGCCGGTCCTCGACCTGTTCGGTGAACGCATCACCGCGGCGCTCGTCGAGACGACCGACCTGGTGCTGCTCGAGGTCCCCGATGGCGAAGCCGCCAAGACGCCCGAGGTGGCCGCGCGAGCCTGGGGGACCATGCTCGCTGCCGGGGGCAAGAGAGACAGCCGTGTCATCACCCTGGGAGGCGGCAGCCTCGGCGATCTGGGCGGATTCCTCGCCGGCACGTTCCTGCGCGGCATCGAGTTCTGCCAGATCCCGACGACTCTCCTGGCCCAGGTCGACGCCTCGGTCGGGGGCAAGACGGGGGTCGACCTTCCCGAAGGCAAGAACACCGTCGGAGTCTTCCATCACCCCACGTTCGTCGTCGCCGACACCGATCTGCTCGCCAGCCTGCCTCTCCCTGAACGTCGCTCAGGCCTGGTCGAAGTGATCAAGATGGCAGCTCTCCTCGACGAGGATCTCTTCGATCTCGTCGAAAGCGATCTGCAGCGACTGATCCGAGGCAACGCCGAATCCCTGGCGCCGGTGGTGGCGGCAGCGATCGCCGCCAAGATCCGGGTGGTCGAGGAAGATCCCGAGGAAGGAGGTGTCCGCCGTCTGCTGAATTTCGGACACACCCTCGGGCACGCGATCGAAACGGAACTCGGCTACGAGGGCATTCGCCACGGCGAGGCGGTCGCGTGGGGGATTCTCTTTGCCCTTCACCTCGCCGCGTGCCGCGGGATGCCTCCTTCGGACAAGGGGCGAATCGAGGGCTTGATCCGGCGTCTCGAACTGCCTCCGCTGCCGGCGTTGGGCGTCGACGCACTCCTCTCCGGGATCGCCCGTGACAAGAAGGCTGTCGAGGGTGGAGTGACGTGGGTGTTCGCTGCTTCCCTTGGAGAGGGGATTCAGGTTCCCGGCATCCAGATCGAGGAGCTCCGCGGCCCGCTGCAAGCGTTCCTGGCTCGCGAAAGCTGAAGTCGACCCGTAATTATTCGCGTTTAGCTATACTTAGCGGCACGTCTTCGGCCGGCCGGTGGCTCGAGAGAAGGTTTCGTCATGCAGAAACGCCCCCTCCTGCGGCGCATTCCGCTGCGCACCCTGCTTCTCGTCTTCCTGGTGGCCTATGGAATCGTCCCGCTGTCGATCGCGACCGTGATCACGGTTCTCCAGCAGAGGGAGTCGATGGAGACCCAGGAACGCATCGTGCTGGCCCATCGGGTCGAGGCCCAGTCGGCGGTCGTTTCTCAGCGTCTCGGGTCGGCTCGTGAACGACTCAGGGGCCTGCTCGATGCCTTGAGTGCAGGCGCGATGATGGATCTCGGCCGAGCAGAACGCGAAGGCTGGCTCGAACTCAGTCTCAACCGGTTCCTGGACAGGAGCCCGGACCTTCTCGCGACCCGGGTCGATCTTCCCCGCGATGGCCGGGAGCTGGTGGCGGCGCCCCCTGAGTTCGCGGAGATGCTGACCTTCGACGTCCCCACTGGCCTGCCGTCAGGGGAAGTGAGCCTGCAGATCGTCGACCTGCCGAATGGAGAGGCCGGCGTGCTGGTGGCGATGGCGGCTCTCGGAGACGACGGACTCCCGTCGGTGGGCGTTCGAAGCGTGATCGCGCTGCCATTGGAGGCGCCGGGCGACAGCGAGGTCTTCCTGATCGATCGCGATGGAGGTCTGCTGTGGAGCAGCGCTCCGGGGAACACCCGGCAGGAATCGGGCCTGCTGTCTTCGCAGCTCTTGAAGGATTTCGTAGCCAACCCCACGGTCTTCGTGTCGGGCTATGCGGTCGACGGCGACGGCGGCGAAAGGCCCATGATCGCCCAGGTCTCTCCAGTGGCCGGTACTCGCTGGGGGATCGTCGTGCAGCAACCCAAGGCTGTCGCGTTCGGGGCTGCTCGGCGATGGGCGCAGACAGCCGCTCTTGCGGCGGGGTTGATGGTCGTCCTGGCCCTGGTCTTCGCGGTCGGATCGAGTCAGTGGATCGCCGAGCCGGTTCGCCTCCTCGCGGCCCGCAGTGGCGAGATCGCGTCGGGGCAGCTCGGCGGACGGGTCTCCGGCACTGCAGTCGGCCGGGAACTCAGCGACCTGGCAGAGTCGTTCAACAGCATGAGCGCACGCCTCGAGAACTACATCGGGCGCCTCAGGAACGCAGCCCAGACCAACCACGAACTCTTCATCGGTTCCATTCGAGCCCTGTTGGCCGCGGTCGAGGCCAAGGAACCCTACATCCGCGGTCACAGCGAACGTGTGGCTCGTTTCAGCCGGAGCGTGGCCATGAAACTGGGACTCACTTCCGATCAACTGGAGGAGATCTGGGTCGCTGGACTGATGCACGACATCGGCAAGATCGGGATCGAAGATCGGATTCTCAACAAGGGCGACGTTCTCACGCCCGAAGAGTTCGATCGGATGAAGATGCATACGACGGTCGGAGCCGAGATCCTGTCTTCGATCGATCAGCTGATGTACTGCGTTCCCACGGCCCGCTCCCATCATGAGCGCTGGAACGGCACTGGCTATCCCGACGCCCTCGCAGGACAGCAGATTCCCCTCAGCGCCCGCATCGTCGCGGTGGCGGATTCGTTCGACGCGATGACCACCCAGCGGGTCTATCAGGATCCGATCTCCGGGGAGGAAGCGCTGTCGTGGATCCGGTCCGAGAGCGGCAAAGGCTTCGACCCGGAGGTGGTCGCCGCCTTCATTCAGGCATACGATGACGGCGAAGTGGTGCCCCCGCCGGTCCTGAGAGAGGCGCCGTGGGGTACTGCCACGGTGTCCGCAAACCTCCATACTTGATTCGATGCTGCCGTCTGAACTCCTCGCCGAACTCCTCACCCTGGAGGACGACCTGCGGATGCTCTGCCTTCTCGGTCGAGACGGCACCACGATCGCCGGGCACGGACGGATGGATGCACTCGACGGAGAAGAGGTGATGACTCTCACTCAACGCCACCGCAGCGTACTGTCGAGGGGAACGGCGCCGGCCGACGGCTGGCTGCGTTTCCAGTTCGACGGTGTGATCCTTTTGAGCTGCGAGGTGTCGCCCCAGGCGATCCTCGTAGCGGCCGTCGCGGTGGGTGCCACCGTCGGAAGGGTCACACGGCTCATCGAGGGCTCGTTCCCCCGGCTTCGCGAGTCGCTCGACGGATGAGCCTGGACGGCAACGAGGAGTCGGGGCCAGGAGGGCTGTGGCGAAAGCTCCGCCGCGGTCTCGGTCGGACACAACAGACGCTGAGAGCGAGGATCGACGCAGTTGCGGGTCGCAGCGATACGACGCCCGAGGACCTGGAAGAGGTCCTGATCTCCGCGGATCTCGGAGTCGAGACGGGCCTCGAACTCGTCGAGAGGGTGACCGCGGGCCTGCGCAAGGAAGAGTGGAGGGACCCCTTCAAGGTGCGCGAGCGCCTGTCTGATGAGATCGCGGTCCTGCTCCTCGATGCTCCTCCGCCACGCCCGGTGTCGGGTCAGCGGGTGACGCTCGTCGTCGGAGTGAACGGCGTCGGCAAGACGACCTCGATCGCCAAACTCGCATGGCTGGCCCGTGAGCAGGGCCGCAGCGTGCTGCTCGGCGCTGCCGACACCTTCCGTGCAGCAGCGATCGACCAACTGTCGATCTGGGGCGACCGTCTCGGTGTACAGGTGGTCAAGCAGAAGCCCGGATCGGATCCCTCCGCGGTGGTCTTCGACACCCTCCAGGCCGCGAAGGCCAGGGACATCGACGAGGTGATCATCGACACGGCCGGTCGTCTGCACACGAAGTCCAACCTCATGGACGAGTTGGCGAAGATCGGTCGCGTGGTCGAAAGAGAAGGCGGCGGGCGAAGTCTTCGCACCTTGTTGGTACTCGACGCGACCACCGGTCAGAACGCGGTTTCCCAGGCTCGTGAGTTCACGCGAGCGGTCGATGTCGATGGGCTCTTCCTGAGCAAGCTCGACGGCACTGCAAAGGGCGGCATCGTCGTCGCCCTGGCGCGCGATCTGCGACTGCCGGTTCTCCACCTCGGAGTCGGCGAGCGCGCCGAGGACGTGGTCGACTTCAACGCGCGCGACTTCGTACGAGCGCTGCTCGACTGAGCCTCGTTTCACCCTCGGCTGGGGTAGGGTTACCGCCCGTGGACGAGCGCTATCTTCGAGAAGCCCTTCGGCTGGCAGGACGCGGACGCTTCCGGGTGGCGCCCAATCCCCGTGTCGGTGCAGTCGTGGTGCGCGACGGGGAAGTCATCGGCCGCGGGTATCACCACGAGGTCGGGGGGCCGCACGCCGAGGTCCTGGCGCTCGAAGAGGCCGGAAGCGGGGCCCGCGGTGCAACGCTCTTCCTCAATCTCGAACCCTGCAGCCATCAGGGCCGCACGCCGCCGTGCGCCGACGCAGTCATCGCGGCGGGCGTCCGGCGAGTGGTGGCTTGTCATGCCGATCCCAATCCGATCGTCTCGGGACGCGGGTTCAGCCGCCGTCGCGACGCCGGCATCGCGGTCGAAGTCGGAGCGCTCGCTGAGTCGGCGGTGGCGATCAATCTGCCCTTCCTGGTTCCGGCCGTCCTCGGTCGGCCGGCGGTGACCTTGAAGTGGGCCATGAGCTTCGACGGTCGCATCGCCACCTCGGGCGGTGAGAGCCAGTGGATCTCTTCGCCGCAGGGACGTCGCTGGGCTCTCGAACTGCGAGAAGAGAACGATGCGATCCTGGTCGGGTCCGGGACCGCGATCCAGGACGACCCGGCCCTCGATCGGCGCCTCGGCAAGGCCCGGGGCAGGATTCTCAGAGTGGTCGTCGATCGCCGGCTCCGGTTTCCGCTGAACTCGAAAATGCTCTCGGTCGAAGGCCCCGTAGTGATCTTCACGAGTTCCCGGGACAGCGTTCGAATCCGACGACTCGAGGATCGCGGCGCCGAGGTCGTGGTCGCGGACGATTGCAGTCCGACCGCCGTCCTCGCAGCCCTGGCCTGCCGTGGGATCGACAGCCTGCTGGTCGAGGGAGGCGGCGAAATGCTGGCAGCGTTCGTCGAGGCCGACCAGTTCGACCGGGTCGCGATCTGCCTGGCGCCGAGATTGATCGGCGGCAGGACGGCGCCCGGGCCGCTCGCCGGTCACGGGATCGATCGCCTCGACGAGGCCGCCGTCCTGGGTCCCCTCAGCACATCGCGTCGAGGCCCCGACCTGATCGTGAGCGGACTCCGCAAGGGAAGGGCCGAGGCGATCGTCGAGCGACTGGAAGAACTCGCGTGAGCCAACGAGCGGCCTCGCTGCTGCCGGAGCCGTCGAATGCCTGGGTCCGTCGCCGACCTGGGAAGTGGAACGTGGGACCGGAGCTCTGGTGCGACTTGGGGGGGCGCTCTCTGGGAACTCCGGGGCGCGACCACGAGCTCGACGCCCTGCCGAGTCCCACGGGAGGCACACTCTACGTGCCCCCGGTTCGCCCCGATCTTCGAGGGGCCCTGGATCGCCAGATCGAGGATTGGACGGCCCAGGGCGGGACGGCTCTGGTACAGAGAATGGCGGGCGACCCCGAGAGACTCGATCCTCACATCGCCCAGGTCTGGGATCTCACCTCTGACCTCTTGAAGGGAGATCTCGACGGACTGGGCCGACTGCCGGAGGGAGCAGTGGCCGTGTGGCCGCTGATCGCCGGCATGACGGACGACGAGGCGGCCTGGGGACTCGGCTTCGAGATCCTCAAGACAGCCGGCGCTTCGGCGGTGACCGGCGTGGTACTCGAACTCGATGGACGCCAGAGGCGAAGCCTGATCGAGAAGGTCGGAGGAGGCTTCGGTACCCTCTTCCACGGACCGAGTCCCTCCCCCCGAAAGTTCGCCCGGGCCGCCATCGAGATCGGCCTGGAGCCCTGCGGACCGCGGCCGACCTATGGCAGCCCGCGCCGGCAACGCAATCAGCAGGCGGCGGAGGTACTGATCCTCGCAGGTGAGGCGCTTGCCGGGGACGACGTCGCCGCACAGGGGCTGTTCCGAGCCGCTCGCTGGGTCGAGGAGTGCGAAGCCGAGGTCCAGGCCATGGCCCTCGAGGGCAACCTGACGATCGTCGAGGAGATCGACGCTCGCGCCCTGGCTGTGCTGGACGACTGGAGTCGAAACCCTGATGCCAGTCGCCGACGATGGCTGAGAGAATATGCCTGCGACGCCGAGGAGAGCCGATGAGAATCGTCGACCTGCGATCTGACACCCTGACCCAGCCCGATCCAGCGATGCGCCGTGCGATGGCGGAGGCTGAAGTGGGCGACGACGTTTTCGGCGAGGACCCGACCGTTCGGAGGCTCGAGGAAACCGCCGCCGGCCGCCTCGGCAAGGAGGCCGCGCTCTTCGTCCCCTCGGGCACGATGGGAAACCAGATCGCGCTGCACCTGCACACCCGCCCGGGTGACGAGGTGATCTGTGACGCGCGAGCCCACATCATCCACTACGAGATGGGTGCCCTCGCGGCTCTTTCCGGAGTCCAGGCGCGCGGTCTGGCCTCGAAGAGCGGGATTCTCGACCCGAAGGCGGTTGGCGATGCGATCAGCCGCACAACGGCGTACCAGTCGAGAACGGAGGTTCTGGCGGTCGAGAATACCCACAACCTTGCCGGCGGCACGGTCTACCCGCTGCAACGGCTCAGCGAACTCGTGGACCTGGCTCGCAGCCACGGACTCAAGACCCATATGGACGGCGCCAGGATCTTCAATGCAGCGATCGCGACGTCGGCCACCGTCGAACAGGTCGCTCGCGGCTTCGACTCCGTGACTTTCTGTCTCTCGAAGGGTCTCGGAGCACCGGTGGGTTCGTTGCTCTGCGGCAGGGCCGACTGGATCCTCGAAGCGAGGCGAGTTCGCAAGATGCTGGGAGGAGGAATGCGACAGGTCGGCGTCCTCGCCGCGGCGGGACTGCTCGCTCTCGAGCACGGGCCCGCTCGGCTGGTCGACGATCACCTGCACGCCGGCCTGCTGGCAGATTGCCTGGCTGAGTTGCCTGGCATCGCTGTCGAACCGGCTGCCCCCAGAACCAATATCGTGGTCTGCAGGGTCGCCGACGGCACGGCGTCCGAGTGGTCGGCCCGCCTGGCGCAGGAGGGAGTTCTCGCCATCCCCCTGACCGGAGGAACGCTCCGGTTCGTGACGCATCGGGATCTCGATCGGAACGCCATCGACCACGCGATCGAGGTCCTTCGCCGCGTCGCGGTGTCGTCCTGAACGAGATCAGCGCCTGCTCGAACGGATCGCCTGGTCGAGGAGACCTTCGACGCGCTGGAGGTCACGCGCCGCGTTGAGCGGCATCTGACTGCGATCGTCGAGTCCCCGATCGAAGCGCTCCACCAGGGCACGGAGTTCGTCGAGCGCTTCGGCGGCCGGGGCGCATCCGGGTTCGAAACAGAAGCACGAGCTCGAGGCCCGGTCGAGGGAGGTTTCCAGACGCGAGCGAGTCGCGTCCCACCCGCCGCGGTCGCCCGGTCGTCTGCCGGCCCTGGCGAGCCCTTCGGCGACCTGCGAAGCCGACTCCTGAACCGCTCCGATGCACCGCCGGGCCGCGTCCTCCCCTGACGTTCCCTCGATCGACCCTGACCTGGCGTCCGAGGTGAGGCCGAAACGCTCCTGCAGCCAGGGCAGGCCCTCACGGACTCCGAAGTACAGGAGGAGCATGAGGATCCCGACCCGGGCGAAGCGATTCACCCATCGAGCCTATCCCGTCCGGCCTTGACCGACTCGCTCAAACCAGCCACACTGCGGCTGTACAGCCTAGGGGTGGCCGCGAGGCCTGAGATCACACCCTCGAACCTGATCCGGGTCATACCGGCGTAGGGAAGGGCAGCCGCTCCCCAAGCGGCAGTCGCGACAGGGTCGCAATCCTCAGCCGGGACGTCCCCCTCGGGGAAGGAGTTGCAGAACCCATGTCGAGAGTAGAAGGAGCCGTTCCGGCGACGACCCCCGCGAGGAATCTGCTGAACCCTGGGCGGGCAGTCCTGCTGCTTGCCCTCGTTCTCGCGAGCCCTGCCTCCGGACAGGAGAAGGCCAGCGCCGATACGCCTGCGCCAGACACCGACGCCCCGTCGTCTTCTCGGCAGGAAGCAACGATCCTGGAAGAAGAGATCGATGTCGTCGCGATCCGGGCCGACGAACGAAGTCCGATTCCGAAGACCGATCTCGTTCGCAGCGACATCGAACGCATGTCCTTCGGCCAGGACGTTCCCCAGCTGCTGCAGGAGACGCCGTCGCTGAACTGGTATTCCGACTCCGGAACGGGAAGCAACTACTCGTACCTCAGCCTGCGAGGTGTCCAGCAGAGTCGAATCAACATGACCTACGACGGAGCGCCGCTCAACGATCCCGCAGAGCACGCCGTCTATTTCAACAACTTCGGTGGCTTCCTGGACGAGGTCGGCAGCATTCAGATCCAGCGCGGAGTCGGAACGTCGAGCATAGGGGCGCCGTCGTACGGCGGATCGATCAACTTCGCCAGCCGCGGGCCCAGTCAGGATCGGGGCGGCGAGGCTCGAGTCGTCCTCGGCTCCTACGACACCGGCCGTGCCAGCCTGTCCTACGGCTCCGGCTTGCTGGCGAACGGATTCTGGGTCTCGGGCAGGGCCTCGGCATCATCGACCGATGGTTACCGGGACAACTCGAGCAGTGACCACGACACGCTCTTCCTCAATCTCGGATGGGAAGGAGAGCGCTCTTCCCTGAAGCTGGTGGACCTTCTCGGGCAGGGAGGAGTCGCAGTTGGCCTATCTCGCCGTCGAACCGGAGGTCCTCGCCGACAACAGGAGGTTCAACCCCCTCGACCCGGCCGAGCGCGATCGGTTCGGGCAGGACTTCGCGCAGGTGAAGTACAGCCGTCTCTTCGACGACGGAACCCTGATGACGGCGGCTGTCTACTACAACGGCGCCAACGGCTGGTTCAAGATCCGGGCAGATCCAGCGAGCCCTGACCAACTGCTCGAGTTCGGAATCGACCAGGGCTTCGTCGGCGCCACCGTCACGGCGTCGCGACGACTCGGCCGACTCGGCACCGACTTCGGACTCCATCTCAACGACTTCAGCGGCGATCACACGCTCGATGGAGGAGGAGAGCGTTTCTACAGCAATACCGGCAAGAAGAGGACCGCGAACGGGTTCGCCAAGTTCGAGTACGAACTCGAACGCTGGCTCCTCTTCGCCGACCTCCAGGTTCGCTGGGCCGACTTCGCCTACGTCGGCGGCGTCGAGATCGACCCGATCGACTGGACCTTCTTCGATCCCCGTATCGGTTTTCGCAGGTCACTCGGTCCGGACCTCAGTCTCTATGGGTCTCTCGGCCGGGCTCAGCGAGAGCCCTCCCGGCTCGACATGCTGCTGGGCGAGGACGATGCGACCTTCCCGCATGATCTGGGCGCGGTGCGTCCCGAAGAGGTGGTCGACCTCGAGTTCGGTGTCAGCCTGATCCGGAGTGACTTTCGCCTCCAGGCCAATCTGTACGCCATGGAGTTCAGCAACGAGATCGCCCTCACGGGAGAGTTGTCGGAAGTGGGACTGCCACTGCGCCGGAATGTCGATGACTCCTATCGGCGGGGCCTGGAGTTCGACCTCCGCTGGCAGCTTCGCCCTCGCTGGAGCCTCCTCGCGACCGCCAATATGAGTCGCAACCGGATTCGCGAGTGGACCCAGTTCTACGATGTCTACGATGCCGGCGGGGCCTGGGTCGGCAGCAAGGGAGTGACCTACTTCGATACTCCGCCGCTTCTCTCTCCCGAAGCGCTACTGAATCTCGGCGGTGAGTGGAGCCGCGGGGGCAACGCGATCACCCTGCTCGGACGATGGGTCGACTCGTCGCACCTCGACAACACGGGTCTCGAGGAGTTCAGCACACCGGCCTACCTCACGGTCGACCTGAGGGCCACCGTCGACCTCGGTCGCCTGTGGGAATCGGGCAGCCCCAGGCTTCGTGTCTTCATCAACAATCTGCTCGACAGCACCCGGCCCTATCCGAGTGGATACAGCTATCAGTTCATCGAGCGCGACGCTGGCGGAGTCGACATGCTCGACGGATTCTCGTACTACTACCCCCTGGCAACGCGGAACGTCATGGTGGCCCTGGAGTTCGACCTCTGAGTCCAGATCCCCTCGAGGCTGTCGCCGTGGTGACGACCCTGGTGGCCGTCTATCTGACCGTGCACCAGAGGATTCTCTGCTGGCCGATCGGCATGGTCAGTGTAGCTCTCTACGCGATCGTGTTCTTCGACGCTCGCCTCTACGCCGAGACCGGACTGCAGGCGGTCTATTTCGCCCTGTCGGCGTTCGGGTGGTGGAACTGGGCGCGCGGAGCTCGCCGGAGCGAGGGGCTGGCCGTCTCATCTCTCACCGCAGTCGGCTGGGGCCTCGCGCTGGCGTGCTCGCTGGTCGCGGGACTTCTGCTCGGCACGACCCTGAACCGGTTCACCAACGCGTCGCTGCCCTTTCTCGACTCTGTCCTCAGTGCCTTCAGCATCGCCGCTCAATGGATGCAGGCTCGCAAGCACCTCGAGGCCTGGCTGGTCTGGTTGGCGGTGGACGTCGTGTACGTCGGGATGTTCCTGTACAAGGGACTCCTGCTCACTGCGGGTCTCTACCTCGTCTTCACATTTCTGGCCGTGCGGGGTTTCGTCGAGTGGCGACTCTCGCGGCAGGCGACCGTCTGATGCGGGTCGTCGTCACCGGCTCCGAGTGCACTGGCAAGACCACCCTGGCGGCCGACCTTGCCGCCTACTTCGGCACGATCGCAATCTCCGAATACGTCCGTGAATGGGTCGACCGCAAGGGAGTCGTGCCCGCGGTCGCCGATCTCCCCGAGATCGCGGCGGGTCAGCGCGAACTGGAGCGTCGGAGAAGTCCCGGTCACGGCGAGCTGGTGATCCAGGACACCGACCTGCTGAGTACCATCGTCTACAGCCGGCACTATTTCGGCCACTGTCCACGGGCCCTGGAGGACGCGCTCAGGCAAGCGCCCGGCGACCTCTACCTGCTGGCTGGAATCGACGTGCCGTGGGTCCCCGACGGCTTGCAGCGCGATCGAGGCGAGCGGCGGGAGGAGATGCAGGACCTCTTCTCTCGGGCCCTCGAAGAATTCCGTTTGCGCTCGATCGCGATCTCGGGCACCCGCGAGCAGCGACTCCGGACGGCTGCCCGCCATGTCGAGCAACTGCAGAGGCAGAGTGGAAGCTCCGCCGCGAAAGGATCCCGCGAACCGATCAAGCCTGACGGGCGATGAGGTCGATCTCCACCGAGGCGCCTCGCGGCAGTTCGGAAACGGCCACCGTCGACCGTGCTGGTCGATGGCCCGCCATGACCTCGTCGTAGAGCCGGTTGAGGGCCGCGAAGTCACCCATGTCGGTGAGGTAGATCGTGGCCTTGACCACTCGATCGAATCCACTGCCCGAAGCCGCCAGAACGGCGCGCAGATTGGCCAGGACCTGGACCACCTCGTCCTCGAAGGACCCATCCACCATCTCGCCGGTCGCCGGGTCGAGGGCGATCTGTCCCGCGGTGAAGACCCAGCCCTCCGCGCTGACTGCCTGGGAGTACGGGCCTACGGCGGCCGGTGCCTGGTCACTGTGATGGCTCTTGATCATGAATTCTCTCCGTGGATGGCCGGGTCTTTCGCACTCACCCCGATGAAGTCGAGGTTACGCCACTTTTCCTCGTCGTCCAGACCGTAGCCCACGACGAATCGGTCCTCGATCTCGAATCCGCAATAGTCCACCGGAACGTCGACGACCCGCCGCGCCTTCTTGTCCAGAAGCACGCACAGCTTGACGCTACGAGCCTCTCGAAACCTGAACAGGTCCAGAATCGTCCGGAGGGTGTAGCCCGTGTCGATGATGTCTTCGATCAGGAGAACGTCACGACCGCGAATGAAGGTTTCGATGTCCTTCTGGATCCGTACCTCCCCCGCCTCGTGCTCGCCGCGGTAGGAGGAGGCCTGGAAGAAGTCGACCGTCAGCGGAACCGTGACCTGCTTGAGCAGGTCGACCATGAAGAAGACGCCCCCCTTGAGCACCCCGATGCAGACCAGATCCTCGCTGTCGCGGTAGTCCTCGTCGATCTGCCGAGCGAGTTCAGTGATCCGCTCACGGACACGTTCCTTCGAAATGAGGACTTTCGGCGGCAATGGGCTCACGAGATCTCCTGTGAAGGTTCGTCGAACAGATCGGGAGCGCGAAGCAGCGCAGCCAGAAAACCTTGAAGCTGTTCGGCAGCCTGCCGGCCGATCTCGAGGACTTCCTGGTGGTCGGGGAGATCCTCGGTCATGCCGGCTGCGAGATTCGTGACCAGGGAGACCCCGACGCACTCCACGTCCAGATGGCGCGCCGCGATCACTTCGGGCACCGTCGACATGCCGACCAGATCGGCGCCGAGGGTGCTCAACATCCGGATCTCGGCCGGAGTCTCGTAGGCTGGACCGAGGAGCCAGGCACAGACCCCCTCGGAGAGTTCGAGGCCGCTCTCGGCCGCGACGCGATGAGCCAGGCGCCGCAAGCGAGAGGAATACGCATCGTTGAGCGCAGGGAACTGGGGACCCCAGGCGGAGGGCAGGCGACCCAGAAGGGGAGTGCGACCCGCCAGGTTGAGATGGTCGCTCAGAAGACAGAGGCTGCCCGGTGCAACCTCCTCGCGAAGCGATCCTGCAGCGTTGGTCAGGATCAGCACCCGCGCCCCGAGGAGGGCCCCCAGCCGGATGGGAAAGACCACCTGGTGGGCATCGAACCCCTGGTAGCAGTGCAGGCGGCCCCGAATCGACATCACGCAGCGGCCGGGAGTCGGCTGAAGGAGCTCGAACTGAAGGCGGTGCCCGTCGATCGCAGCAGCGGAGAAGGGAAGCCACTCGGAGAGCTCGAAGGGGCCGTGCTCGACTGCACCGAGATCGAAGGATCCCGTCGAACCCGTAACGACCATCACGTCGGGTTCGGGCAGGCCCGCAGCGCGCCATTTTCGAACGGCCGCTTCCAACTCCTCCTGGTAGGCGTTCACGCGCGTATTGTAGCCAGGGTCGCGCAGCAGCGAAACAGCATGGATTCCATGTCGATGGGGTAGGGTTCGATCGGCCCGGGGGAGGTCCCGAAAGCGAATGAAGGTAGTCACGATCGATGGGCGAATCGAGGTCTGAACGACTCTGGGGGCTTCCGGCGCCCTGGATCGTCGCCCTGCGCTACTTTCGTAGCAGTCGTCGCGATGCCAGTGTCCGGCTGCTCACTTCCCTGACCGGCGGCGGCATCGCGCTCGGAGTGGCCTCGCTGGTCCTGGCGGTAGCCGCACTCTCGGGCTTCCAGAGTCACACTCTCGAGGATGTGCTCTCCAGGACCCCGGCACTGCAGATCTCCGGACAGCCGTCGGATTGGAGCGAGATCCGGCGGACAGTGGAAGGGCACGTAGGACCGCTAGCCGTCCAGCGACTCGTCGTAGGTCGCGGCTGGATCGCCGATCACGGACTGCTGCAGTCGGTCGAGTTCATCGCCTACGAGCGGAATCTGCCGCTCTGGTTTCCCGGCTCCAGTGGAAGCGAGGGGCTTCGGGTACCCTCCAGCCTTGCCGCACGATGGAATCTCCAGGTCGGAGAACGCGTCGAGGTGGTCTCTCCGCGGCCCCAACTGAGTCCAGTCGGCCCGATCCCTCGCAACCGCTTCATGGAGGTTCGTGGACAGTGGGACCCCGGGCGAACGACGGACCTCCTCGATCGCGTCGCGGTGCCGATTTCGCAGATGAAGGGGCTGCTGTGGGAATCCGACGTGAGACTCGACCTGACGGTCGCGGATCCGCAACAGGTCGCCGAGGAGCTCGTCCGGATCCTGCCACCCGAAGTGCGCGTCGATACGGCACGAGATCTGCAAGCGCCGCTCTTCTTCGCTCTCGCGCTCGAGAAGATCCTGATGTTCACCGCCGTCTTCCTCATCGTTCTCGTCGCGAGCCAGACGCTGGTGTCGTCCGTCACCCTGATCGTGACCAGCAAGACCCGCGAGATCGGGATGCTGGGAACCCTCGGCATGACTCCGGACGCCATTCGACGGGTTTTCCTGGTGCTGGGCGGACTGCTGGCCGTCGGAGGCGTCGCGGTCGGGGGCGCCGTCGGCTGTACCGGCGCCTGGATGCTCGACCACTTCGAGGTTCTTCGCCTGCCGCCCAACGTCTACGTCGTGGACTACGTCCCCTTCTCGCTGCGCCTCGCCACGGATCTGCCGCTGATCTTGTTTGCCACTCTCGGCCTCACCCTGCTGGCGGCTCGAACCACCGGCCAACGGGCCAGCCGGCTGCAGCCGGTCGAGGCGATGCGCCGATGACCCTCGCAGTCCTGGGAGAGGACCTGCACAAGGCCTACGTCGATGGGGAACGACGCGTCGAGGTCCTGCGCGGCGTGGATCTCGAGGTGGCAACCGGTGAGATGGTCGCGATCAGCGGACCTTCGGGCTCGGGCAAGTCGACGCTGCTGCACGTTCTCGGGGGACTCGACCTGGCAGAGCGTGGCAGGGTGGAGATCGCCGGGTGCGACCTCGCGACCCTGAGCCGCCACGAACTGGCCGGGTTCCGCAACCAGCGCGTCGGTTTCATCTTCCAGTTCCACGAGCTCCTGCCCGACTTCACCGCCGTCGAGAACGTCATGATCCCTCTGAGGATCGCGGAACGTCCGCCGACCGAGGCCCGATCGCGGGCCCTCGAGCTTCTCGAAGAGGTCGGACTCTCGGCTCGCCGCGACCACTTCCCGAACGAGCTCTCCGGGGGTGAACGTCAACGGGTGGCGATCTGTCGAGCTCTTGCACTGCGCCCCCCTCTCCTGCTGGCCGACGAACCGACGGGCAACCTCGATCTGCCAACCGGGAGAAGGGTGCTGGGACTCCTCGAAGAACTCCACCGGCACTATCAGATGTCTCTCCTCGTCGTAACGCACAACCCCGAGGTCGCCGATCGCTGTGGTAGAGTTTTGACCCTCGAAGACGGCGTATTGAGGCCCGCGGACGGCCCATAGACGCCGTCTTTTTTCACTCAAAAATGTTCGAGAAATACAACGAAAAGGCCCGTCGAGCACTCTTCTTCGCTCGCTACGAAGCCTCGAAGCTCGGCAGCCGGGTCATCGAGACGGAGCACGTGCTGCTCGGCATCCTGAGGGAAGGCGAGGAGACGATCACCGAGCTGCTGCGGCGCTTCCACGTCAAGCCGGAGGAGATTCGCCGGGAGATCGAGGGCGAGCGGGTCTTCGTCGAGAGGATCTCCTCGACAGCCGAACTCCCCCTGTCGGAGGAGTCGAAGAAGGCCCTGGCCTTCGCTTCTCACGAGGCGGAAACCATGGGCCACTCGGCGGTCGGCTCCGAGCATCTCCTGATCGGCATCCTCAGAGTCGAAGGATGCCTGGCGATGCGGGTCCTGAGGCAGTACGGGTTCGAGGTCGGCGAGGCGCGCGAGGAGGTCGCCGGGATCTCCCGCGAGAGAGAAGTCTCTCAGCAGAAACGGGACCTCCCCTTCCTGGGCGAGTACGGTCGCGATCTCACCGAGATCGCCGCCAGAGGCGGCTTCGACCCGTTGATCGGTCGGCGCAGGGAACTCGATCGCATCGTCCAGATCCTGTCTCGCCGCACCAAGAACAATCCCATCCTGCTCGGCGAACCCGGCGTCGGCAAGACTGCGATCGTCGAAGGCCTCGCCCAGCTGATCGCCGACGGCCGCTGTCCCTCCTCGCTGGCACGACGCAAGGTCCTTGCCCTCGACCTGTCGTTGATCGTGGCGGGCACGAAGTATCGAGGCCAGTTCGAGGAGCGACTCAAGGGCATCCTCAAGGAGCTTCGCGACAGCCCTGATGTGATCGTCTTCATCGACGAGATCCATTCCCTGATCGGCGCGGGTTCGGCAGAGGGATCCCTGGACGCGGCGAACATCCTCAAACCGGCGCTGTCGCGCGGAGAGATCTCGTGCATCGGTGCGACCACGCTCAAGGAGTACCGCAAGTACATCGAGAAGGATCGCTCGCTCCTGCGGCGGTTCCAGTCGATCCAGATCCAACCTCCGTCGAGCGAGGAGACCCTCGAGATCCTGACCGGCCTCAAGGAGCGCTACGAGGACTTCCACAAGGTTCAGTACACCCCCGAAGCACTGCGGGCGGCGATCTACCAGTCGGGCCGCTTCATCACCGAACGTCATCAACCGGACAAGGCCATCGACGTCATCGACGAGGCGGGGGCGAAGGTCAAGCTTCGGCGCAACCGCGAGACCCAGAACGTACAGCGTCTCGAGAGTGAGGTCAGCGCGATCGTTCAGGAAATGAAGGACGCGGTGTCGGCGAAGGACTTCGATCTCGCTGTCGAGTTGCGAGAGCGTGAGATCGAGCTTCGCGAGGACCTCGAGCGGGTGGTCGAGATCGAGGCTACCGAGACCCTGCTCGAGGTGACGGTGAACGACATCGAAGAAGTCATCTCCTCCTGGACCGGCATTCCGCTCTCGAGCCTGCAAGCCGGCGAGGCCGAGCGCCTGGCTTCGATGGAATCGATCCTGCGCCAGAGGGTGGTCGGCCAGGATCGTGCCATCGAGGCCATCAGCCGGGCAATTCGCCGTTCGCGCCTCGGCGTCAAGGACCCTCAGCGTCCGGTCGGCTCTTTCACGTTCCTGGGGCCGTCCGGCGTCGGCAAGACCGAGGTCGCCCGCCGGCTCGCGGAGTTCCTCTTCGGAACGCAGGAAGCCCTCCTGCGCTTCGACATGAGCGAGTACATGGAGAAGCACGCGATCTCCAAGCTGATCGGATCTCCGCCCGGCTACGTCGGTCACGAGGATGGCGGCCAGCTGACCGAGAAGGTTCGACGCAACCCCTATTCGATGGTGCTCTTCGACGAAGTGGAGAAGGCCCACCCGGAAGTCGCCAACCTGCTCCTCCAGATCCTCGAGGAGGGAACGCTCACCGACGCCTGGGGTAACCGGATCGACTTTTCCAACGCCGTGATCCTGATGACTTCGAACATCGGAAGCAGTCTGGTCCTGCGCGGCGGACGCATGGGCTTCGGAGACGCAGCGGGAGACGGATTCAGACGGGTGGAGGAGGAGATCCTCGCCGAGCTCCGGCGAACGTTCAGTCCCGAGCTCATCAACCGGATCGACGAAGTCATCGTCTTCAATCCTCTCGGGATCGATGAACTCAGGTTGATCACCGCCATCATGATCGAGGACTTCAACGAGACGATCGGAGAGCGAGGCTTGCGAGTCGACGTGAGCCCGGAGGCTCGCGAGTGGTTGCTCGAGCAGGCCGGGATCGAACCCTCGACCGGGGCTCGCCCACTGCGTCGAACCATTCAGCGCCACCTTCAGGACGCCGTCTCCGACCTGCTGATCGAACGACGAGAAAGCCCGGTGCCGAGGATCGAAGTCACTCGCGACGGGGACGCCCTGCGGTTCACACCTATCGAAGAGATCGGCATCCGCGAAGTCTGAGGGAGGTTGCCCCGGAATAGGGCACCTGCGACCAGGGTTTCAGTCCGCGAGGAAACATCGAGCGATCCCATGACGAGCCGGCTCCATCGCTTCATGCTGCCTCTGCTCCTGCTGGGCGGCGCTCTCGGCCTGCAGGCCCAGACCGACCGCTACGCGGGGCAGACCCTGGTGTCGGTCGACGTGCAGAACAACAAGGCTCTCACCGACGAGGACCTCCTCTTCTATTTCGATCTCGTCATCGGTGAGCGCTACGATCCCGACGAACTCAACGCCAAGATCCGTGAGACCTGGGACCGGGATCTCCTGGACGGGATCGAAGTCGACGTCGTCGAGGTCGAGGGTGGCGTATCGGTCACGCTCTACGTCGTCGAGCGGCCGTTGCTGGTTTCGATCGAGTACGAGGGGCTGAAGAAGCTCAAGAGAAGTGACATGTCCGAGCTGATCGACTCGGAGCGGCTCGACCTCTACGAAGGCCTCTACCTCAGCAAGGGTGAGCTGGCGCGCTTCGAGACGGCGATCGAGGACCTCTACGAGGAGAAGGGCTATCGCTTCGCCGACGCCACCATTCAACTCGAACCCGTCTCGGACTACGAACAGCGGGTCGTGGTGTTCGTGGACGAAGGCAACAAGGTCAAGATCGGCAAGGTCTCCTTCGACGGCAACGAGGTCTTCAGCCAGGGCAAGTTGCGTTCGACGATGGAGAAGACCAAGAAGTCGAACATCATCACGAAGATCCGCAAGCGTGACGTCTACAACCCCGCGACCTTCGAAGAAGATCTGGACAAGATCCGGGAGCTCTACAAGAACGCCGGCTACAAGAACCTGGTGATCGGCGACGCCCAGCTGGACGTGATCGAGAAGGGCACCGACAAGGAGGGCCAGGTCAAGGATCGCAAGCTGGCCCTGATCATCCCGCTCGAGGAAGGGGAGCGCTGGAGTCTCGGCCAGATCCACGTCGAGGGCAATGAAGTCCTCCCCGACGAGTTGCTGAAAGCGGTGTTCAAGCAGCCCAAGGGCGGTTGGCTGCGCGAGGACATGATCAAGTCCGGCGTCGAACAGATCGAGGAGTTCTACCAGAACAGCGGCTACATGTTCGCCCGCATCGAGAGGGAGATCCGCGAAAGCGGCGACCTGGTAGCCGATCTCCATCTCTTCATCGAGGAGGGCGATCAGTACCGGATCGGCCGGATCGAGTTCAGCGGCAACACCAAGACCAAGGACCGGGTGTTGCGTCGAAACCTGCGAGTTCAGGAGGGCATGATCTTCAATTCGGGTCAGTTGCGCAACAGCCTGTTCAAGCTCAACCAGCTCGAGTTCTTCAAGCTCCACGAGGAAGAGCCCGTGGAGATCGACATCGACGAAGAGACCCACGAGGTCAACCTCACGGTGATGGGTGACGAAGCCGAGAGAACGGAGATGACCTTCGGCGGCGGATTCAGCGAGATCGACGGCTTCTTCCTGCAGGCGGGAATGCAGACGCGGAACTTCCTCGGTCGAGGTGAGACCCTGGGCGTCTCGATCCAGACCGGCCGTTACCGGGAGGAGTTCAACGTCAACTACTTCATTCCCTGGCTCTTCGACAAGCCCCAGAACGTCGGCATCCAGCTCTTCAAGCGCGACCTCGACTACGATCTCCTGCAGTTCCAGCGATTCGTTCGCAAGGAGCAGGGAATCACGCTGACCTACCAACGCGTCCTCGGCGCCTGGCAGAACCTCTCCCTGGCCTACACGAACGGCAGATTCAGCGACTTCCAGTCGAATCAGTTCTTCCCCGAGCTGCCACCGATCGAACAGGAGTTCAGTTTCAGGAAGTCGGCTGTCACGCTCTCCTGGTCGGTCGATCGTCGCGACAGTCGCATGGAGGCCACCAAGGGACGGTACATGCGGCCAGCCTGGAGTACTCGGGCGGCTTTCTGGGCGGCGATGACTGGATGATCCGTCCGACTGCCCAGGTCAGCATCTTCAAGCCCTTCAGACTGGGATCACTGACGACCGTTGCCGCCCTCAACGTCGAGGCCGGCTACATGGTGCCGTTCGGAACCGACACCAACGGTGATCCTCGCGAGATCATCCCATTGAACAAGTACTTTCTCGGTGGAGAGAACAGCGTGCGCGGCTTCGAGTACCGCACGATCTGGGTTCGCGATCCGATCACGGGACAGTCGATCCTCGAGAACGGCTTCTACCAGGGAGGCATCAAGTTCCTGCAGGTCAACCTCGAATACCAGTTCGTCGTGGGCGGACCTTTCAGGGTGGTCCCCTTCATCGATGGCGGCAATGTCTGGAGTGAAGAGCAGGAAGTGGATATCACCAACATGCGATACTCTGCAGGCTTGGAATTGAGGGTCAACGTGCCCATCTTCGGCGCCCCCTTGAGATTCATCTGGGCCGAGAACCTGCGTCCGATCCAGCGGGCGGGTATCGACGTAGAACGCTTCAAGAGTTTTGATTTCAGCATCGGAACCGCCTTCTAGTGAACGAGGAGTTGTCATGAGCTTGCAGTCGAGTTTGGTTCGTAAATGGGTCCTCGCGATCGGTCTCGTCGCGCTCGCGGCGCCGACCTTCGCCCAGCAGAAGATCGCCGTGATCGACGTCGCGCGGATCATGACGGAGTCGGCGCGCGGCAAGAAGGTCATGGCCGACATCGAAAGAGTCCAGGCGGAGCGCGCCAGCGAACTGCAGGCGATGAATGACGAGTTGACCGATCTCCAGAGACGCTTCCAGGAAGGCCGACTCTCCCTGGCCGAGGATCGCCTGCTCGAGCTCCAGGGCGAGATCGAAGACAAGACCCGCCTCTTCGAGCGAGCTCGAGAAGACGCACAGCGCGCCGTCCAGAAGCGGCGTAGCGAGGACATCCAGAAGGTCGAGGCCGAAGTGTTTCCGATCATCAACGCCGTCGGTGAGGAACAGGGTTACTCCCTGATCTTCAACAAGTTCCAGAGCGGCCTGGTCTACGCCGACGAAGCGGTCGACATCACCGACCTCGTGATCGAGCGCTTCAACGCTGCCACGGGCAGCTGAGCATGGCCTTCCGGCTCGCCGACCTCGCAGCGCGGGTCGGCGCCGAGCTGGTCGGTGACCCCGACCTCCAGATCTCGCGGGCGCGAAGCCTCTCCAAGGCCGGCCCGGGGGACATTGCCTTCCTGACCCAGGCCTCCCACCTGCCTGAGGCGCGGTCCAGCCGAGCCTCGGCGATCGTGGTTCCCGAGGGAACGGAAGGGATCGAGACCCCTCGACTGGTCTGCGGCGACGCCGCCGGAGCGATGCTCCGGCTCCTGGAGATCCTGCACCCGGCGATCCGTCCTGAACTCGCCGGGCGTCCACCCCACTGCGGTCGTCGCGGCAGAGCGCGACGATCGCCGACAGCCTCCGTGGGGCCGTACGTGGTCATCGGCGATGGAACCAGCATTGGCGAGGAAACCCGGATCGATTCCCATGTATCGATCGGAAGGAACTGCAGGATCGGTCGCGGCTGTTGGATCCAGCCTCACGCGACGATCTACGACGGAACGATCATCGGCGACGAAGTGGACCTCCAGGCCGGTTCGGTGGTCGGTGCCGCCGGTCATGGATTCCTTCGTCGCGACGGCGGCTATCGTCGAGTGCCTCAGGTCGGGATCGTCGAGCTCGGCAAGACCGGTGTCGAGATCGGTGCGAATTCTTCGATCGATAGAGCGACGCTCGACGCCACGATCGTCGGCGCGGGCACGAAGATCGACAATCTGGTCCAGGTCGGCCACAACGTCGAGATCGGCGAGGACGGCATGCTTTGCGGCCAGGCCGGGCTGGCCGGCAGTTCGAGGATCGGACGAGGCGTCGTCGTAGGCGGCAAGGCTGGTATTTCGGATCATCTGGAAGTGGGAGATGGAGTCCAACTCGGTGCCGCCGCGATCCTCTTGCAGAGCACTCCGGACGGGGGAGTCCTCGGCGGCAATCCGGCCATGGACTATTCGAAATGGCGACGCCAGACGGTACTGTTGCGACGCATCGAGGAAATCTACCGCCGTATCCTGTCGATAGAGCATACCATGTAACGGCATCAGGACGAGACACCGTGAGTACTGAAGCCATGAAAGACCTGCGCTGGATCACTTCGGTCCTCCCTCATCGCTATCCGCTGTTGCTGGTGGATCGGGTGCTGGAACTGGAACCCGGCAAGCGGATCCGCGCCCTGAAGAATGTGACGATCAACGAGCCCTACTTCGAAGGGCATTTCCCGGGCCAGCCGGTGGTTCCCGGCGTGCTCCTGATCGAAGGCATGGCGCAGGCCGGGGGCATTCTGCTTCTTCACGACGTCGAGGATCGCGCCGAGAAGCTGCTCTACTTCATGGCCATCGACAGGGCCCGTTTTCGTCGCCCCGTCGTTCCCGGAGACCAGTTGCACTACGAGGTGGAGATCCTCCGACTCCGTTCGACGACGTGCAAACTCCAGGGGCGGGCATGGGTCGACGGTGAAGTGGCAGCCGAGGCCGTCTGCATGTCGGCCATGGTCGATCGCGACGCAGCGTCGGGAGATTCTGCGTGGGTAGGCTGATCGATCCGACCGCCAGTGTCTCGGCGCGAGCCGAACTTGGAGAAGGAGTCCGCGTAGGAGCCTACGCGGTCATCGGCGATGATGTCGTGATCGGAGACGACTGCGAGATCGGCGCTGGCGCCCAGGTCCAGGGGCCGACGCAAATGGGCCGGGAAAACCGCGTCTTCCCGAACGCCTGCGTCGGGTTCGAGCCCCAGGATCTCAAGTTCAAGGGCGAGACCTCCTATCTGGAGATCGGTGACCGAAACTGCATGAGGGAGTTCTGTACGCTCAATCGGGGGACCGAGTTCGGTGGCGGCACGACACGGATCGGGAACGACAACCTGATCATGGCGTACAGCCACGTGGGACACGACTCGCAGGTAGGAAGTCGAGTCGTTTTCACCAATGGTGCCACCCTGGCAGGCCACGTGGAGGTGGGGGACGACGCGACCATCGGGGCGTTCTCGGCTGTCCATCAATTCTGCAGGGTGGGCTCCCATGCCTACATCGGCGGCTTCTCGGTGATCACTCTCGATGCGCTACCGTTCTCGATCACCGTCGGCCAGAAGCCGAACTGGTTCGGCGTCAACCGGGTCGGACTGGAGCGCAAGGGGTTCGACAAGGAGCGCATCCGCTCGCTGGATCGGGCGTTCAGGACGCTTCTGCGCTCGGGGTTGAAGACGAACGTTTCACTCGCCGAGTTGCGACGAAGCCACCCCGACAACCCCGACGTCGCAACGATTGCGGACTTCGTCGAGTCCTCGAAGCGCGGATTCATCCGGGCCGGGCGCAAGGGCGGCAGGGGAGGCTGAGCCTGAATGACGCTTCCTCTTCGTATCGGCGTCGTCGGCGTGGGCGCCCTCGGGCGCCATCACGTGCGCCTGTTGGCAGAGATTCCCGAGGCTGAGCTGGTCGGGCTCTGCGACGAGAATCCGAACGTAGCCCTGGAATTCTCGCAGACCTACGGCGTTCCCGCCTTCGACGACTACCTGCATCTGGCCTCGCAGGTCGAAGCCATGGTCCTGGCCGTTCCCACCCTGCTGCACGCGGAGATGGGCGTCGAGTTGCTGCAAAGGGGCCTGCACGTCATGGTGGAGAAGCCGATCTGCGCAACCCTGGCGGAATCCGATCGTCTCCTGGCAGCGGCCGACGATCGAATTCTCGCGGTCGGGCACGTCGAGTTCTTCAATCCGGCCGTCCAGGCACTCCTGCGAGACCCGGCCGATCCGGGGTTCGTGGTGGTCGAGAGACTTTCGCCGTTCACCCGTCGAAGTCTCGACATCGACGTCGTTCTCGATTTGATGATCCACGATCTCCAGATCCTCCAGGCTCTCGACCCCACGCCGATCGTCGAGGTTCGGGCCGTCGGGGTGAAGGTGCTGTCGGGGAAGATCGATCTCGCCAATGCCCGGCTGGAGTTCGAATCCGGCTGTGTGGCCAACGTCACCGCCTCGCGTGTATCGGCCGACAAAGTGCGGGCCCTGAGAGCGTTCATGTCCGACCGCTACTATTCCCTGGACTACCAGAAGCAGTCCCTGCACGGCTATCGCCTCGCCGAGGGCAGCGACGACGACGATCCGACCCGCAGGATCAGGCCGGTCCCGGTCGAGATCGTCCAGCGGAGCCTCTCCGGGCGAACCTCGAGAATTTCGTCGCCGCCTGTCGGGGCGACGCGGTTCCCTATGTCGACGGCCGCAGTGCGCGCGAAGCCCTGGCCCTGGCCCTGCGCGTCGTCGAGTCGATCCACTGACCGGACCCTGCCCGAGGAGCTTGCATTGACGAACCCGAGAATCGGTGTGATCGGTGGCACCGGCCTGTATTCCATGAGCGGCCTCGAGGTCCTCGAGGAGAAGGTCGTGGAGACTCCCTTCGGCGACCCTTCCGACGCGGTGATCGTCGGTCGCTACGGGGAGCACGAAGTCCTGTTTCTACCTCGCCACGGTCGAGGGCACCGCCTGCTTCCAACCGAGGTCAACTATCGGGCCAACCTCTGGGCGCTGAAGAGCCTGGGAATCACTCATCAGCTTTCGGTGAGCGCGGTGGGCTCGATGCAGGAGCAGTACCGTCCGAAGGACGTCGTCCTTCCCGATCAGTTCTTCGACCGCACGCGTCAGCGTCCGGGTACCTTCTTCGGCAACGGCCTGGTCGCGCACGTCTCGCTTGCCGATCCGGTTTGTGCTCGCCCTGCAGGACCTGGCCGAGGCGGCCTCGAAGACGCAGTGGCGCCCGTTGCCATCGCGACGGCACCTACCTGTGCATGGAGGGACCCGCAGTTCTCGACCCGAGCGGAGTCCAGTATCTACCGGCAGTGGGGCGTCGATGTGATCGGCATGACCAACCTCCAGGAGGCCAAGCTCGCCCGCGAGGCCGAGCTCTGCTTCGTCTGTCTGGCGCTGGTGACCGACTACGACTGCTGGAAGTCGGACGAAGACGATGTCAGCGGTGAGTCGGTGATGGCGGTCCTGGCAGAGAACGTGTCACCGCGCAGAAGGCCCTGGCCGAACTGATTCCCGCATCCTGGGAGAAGAAGGCACCGGCGACTGCCCCTGTCAGCACGCGTCTCGAAAGCGCCCTGATCACCGATTTTCGCTCGTCCCCGATCGGACCCTTGCAGGATCTCGATCCCCTGATCGGACGGTTCCGCCGATTTACGTAGGCAGTCGGGTAGAGTCCGTCCGTCAACGATCAGAGGAGAGCTTCACCGACTTGGGCGACGATCCGCGCTACGAGCGCCTTCGAATGGTTCGCGATCTCGAAGAGAAGCGGGGGATCGAAGATCCGAGGGTTCTGGAGGCGATGCGACGCATCCCTCGCCACCTCTTCGTGAATCCGCACTTCCGGGCCAAGGCCTACGGCAACTATCGCCTCCCGAGCGAGCAGGAGCAGACCATCTCCCAGCCCTACATCGTGGCCAAGACCACCGAGCTGCTGCAACTCGCGCCGGAACATTCGGTCCTCGAGATCGGCACCGGCACCGGGTATCAGACCGCTGTCCTTTCGCTCCTCTGCCGCTGGGTCTTCAGTATCGAGCGGGTCGCGGCCCTCGCCGCCTCGGCGATCGAGCGTCTGCGCCGACTGAAGATCGAGAACGCCAAGGTGCAGATCTTCGACGGAACCCTGGGTTGGGGAGAGGCCGGCCCCTTCGACCGGATCGTCGTCACGGCAGCGACCCCGACCGTGCCTCAGCCACTCCTCGATCAACTGCGCATCGGCGGGAGGCTCGTGATTCCGGAGGGCGAACGCGAGAGTCAGAATCTCGTTGTCTATACTCGCGGCGCGCAGGACTTCGAACGGCATGTCGGCGAGAAGGTGGAGTTCGTACCCCTGATCGGAAGACACGGTTGGCCTTCCTGAAGGGGGCCGAAAGGAAGGGTTCACATGGACAACACCGATCTCAGGAGCTACGTCCGCGAGGTTCCCGACTTTCCGAAGAAGGGGATCAACTTCTACGACATCTCGACACTGATGAGCCATCCGCTCGCCTTTCAGATGGCCGTCGATCAACTCTCCTGGAAGTACATCGAGAACCCCGTCGACAAGGTGGTCGGGATGGAGTCTCGAGGGTTCATCTTCGCCCCGATCGTTGCCTCGCGGCTCAATGCCGGCTTCATCCCGGTTCGCAAGCCGGGCAAACTACCGTGGAAGACCATCTCACGCTCCTACCAGCTCGAGTACGGGGAGGACTCACTGGAGATGCACGCCGACGCCATCCAGCCCGGCGAGAGGGTCCTGATCATCGACGACCTGATCGCGACCGGCGGAACCGCCGCCGCAACGGCCCAGCTCGTCGAGCATCTCGGCGGGGAAGTGGCGGGTCTCGGCTTCGTGATCGAGCTCGCCGCGCTCGACGGCAGAAGTCGGCTTTCAGGCTATCGAGTCCAGTCTCTGCTCGTGTACTGAGGGTAGAATCGACCCGCAGGCGGCTGTAGCTCAGTAGGATAGAGCAGGGTCCTCCTAAGACTCAGGTCGGGGGTTCGATTCCTCCCAGCCGCACCATCATTTGGAGCCAAACATGAGTGATCGTCTTTCGCGCAGCGAGATCAAGAACGACGAAGTCCGTGAAGTCCTCGACCACATCCTGATCTTCGGACGGGATCACTGGCGATCTTTCGCGACCGGCGGCGCCGCGATCGTCGTCGTCCTGCTCGGAATCTGGGGCTATTCGCTCGTGCAGTCCAACAAGGCGACCGAGGCCCAGGTGGAGTTGGCGAAGGCACTTCGGGTCATCGGAGCCCGAATCGATGCCGAAGCCCCGGCCCCCGAGGACCCGGACGATCCGAGCTTCGTCAGCTCCGACGCTCGGCGCGAAGCCGCCCGTCCCCTGTTCGAAGCAGTGCTCGCAGGGTGGCCGACGACTCCGGCTGCCGGCACTGCCGAGATGTACCTGGCCGATCTGGATCTCGCCGCCGGCGACTCGACGTCGGCTGTCGAGCGTTGGCGCCGAGTCGTGGAGAGTGAGATGGGAGCTTCGTCCTCCGTCGCCAAGATGAACATCGTCCAGCTCGCACGATCCGAGGGCCGGCTCGACGCCTCGCTCGCGGAGCTCGAGACCGAACTGGACAACAAGGACGCGATTCTTCCGCAGGACCTGGTCCTCTCGGAGCTGGCCTCGACCCTGGCGGAACTCGGCCATGACGAACGAGCCGAGGCGACCCTGAAGCGACTGATCGAGGAGCATCCGACCTCGCCCTTCACCTTCGAGGCTCAACAGAAGCTCGGCGATCGTGCGCTCTGATCGGCTGCGCGAGCGCTGATGCCCGAGTCGCACTCTCCCTACCGGATTCTCGAACGAAAACGGGCGGGGACCGAACTCTCGGATTCTGAGATCCGCAGCTTCGTGGCGGGTGCCACCGACGGCAGCTGGGACGACGTCCAGACCAGCGCCTTCCTGATGGCGACGGCGATTCGCGGAATGACGGCCGCGGAAACGTCCGCCCTCACCCTCGCAATGCTCGACTCCGGAGAGCGTTGGGCGCTCGGCGAGGAACGAGCCGGACTGGTCGACAAGCACTCCACGGGAGGCGTCGGAGACAAGGTTTCGCTCGTGGTCGCCCCGCTCCTCGCTGAGATCGGCGTTCCGATGGCCAAGCTCACCGGCAGGGGGCTCGGGCACACCGGTGGGACAGCCGACAAGCTCGAATCCATCCCGGGCTTCCAGCTCGATCTGTCCCGGGACCGTGTTCTCGACCTGCTGGACGAGGTCGGGATCGCGGTGGCGATCGCCAGTCGTGACATCGCGCCCGCCGACAAGCGACTCTACGCGCTGCGTAACCTCACCGCGACCGTGGATTGCCTGCCGCTCGTCGTCGGCAGCATCCTCTCCAAGAAGCTGGCCCTGGGAGCCTCGACCCTGATCTTCGACGTGAAGGCCGGCAGCGGCTCGTTCTTCAGCGACGAAGATCTCGCCATCGAACTGGGGCGGCAACTGGTGGGAACGGCCGAGCATCTCGGCACCGCGGCCATGGCTCTCGTGACCGATATGAGCCAGCCCCTCGGAATCTGGTCCGGCAACGCGTGCGAGGTCAACGAGGCTCTTCGTTGTCTCGAGGGCGACGGAAATCCACGCCTCGAGGAGATCGCGATCGCAATCGCCTCATCCCTCTGCCGTCGAGCCGGAATCGACGCCGACGCGGAGCGACTTCGCGCCGTCCTCGACTCGGGTGCCGGCAGGGAACGCTTCATGCGCTGGGCGCGCTGTCAGGGAGCGGATGCAGACGCCCTGACGGGCAGGGGACTGCCCCTGGCACCGGTCGAGATCGTCGCGACAGCCGATCGCTCGGGTCATCTGACGGCCGTCGACGGGCGCGCCCTCGGATTGCTCCTGCTCGAGTTCGGCGCCGGAAGGATTCGAGCCGACGATGACGTCGATCCAGGCGTGTCGTTGCGCTACGAAGTCGAGATCGGCCAGCGAATCGAAGTCGGTGACGAACTCGTCCGGATGTACCTGCGCAGCGAGGCCGGCGGACTGGAGGCGAGGCTCAGGGCGTGCTTCGAGATCGGTGATCGAGTGGCCGCGCCCGTGCTCGTTCGCGAGTTGCCTGCTCCCTGACTTCATTCTCCCGCGCTCACAGTGGCGACGGATTCGGCCCCGGCGCCAGTTCCATGGCCACCAGCCGTCGGTCTGCCTTCAGGTAGAGAACCCCGTCCGAGAGCGACGGCGGCCCCCAGGCCGGGTAGGGCAGGAGAGGTCTGCCCTCAGCATCGGTGGGCCGACTCCGCGCGATCGGATCGAAACGTCGTGGGTCCGCGCGCACGAGCAGCAACTCGCCGTACTCCGTCAGGACGATCAGGTGATTCCCCGCTGAGACCAGCGTGGAGCGCCGAAGACCTCTCTCTCGCCACCTGACCTCGCCACTCTTCCACTCGATACACACCAGCTCGGCTGAACCGCTCTTCTCGCCGCTCGAGGCGTAGATGTGACCGTCGACGAGCACCGGCGTCGACCAGTGGGACGCCAGGCGAGGGCGACTCTCGAGTTCGTCCTTCCAGAGCACGCGGTACGAGGACCGATCGATCTCAAGCAGACTGGCCCCGGGACCGTAGGACTCCGTGATCAGGACCTGGTTTCCCGAAACGACGGGAGTCGCGCCGTTGACGCTCTCGAGACGAGGAGCCCGCCAGGGATAGAAGAACTCCTGGCGCCCGTTGTCGGGAGCGAAGCCCATCAAGCCTCCGCGGGCGAAATACAGGCCCAATCGTCGTCCATCGACGGTGGCGACGATGGGACTGGAGTAGCTCGCGAGTTGGTTGCCGGAGCGCCATCGCTCGTCGCCGCTGTGCTTGTCGAACGCCACCAGCGTGCTGCCGTAGCCGACCACTTCGCCACTGTGGATCGACGGCGAGCCGGGGGGCGACCCGCCGATCGCGACCAGCAGGAGGTCGCCTTCGATCCATGGACTCGAAGCCACCCCGAAGAAGTTCTGGACGACTCCGTAGCGTCGCACGGTGTCGACCTCCCACAGAAGGGAGCCGTCCGCCCGGTCGTGACTGCGCAGCCAGCCGTCGACGCCGTAGGTATAGATCCGATCTCCGTCCACCAGCGGTGTCGCCCGGGGTCCGGTGCTGTAACCGTAGTAGTCGGTGTAGCGAGTGGGGTGCTCCGTGCGCCAGAGCAGCGCGCCGTCCGCACTCGAGTAGGCGCTGAGTCGAACGCGGTCGGACTCGCGGTCGAAGTCGTAGACGACGCCGCGGGTGATCGCCGGGGTGCTGTAGCCCTCACCGACCTCGAGGATCCAGCGAACCGGCGGATGCTCGCCCTGCCATCGCTCGGCGATGTTGATCTCGGCCGAGCTGCCGTCCCGTCGCGGGCCGAGGAACCCGGGCCAGTCTTCAGCCACGCCGGTCGAGGAGAACAGGACCAGGGCCAGGAGGACCGTGCAGTCCGTCCGGGGTCGGCGCGACATTCGACAAGTATAGTTTTCTCGGAGGTGGACTTCTCGGTCCGTCGGGCTATCATCCGTCCCATCATGGAGGCCGCCATCCTCGCCGTCGGCAGCGAGTTGCTCGGAGTCGATCGGCTGGACACGAACTCCCTGACGCTGACCCGGGTTCTCGAGGAATACGGTGTTCGTCTACGGTTCAAGGCCGTACTCCCCGACGACATCGGTGCGATCGCGGCCGAGGTTGTCGAGCAGACCGAGGAGGGACGTCTGGTCCTGATCACCGGCGGTCTGGGTCCCACAGCCGATGACGTGACACGCGAGGCACTGGCTCGCGCCTGTACCGCGCCCCTGGTCGTCGTGCCGTCGATCGTCGACAGCATCCGTCGCCGCTTCGAGCGCGCCGGGCTGGTGATGTCCAGCACCAACGAGAAGCAGGCCCAGGTGCCGCTCGGGGCCACCGTGATCGAGAATCGCCGCGGCACCGCGCCGGGGCTTCGAATCGAGCGTCCCGGAGCGCCGATCTTCGTCTTCCCCGGCGTCCCCGATGAACTCGAAGGAATGATCGAGAGTGATCTCCGGCCCTGGCTGGCGTCGACGGCCGCGGAAGGGATCGAACGCCGAGTCGTGAAGGTCGCCTGCCTCCCCGAATCGGCGCTCGAAGAACGGATTGTCCCAGCCTACGAGGAGTTCGGCCGAGAGAACATCACCGTTCTCGCGAAGCCTGCCGAGATCCACGTATGGGTCACGGCGGCCGGCTCTGCGGCCGCTCGCAAGACCCGCCTCGAAACGATGCAGGCGGCGATCCTCGACCTGATCGGCGATTTCGCCTACTCGGCGGAATCGGAATGCGAGCTCGAAGACGTGGTCGTCGGGCTGCTGCGCGATCGTCTCGAGTCCGTGTCGACGGCCGAGTCCTGCACCGGGGGTCTTCTCGGCGGAAGGATCACGGCGGTGAGTGGATCGAGCGAGGTCTATCCAGGCGGGGCGATCGCGTACTCCAATCGCCTCAAGCAGGAAGTCCTGGGAGTGGCTGCGGACGTCCTCGACCGAAAGGGAGCCGTCTCGGAAGAAGTGGCGGCAGCCATGGCCTCGGGGGCGGCCGAACGGTTCTCGACGGACTGGGGTATCGGCATCACCGGCATCGCGGGTCCGAACGGAGGCAGCACTGACAAACCAGTCGGGACGGTGATGATCGCCGTCGCCGGTCAGGATGAGCCGATCTGTCGCACCTGCCGCTTCCACGGCAATCGGGCGACGATTCGGAACCGAAGTACGCAGATGGCCCTCGACATGTTTCGGCGCAGGCTTCTCGGCCTGAGTCAGCTGCCATGACTTCGAAGCGGGAGTAGATAGCGTGGAACGAAACGGACTGATTCTGCTGGGGGCCTATCTGCTCGGCTCCCTGCCCTTCAGCTATTGGATGGTTCGGCTCACTCGCGGCATCGACGTCAGGAGTGTGGGCTCCGGCAATGCCGGTGCCACCAACGTTCTTCGGGCAGCCGGCAAGGGACCGGCCATCCTGGCTTTGGTTCTCGATGCCCTGAAAGGCACCGCGGCCGTCCTGCTCGCTGAGCACTTCACCTCATCCAAAGAACTCGCAGCCTGGTGCTGCCTGGCCGCCGTCCTCGGTCATATGTACCCCTGGCTGCTGCGCTTTCGTGGCGGAAAGGGCGTCGCCACCGCTGCAGGCGCCCTCGGCAGGCTCATGCCTGGGACTCTCCTCATCGCCGTTCTGGTCTTCGTCGTCGCGGTCGGCCTCAGCCGCTGGGTGTCGCTGGGCTCCATTCTGGCCGCGGTCTCCTTCCCCGTGGCGTACTCGATTCTCGCAGCGATGGGCCGGGCCGAGTTCGACCCCGTCGTTCTCGCTGCAGTGACGGCGACCGCGGCGATGGTGATCTGGAAACACAGAGCCAATCTCGGCCGGCTTCTGGCCGGCACCGAGAGCCGTCTGGGGAAGCCATCGTGAGGGCTTGCGGCGTGCTCGGGGGTGGAGCGTGGGGAACGGCGTTGGCGATCCATGTCGCATCGCTGGGACGAGAGACCGTGCTCTGTACCCGCACGAACGAGGCGGCCGACCGCCTCCAGGAGGAGCGCTGCAACACCCGGTATCTCCCCAATGGAAGCTTTCCGGAACCCCTGCGGGTCGTTTCCGATGTCTCGGCAGTCATCGACTGCGATCCCGTCCTGATCGCGGTTCCGTCCTACTCGTTCCGCTCCGTGGTCCGGGAGTTCCTGGCCAGGTCAGAGCCAGGACGGGTCGCCACGCTGGTCTCCTGCACGAAAGGGATCGAAGGCGAGACCCTGTCGCGGATGAGCGAGGTCGTCGCTTCGGAAGCCCAGGCCCACGACTCCGAAGTCGATTTCGCCGTCCTCTCCGGCCCCTCTTTCGCGACCGAGCTCGTGGCTGGATCTCCGACCGCAGCGGTGCTCGCGGCTCATTCGGAGGCGACCGCGACGAGATTGCAGGGCGAGCTGTCGGGCGCCAACTTTCGCCTCTATTCATCCAGCGACGTCGTGGGCGTCGAACTCGGGGGCACCGTCAAGAACGTGATCGCGATCGCGGCCGGCTGCGTCGGAGGCCTCGGACTCGGCCACAACACACGAGCTGCCCTGATCACACGCGGACTCAGCGAGATGACGCGACTGGGAGTCGCCTGCGGTGGCAGAAGCGCGACCTTCTCGGGCCTGGCGGGGCTCGGTGACCTGGTCCTCACATGCACCAGCAGTCTGTCGCGCAACGAACGCGTCGGCGAGCGACTCGGTCGCGGCGAGCCCCTGGACGTGGTTCCTAGGACCGGGGTCGCCGAGGGAGTCAAGAACTCCGCCTCCGTACTCCGCCTGGCGCAGGGTTACGAACTCGAGATGCCGATCACCGAGCAGATGGTGGCCGTCTTGAACTCCGGGAAGTCCCCCAGGCAGGCGGTCGAAGAACTGATGTCGAGACAGTTGAGAGCCGAGGTCGAACCATGAATCGCGGGCCTACCGCGGGAGGAGTCCGTTGCAGCACCAGACGGTATTGATCCTGGATTTCGGAAGCCAGTTCACCCAGCTGATCGCTCGGCGAATCCGAGATCACGGGGTCTACAGTGAGATCGTTTCCTTCGACATCGACCCCGAGGAGGTTCGGCGAAGGGATCCCATCGGCATCGTCCTTTCCGGAGGGCCGAGCAGCGTCTACGAGCCGGGCGCGCCGCATTCGACTCCCGAACTGCTCGACATGGGCATTCCCGTGCTCGCCATCTGCTACGGCATGCAACTCGTCGCGCAGCAACTCGGCGGCAGCGTCGAGGGGGCCGATACCCGGGAGTACGGACGGGCGGAGATCTCGGTGGAGAAGGAGGGCGCGCTCTTTCGCGACATGGCGGGCCAGCAGACGGTCTGGATGAGCCATGGCGATCGGATCCTCGAACCCCCTACCGGATTCGAGGCGATCGCATCGACCCCGAATGCCCCCATCGTTGCCTTCGAGGACTCCCGGAGAAGGATCTACGGCATCCAGTTTCATCCCGAGGTCTCCCATACGGTCAACGGAGGGCAACTGCTCCGCAATTTCCTGCAGACCTGTGGCGCGAGAGGAGACTGGAAGCTGGCGTCCTTCGTCGACGAAGCCGTAGCCGCGATTCGCACGCAGGTCGGAGACGGCGGCGTCCTGTGCGCCCTCTCAGGAGGCGTCGATTCCTCGGTGATGACCGCTCTCCTCCAACGCGCCGTCGGCAAGCAGGCGCACGCCATCTTCGTCGACAACGGAGTCCTGCGCAAGGGCGAGAGAGAGCAGGTCGAAAAGAGCCTCCGCGACGGACTGGGTGCCGACGTCGAGGTGGTCGATGCGTCGAAGGCCTTCCTCGATGCCCTGGCCGGCGTCGAGGACCCGGAGGAGAAGCGTCGGATCATCGGCCGCGTCTTCATCGAGGTCTTCCAGGACAGGGCCCAGCAACTGAGTGACATGCGATTCCTCGCCCAGGGCACGCTCTATCCCGACGTGATCGAGTCGACGCCGGTGGGGGGTCCCTCCGCGGTCATCAAGAGCCACCACAACGTCGGGGGCCTTCCCGAGACCCTGGGAATGGAGCTCGTGGAGCCGTTGCGATTCCTGTTCAAGGACGAGGTTCGAGCGCTCGGACGCGAACTCGGACTCCCCGATGAACTCATCGATCGACATCCCTTCCCCGGCCCCGGACTGTCGGTCCGGATCCTGGGCGAGGTCACCGCAGAACGCGTCGCTCTCCTCCAGGAAGCCGACGCGATCTTCATCGAGGAATTGAGAAACAGCGGCTACTACCAGAAGGTCGACCAGGCCTTCGCCGTTCTACTCCCCGTCAGGAGCGTCGGAGTGATGGGTGACTTCCGGACCTATGAGCACGTGGTCGCCATCCGATCCGTCGATACCGTCGACTTCATGACTGCCGACTGGAGCCCGCTGCCTCACGACCTCCTCTCACGGGTGTCGAACCGGATCGTCAACGATGTCCGAGGGATCAACCGAGTGACCTACGACATCACGAGCAAGCCGCCCGGCACCATCGAATGGGAGTAGAGGAGCAACCCTGGATCCTGCTGAGCAGGCCCGGCTGTCACCTCTGCGAGGTGATGGAAGAGCAGACTCGTACTGCTCTCGGCGGGGAGGGGGACTCGCTTCGCGTGGTCTGCGTCGACGACGACGAGGACCACCGCGCCCGCTGGGGCGACTCGATTCCGGTCCTGCTGAGGGACGGGGTGCCGGTCGCCAAGATCAGAACCGATCCTCGAACCCTGAAGAGGATCATCCGGCGACGGCGATAGGCCGCCGCCGGGGAGCGAAGCTACATCGACTGGCTTTGCGAAACGACCCACCAACGACCGTCGCGCTTGGCGAGATCGAAACTCAACGAAAGCGCTCCGAAAGCTCCCTCGAGGGCCACGGGGCCGGCCTTGGCCGAATCTCCCTCGACGGCGATCTCCATCGCTGCGGTATCGACTTCGACGCCATCCAGGAAGCCCTGATCGGCGGCTCCCTGCAGGAAGGCGATCGTGGCCGCCTTGTCGCCGTTGTCGGAGTTGAAGTCATCGGAGTAGGACGCGACCATCCCGTCGATGTCCTTGGCCTTCAAGGCAGCCATCGCCTCGACGACGAGATTGTTGATCAGCTCCTCGTCGCTCGGTCCCTTGGAACCGCCGCCGCTGCTGGCACAGCCCACGAACAGCGCGAGAACGGCCAGGAGCAGAGTCCACTGCATCCACTTGGTCCTATACATTCGATCCACCCTTCTGAGTTGATTTCGAGAGGCTCCGCCTGGAGCCGTGATCGTTGGAGATTCGGGAGCAATATACAGACGCTTTCGAGCAAGGGTCAAATCGCTTTCGACGATCGGCAGTGCCCTTTCAGCCCAGCTCTGGTCAGGCCGCCTTGCGCAGCCCTCAGTCCTCGCTTCGCCGAATCTGCAGGGGCGTCAGCCGGAGTGGCTTTCGCTTCAGCAATTTCAGGAACTTCTCGGCAACTCTGGACTGTTCCTTCTGCGCCTGAGCCGGATCCGACAGCGTGATCCAGCCACCGGCGATCATTCCGTGGCCGCCGCCCTTGCCTTTGCGGCCGACGAGTCGTCGCATCGCTCGGCCCGCATTGGCTCTCGTGTTCGTGGTGCGTAGGGCGAGGTACAGACGGTCCTCGAACGGACCGGTCGTGAGGCACCAGGTCTTGCCCTCCAGACGCAGCAGAATGTCGGCGATTTCCGGCACGGCGTCGGGCGAATCGACCTCGGGCAGATGGCAGACGATCACGTTGGCGGCCTCCTGGAGGTTTTCCAACGCGTCGTGCAGGGTCCGCAGCTTCTCGAAGGACAGAGGCGGATACTGGACCCGTCCCAGGCTCCTCTTGTTCGCCAGCGGGTAGAAATGATCGTACAGCCGGCGGTCGGGCCCCGAACTCTCTCGACTGAAGGCGAGCGTCTCACTCTGGATCGCGTAGACCACGCCCGTGGCGGCGCTCCTGGGGACCGAGATGCCCGACGCGAGCAGGTACTCGGCGAGAATCGAGGCGGTGGCGCCGTAATCGACCCGAATATCCACGAACGGGGATGTCGCGCTGTCTCGACGCTGAGGATGGTGATCGAAGACCAGGTCCGGGATGATCTCGGCCGGCAGTTGGTTGTTGCCGGTCTTGGGCTGAGTGTCGACCAGGGCGAAGTGTTTGTAGTTGCGCCACGAGATATGACGCAGACGACTCATCTTGATGCCCAACGTTCGAACCAGTTCCCGATTCTCGGCCCGACCGATGATTCCACCGTAGGCGAGCGTGACCTGAAGGCGAAAGCGACGCTTCAGGATCCGGGCCAGGAGAAGTGCCGAGACCAACGAGTCCGGATCGGGATTGTCGTGACTCAGGATCAGCCACCGGCCGTCCGGATTCGCCTCGATGAAGGCGCACAGCTCTTCGAAGCGAGCCTGGGTCTGCGGTGTGATCATGACGGTCCCCGGGGGCGCGCAGATGTTACGCTATCGAGGCTGCGCGAACTCCTTCCATGATCGAAAAGCTCTTCAGCATCGGATCGTTCGCGGTCAGCCCCTTTGGAGTCTTCCTCCTCGGAGCCTTCCTCGCATCGTTCTTCCAACTCCGCTCCAATCTGCGGCGTCTGGCGATCGGCGACGACGAAGACGCTCATGCTCTCCTCTTCTGGGCTGCCCTGGGAGGCGTTGCCGGGGGCAAGATCTACTACGCCATCCTTCATGGCGACCCGGGACTGCTCCTCGAGCGCTTCGGAATCGTCTGGTACGGAGGCTTCCTCCTCGCCACTCTGGCCGTGGTGCTGGCGGTGCGCAGGAGACGGATGCCGTTCCGTCCCTCGGCCGACGCGATCGCACCCTCGATGGCGATCGGCTACGCGGTCGGCCGAATCGGCTGCTTCCTCGTCGGTGACGACTACGGCGTTCCCACCCAGCTCCCCTGGGGAGTGGCGTTTCCGGTCGGCCTGCCGCCCACCGAAGTCCGCTACCTGCGCCAGTATTTCGACCTGGAGCTGCCCGGCCTGGCCGGGGATGTGCTGGTGAAGGTCCATCCCACCCAGATCTACGAGACCCTGCTCGCCCTGATCATCTGGTGGATCGGCCAGCGGATGTTGCGCTCGGGCGTTCGCCCCGGCGGCACGGCGTTGGCGGTGTTCGCCATGCTGGCCGTGGAACGTTTCGCTGTCGAGTTCGTTCGCGCCAAAGACGATCGTTTCCTCGCTGGCCTGACCGTAGCGCAGGGCTTGAGCCTCGCGATCCTGCTGTTTCTGGTCTTTCTGTGGAGCCGATGGCGCAGCGAGCGGGTCGTCGGGGCTGCGGCCTAGAGCGGACGAATGACTCGTTCCCGCGCTCAAGGGCCCGCAACTCTCGACTCGCGCTCCCCGAACGCCGACGTCGCGAGCGAGGATCGCGATACGGCGCTCGTGATCGGCCCTATAATGGTGAGTCCACGATGACTGGCCTGACTGCATTCGCGATCCTTCGCCCGGTCCTGCGATCGTTCCTGGTCCTCACGCTCCTGACTTCGACCGGCATCCTGGCTCAGGACTCCGACTCCAGCGAGGACAACGAGAAGGTCGTTTTCGGAGAAACGATCAACGTGAGTGTCGTCAACGTCGACGTCTGGGTGACGGACAAGGACGGCAACCCCGTTCACGACCTCAAGGCCTCGGACTTCGAGCTGTACGAGGACAAGCGGCCGCTGACGATCACCAACTTCCACGAGTATCGGGCTGGAGAAGAAGTCGGGGAGGCCGCACCCAAGCCGCAGAAGAAACCGAAGGACCGGGAGCAGCCGATCCTCTCCCATCCAGCCCTCCAGGGCCCGGAGGTCCCAGAAGATCAGCGTTTGAGCCTGATGGTCTACGTCGACCACTTCAACATCCAGCCGCAGAACCGGAACCGGGTCTTCCGCTATCTCCGCCAGTTCCTGCGCACCAAGCTCGACCGTGAAGATCGCGTCGCGATGGTCTCCTACAACCGCAGCATGAAGGTCGAACACGGGTTCACCAGCGATCCGGTCCTGATCGCCAATGCGACCTACGACCTCGAAGAACACACCGGCGGACGGACCCTTCAGACCAGCGACCGAGCCGATCTGCTCACCGAGATGGGCCGCGATACCGTCAACTACGACCAGATGGTGGCCCGGGTCCGGATGTACGCCCAGAATCAGTTCAACGAACTGCAGTTCACGATCGACGGGCTGCGCGAGGCGGTATCGCAGTTGGCGGGCATCCCGGGGCGCAAGGCACTGCTCTACGTCAGCGAAGGCCTCCCGATGCGTGCCGGTGAAGATCTCTTCTGGGCGCTGGAGGAGCGCTTCCGCGACAACCAGCAGGCGACCGAAACGGGGATCGTCTCGACCCAGAGCCTGATCATGGAGTCGTTCCGCTACGACGCGAGCCGGATGTTCGACGAAGTCGGGTCGCTGGCCAACGCCAACCGCGTGACCTTCTACACCCTCGATGCCGCCGGGCTGAGGGTCGGTGGCATGCGAAGCGCGGAGTACGCGGCGACTCACCTTTCGAGCAATATCGACTCGATCTACAACCGCGGACTCCAGGACGCGATCGTGTACCTCGCCGACCGTACCGGCGGCCAGTCGATCATCAACACCAACAACATGACCGGCGGATTCGAGCGCTTCGCCAGCGACTTCGACAATCGTTACTCGCTCGGCTTCCAGCCCAGCCACGCGGCCAGCGGGCGGCGCTACAAACTCGAAGTCAAGCTCAAGAAGTCTGTCGGCAAGGGGCTTCGGGTCAGGAGCCGCGACAGCTACCAGGACAAGCCGGTCATCCAGGAAATGGGCGACGCCACGCTTGCCGCGCTGGCGTTCGGATACCAGTCCAACCCGCTCGGTGTGCGGGTCGACCTCGCCGAAGGCTCCGAGGCCATGCTGCTGCGCGAAGACGGCACCTACATGACCACGTTCGAGGTCAGGATCCCGATCGGAAGCGTGACCCTCGTGCCCTCGGGCGACAACTTCGAGGCGAAGGTCAGGACCTTCGTCCAGGCGATCGACGAGAAGGGCAGAACCTCGATCGTGCAGCAGGAGGACGTCGCGATCGTCGTTCCGAAGGATCAGCTGGAGGCGGCGCGTGAACAGTTCTGGGTCCACTCCCTCAAGCTCTTGATGAAGGACGGCGAGCAGAAGGTCGCGGTCGGCGTCCGCGACGACCTGACGGCCCAGTCCTCGCTGCTTCTCAAGACCCTGGTAGTAGGCTGATCGGTGATGAACCGCTGGATGCAGATGCTGACCCGCCTGGGTCGCGCCTTCCTCGACTGGTTGGCGGCGGAGCTGGAACAACTCGCCGAGGACCTGCGCGGAAGCACTCGCCAACTGGCCCGAGCCATCGGTCTGTTGGCAACCGCGGCCGTCGTGCTGGTCTTCGCCGTTGCCACCCTGACTGCCGCCGCGGTCGCGGCCCTGTCACTCGTGATGGCGGTCTGGGCTGCGGCCCTGACCGTGGGTGGAGTGCTCGTCCTCAAGGCAATCGTACTGGCCTGGGTCGGAGTTCGAATCCTGAAGAGGATCGAGAACCCCAGTCAGACCTTTGCTCGGCGCTGGGCGGAGCAGGAGAGCTACTGGAAGGACCAGCTTCTTGCCGGACAGCCGGGCGAAGAGCCGCCCACGGAGGACAGTCGTGAACTCATCCCCTGAGCCACCGAGCCCGCTCGACAGCCGCAGTCGCCTCGATCGCAGTCGGCGAGAACTCGAAGCAGCCCTCGCCGCGGTTCAGGGCGCAGCCCCTCTGCCCATCCTGCAGGAACGGCGGCGCTCCACCTGGATCCTTCCCGTGATCGCCGTCGGCGTCGGCATGGTCGTCGCCCTCGGCCTCAAGCGCAGGCGTTGACAGCCCAGGATCGGCCCTTGAACGGGTCAGTCCTTCGGACGCTTGAAAGTCATCGCGATGTTGTCGGTCGCGCCGGTCTTGAAATTCACCGACGTGATCGAAACCAGCTCCCACCCGACCTCACCGAGTCGGTCGAGTTCCGGCGCCGCTGCCGGGTCGAGGCGATAATTCTCGCTTCGGATGTTGATGATCTTGTATTCCCACTTCTGGGTCATCCAACCCCCTTCCGGCGGCTCCCGAGAGCCGACCGGGTGATCGTGAACGGACTGTGTGTGTGTGGGTTCAGCTTAGCGCGTCGGGGTCGGGTTGCTCACCGACGAAGCGGATCACGACCGACTGACCTGACTCCGCGCTGGAGGCTGCAGCCATGGAGTCACCTCGAAGTGAGATCTCCAGGGTGCCGAAGGAATTCGGAATCAGGGCCGGCTCGCCGGGTTCCAGTTCTGCATAGTGGGTCGCCCGGCGACGGATCCGAAGACCACCGAAGAGGACTTCGAAACGACGGCCGTGGGCGAGAAGGTCAGCAGGAATGTCGGTGATCACGTTCCCGAACCGATCGATGGCCCTCACGTGGCCTCGAACCTCCTGCGTCGAAGCGCTCACGGGCGTGACCTCGGGAAGCCGTCTCGGCCGATCTGCCCTCGGCCCCAGGTCGGCGAGAGCCATGCCTCGCAACATCGCCGCCGCGACGGGAGCGAACCGATCGCGCCCATGGAAGGTGACCCCCGCGCCCTCGAGGTAGAGATCGGCCCGTTCGACCCGATGACACCGTCCCGAATCGAAAAGGGGAGTCAGCAGACCGTTGTCGGGAGCCACGAAGAACTGTCCGGCGTTCTCCGCCACCAGGATGTCGCGCGCGCTCCCCACTTCCGGATCCACGACAGCGAGGTGAACCGTCCTCGGGGGAAACGTCGCCGCGCACTCGAACAACAGCCGGCTCGCCGTCGCGACATCCCCGGGCTGGACCTCGTGGGTGATGTCGACGAGGGTCACATCCGGCGTCAAGCGCAGAATCGTGCCCTTCACCGAGGCGACATAGCTGTCGCGGGTGCCGAAATCCGTGAGCAGGGTGCACAAAGCCATAGAATCAGGAGATGTCCGAGCGTTGTTGTGTGGTCTTCACCAAACCCGCCCGGGAGGGGCTCGTGAAGACCCGGATGATCGGTCATCTTAGCCCGCAGGAAGCAACGGCTCTCCATGTGGCACTCACCGAAGACCTGCTGGAGCGTCTTGCCGGAGACGGCTTCGACGTGGTCCTTTCCTGGGCGCTCGAGACCGACGAACCGATCCCAGAGCGCTGGCTGGCCGACTACGAGGGCATCCGCCAGCCTGCCGGCGATCTCGGCTGTCGCATGCTCGACTCACTGATCCGGATGAAGTCGCGATTCCGCGACGTCGTGGCCGTGGGGGTCGATCATCCCGACCTCACGCACGAGATCGTCAGGGAGGGCCTCGATCGGTTGCGCGAAGCAGACGTGGTCCTGGGTCCCAGCCGAGACGGTGGCTACTACCTGATCGGCCTCGGGGACCCCGATCGTCATCGAGCGATCTTCGAGCACATCCCCTGGAGCACTTCCGAGGTCTACGTACGGACGCTCGAACGGTGCGCGGCCATGGACCTGAAGGTCTCGGGACTGCCCATCCAGGACGACATCGACGATCCCGCGGACCTCGCGCGGCTCTACGACCGACTGCCCTCAGCCGGCCTTGCGTCGCCCCGATTGGCGGACCTCCTGGAGAGTTGGGCACGTAGCCCGCAGCAGGAGGTCCGGCCTTGAGGATTCTCGATACCGACGGCAGCCGCAAGGTCGACGCGGCAGCGCTCTCGCTCGGAATGTCTGTCGAGGTCCTGATGGAGAATGCCTCGCGCGCGATTCAAGCCGTGGTGGCCCGTCGCCTGCCCCGCGCCGAGCGAATCGCCGTGGTCTGTGGCCCCGGCTCGAACGGTGGCGATGGCTACGCTGTGGCCCGCCATCTGTCCGCGAATGGACGACGGGTCAGTGTGTATTCCACGCATCTCCTCGACGAGTTGTCGCCGGCCGCGCGGCAGCAGAGGGCGCTGCTCGAGAATCTTGGAGTGACCGTCATCGAGGCCCCGCAGCCTCTCGACCTCGACACCGAACCCTTCCGACCCTGCGACCTGCTGATCGATGCGATCTTCGGAACCGGACTCTCCAGACCCGTCGAGGGGCGTCTGGCCTCCTGGATCGATGCGGTGAACTCGGCTGCTATTCCCGTGCTCTCGGTCGACACGCCGTCGGGACTCGATGCCTCGTCAGCCCTCATCCCAGGAGCCGCCATTCTTGCCGACTTCACGGTGAGTTTCTTTGCCCCCAAAGTCGCCCACGTGCTCTCTCCGGCCAGGGAGTCCTGCGGTGAAGTCTGGGTCGATCGGCTCGGACTGCCTCGAGCCTGGATCGAATCCTTCTGCCTGCCCTGGGATTTCATCCGAACCCTGGAGGTCCCGTCACCACGTCGTCCTGACAGTCACAAGGGGAGCTACGGCCATCTGCTGGTGGTCGGCGGCAGTCGAGGCATGGCCGGCGCGCCGACCCTGAGCGCGCGCGCCGCGCTTCGGGGCGGCGTCGGACTGGTGACCCTGGCCCTCCCGGAGCCGGCGCTGGTGGAGGCCATGCAGGCGACGACCGAGGTCATGGGGGTCGGACTCGCGTCGCGGGATGGCCGTTTCTCCAGCGCGGCACTGCCGGAACTCGCCCGGCTCTGGGAAGGTCGGGATCTGGTCGTTCTCGGTCCCGGAATCGGTAGGGGAGAGGAGCTTTCGGAGCTCGTCCGCGAAGCCGTGCTCGGCTGCCCTCTTCCCATGGTTCTCGATGCCGACGGCATCCAGGCCTTCGCGGGCCGGGCGCGCCAGCTACGTCGACGTTCGGCCGCGACCGTCCTCACACCCCACCCGGGAGAGCTCGCATCGCTTCTCGGGCGAGAGGTTCCACGCGATGGCGACGAACGTAGCAGGCTCGCTCTCGAAGCCGCGACGGAGACGCAGGCGGTGGTGGTCCTCAAGGGCCACGGCACACTGACGGCCCGACCGGACGGCCGTCTGGTGATCAACTCCTCGGGCAATCCGGGAATGGCCACAGCCGGCAGCGGCGACGTTCTCGCAGGCATCATCGCCGCCGAATGGCTGGCCGGCGCCGATGCCTTCGAGGCCGCCGCACGCGGAGTCTTTCGCCATGGTCTCGCAGGCGACCTGGCAGCGGCCTTCTGGGGAGAAGCCGGAGTCGTGGCCGGCGACCTCATCGACTTCCTTCCGAGGGTCCGACCGGCCGATCTCGGCAGGGAAGGTCGACAGGGACTGATCTGTCTGGAGCCGCGTTGAATCTCGACTCGCCAGCCCTGCGAACGTGGGTCACCCGGAGCGAGGACGAGACCGTAGCCCTGGCCCGAGACCTGGCGGCCGAGATCGAAGGGTCCGAGACCCTTCTCCTGATCGGTGACCTGGGATCCGGGAAGACTGCTTTCACACGAGGCCTGGCGCAGGGACTCGGGGTCGATCCGGCGGAGATCCGATCACCGACCTTCGGCCTGGTCCACGAGCACGAGGGGCGAGACATGGAGCTCCTGCATCTGGACCTCTATCGACTGTCGGGCGAGGAACTCGAAGGCCTCGGAATCGAGGAGCTCCTGTCCAGGGCCGCGCTCAAGGTCGTCGAGTGGGCAGATCGTCTGCCCAGCGATACAGTCGGCCGCTGCTTCGTGTTCGCTCGCAGCGACGAGGGACGAAGATCACCGAGTACGCCGGACTGGCGGCTGCTTCAGCAAGGAGACAGTGATGGAGATTCGAAAGGTTGGACTGCTCGGCTGCGGTCAGATGGGCGGAGGAATCGCGGAGGTGTGCCTGCGTGCCGGTATTCCGACCGTCGTCCGGGAAGTCGAAGTCGGATTTCTCGAGGCCGGGATGGGCAAGGTCAAGGGCTCGCTCGAGCGCTCCAGAGACAAGGGGAGGATCAGCGAGACGGACTGCTCTGATGCGATCGATCGCTTCAGCGGTACCCTCGACATCGCCGATCTCGCCGACTGCGACCTCGTGATCGAGGCCATCGTCGAGGATCTGGAGATCAAGAAGGCGGTGCTCAGGGAGGCCGACCGGGTTCTCGGACAGTCAGCGATCCTCGCCAGCAACACCTCATCGCTCACCGTCACGGAGATGGCCATGAGCACCTCCCGGCCGGATCGCTTCGCAGGGCTCCACTTCTTCAATCCGGTCCCCGTGATGCAACTCGTGGAAGTCGTTCGAACCCTGATGGTGGCCGATGACGTCGTCGACAGTCTGGTTGCCTTCGCCGAGAAGATCGGCAAACAGCCCGTGCGCTGCTCGGACACCTCGGGCTTCATCGTGAATCGTCTCCTCGTGCCCTATCTGCTGGACGCGATCCGCGCCTACCAGGAAGGTGTCGCAACCCTCGAGGAGATCGATGCCGGCATGAAGCTCGGCTGCGGACACCCGATGGGGCCCTTCACCCTGATGGACTTCATCGGCCTCGATACCTGCTACTTCATCGCCAACATCATGTTCGAGGAGTATCGGGAGAAGCGCTACGCACCGCCTGCGCTTCTCAAACAGATGGTGCAGGCCGGCCGTCTCGGCAGAAAGTCCGGGCGCGGCTTCTACGACTACGGCTCGTCCTGAAGCTGACCGAGGGCCTGTCTGCGAAGCAGGCGCCCTTCGACTGCTAGAGTTCATGGGTCAACGAAGGAGATCGCCTTTGACGCTCGAGACGGGTACCGCAACGCACGACGAAACACTCCCCGAGATTCTCGTCAGTCTTCCTCCCGATGGGGCAGAGGCCCTCTTTGGAACCCGAGATGCCCACCTCAAGAAGATCGAGCAGGCCTTCGGAGTCCATGTAGCGGCCCGCGGTGCGAAGGTCAGGATCCGAGGCGACAACGCCGTGCTGGCAGCGCGTCTGCTCGACGAGCTCGGTCAGGCTGTTTCGGAAGGCTTCAAGCCGGCGGGAGCCGACATCGACACGGCCATCCGGGTGCTCAGGGAAGATCCCGAGGCATCCCTGTTGGAGTTCTTCTCCGAGGGTTCAGTGCCCCCGGCTTCGCAGAAGCCCCGACACCTGGTCAAGCCGCGCAGCATCAACCAGAAGATCTACATGAAGGCCATGGAGGAGAACGACCTGGTCTTCTCGATCGGCCCTGCCGGTACCGGCAAGACCTATCTGGCGGTGGCGATGGCCGCGGCCGCGCTGCTCGAGAAAAGGGTCCAGCGACTGGTGCTCGCACGACCGGCGGTCGAGGCCGGAGAGCGTCTCGGTTTCCTTCCCGGCGACCTCGAAGAGAAGATCAACCCGTACCTTCGTCCGCTTCACGACGCTCTCTACGACATCCTCGGAATGTCGCGCGTCGGCCGGATGATGGAGCGGGGCGTCATCGAGGTCGCTCCCCTGGCCTTCATGCGGGGAAGGACGCTGAACGATGCCTACATCATTCTCGACGAGGCACAGAACACCACGCCGCCGCAGATGAAGATGTTCCTGACTCGGGTCGGTTTCAATTCCAAGGCCGTGGTCACCGGAGACGTCACCCAGATCGATCTCGCCTCCGGGCAGTCCTCCGGTCTCGTTCAGGCCCGCCAGATCCTGGCCAATGTGCCGGGGATCCGTTTCGTGGAGTTCGGTCGGCAGGACGTCGTCCGTCACCCGCTGGTGCAGCAGGTGGTCGCCGCGTATGAGAGCTGGGAGGCCGAGCGCGAGGGGGAGCCCGACATCCGGCGGCCGAACCGGAGTGATTCTTGAGTTCGAGTTCGGATCTTCGCCCCGATCATCTCGCTGCGACAGAGGCGCCGCAGCCCGGCGTCGTGCACCGTCTGGTGCGAGGAATTCGAGCCCTCTGGAATCGATTGCTGGGGATCGAAGCGATCTGGATCGCCCTCTTCATCGTTGCCGGCTTCTGGGTGCTGCTTCCGAAGGGCGTTCTCTTCGCTCCTCGGGTCAGCGCCGGCGAAATCGCGGATCAAGCCTATGCAGCGAACCGCGATCTACTCGAGGAAGACCACGAAACCACTTCCGAGAAACAGCAGGCGGCGCGCGATGCAGTGCTGCCGGTCTACGACTTCGAGCCCGGCGTCGAGACCGAGCTGGAGGATGAGCTCCTCCAACTCTTCGAGGTCGGTCGGGTCTCACTGATCGAGTCGGAATCGGCCACCCCGCCGAAGGCCCAGCCTTCAGCAGGCGAGGAGGAATCGCTCTCTGCCCTCGACGAGTTGCTGGCGGCCTCCCAACTGCAGACCGACTCCCAGCAGGTCGAAGTGCTGATCCGACAAGGCTTCTCGGCTTCCCTGGAAGACCGGCTGCGCAGTACCGCCTCACAGATCCTCCGGCGCGGGCTGGTTCAGGACAAGACTCGGCTGCTCGAGAATCGGGGCACCGGCATCACGCTGCGCAACATCGAAACGGGGGTCGAAAGGGTTCAGCTCGATCTGTTCCGAGTCGTCGGCTTTCCCGAGGAGGCTCGCGAACTGATCGACATCGAGAGCCGACGCTGGACGGATCTCTCACGTAGCGAACGGCAGGCGATGAGTGACTGGCTCTTCCAGAGTCTGAGCCCGAACCTCTACCTCAATCGCAGTGAAACCCAGGCCCGGCGCGACGCCGCGGCGAATGCGACGGTGCCGGTCTTCCGACGGATCCGCGCCGGCCAGATCATCGTCCGAAAGGGAGACGAGATCGACGCCACGGCGGCGCTCTTCATCAATGGCGCCTACGGTCGGAGACGGACCGTGGAAGTCGCCCTGCCGATGCTCGGAGACCTCCTTCTGCTCAGTCTCGGAGTCTTCGGCCTCTGGCTCTTCGTGGCCAGGGAGTCGTCTCTCGTCGATCGTCGCGAGCGGGTCTTCGCCGGCCTGCTCCTCCTGATGAGCGTCAGCCTGGTGCTCATCAAGTTCCTCTTCCTGACTTCGGAGGCGCTCGGACGATTCTTCGAGAATCCGCCCCTCAATGCGCCGGAGGGTTACTGGCCGTCGATCCCGTTCGCTGCCGTGTCCCTGATCACGGTGCTGCTCTACGGGCGCGGTCTTGCGCTCGTTCTCGGTGTCCTCCTGTCCATTCTCGCCGGCCAGATCGTCGATGACGGGGGACTCGCGCTGACCATGTACTGCCTCGGAGGATCGCTGGCAGCGGTCCTTCTGATCGGCCAGGTGAAGAAGCGTTCCGGTGTCACGAGAGCCGGCCTCATCATCGCCGGCGTGAACGTCGTCGTCAGCCTGATGCTCCTCGCCCTCCAGGGGGAAGCCCTGCTCGACCTGCGCACACTTTCCATGACCCTCGCCACCTCCGTGGCCGGCGGGCTCCTGGCCGCTGCATTCACGAGCTTCGCGGTTCCTGTCCTCGAGGCCCTGCTCGGCCTGACGACAGACATCACGTTGGTGGAGTTGTCGAACACCAACCTTCCGCTGCTGCGCAACCTGGCTTTCGAAGCGCCGGGCACGTTCCAGCATTCGCTCATGGTCGCGAATCTCGCCAAGGCCGGATGCGCGGAGATCGGAGCCAATGCCATCCAGGCCTATACGGCGGGCCTCTACCACGACGTCGGCAAGACCGTCAGGCCCGGCTACTTCATCGAGAATCAGCTGCCGAGGAGCAATCCCCATGACGACCTCGATCCCACGCTCAGCGCCCAGATCGTCATTCAGCACGTTCTCGACGGACTCGAGATCGCCGAGGAAGCTCGACTGCCCAGGGTCGTTCGGGACGGCATCCAGCAGCATCACGGCACACATCTGCTGAACTTCTTCTACAGCCGAGCGAAGGAGCAGGGCGACGGCGCCGACCTCGACCAGTCCGCCTTCCGCTATCCGGGCCCAAAGCCCCAGGACAAGGTCAACGGAGTGCTGATGCTCGCGGATGCTGTCGAGGCAGCGAGCCGAACCCTCAAGGACGCCGATCGCGACAAGGTCGACAACCTCGTGACGAAGATCTTCGACTCCCATCTGCAGGACACCCAGCTCGACGAGTGCGATCTCACCCTCTCCGATCTGCGAAAGGTCGCCGACGAGTTCAAACGGGTTCTCGGCACGCTCCATCATCGGCGCGTCGACTATCCCGGATTCGACTTCAACGAGCCCCGCAAGGGTCCGGGTCACCTGAGAGCGGTCGGAGAGCCTTGAGCGGAACTGCGACCATGACTCGTCTCGAACTGACCCTCCAGAACCGATCGACGTATCCGGAACTGAGAGGGAGGGATTGGCGTGACTGGCTCGAGAAGGTCGTGTCGGCTCTCGCTCCGAGCGCTCGCAGTCTGGGGATCCGCTTCTGCGGTGAAAGGGCGATGCTCAAGGCTCAGAGAGAGTTCCGGGGACGAGACTCGGTCACCGATGTCCTCTCCTTTCCAGACGATCCCGAGGATCACCTGGGAGACATCCTCCTGTGCGTACCGAAAGCCCGCAGGCAGGCTCCCGGAGGCGATACTCGGCGTGAGGTGAAGAAGTTGCTCCTGCATGGAATCCTGCACTGCCTCGGCTATGACCACGAAACCGACGACGGCACCATGGACGCGCTCGAAAAGCGTCTACGGCGAAAGTGGCTGTCGCGATGAAGTGCGGTCGAGTAGGGCTGATCGGCCGACCCAACGCCGGTAAATCCACGCTCCTGAACCACCTCGTCGAAGTACCCATCGCGGCCGTGTCGAGCAAGCCGCAGACGACCCGGCACCGAATGGTCGGCCTGCTGACCAACGAGGAAGGACAGATGGTCCTCTTCGACACGCCAGGGGTGCACAAACCGAAGCATCGGATGAACGAGGCGATGGTCAGGGAAGCGGTCAGCACCTTCCGTGAGGTCGACGTCCTCTGCCTGATCGCCGACGCATCCGTACCGTTCGGCAAGGGCGACCAGCACCTTCTCGGGCTGATCGAGAAGATCGAGGTACCGCGAATCCTGGCGTTGAACAAGGTCGACGCCATTGCGAAACCCAGTCTGTTGCCGCTCATCGAGCGCTACGCGGCAACCGGCATGTTCTCCGAGATCGTCCCCATCAGCGCTCTCGAAGGCGATGGCGTCGACAGCCTGGTGAAGGTCCTCTGGGACGCTCTTCCCGAAGGTGAACCGATCTACGACCCGGAGTTGCTCACGCTTCAGACCGAGCGCTATCTGGCGGCGGAACGGGTTCGGGAGAAAGTGCTCCAGCGGACCCGTGACGAGTTGCCCTTCGCCACCACGGTCCTCATCGACGAGTGGACGCAGCGCGAAGAGGGCCCTCTCTACGTGCGGGCATCGATCGTGGTGGAGCGGACCGGTCAGCGCAAGATCGTGATCGGCGAGAAGGGCAGCGTGATCAAGGCCATCGGGAGCGCGGCGCGACGAGACCTCGAAGAGCTTCTCGGCAAGCCGATCTACCTCGACCTGCACGTTCGGTGTGTGCCGGGCTGGCGCGATCGTCCCGCCCTGCTGCAGCAACTCGAAGCCGAGAGTCGCTCCGTCATCTGAAGCTCTCGGGGGATCGAAGGGCCACCCGATTTCTCTTCGACCGCCGAAGGCCCGGTGCTACCATCGCGCCATGCCGAACGATGCTGTAGCGCGCCGCACCGAGATGATTCGCGGTCGGGTCCGCAAGCTGGTTCGCAAAGGGGCCAGGCAGCATCTGCGGCGTCTGCTCGCCAAGGTCCGACCCGAGGAGGTACCGGTGGTCATGACCGGCCTCACGGAGGACGAGAGCCTCGAAGTCTTCCGTCTGCTGCAATCGCACTTCCCGGAGAGTGTCGGCGAGGTCCTCACCGGCATGGACGTGGCAGATCGACGTCCGCTGGTCGAATCCCTGAGCGACGACGAAATCGTCGAGGTGGTCGAAAGCGTGCAGGTCGACGACGCCGTCGAGATCGTCGAGAACCTTTCCGGCGAGCGGCGCGAGGCGGTCATGGACCTGGTCGAGTCGCGCAGGATCTCCGTGGTGCACGACCATCTCCTCTTCGAGGACGATACGGCCGGTCGCATCATGACCACCGAGTTCTTCGCCCTCCCCCAGACCACGCGTGTGAGAGAGGCCGTGGCTTCGATTCAGAGCGCCCAGAACGTTGAGATGATCTTCTACGTCTTCGTCACGGATGACGACGGGCGACTGGTGGGGGTCACCTCGCTGCGCCAGCTCCTGCTGGGGAAGCCCGACACCGAGCTCTCGGCGATCATGACGCGATCCGTGGTCAAGGTGAGCACCGACGGCGACCAGGAGCGAGTCGCACAGCTTGCCGCGCGCTACGACCTCCTCGCCATTCCGGTCGTCGACGAGGACGAGCGCCTGGTCGGCATCATCACTGTCGACGACATCATCGACGTCGTCCAGGAGGAGGCCAACGAGGACATCTTCAAGATGGTCGGTTCCTCGGACGACGAGCTGAACTACGATGGCCATTCCTGGCGCGTGGTCGGCATCCGCCTGCCGTGGATCCTGGTCAACGGCCTCGGCCTGCTGATCTCCGGCCAAGTTCCTGTCACGCTTTCAGGTGGCCATGAAAGATGCCCTCTTCCTGCTCGCCTTCGTTCCAGTGATCATGGGGATCGGTGGAAACATCGGCAGCCAGACCTCGACCGTCGCGGTCCGGAGTCTGGCTTCGGGTCGCCTGCGACGCGGCCAGGGTTCAGGAGTTCGCTCTTTCGTCTTCCAGCAGTTTCGCGTCGGGGTCGGCCTGGGGTTGATCTGTGCTCTCATCGCGGGCGGAGTCGCCATGCTGGTGGAGCGCAACGCCGTCTATTCAGGAGTCGTGTTCCTGGCTCTCTTTCTGGTGATCTCCCTGGCTTCACTGAACGGCGCCGTGGCACCCCGTGCTCTTCGATCGACTGGGAATCGACCCGGCGGTCGCGGCCTCGCCCCTGGTGACGACCCTCAGCGATATCACGGGGATCCTGATCTACTTCGGATTCGCCTTCAGCATGATCGACTGGCTCGTTCGCTGAGGTGCGACGTCTCGAGTCGGAGGGCGTGATTCTCGACGTCGTCGATCTTCACGACCAGGACCGGATCGTCACCTTCCTGACCGCAGACTGGGGCCTGAAACGCGGCGTGGCACGCGCCTCGAGAAGGAAGTTCAGCCGCTTCTCGGGTCAGCTCCAGATCCTCTCCAGGGGCTCCTTTCGCTGGTTCGAGAAGGAGGATCGGGATCTCGTCCGAATCGAGACCGTCGAGGGGACGGTCTCGCCGGAGGCTCTGCTCGGCAGTCTCGAAGGCATCCTGGTGGCCAGCTACCTGTGCGAACATCTCGTCAAGTTCACCCAGGAGAACGAGGACAGCGCGCTCTACTACCGCCTCCTGGTTTCGACCGTCGCGGCCATCGAGAGCGGAATCTCGCGGTCCCTGGCGGTCAGATTCTACGAGACCTGGGTTCTGCGGCTGGCCGGCATCTTTCCGCCGCCCACGGACTGCCCCCACTGCGGTGAGCCCATCGCATCCAACGGGGCGCGCCTCGATCGCGCCTGCGAAGTCGTCGTCTGTCGAGACTGTGACGAGGGCGACGGTCATCTCGTCAGCCCACAGGCGGTCGAGTTCCTGGTGTCCACGGCGGTCCGTCGTCTGGATCGATTGTCGGCGCCGGGCCGGAGTACGCTCGACGAGGTCGAGGTGCTGTGCCAGCTCGTCCGTCGGAGCTTCCTCGGCAACGAACTGCGCAGCTACGCCATGATGAAGAGTATGGTCGGCGACCTCGACACGTCCCTCCGGGAGGCTCGTTCTTGACCAGGATCGTCACCCTCGACGACCACCTCATCTCCCAGATCGCCGCCGGTGAGGTCATCGAGAGACCTTCTTCGGTGTTGAAGGAACTGGTCGAGAACGCACTCGACGCGAAAGCCGACAGCCTTCGCATCGACCTCGAAGATGGCGGCAAGGCGAGAGTTCGGGTTGCCGACAATGGGCTCGGCATCCCACCGGATCAACTACGAACGGCTTTCGAGCGCCACGCAACGAGCAAGATCCGAGTGTTCGACGACCTCCAGGCGATCTCCACGCTGGGGTTTCGCGGCGAAGCCCTTGCCACCATCGCTGCCGTGTCGACGGTCGAGGCCGTCACGTCCGATCGAGACGGTGAAGGCATGCGTCTGGTGATCGAGGGCGGTACCCCGATCACCTGTGAACCGGCTCGACGGCAGCGTGGAACCACGATCGATGTCGAGCGGCTGTTCTTCAACGTTCCGGCTCGTCGCAAGTTCCTGAAACGCACTTCCACCGAGTTGCAGCGCTGTCTCGAAGTGGTCCAGGGATACGCCCTGGCGCGCCCCGAGGTCGCCTTCGAAGTTCGTCACGGCGAACGCGAACTGTTGCGCGTGCCAATCCACGGCAACGACGACGACGGGCTCCGTGAGCGAATCGGCAGTCTCTTCGGAACGGATCTCGCCGCAAGAGTGATTCCCATCGGTCCGAGGCGCTTCGAGGATGGCGGTGTGGTTCGGGGTTTCGTCGATACCCCCTCGCAGAGCGGACGTCGCAAGACCTTCGTCTTCGTCAATCGCCGGCTCGTTCGCGACCGTGCGCTGTTGGCCGTCTTCTACCAGGCCGTTCGCCGGGAGTGGCACTCCGATCGTTTCCCCTCGCTGTTCCTCTTCCTCGAACTCGCCGCGCAAGACGTGGATGTGAACGTCCACCCCCAGAAGTCCGAGGTTCGGTTCCGGGATCCCCGCACGGTCGGAGGTGTCGCCTCGACACTCAATCGGACGCTGCGCGCCGCCATCCCCGCGACCCCGTCCTCGGCCGACTCTCTTCAGGTCGCCGATGGTGGTGTTCCCCGACCGGGTTGGGGCGGATTCGGAAGCCGGGATGCGGGCGGGGAGATTCGGGACTGGCCCCCGGGAGTCGGCCGATCCGAGGGCGACACGACCGATTCGCCGCCCGGACTGGCCCAGGTCAGCTATCACCCCGTCGAGCGCAGGCCCGTCCCCCTCAGCGGCCGCAATGACGGCCCGGAAACCCTCCGACTGCTCGGACAGTACAAGGGCACATTGCTTCTGCTCGAGGGGCCGGATGGACTCTTCCTCGTCGACCAGCACGTCGCCCATGAGCGCGTTCTCTACGAACGATTCCGAGTCGCCCTGCGTTCTCGAGATCCGGCGAGCCAGCGGCTCCTCTCTCCCCAGATCCTCGACTTCGAACCGGCGGAAGTCGACGCCCTTCTGGCCCAGGCGCCCGCCCTCCTGCGATCCGGACTCGAAGTGCTCGAGCTCTCCGGCGGCAGCGTCGGATTGAGGAGCATCCCGGCGATGCTGAACGTCAAGCAGACTGAGGCTCTCCTTCGGGCCTTCCTCGAGAGTGGAGGAGCCGAGCATGGCGAAGAGGAGGCTGCCGAGCATCTGCTCGAGGCGATGGCGGCCAGCCTCTCCTGTCGGTCCGCAGTCAAGATGCACCACCGGCTCGGTGCCGAAGAGGCCGAGACCCTCGTCTCGGAGCTCTTCGCGGCAGAGCACCCCTGGACCTGTCCGCATGGCCGCCCGGTGATTCTCAAGCTGAGCGATCGCGACCTCGAGAGTCGCTTCAAGAGACGCTGACGATGACCGTCGCCGATCTCGAAGCCCGCTTCGGGCACGTCTTCTCGGACCGAGAACTGCTCGAGGAGTCACTCACTCACCGCTCGTCGCGCCACGAGCAGGGTGGGACCGACAATGAGCGGCTCGAGTTGCTCGGAGATGCCGTGGTGGGCCTCGCCACGGTGGAGTGGTTGATGAAGAGGTTCCCCGACCGCTCGGAGGGCGAACTGTCGCGACTCAAGAATCGGCTGGTGTCTGCGAAGAACCTGGCGCAGTGGGCCCGCGACCTCGACCTCGGCGCCGAGCTGAGACTCGGGGAAGGGGAGCATCGTTCGGGCGGTCGAGACAAGCGATCGGTCCTCGCCGACGGGCTCGAAGCCCTTCTGGGGGCTGTCTTTCTGGACGCCGGCTTCGCGGCGGCGAGTTCGATCGTCGCGACTCGACTCGACTCGATCGAGGTCGATGCGGGGGTCACCCTACCGCTGGTCGAAGCCAAGAATCGACTCCAGGAGTTCGTCCAGGCCTCCGGAGTGGAGCTGCCCAGATATCGACTCCTCGAGGAATCCGGGCCACCCCATGAGCGACGCTTCAGGGTCGAGGTCCGGGTCGGCGATGAGGTGCTGGGAACAGGCTGGGGCAGCAGCAAGAAAGCCGCAGAGCAGATCGCCGCTCGCGAGGCCCTGATGGCACTCGGAGTCATCGCGGGGCCTTCTGCGGCTGCTAAGATCCGCGCTCCATGAGCGAGGACTACGCGGTGACGACCATCGAGCGCCTGCCGGCCATGATCGGCGAGTCCGTGACCCTGCGCGGATGGCTGACCCACAAGAGGTCGAGCGGCAAGATCGCGTTCCTGCAGATCCGCGACGGGCTCGGGACCGTCCAGGCCGTGGCGGGTCGATCGGACGTCACGGACGAGTCCTGGAACGCTATCGAGACCGTGACGCAGGAGTCCGTTCTCGAAGTTCGGGGTCGGGTCAAGGAGGACAAGCGCTCGCCGAGCGGAGTCGAGGTCCAGGCAGATTCGATCTCCATCGCTGCCCTGAGCGAGGAGTTTCCAATCACCCCGAAGGAACACGGCACGGCCTTCCTCATGGAACATCGCCACCTCTGGCTGCGCTCGAGTCGACAGCGCGCGGCGCTCCAGGTTCGCAGCGAGGCTGTTCAGGCGATTCGCGATTTCTTCTACGAGCGCGACTTCACGCTCATCGATTCCCCGATCTTGACCCCTGCAGCCTGCGAGGGCACCTCGACGCTGTTCGCCACCGACTACTTCGGTGAGCCAGCGTTCCTCTCCCAGTCGGGTCAGCTCTACCTCGAACCGGCCGCGGCCGCTTTCGGCCGGGTCTACTGTTTCGGACCGACCTTCCGGGCCGAGAAGTCCAAGACTCGTCGTCATCTGACCGAGTTCTGGATGGTCGAGCCCGAAGTGGCCTTCCTGGAGTTCCCCGGACTCTGCGACCTGGCCGAGGAGTTTCTCTGCAATATCGTTGCGCGGGTTCTGGACCGCTGCCGAGAGCCTCTCAAGATCCTCGAGCGTGACGTTTCCCGCCTGGAGTGCGTTCAGGCCCCCTTTCCCCGGATCCGTTACTCCGAGGCCGTCGAGATACTTCGCGTGGCCGGGCACGATCTCGAGTGGGGCAGCGACTTCGGTGCCGACCACGAAACCCTTCTCGCCAGCCAGTTCGACCGACCGGTTCTCGTCAGTCACTACCCCGCGGCCTCGAAGGCCTTCTACATGCAGCCCGATGCGGAGCAACCCGAAGCAGCGCTGGCGCTCGACGTTCTCGCTCCGGAGGGCTACGGCGAGATCATCGGGGGGAGCCAGAGGATTCACGACCACGAGTTGCTGCTGCAGCGAATCCGGGAGCACGAACTGCCGATGGAGGCATTTCAGTGGTACCTCGACGTGCGCCGATACGGGACCTTTCCCCACAGCGGCTTCGGCATGGGCCTCGAACGCTTCGTTGCCTGGATGACCGGCCTGAAGCATCTTCGCGAAACCATTCCGTACCCGCGGATGCTCAACAAGATCTACCCCTGAAGGCAGATCTCGTTCCGCCTCTGGGAGGAGCCGGACTGCTAGACTGGGGAGGTTCCGTTGGCCGATCGGCCGATCTTGGGAGGACGCCGCGATGAGTGAGGAGAAGACTCGTAACGTCAGTGAAGCCCAGGCTCGCGAGGTCGCTGAAGCCTCGCGCGAGACCGAGTGGCAACAGCCCAGTTTCATGGCCGAGATGTTTCTCGGCAACTTCCGTTTCGACCTCATCGACCCCTATCCCAGGCTCGAACTCGAACGCCCTGAGTTCAAGGAGTTCTACGGGGCTCTCGAGATGTTCCTTCGCGACTCCGTCGATCCGGCGGGCATCGACGAACGGCAGGACTACCCCCCGGAAGTCGTCCAGGGTCTCCGTGACCTCGGGGCATTCGGCCTGAAGATCCCTACCGAGTACGGCGGCAAGGGATTCGACCAGGTCGAGTATGCCCAGATCATGGAACTGATGGGTTCCTACGATGGGAACCTGATGGCCCTCCTCTCAGCCCATCAGTCGATCGGGGTACCCCAACCCCTGAAGCTCTTCGGAACCAAGGAGCAGTGCCAGGAGTATCTGCCGCGCCTGGCGGGCGGCGAGATCTCCGCATTCGCCCTGACCGAGCCCGATGTGGGTTCCGATCCGGCGAGATTGTCCACGACCGTCGAATTGGAGGGGGACTTCTACGTCCTCAACGGCAAGAAGCTCTGGTGCACCAATGGAACCATGGCCAAGCTCCTCGTCGTCATGGCGATGCATTCCCGACTCCGGGGGATCTCGGCCTTCGTCGTCGAAACGGACAGCCCCGGCGTCGAGATCGAGCGCCGCTGCCACTTCATGGGATTGCGAGCCCTCGCCAACGGCGTGATCAATTTCAACAACGTCAAGATCCCTCGCCGCAACCTGATCGGCAAGGAAGGGCGCGGTCTCAAGATCGCCCTCACGACCCTCAACGATGGTCGGCTGTCGATTCCCAACGGAGCGGTCGGGGTCGCCAAGCGGTGCCTGAAGATCGCCCGCGAGTGGAGCAGCCAGCGCGTTCAGTGGGGAGTCCCGATCGGCAAGCACGACGCCATCGCCCAGAAGATCGGGGCGATGGCCGAAACCACGTTCGCGATGGAATCGATCGTCAAGCTCGCCAGCCACATGGCGACGCGTGGCGATCGCGATCTTCGCCTCGAGGCTGCAGCCTGCAAGGAATGGAACAGCGAGCGAGGCTGGGACATCATCGACGAGACCCTCCAGATTCGTGGTGGGCGCGGCTACGAGACGGACTCGTCGCTGCAGGCTCGCGGAGACAAGCCGACCGGAGTCGAGCGCATGATGCGCGACTTCCGGATCAACCGCATCTTCGAGGGATCGAGCGAGATCATGCACCTGCTGATGGCACGCGAGGCCGTTGACAAGCACCTGCGGGTCGCCGGCACGTTGATCGATCCGAAAACCGGCCTCGGGGGGAAACTCGCCGCCCTGCCGAAGATCGCGCTGTTCTACGCCTGGTGGTATCCCACTCGCTGGCTCGGCTGGGGACGCTGGCCGCGGTTCGCAGGCTACGGCCGCCTCGCCAAGCATCTACGGTTCGTCGAGCGGCGCTGTCGCAAGCTGGCGCGCGCGAGCTTCCACGGCATGGTCGTCTTCGGTCCCAGGCTGGAAAAGCGCCAGGGCTTCCTCTTCCGCCTCGTCGACATCGTCAACGAACTCTTCGCCATGTCGGCCTCAGTCTCCCGAGCTCACGCCATGGCCAGTTCTGGAAGTGACGAGGGACGGCGTGCGATCGAGCTCGCCGACGGCTTCTGCCGGGGCGCCTCCCGCCGTGTCGACGAGATCTTCCGATCGCTCTGGCGAAACGAGGATGCGCGTCGCTACGGTCTCGCCATGGACGTCTTGAAGGGCGACCATCGCTGGATGGAGAGCCTCTTCGACCGGATCGACGCCGTCGGTTCGTCGACCGAATCCACCCAACCGGCCCCTCAGACCGCCCCGGTCGCCTGATCGACTCGGGGGACCACGAGGTGCCCACCTCCATGACTCAGAGTCCGCATGAAACAACGGGCCGCAAGAAGGTGGCCATGGTCACCCTCGGGTGCCCCAAGAACCGCGTCGACAGCGAGATCATGCTGGGGCGGCTGCAGGCAGAGGGATACTCCCTCGTCGAAGACCCCGCGGCTGCCCAGACCGTGATCGTGAATACCTGCGGCTTCGTCGAAGAGGCGCAACAGGAATCCATCGACACGATCCTGGAGCTCGCGTCGCGCAAGGGCAACGGACTCGAGCGGCTCCTCGTAGCCGGCTGCATGGTCAATCGTTTCGGAGAAGAGCTCAAGGCGGAGATCCCGGAGATCGACGACTTCGTGTCGCTCGACGAACTCGACCTCACCGCCAACCTGGTGAGCCTCGGTCGCGGTGGTGCCCTGCCGACCGCCGGCGCTTCGGTTCGGACCTTCGATCACGCCTTTCCACGGGTCCTCACGACCCACGGATACTCCTACATGAAGGTGGCGGAGGGTGTGACAACCCGTGCACGTTCTGCGCCATTCCGCTCTGGCGCGGGCGCTTTCGGAGTCGGAGTCTGGGCAGCCTCATCGAAGAGGCACGCCGTTTCGATGCGGCAGGGGTTCAGGAACTCTGCCTGATCGCGCAGGACACGACCCGCTACGGCGAGGATCTCGGCCTCGGCCGGGAGGGGCTTCGAACGTTGATCGAAGTCCTGCTCGAAGAAACGACGATTCCGTGGATTCGCTTTCTCTACGCCTATCCGACGACGCTCGACCCCGGCCTTTTCGATCTCATGGCGAAGGAGGAACGCTTCTGTTCCTACATCGACATGCCCCTCCAGCACAGCCACCGCGAGATTCTGCGTTCGATGCAGCGCGGAGGAGATGGAGAGAGCTACCTGAAGATTCTTCGTGAAGCACGCGAGAAGGTGCCCGACATCTCCCTTCGCAGCACCTTCATCGTCGGATTCCCGGGTGAGACCGAAGAACATTTCGAACACCTACTCGACTTCGTCCGAGAAGCCCGCCTCGATCACGTCGGCGGTTTCACCTACAGCCCCGAGGAAGGGACTCCCGCCGCCGCCCTCGAATCCCCTGTGCCCCATGAGGTGGCTGAGGATCGACTCGAGCGACTGCTGGAAGTCCAGCGACCGAACTCCCGAGCTGCCCGCGAAGCGCTCGTCGGCCGCGAGCTGACGGCCCTGGTCGAAGGCGTCTGTGAGGAAACCGAACATTTGCTGCAGGGACGCCACGCCGGCATGGCCCCGGAGATCGACGGACGGCTGCTGCTCGCCGACGGGATCGCCCCCGCCGGGAGTCTCGCCCGAGTCCGCATCGTAGAGGCCTTCGACGACGATCTCGTGGGACACATTCTCGAACCACTGCATGCCGGGAGCTGAAGCGTGAAGGTCGTCGAAGACGCGCTCTTCTCGCCGACGCCTCGCGGGCCTGGTGGCCACGATCGGCAACTACGACGGGATCCATCGAGGTCAGCGTCATGTCCTGGAGATGGTTCGTGGTCGGGCCCGGGAAGAAGGTCTTCAGGCCGCGGTCATCACCTTCGATCCTCACCCGCTGACCGTTCTTCGACCGCAGCAGCCGGTCCTCCGGCTGACGACTCCGCGCCAGAAGATCGAACAACTCGAGCAGATCGGAATGGATGCCGTCCTCATCGTTCGCTTCACTCACGAGTTCTCCAGAATGCCGGCCCGAACCTTCGTTCGGGACTTCCTGCACGAAAAGCTCGACGTCCGGGAGCTCTACGTGGGTTCCAGGTTCGTCTTCGGCCACCGTCGTGGCGGCGACCTCTCGCTCCTTCGACAGATGGGGGAGATCTTCGGCTTCTCGGCATTCGCCGTCGACGAGGTGATCGAAGGCGGGGCCCCCGTCTCGAGCACCAGGATCCGGGCCGCGTTGAAGAACGGGCGAACGGCCGAAGCGCTGGATCTCCTCGGCCGCCCGTTCTCGCTCGAGGGCATCATCGTCCGAGGCGACCAGGTCGGCCGCGAACTGGGTTTTCCGACCATCAATCTCGCTGTCGAGAACGAACTCCTTCCGCAGGACGGCGTCTACGCGACACGAGTCCTGCTGCGTGCTGATGGCGAGACCCGCGATGCCGTCACCAACATCGGAACTCGTCCGACTCGCTATGCGGGCACCCGTCGCCTGGTGGAGACCCATCTTCTGGACTTCGATCGGGACATCTACGGTGCGGAAGCCGAGATCTTCTTCTACGAACGCCTACGGGACGAACAGCAGTTTGAGAATATGATGGCGCTGTCGACGCAGATCGGCCGCGACGCCGAGTCGGCACGGCAGTATTTCGAACAACGAGAACCCCTCGCGGTCGGCATCCACCGACCCCTCTGAAGAAACGATCCAGTCCGGGAGACAACCATGGCCAGCGAAAAGATCCTTGAAGTCGACACCGATAATTTCTCCGAGCAGGTCCTGGGCTCGGACGTTCCCGTCCTCGTCGACTTCTGGGCGACCTGGTGCGGTCCCTGTCGACAGGTGGCCCCGGTTCTCGAGGAACTGGCCAATGAGATGGATGGCAAGGTCCGTATCGCCAAGCTCGATGTCGACCATTCCCAACAACTCGCGATGCAGTTCCAGGTCTCGAGCATTCCGACCTTCATCCTGTTCAAGAACGGTCAGGTCGCGGACCGGATGATGGGCGCGATGCCCAAGCCGGCGTTCCAGGACTTCATTCAGCGCAACCTCTGAGGTGAGCGTGGATCGGCTCCGACTCCGCGCGGAGTTGGTCGCGGCGGGATGCGACGGCTTCCTGGTCGTGGCGCGAAGCAGTCGCGAGCCCGCCATGGCCGCCTGGGTGGGACCGGTGCACCTGGGGCCCGTGGTGCTCGCGAGCCGCGCCGACCTCGATGAGATTCATCTCCTTCCGTTGAGCCCCCTCGATCGCGGCGAGGCGCAGGCCTCCGGCCTCGCCGTTCTCGACGCGGTGACCGGCGGGGGAGTCCAGGACGAGTGTCGCAACCGCTGGACGGTTGCAGCCCGCAACGCGCTCGAGCAAGCAGGATTGACCGGGGGAACGGTGGCCCTGGCGGGCAGCCTGGACGCCGGAGACCTCCTGCTGATGGCGAGGGAACTCGAGGGCTGCGGCATCAGCCTGGTGCCCGGCGATCTCTTCCTCGCCCGTGCGAAACGCCGCAAGTCGAAGCAGGACCTCGACGAGATCCTGCGCGTCAGCGCGGTCAGCGACCGGGGCTTTCGGGAGATCGCAGCAAGCCTCGTCGAAGCGACGATCCGCGATGGAGAACTGCACCTCGACGGGGCTCCGCTTCGCATCGGCGACCTGCGGCGGCGGCTCCACATGCTCTTCGCCTCCGAGGGCCTCTCCCAGCCGGACGGCTCCCTGATCACCCCGGCCGAAGAAGGCGCCGTTCCACACAACACCGGGAAGAACGACCGCATCGTGCGAACCGGCGAGTCCCTGGTCGTCGATCTCTTCCCGGCCGGTCGTCTCTTCTCCGACTGCACCCGCACCTTCTGCGTCGGCGAGCCGCCGGCCTTCCTGACGAGGGCCCATGCAACGGTCCGGGAGGCACTGCAGCGAGCCACCGAGGCATGCAAGGTCGGCGTCGCCGGCTTCACCCTCCAGAAGCTCGCCTGTGAAGTGTTCTCGAGAGCGGGCTATGCGACCCTGCTCGACGACCCGGAGATCCGTTCCGGCTATCTCCACGGGCTCGGCCACGGGGTCGGCTGGGAGGTGCACGAACTGCCGCATTTTCGTGACGAACCCGGCGCCGACGGCGTTCTCGAAGAGGGCGACATCGTCACGCTCGAGCCCGGCGTCTACGACGCCGGACTGGGCTACGGACTGCGACTCGAGGACCTGGTCCGGGTGACGGAAGGTGGCGTCGAGGTCCTCACCCGACTGCCCTACGATCTCGACCCTCGAGCCTGGATGGGGGAGTGACGGCCGGAGATCAGCTCTCGTGTCTCCTCGACGAGGCTGTCGCGACCGGTCTCTTCTCCGCGATCACCTCCTGTGTCTGCGTCGACGGCAGGTCACGCTGGAGCCATGCGTCGGGCCTGAGCCCGGGCGCCGGAGAATCCCCGCTCTTCGACGCCGCCTCCCTGACGAAGCTCTTCGTCTCGACCCTGGCGATTCAGCTCGATCGCCCGGACGGCCTGGCGCTCGATCGGTTGGTGCGAGACTGGTTTCCCGAAGCAGCCTCGGACGTCGCTCGGAGTTCGCTGCAGGACCTCCTGCGTCACCGCTCGGGCCTGGCCGCATGGGCTCCCCTCTACTCGCTCTGTTCATCGACATCCGATGTGGACGCCTATCTCGTCTCGCAGGAGGCCTTCTCCGGCGATCGCCCCTGCTACAGCGACCTCGGCTTCATCCTCTACGGAAGACTCCTCGAGATCTGGAGCGGCAGGTCGCTCGGCGAAGTGATGGAGCAGGTCCTGATCGACGACCTGGGCCTGTCGCTCTTCACCCGCGACGTGCCCTCTGCCAGGGCGGTGGTGTGCCACTGCGACACCGAACGAGAAGTCGAACTGGCCCGCGCGCGCGGCGAGACCATCCCGCTCCAGGCCCCACCGTTGCCGGGGCAGGTTCAGGACGGTAACGCTCGTTTCCTCGGCGGTCTGGCCGGACACGCAGGGATCTTCCTCGACCTCGAAGGGTTGCTCGACCTCGGCCGACGGTGGGTGGATTGGCTGACAGGCCCCGGCGAGGGCGTCGCAGGGCGAGCCAGGCGGGCCATCGTAGACAATGAGGGCTTCGGTCTCGGCTGGCGGACGAAGCGCCGCGACGGGCGTCTGCGGATCGGACACCTCGGTTTCACGGGTGGCAGCCTGTGGATCGAACCCGAGAGCGCTACGGTCTTCGCCACTCTCGGCCATCGGCGTTCCGCAACCAGCGACCTCTCCGGCTTCCGGACGAGGCTCGATGAACTCGGCGGCCGAATCGCAGACTCTGTCTGAGCCTGCTTCCCGGAACCTGGCCCTGGGTTAGACTTCGCCCTCCTGCCCGCCTTCCCATGATGGAGATGCCGATGTTGGAACGCTTCGCGGACATGCTCTCGGATACCGTCAGTCGAGTTCTCGGCCCCTTCAACGAGGTGATGAACGCCTGGGTGCTCAATTGGCCTCCGCAGGCTCCGCTGTTCGCGATCATCCTCCTGGGAGCGGGTCTCTACATCACCCTGCGGCTCGGCTTCATCCAGCTGCGCGGCTTCAAGCATGCCATCGACATCACACGCGGCAAGTACGACAACCCGGAAGACGACGGCGATCTCAAGCACTATCAGGCGCTGACCACGGCGCTGTCGGCAACCGTCGGGATCGGAAACATCGCGGGCGTCGCGATCGCCATCCGGCTCGGCGGTCCCGGCGCCCTCTTCTGGATGTGGGTGACCGCCTTTTTCGGCATGGCCTTGAAGTACATCGAGTGCACGCTGGCGGTGGCCTATCGCAAGGTCCATGAGGACGGCTCCGTCTCCGGCGGACCGATGTACTACATGGAGATGGGACTCGGCTCGTGGGCGAAGTTCCTGGCTGTACCCTTCGCGGTCTTCACGATCATCTGCTCGTTCGCGACCGGGAACATGAACCAGGCCAACACCATGGCCATGCAGGTCGAGAGTCAGTTCGGCATTCCGCCGGTATGGACCGCCCTGGTCTTCGCGGTGATCGTCGCCAGCGTGATCATCGGGGGAATCCGACGGATCGGCAGAGTGACCTCCGTGCTGGCACCCTTCATGGCACTGTTCTACGTCGGCGCCGCTCTCTTCATCCTGATCGTCAACATCACCGAGATTCCTGCAGCCTTCACCCTGATCGTGACCCAGGCCTTCAACCCCGAGCCACTCGTCGGCGGCGCCGCTGGTTCCTTCCTGATGACCCTGATGTGGGGGATTCGTCGTGGTCTGTTCTCGAACGAGGCAGGGCAGGGCAGCGCGCCCATCGCTCACGCCGCAGCCAAGACCAAGGAACCCGTCCGGGAAGGACTCGTCGCCTCACTCGGTCCGTTCATCGACACCCTGGTGATCTGCACCATGACCGGTCTGGTGATCCTCGTTTCTGGATCCTGGCGCGAGAAGGTCGATCAGACGCTCGACCTGGGCGGAGTCGAGATGGTCTTCAAGGCCGATGCCGCCGACGAAGAGATCTCCGCCCTGAGGGCCGAACGAACCCGGCTGGGACTCACTCGGGAACTCGACGTCGTAGCCGGCCGGATTCATCGGGCGACTCCGCTGTATCTCGACGCTGCCGTCGAAGCGGCCCGGGTCCTCGACGGCGAGGGAACGCCGTGGAGCGGCCAGTTGATCGCCGACGCCTCGGGTTCCCTGTCGGCGCCCGAAGGCACGCAACTCGAACTGAGTGGCAGGGCCCTCCTGACCAGTTCTCCGCTCACTGCGAGGGGCTTCCAGATCGGTCTGCCAGGCGGGCAGGGCAATCTCGTCGTGACGCTTGCGGTCCTGCTCTTCGCTGTTTCGACCGCGATCTCGTGGTCGTACTACGGCGACCGGGCAACCGAGTACCTGCTCGGCCGAGGCGCGATCACCGCCTATCGTTGGCTCTACGTCGGATTCTTCTTCCTCGGAGCCCTGCTGCCGCTGCAGACGGTCTGGGATTTCGGCGATGTGGCTCTCGGACTCATGGCGATCCCCAATCTTCTGACGCTCATCCTGCTGGCGGGTCCCGTCGTGAAGATGACGCGGGAGTACTTCTCCAGGTCCCATACGCCCACCCGCTGACCCCCACCGATCGTGGTTGCGCCAGGCACTCCAGGTCAGCGACTCCGGGTCCTGACCTACAATATCCACCGGGCCATCGGCGTCGACCGACGCTTCCGCCCGGAGAGGATCGTGGAGATCCTCGCCCATCACGACGCCGACATCGTGCTCCTACAGGAAGTCGACGACGGCGCGCCTCGATCCCAGGAACTCAACCTGGCCGTCGAACTCTCGAGGGAGGCGAACTATCCGTTCTACGCCCTCGGCCGGAACGTGAAGCTGCGCAAAGGCTTCTACGGCAACGCCACCCTTTCTCGTCTTCCCATCGTGCGGGAGCGGAACATCGACCTGACGGTCGGCGACAAGAAACGGCGTGGGTGCCAGCACACCACCCTGGAGGTCGAGACTCCTGCCGGCAACGAACGCCTCGAGGTCTTCAACCTCCATCTCGGGCTATCGGCGCGAGAGCGGGAGAGGCAGATCGGAACCCTGATCCATTCGAAGGAGTTTCCCGGTCTCGAGGAGTCGGGCCCGTGCATCGTCGGCGGTGACTTCAACGACTGGCGATCGCGTCTCCGCCCGATCTTCACCGAGGTCTTTCGTTTCGGTTCGGCCACGGCCCGTTCCGAGCGCGGAGACAGTTCTGCGATCAGGACCTACCCGTCGTTCTCGCCAAGGGGCTCCCTCGATCGCATCTACTACCGGGGACTCGACCTGGTTGCGGCCCGCGGTTGCCGACTCTCGGTTTCGAGAGTGGCGAGCGATCATCTGCCGATCGTCGGCGACTTCCTCATGACCGGCGAGTCGGGAGCAGGAGCGTGACGTCGGCTCCCATGGCGCTGGGACGGCTGCGCTTCGCGATGGCCCTCGCGGTTTCCGCCTGCCTCCAGGGCTGCGAGCCGACAGCTCGGGAACCCGCGGCCACGGAAGAGACCTGGCGGGGCCCCATCGTAGTGGTGTCGCTCTCTTCGATCCGAGCCGATTCGGTCGGCGCGCTCGGTGGCTCCGGCGACACCCCCCATCTCGATGAGTTGATCGCCGCCTCGGACTGGGCAGGCCCCGCCACCGCGTCGTCGGCTTTCGGTCCCGCCAGCATCGCCTCGGCCTTCACCGGACTCCCTCCCTGGCAGCATGGAGTCACCGATCCCGGTGGGCCTGCCGTTCGTCGAGCGGTCCGGATGCTGGCCGAACGGCTTGCCGACGCGGGAGCCACGAACAAGGCTTTCGTAGCGGACCCCTGGATGGGTCCCGCCTTCGGCTTCAATCAAGGTTTCTCGCGGTTCGCCCTGCCGGGAAGGACGCATTCGCTGATGAGTCATCTGCGTTCTCTCGATGCCGGACTCTCGCTGACCTGGGTCCACCTCGCCTCCCCGGGCCTGCCGTACCTGCGAAGGCCGCCGAACGCAGACGGTCGGATGGGGCAGAGCGCACTCGCCGCCCAGAGCCTCGACGTCGACGATCTCGCTCGCTTCCTGTCCACCGACAGGGATCTGCCTGTCGACATGACGAAAGCGCTGCCCGAGTTCCATCTCAACTCCATCAGGGCTCTCGACGGACAACTGGGACGAGTGCTGACGGCACTTCGACAATCGAACCGCCTGGACTCCTGTCTGGTCGTCGTCCTCGGCGATGCCGGGGCCAGCCTGGGCGACGATGGTCGCGTGATGAGGGGCTACGAGCTCGATCGTGGCGCCCTCCAGGTTCCCCTGATCGTGAAGTTGCCTGCGCAACTCCGGGGGACCGGCATCGAGCTTGCGGCGGACCCCGGCGCCTCGACCTCCCGGGTGGCAGCGACCGTGCTCGAGATCGTCGGCCTGGAGCGGGAGGGCGGTCTCGCGCCGTCACTACGAGAGGCCGGTCGCGGCGTCGCGACGGCCAGTCTGCTCTTCGACAACGGAGTCCACCGCCTCGCTCTTCTAGGCGCAGATCGAAGACTCGACTTCGAGTGCCGCTTCAGCGCCCCCCAGCAGGGGTGGGTCGATGCACGAATCGACTCGATCCTGGGCGAGGACGACAGCCGCTGGGACCATCTTCGAGAACTCGACGCGAGGTCGTGGGCCCGACGTGGAAACTGCCAGTCGGAGGAGTCGCGAGGCCCCGGGGCCGAATCGCTCGGCAGCGAACCGGACGGTGAGGAGCTCCTGTTCTGGATCGACCAGCTCTCCGACCCGCTACTGCGAGAGACCACACGACCCCGATCGCTCACCGAGGACGAGGCAGAGCAGCTTCGAGGCCGCGGCTTCCCGGTCCGATCGAGCTGGTTCTCCAACTAGTCCGCAGAAGATCCCGCGATGCGTTCGCGCGCCCGCTTCTTCGCAGCGATGAAGTCGGGATGCGGTACGTGGAGGAGGTTCGCCACCTTCCGCACCAGATACTCCTCCTGCTCGTCCAGGTGGTGGTCTGCGAGAGCCACGAACCAGAGCCTCTCGATGACCGCCACCTTCTCGATCGGCGAGAACTCTCGATCGAGAATGCGAGTGAACTGAAAGACTTCGATCGCTTCTCGGCTTGCCGTCTCGGCCTCCTGGAGCAGATCCCTGGCCTCGAGGGCTTCGATCTCGAAAGTCTCGACCAGGGCTTCTTCGGAGCGCGCCAACTCACCGTTCTGGAGGCTGAAGTCCGCTCGCGTCATCTCGAGGAGCAGGGCAGCCGTGGCGATTCTCACCCGATGGGCGTCGTCCTTCTCTTCGGTCGGGTCTCTCCTCAGGAGCTGCTGCAGGGATCTGAACACGGTCGAATGAACCTAGAGGAAGTAGATCTCGTCGTCGACCCTCGGGCGGCCTGCGCGCCGCTGGAGCACGGAACGCCTGACCCGGAAGAGGTCTGACAAGTCGCCGCCGTCGTCGTCGAGGTCGTCCATTTCCGCCTCGAGAGCCTCGATGTCCTCGCCACGCTCGAGGCGTGCGAGCGCGTCTTCCATTCTCGGCCCCATGTCGAGACCCGAGAGTTCGGTGAACCGTCGCAGAAAGCGGCCCATGGTCTTCGGGTCGGCGTCTTCCGGCACCCTGCCGGCTTCGGCCATCAGGGTGCTCATGGCGCCTTCGAATCGTTCGTCGTCGAGTCCTGCGAAACCGTCCTCATCATCCGACGCGGACGGGTCGATCATGGCGAATCTCGAGGGGACGCTTCGGCATCCTCTGCGCTGCCGCATCGCGGGCAATCGGGCTCTGCGGCCGTCCCGAGAGGGCCCATGAAGCTGTAGAGCGCGTGGCAGTCCTCGCAGTAGAACTCGTAGATCGGCATCGCGACTGCAGGTTGTACCACAGGCGGTGCGTCGGAGGAAAAGAACGCCTTTGACGGCCGATGAAGGGGTCGCTATCCTGACCAGCCGATGTGGCACGAGATCGAGCTGACGGAACTCCAGCACCGTCGGGAGCGGGTCTTTCTGATTCTCGCCGGTCTCTTCCTCGGCTCGATGACGATGCTGAACATCCTCGGCGTCACGCGCTTCATCGATCTCAGCTTCGAGGTCTTCGGAATGACCGTGCCGATGCCGCTGGCGGTCGGAGTCTTGCCCTATCCGATCACCTTCCTCTGCACGGACTTCATCTCCGAGATCTACGGCAGGCGGAGGGCGAACAGTGTCGTGATGGTGGGTTTCCTGCTCAACGTCTGGCTCGTGATCGTCATGTGGGCGGGTGGCCTCCTGCCGGGATTCGACCAGCCGGTTGCGGACGCGGCCGGGCGCCTGCCGCTGTTCTTCGAACTTCGTACCCTCACCCTCGGCGCGGTCGCGGCCTCGATGCTCGCCTACCTCGCCGCTCAGCTCGTCGACGTCCAGCTCTTCCACTTCTGGAAACGACTGACGAAGGGGCGGCACCTCTGGTTGCGAAACAATGGCTCGACGCTCGTTTCGCAGTTCGTCGACAGCTTCGCGGTGATCACCATCACGCACTTCTACGCCGGTCGCCTGCCGGTAGAGACATCGCAGGCGATCTGGCCTCAGCTCTGGGTCTTCATCGGAACCGCCTACGTCTTCAAGATGGCCGCCGCGCTCGTCGATACCGTGCCGTTCTACTACGGCGTCGCCTGGCTCGGGCGTTACCTCGCCCTCGACACGAGGCGCGACCAGCCCTGACCCGGCAACCCTCGCGTGCTACCATCCTGCGCTCTCGACTGGGGCAACGACGATGAATTCATGGTCACCCGATTCCTGGCAGCGGCACGAAGTCAGTCAACAGGCCAACTACCCCGATCCGGTAGAGCTGGATCGAGCGGTCAGCGAGTTGACCCGCCTGCCTCCACTCGTCACTTCGTGGGAGATCGAGAACCTCAAGAGTCGACTGGCCGAGGCCGCTGAGGGCAAGCGCTTCCTGCTCCAGGGCGGCGACTGTGCAGAGAGCTTCGAAGACTGCACGCCCGGTTCGATCACGAGCAAGCTGAAGATCCTCCTGCAGATGAGCCTGGTGCTGGTTCACAGCTCCAAGAAGCCTGTCATCCGGGTGGGCCGCTTCGCCGGGCAGTATGCCAAGCCCCGCTCCGACGATCTCGAGATCCGGGACGGCGTGGAGCTGCCCAGCTACCGAGGCGACCTCGTCAACGGCCTCGGCTTCGACCCGGAGAGTCGGCGACCCGATCCCAAGCGGCTGATTCGCGGCTTCGAGAAGGCGGCGCTGACGCTCAACTTCATTCGCTCGCTGATCGACGGTGGCTTCGCCGATCTTCATCATCCCGAGTACTGGAATCTCGACTTCGTGCAGCATTCGCCGGACTCGAAGGAGTATCAGCGAATGGTGACTTCGATCGGCGACTCCCTGCGCTTCATGGAAACGCTGTCGGGCGTCAGCATCGGCGCCATGCAGAGAGTCGACTTCTTCACGTCCCATGAGGGCCTGCACCTGCACTACGAGCAGGCGCAGACCCGTCGCGTTCCCCATCGCGAGGGCTATTACGACCTGTCCGCCCACCTGCCCTGGATCGGTATGCGAACCGCGACTCTCGGCAGCGCCCACGTCGAGTTCTTTCGTGGAATCCGCAATCCGATCGGCGTCAAGGTGGGGCCGGGCGTATCGCCGCACACGCTGATCCAGTTGATGGACGTTCTCGACCCCGAGCGCGAAGCCGGGCGCCTCACGCTGATCCACCGATTCGGGGTCCGCGACATCGCGATCGGCCTGCCTCCGCTGATCCAGGCAGCCCAGGACAGCGGTCGCAAGGTTCTCTGGGTCTGCGATCCCATGCACGGCAACACACAGAAGACGGAGTCCGGTTACAAGACGCGCCGCTTCGACGACATCCTGGCGGAACTGGAGTGGGCTTTCGACATCCACGCAGGCCAGGACTCGATCCTCGGGGGAGTCCACTTCGAACTCACCGGCGAGGATGTGACCGAGTGCGTTGGAGGCGCTCGCGGACTTGGCGAAACAGACCTCAAGCGCGCCTACAAGTCGCAGGTCGATCCGCGTCTGAACTACGAACAGGCGCTCGAGATGGCATTGCTCGTCGGACGGAAGATGGGTAGCCTGCAAGCCGAGAGAGCGCCCAGCCAGGATTGATCCAGGGCGCCCACGATCGGGACCTCCCGTCCCGCTCGACGGCGCCGAAAGCGTGCTGCGGCTCTTTCAAGCCGCTCCCGACACGATCGATCTCATGAGCCGTCGAAAGCAGGTCACTCGCGTCGTCGTTGGGATCCTCGCCAGTCGAATCACCGGCCTGATCCGGGTCCGCGTCCTGGCCCATTTCTTCGGTGTGTCGGCTCTCGGCGACGTCTGGACGGCCTCGATCCGTGGTCCGAACGTGGTCCAGAACCTGCTCGGAGAGCAGGCGCTCTCTGCCGCCTTCATTCCGATCTACTCGAGAAAGCTGGCCCGCAGCGACGATGAAGCTTCGCGCTTCGCGGGAGCCATCTTCTCGATCCTGATCCTCGTCGTGGGCTGTGCCGCCATCGCCGGCATCGTCTTCGCAGCACCGATCGTCAGCCTGCTGAATCCAGGACTCCTGCGCGACGCAGCTCTCGTCGAGGCCGGCATACAGGAGATCGATCGGTTTCCCCTGGTCGTTCGTTGTGTCCGGATCTTCTTCCCGATGACGGCGGTGATGGTTCTCTCGGCCTGGTGTCTCGGAATCCTCAACTCCCACCAGCGCTTCCTTCTGCCCTACATGGCGCCGGTCCTCTTCAACAGCGCCATCATCGCTGCCCTGGCGTGGGCCGGCTGGCAGTGGGGTGGGGGCGAGAGAGTCCTGTTGTATGCCTGCTACGGCGCGCTCGTCGGGGCTCTTCTGCAATTCCTCCTGCAGCTCGGGGTAGTCATTCGCCTGCTGGGCAGGGTTCGATGGAGTCTCTCCACGAGAGTCGATGGAGTTCGCGAATGCATTCGGCGTTTCGGTCCCGCCGCTCTCGGCCGCAGTGCCGCCCAGATCTCCGGATACTTCGATCTCTTCCTGGCCTCCTTCCTTGCCGTTGGCAGCCTGGCGGCGCTGGCCTGGGCTCAGAGTCTCTACCTCCTTCCAGTAGCGCTTTTCGGTCTTTCTGTTGCAGCGGTCGAACTGCCGGCGATGTCCCGCGCGGACGAAGAGGACCGCCTCGACGAGGCGTCGGGGCGCCTCGAAGCGGCCTTCCGCCAGATGAGTTTCCTGACCACTGCGACGGTGGTCGCCTACCTGGTGTTCGGGCACCTGGTCGTTGGAGCCCTCTACCGAAGTGGGAGTTTCGGCGCGCTCGACAATCGGGTGGTCTACTGGGTGCTGGCCGCCTACAGCCTGGGCCTGCTCGCGACGACGACATCGAGGATCCTGCAGAGTGTCTTCTTCGCGCTCGGCGACACCACGCGGCCGGCTCGGGTCGCATTCATCCGCCTTTTCTTCGGAGCGATTCTCGGCGCGCTGTTCAGCCTCAGCCTCGACCGCGTACTGGTGGGTGGGGAAGGCGCGCGAACGCTCTCTCTCGGCGCACTCGGCCTCGCTTGCGGCTCCGCGATCGCGGCCTGGATCGAACTGCGCCTGCTGCTCGCGAGTCTTCGCTCGGAGATTCCAGAGCTGTCGTTACCGTGGGGCGAGAGCCTCCGAACGACCGGGATCGCCGCGGCAGCATCCCTGCCGGCGCTCGGCCTGTGGTGGTATCTCTCCGCCTGGAATGCACTTGCCTTGGCCCCCGTGGTCCTGTCCGTCTTCGGGGGCGCGTACCTGGCGCTGGCGCGCCTCGCCGGAATCGAGGAGGCCGACGTGATCCTGTCGCGGTTCCGCCGCTCAGCAGCAGGAGACTGAGCCTTCGCGGCGGCTGAGCCGTACAATGGAGCAGGCGGGGGCGATGGGAGCCCCGCACGAATCAAGTGGAAACCATTCTCAGCGTCGCACTCGGACTCGGCCTCAGTGCAGCCTGTGGCTTCAGGGTCTTCGTGCCCCTGCTGGTGCTTGGCGTGTCCCAGCACCTCGGCTGGGTCTCGGTCGGCCCGGGCTGGGAGTGGCTTGGTGGAACGCCAACTCTCGTCGTCCTGTCGGTGGCCACGGCTCTCGAGATCGGCGCCTACTTCATTCCGTGGCTCGACAATCTGCTCGACACCCTCGCCGGACCCGCCGCCGTGGTCGCCGGAGCCGTGGCCTCGGCAGCGCTGATCGTCGAGATGGATCCGCTCCTGCACTGGTCGGTAGCCATCATCGGCGGCGGCAGCGCGGCGGGCGCCACTCAGGCAGCCACCACCCTGATTCGCGGCGCATCCACCGGTACCACCGGCGGTGTGCTGAATCCGGTGGTCGCCAGCGCGGAGGCGGCAACTGCGATGACCCTGAGTCTCACGGCAATTCTTGCGCCGTTCCTCACCGTGATCGCCGTGGGGCTCTTCCTGATTCTCGTTGCCGTGCTGGTGTCGCGACGGCGAAAGCGCCGAATCAGGCCATGAGACTCCAGGGGTCGGCCGCGCTCCTCCTCCAGTCGGCGTTGCTCGCCAACCTCTTCGCCTGCAGCGGCCATGCCGGGGAAGCGAAGTCCATCAGCTCCTGGAAGCTCGAGAGCACCGCCCGATCGCGGGGCGTGGACCTGCCGGAAGTCGTCGTCCCCTACCAGACCTCGCCCGAGATGATCGACTGGCTCCACGCCCACGTCCCGGCTTCGGCCGTCGACGACGATGAGAAACTGTTCTACCTGTCCGAAGCCCTCTTCGACGACGACTCGTTCGGACTCGAGTACGAGAAGGACCGCACCTCGACCGCCGTCGAGGTGTTCCAGGATCGGCGCGCCAACTGTCTGGCGTTCACCCACCTCTTCGTAGGCATGTCGCGCCAACTCGGTGTCGAGACCTTCTTTCTCGAAGTTCGCGACATCGAAAGCTACCACCGCGAGGGAGATCTGATCGTCGTCTCAGACCATGTCGCGGTGGGACATGGACCCGACCACGACCTCCGGATCATCGACTTCGCGGCGGAGGCGACCGGCGGCTATCGACAGATCCGAAGAATCTCCGACTTTCGAGCCATCGCGATGTACTACTCGAACCGGGGCGCCGAGCATCTGCGACGTGGAGAATACGAGAGCGCCCTCGACTGGCTGAGGGGCGCGGTGGCCATCGACCCGTTCCACTCCGCATCGTGGGTCAACCTGGGGGTGGCTTTCCGACGGGCCGGCTATCCGGTCGCTGCGGAGAACGCCTATCGCCAGGCACTCGAAATCGACATCCGGTCGACGACCGCGATGCACAACCTCGCAGCGCTCTTGCAGAGCGACGGGCGCGAAGCCGAAGCCGGCGACCTCCTCCAGCTCATCGAGCGCGCTTCCGGCACCAACCCCTACACGCTTCTCACGATGGGAGATCTGAACATGCGGTACGGCAATCTCGAGGCCGCAGGCAGGTTCTATCGCGAGCGGCGAAGGGCAACGCCCACGACCCCGAGACCCTGGCGGCACTCGGGCTCTGGCACCTCGAACAGGGGGGGCGCAGGCGGGCCCGCGAGATGCTTCACAAGGCAGAGCAGGAGGACGCCGACGCAGATCGGGTCGAACTCCTTCGCAGCCGCCTTCAGGCCTCGGAGTCGTGAATCCGCCCGCACCCGGGAGTCAGCGGTCGACCCCGCGGTCTCCCTGCTACGATTGCGGCCGCGCCGGTTCGCGGTCGAAACGGCCCATCACGATGTCGCGCTCCCTCCGCTTCGCCCGAACCATCGATCGGCTGACCGACTTCGTCGGCAGGACCGTTTCGTGGTTCGCCCTGGCGATGATCCTGATCGGCGCCTACAACACGATCGTGCGCTACCTCGGGCGATTCATGGAATCCAACCTCAGTTCCAACGTCTACCTGGAACTCCAGTGGTACCTGTTCTCCCTCCTGTTCCTGCTTGGTGCGGCCTACACCCTGCGCCGCAATGCGCACGTCCGGGTCGACGTCGTCTACGGACGCATGCGGCCTCGCACCCAGGCCTGGATCGACCTGCTCGGGGGAGCCATCTTCCTCGTTCCCTTCTGCGTCTTCGGACTCTGGATCTCATGGCCCACCGTGCTGAATTCGTGGACCGTGCGCGAAGTGTCCCCCGACCCCGGAGGTCTACCGCGCTATCCGATCAAGGCGGTGATCCTCCTGGCCTTCGCCCTGTTGCTCCTTCAGGGTCTGGCTGAGATCTTCAGGCGGATTGCCTACCTTCGGGGTGAGAACACCGAGGACGAACATGTGGAGATTCGGATTTGAATCCGCAGGACTTCGCTCCGCTGATGTTCGCGGCGGTCTTCCTCTTCATCTTCGTCGGTTATCCGGTGGCCTTCTCTCTCGGAGGTACCGCCCTGTTGTTCGCCGTCGTGGGCGTCGAACTCGGGTTCTTCGACTGGAATCTGCTCTACGCCTTTCCCGAGCGGATTTTCGGCGTGATGTCCAACTACATCCTGTTGGCCGTGCCGTTCTTCATCTTCATGGGGACCATGCTGGAGAAGTCGAAGCTCGCCGAGGATCTCCTTCGCACCATCGGCAAGGTCTTCGGCCCGGTACGGGGAGGTCTCGCCCTCGCGGTCGTCTTCGTCGGCACGCTGCTGGCTGCTGCCACAGGCGTGGTCGGCGCGTCGGTGGTGGCAATGGGGCTGATCTCCCTTCCCGTGATGCTCCGCTATGGCTACTCGCCGACCCTGGCTACCGGTGTGATCACCGCTTCGGGCACGCTCGGGCAGGTGATTCCGCCGAGTGTCGTGCTGATCGTCCTGGCCGACCAACTGGGCATCTCGGTCGGCGATCTGTTCGTGGGCTCGCTGATCCCCGGACTCATGCTGGCTGGCTTCTTCGCCCTCTTCGTGGTCGGTGTGGCGATCTTCAAACCGAGTGCCGCCCCGGCGCTTCCACTGTCAGAGCGCAACGAAACCGCCCTTCAACTCGCTCGTCAGGTCGTGCTGGTCATGCTGCCGCCGCTGTTTCTCATCCTGGTGGTCCTCGGTAGCATTCTGGCTGGAATCGCCACGCCGACCGAGGCCGGCGCGCTCGGCGCGGTCGGCGCGATGCTGCTTGCGGCGATGCATCGGAGGCTCGACCTGAAGGCTGTCAGGGAGACGCTCGACGAGACCACCCGGCTGACCTCGATGGTGCTCTTCCTGCTCATCGGCTCGACCCTTTTCGCCCTCGTTTTTCGCGGCTTCTACGGCGACGTCTGGATCGAGGAGCTCTTCACCAATCTGCCGGGAGGCAAGATCGGCCTCCTGATCGTCGCCAATCTGGCGATCTTCGTGCTGGGCTTCTTCATCGACTTCTTCGAGATCGCGTTCATCATCATCCCGCTGATCGCGCCCGCCGCCAGGATCCTCGGCATCGACATGGTCTGGTTCGGCGTGATGATCGGAATGAACCTCCAGACCTCGTTCCTCACTCCGCCTTTCGGGTTCGCCATCTTCTACCTTCGCGGCATCGCTCCGCCGGAGATCAAGACCACCCAGATCTACCGCGGGGTGATCCCCTTCATCCTCATCCAGCTCGCCGGCCTGCTGGCGATCATCATCTGGCCGGAACTGGTGACCACCCTGCTGGAGTAGCCGACCTCGGTGAGCCGACGATCAGAGCCGACCGGCGCCGAAGCCCCAGGCAGCGAAGGCCTGCTCCGTCGTGGCGAACCAGCGGTAGGAGTCGTCGCGAAAGGCGGACCAGGAGTCGAAGATCTCACGATAGAGGGAATCGGCGGCCGCCTTCTCCTGGAGGAGTTCGCGAGAGGTCCGTTCGCAGGCCTCGAGGATCTCGGCGGAGAAGGGACGAAGCTCGGTCCCGCCGGCGACGAGGCGCTGCAGCGCCGCCGGATTGCGTGCGTCGTAGCGGCTCAACATCGTCACCATGGACTGCTGGGCGGCGCTGCTGAGGATCTCCTGGTAGGCCACGGGGAGGCCGTCCCAGGCGGTCCGGTTGACCAGCAGGGAAAGGTTCGGCCCCGGCTCCCACCAGCCCGGATAGTAGTAGTACTTCGCCACCTTGTTGAACCCCAGCTTCTCGTCGTCATAAGGACCGACCCACTCGGTTGCGTCGATGGCGCCGCGCTCGAGGGCCGGGAAGATGTCGCCTCCGGCAAGAACCTGAACCGTGACTCCGAGGCGGTCGAGCACTTCGCCGCCGAGACCGGGAATCCGCATCTTCAGGCCTCTGAGATCGCTGACGGTGTTGACCTCGCGGCGAAACCAGCCGCCCATCTGAGCACCGGTGTTGCCGCCGGGGAAGCTGAGAATATTGAAGTCGGCATAGACGCGCCGCACGAGATCGAGACCGCCGCCCTCGTACAGCCAGGCATTCTGCTGTCTCGAGGTGAGCCCGAAGGGTTGGGCGGTGTCGAAGGCCAGGGCCTCGTTCTTGCCCGTGAAGTAGTAGCTCGCCGTGTGTCCCAGTTGCACGGTCCCCTGCTGGACGGCATCGAGGACCTGCAATCCCGGCACGATCTCCCCGGCAGGGTAGGGGCGGATCTTGAAGCGTCCCTCGGAAAGCGTCTCGACTCGTTCAGCGAGAACCTCCGCGCCTCCGTAGATCGTGTCGAGTCCGCGCGGGAAGCTCGACACCAGCCGCCACTGAACGTTCTTCTGCGTATGCACCGCGGGGCCGCCGGGATTCTCAGCCGCCCCACATCCAGCGACACCGGTCGAAGCCAGGCCGACACCACCGACACTCGCCGCCTTCTTGAGGAAGTCTCTTCGTTTCAATTCCGTCCCCTTCTCGAGGCCGACACCTCGGAGTCGATTCCGTCACTCTCTTGGACCGTGATAGGGCAGGCGGAGTGTAGCAGCGGCACGAATGCCGTGATCGTCTACCGGGGCCTCTTCCCAGGCGGCGCTTCGCTGATACGCTTCCTGCGATGCAGATCACCCATTCAGCTCGACCGCTCCTCTTCGTCGCTCTCGTCTTCGTCGGCGGCTGCTCCGTCAACCCTGCCACCGGCAAGCGTCAGATCAACCTGGTGAGTGAGTCCCAGGAGATCGCGATCGGAAGGGAATCGGACGCCGCGATCGTCGCGCAGTACGGCCTCCATGACGACCCCGATCTCGCCCCCTGGATCGCCGACCTCGGGCAGCGACTGGCGGCCGCATCGGAGCGTCCTCATCTGCCGTGGACGTTTCGCCTCCTCGACGATCCGCTGGTCAACGCGTTCGCGCTTCCCGGCGGATTCATCTACATGACGCGAGGCATCCTGACCCATCTCGGTTCGGAAGCCGAAGTCGTGGGAGTGCTCGGTCACGAGGTCGGGCATGTCACGGCCCGCCACGGCGTCAACCAGATGTCCAAGGGGATGCTCGCCCAGGTCGGTATGGGTGTGGCTTCGGTGGCCGTTTCACCTGAACTCGCTCCCGCCGTCGACGCACTCGGTAGCGGGCTCGGAATGCTGTTTCTCAAGTTCGGCCGTGACGACGAACTCCAGGCCGACAGCCTGGGAGTACGCTACTCCCTGGCCACGGGCTTCGACCCACGATCCCTCGCGGACGTCTTCGACACGCTCGAGCGGGTCAGCGGCGGAGAAGAGGCAGGCCGTCCGCCGGAGTGGCTCTCGACCCATCCATCCCCCGGCAACCGGCAGGGCCGTCTGGATCAAGAGCTCGCCCGACTGAACCCCGATCTCGACGATCTCGAGGTTGGTGAGCTGCCTTTCCTGCGTCGTCTCGACGGCATGCCCTACGGCGACGACCCGCGCAAGGGCTACTTCGACGATCAGGTCTTCATCCAACCGACGATGGGCTTCAGCATCGAGTTCCCGCAAGGCTGGAGGACGCTCAACAGCAATGAGGCCGTCGTCGGTCTGGACTCCGCCCAGAAGGCCATTCTCCGTCTCAGCCTGGCACAGGAAACCAGCGCCTCTGAAGCGGCGAAGGCCTTCTTCTCACAGCAGGAAGTCACCTCGACCGGGCGGGCGTCCGGGCCCCGAGGGGTGAAGAACGAGTCCTACAGATTCCATGTCGAACAGGGCGAAGGGGATCTCAGTGGCGTGATCACCTTCATCGAGCACCGGGGATTGGTGCTGCGCTGGCTCGGTGTCACGGCAGCCACGGCCTACTCCCAGTACGGACCCGGTCTGGAGAGTTCGATTCGCAGCTTCGACGAACTCGGCTCGGGCTACGACGATATCGAGCCCCTTCGGCTCCGCATCCACCGTCTGGACGAGGGCACGACGCTGGCCGACTGGGTGGAACGAAACGGCGGTCCCGTCGACGCCGAGGAACTGAGTCGAATCAATGGAGCCGACGCCGATCAGTTCCTCGCCGCGGGAAGCTGGATCAAGCTCGTCGACGGCTCGCTGCCGTCGCGCCGACGCTGAAGGCTCAGGCTTCCTGGTCCTCGAGCCAGCGCTCGGCGTCGATTGCTGCCCGACAGCCGCTGCCAGCCGCAGTGACTGCCTGACGGTAGACCGGATCCATCACGTCGCCGGCGGCGAACACTCCCTCGACGTTGGTGCGCGTGCTCGGATGGTCGACCACCAGGTAGCCCACGTCATCCATCTCGAGAACGCCCTCGAAAAGGGACGTGTTCGGTCGATGTCCGATCGCCATGAAGACGCCCTGGCACGGGAACTCCTCGGTTTCGCCCGTCACCGTGTCTTCGAGAACGACTCCTCGCACACCGTCCTCACGGCTGCCCAGGATCTCCTTGACGACGCGGTTGAACGCCCACTCGACCTTCTCGTTCTGGCGCGCGCGCTCCTGCATGATCGCCGAGGCTCTCAGCTCATCGCGGCGATGGACGACCGTGACCCTGGAAGCGAACTTGGTCAAGAAAGTCGCTTCTTCCATCGCGGTGTCGCCGCCCCCGACGACCACCAGTTCCTTGTCACGAAAGAAAAAACCATCGCAGGTTGCGCAGGCCGACACGCCGAATCCCATCAGGAGCTCCTCCGACGGAAGGCCCAGCTGCTTGGCTGTCGCGCCAGTGGAGATGATCAGTGACTCGGCCAGGTATGTGACATCCCGGTCCGTGACGACCTTGAACGGGCGCTCGGAGAGATCGACCGAGACACCCGTCTCGAATCGTGCTTCGGCGCCGAAACGGGTGGCCTGGAGGCGCATCTTGTCGACCAGCTCCGGCCCCATGATGCCTTCTTCGAAGCCGGGATAGTTCTCGACGTCGGTCGTGATGGTGAGCTGTCCTCCGGGCTGGACGCCCTCGAGAATGAGCGGCGCGAGATCGGCGCGAGCCGCGTAGAGCGCCGCCGTGAGGCCTGCCGGGCCCGAGCCGAGGATGAGAATCTTGTAGGTTTCTGTCATGGAGTTCCAGGTAGCGGAGTGGGCGGAAGGCGCGCAGTATACCCGGCGCAGACCTCCTCCCAGGAGGAGGCGGAAATCGCCTCGCGGTGCAGCTTCGTCCTTGTCCGAGCCCCCGTGCGGCGGTATCCTTCGAGTTCCCGGTAATGCAAGGAGAATCTCATGTTTGCCAGTGACGAATTGATCAAAGCCCTCAACAAACAGGTCGGGAACGAGCTCCAGGCCTCCCTGCAGTACACCTCGATCGCCTGCCACCTGGCCAATCAGACGATGCCTGAACTCGCCTCGGTCTTCTTCCAGCAGGCTGACGAGGAGCGGGACCATGCGATGAAGTTCGTCCACTTCATCATCGATGTCGATGGCAAGGTCGAGCTGCCGGCTCTCGAAGCACCGCAGAACACGTTCTCTTCGGTGGAGGAGTGCCTGGAGCTGTCGGTCGAATCCGAGAAGACGGTCACGGTACAGATCAACGAACTCGTGAACCTGGCCTCCGGGGAATCGAATCACGTCGCGCTTCGCTTTCTCGACTTCTTCGTCGAGGAGCAGCTCGAGGAGGTCAACAAGATGACCGACCTCCTGACGATGATCCGGCGGGCCGGAGAAGAACGCATCTTCTGGATCGAGGACTACCTGTCCCGCAAGGCTCCGTCCGCCGGCTAGCCGCGCCGAAGTCCGACCCGAGAGGGACCCGGCCCTCTCGAGCGATTCCTCCGGGCTGGCGAACGAACACCCGCCCCTCGAGTCGAGGGCCGGCGACTGCGAAGCTAGGAAAGCAGCGCGTCGGCGAGCCCGAGTGCGTTCGCGGCGCCGCCGACGACGAGGTTGTCCATCACCGCCCACAACCTCGTGGTGGGTTCGGCTGCACCCGCACCGGTCGAACTGCGGATGTCGCCGAGCACGATGAAGGCCTCTCCCGCGGACCGGACCGGGCCGAGGAGATCGGGCTCTTCGGCACTCCGGATCAGTGTGTCCTGCTCCAGGGCGTCACGCAGATGCTCGACGTCGACGTCTTCTCCCGTTACGACGTGCAGCGCGATCGAGACTCCGTGGAAGACCGACGCCCGGGTACAGCTCACGGAGAGCGCGATCTCCTGCGACAGACTCGAAAGGGTCTCCTGCTCGACGATGTCGGCATCTTCATCCGCCGGCAGCAGGTTGAATGCCATCTGGGTGGGGAAGTGTTCGTTGTCCCGCACCGACTCGAAGGACAACAAGGCTCGAGCCTGCTCGAAGAGTTCGTCGAGCGCGCCCTCGCGGAGCATCGAGACGGGCAGAACGATGTTGGCCGCGGCGCGGCTGGCACCGAGCCCGAGGAACGGTTCGAGCAGATGGGTGAGAGCGACGCTCGCCGGGTGGGGACTCGAGATGTGACGAGTGTCGGGGAGGGGACTCCCGATCACCGCCGGGGGCAGACGCGAGGCTCGACCGGAGGACAGCGCCACGACCGCCACGGCCTGGGAGAGCGAGGCTACGCGCGGGTCGGCGAGCGCCTCGTCGTCACAGACGAAGACCAGGTCGAAGGACTCGAGATCCGCGTCTTCGAGGCTCGAAACGATCCCCGCCGACTCACCTACCCGGGTCAGGATGCCGGCGGCCTCGGTCGCCCGACTGAGCAGGCTCAGGTCGAGCCCCAACGACGGGTGGGCGTCGAGGGCCGTCAGCAGTTCCTGCCCCGCGAGTCCCGCAGGTTCGACGACAGCAATCCTGGGCATGATTCTCCTAGGGCTCCAGGTGAGCCTGCGAGCCCTGCTCTCGACGCCGCTGGACCGCGGCCGTGATCCAGCTCACCGGTCCCGAAAGAGTGTAGAGGGCGGCAACCGAAACGAAGAAGGCCGGAGGGTGGTAGGCGAAAACCAGCAGGACGACAGCCAGGGGCAGGACGACCCGATAGGGCCAGGCTCGGCGCAGATCCAACTCGGGCATCTTGAGGTACCGGAAGGTCGAGACCATCAGCAGCGCCATCAACAGGACGACCACGAGCAGAAGTCCGTTCAGCCAGTCCTTCCACTCGTTGTCGGGCGCGATGAAGAGCACCGACGCCAGGGCGCCACCGCCGGCCGGGGTCGGCAAGCCCACGAAGAACCGACTGGCGCCCTCTCGCTTCTGGACGTTGAACCGTGCCAGACGGGCTGCCGCGCAGACGACGTAGAAGAACGGCACCAGCCAACCGATTCTGCCGAGTTCGTTGAGGCCCCAGAGATAGGTCAGCAGCGCCGGGGCCAGGCCGAACGTCGTGAGATCGGCCAGCGAGTCGTACTCGCGACCGAAGTCGCTTTCCGTATGGGTCATGCGCGCGATCCGACCGTCGAGTCCGTCGAGGATCCCGGCGGTGAACACGAAGACCGCCGCGCTTCGCAAAGTTGCCGGCGATGCCCTGAACGATCGCGAAGAAACCCAGGAAGAGATTGCCGGTCGTGAACAGGCTCGGCAGGAGAAACGCACGACGGGACCACCGTTCCTTGCGATCGCGATTCATGGTTCTCTCACCCGTGCCATCGGCGTCTCACCGCCCCGAACCCGGTCCCCGGGATTGACAAGGATCTCATAGTGGGCAGGAACCATCAGATCGACCCGGGAACCGAACTTGATCACTCCGAGCCGTGAGGCGCGATCGACCTCGTCGTCGACCGACAGGTCGCAGACGATCCGACGGGCGATCAGACCGACGATCTGACGGACACCCACCCGTCCCCGACCTCCGTCGATCACCGTCAGTTCGCGTTCGTTCTGCTCGGCCTCGGCGTCGAAGGCCGCTCGCTTCGCTCCGGACTCGAAGGCGCGGTGAACGACCCGTCCGCCGATGGGGCAGCGCTGGAGGTGGACGTCGAAGACCGACAGGAACGTGACGATGCGGCGGTACTCCCCGGGGCCCACCGCAGGGTCGGTGATCGTCTCGACCCGGAGCACCTTGCCGTGAGCGGCCGCCAGCACCAAATCGGGATCCGCCGGCGGAGAGATGGACGGAACCCGGAAGAAAAAGAGCAGAAACAGCGCCGCGGAAAGAGCGACGAGGCCCCAGGCCGGACGGTCGAACCCCCACGCCACCAGGGCCAGCAGGAGAAAGGGGATGACGAAGGGCCAGCCCTCCTTGGCAAAACTCATGCGGGCAGTTTATGCGCACTGCCCGCCAGGAGTTACAAATGTTGGCGAATGATCGCCTCCATGCGGTCCTTGAGATGGAGTTTCTGGACCTTGATGCCCTTGGCGACGACCTCGTCCTCCTCGCTGGGCTCTGGACTCGCATTCAGTTCGTCGAGAGTCCGCTCGTGGTTCTGGTGCTCTTCCCACATCTGGCGAAACTCCTCGTCGGTAGCGATCAACTCGTCCTTGACCTCCTCAGGGGTAGGCATCGGCACTTCCTTTCTCGACGGTTAGACGATCTGCCCACGGCAGCGAAGGCCACGGGTTCAGAAGACTCACACGGGGCGCGGTCGGGCTTCGGATCGTGGGACCAGCGACAGACCAGCAGGCTGGCGTCGGAGGGTTCGCGATGGCGAAGGACAACGCACATGGGGTGCGTTGTCAGGGTACCACTGCAAATCGAAAGGATTCAAGAACCGCCGCCGTGGACCGGCGGGGGAGCCACATAGAGCGGTTCCCAGGGGTTGGGACCGAGTTCCAACAGCAGGCTGTCCGGCACCGACATGAGGAGGGGCGCCAGGGCCGGAACCGAGACCACGCAGCGGCCGGCACCGAATCCGACAGGCAAGCGCGAGAAGCCATTCGTGACCAGCACCTCGAAGTCGGGGAGTTGGTCCAGACGGCAGCGCCGCAGGGGCGTCTCGGGAGACAGCAGGGCGGCGTCTGTCCAGGACTGGACGTACCAGTCGTCGTTCAGCGCATGAACCGCCGCGACCGCACGGCCGTCGAAGCCGCGTTGGGCCGCCGTCCAGGCGAGCACGGCAAGACTGGAGGAGCCAAGAACCGAAACTGCGAGTGCCTGCTGGAGGCCGAGTCCCAGCGCC
>CALOFD010000007.1:0-15611 GCA_942492505.1 Thermoanaerobaculia bacterium
TCTGCGGTAGAGTCGCCCCTCTCGTAAGACAGTTCGAAGTCGATTTCACTGCTCGGACCGGACGTGTTCGGCGGGGAGGGTTGATGGATGCGTAGCCGACCTGGCGCTGCCGGAATGGCGCTCTTCCTGATGTTGAGCGTCCCTGCCTTGACGCAGGACGGCGATTCCGTGCTGACCCTGGAACGGGCCGTCGAACTCGCCGTCGAACACAACCGCGGCCTGGGGGCCGCACGATCGAGAGTCGACCAGGCCGCGCGAGGCGAGTCGATCGCCCGCAGCCATTTCGCTCCCCAGATCGATGTCTTCGCTCTCGGCAGTCTGCTACTGACCGACCTCGACTTCACCTTCGAACAGGGCGTCTTCGGCAGCTTCCCCGGGGTTGGAGCGGTGCCTCCGCAGGATGCCATCGTCCGGACCGACGCCGGCACCTTCACGACCTGGGTGGTCACCTCGGTCGTCCAGCCCCTTTCGCAGCTGCCCAGGATCAAGAAGGGCGTTCGGCTCGCGGAGCTGGAGAGCGAGCTCGCGCAGGCGGGTCTCGAACTCGAGCGGCAGGGTCTCGAGGGCAGGGTGCGGGCCGCCTACTTCGGTCTGCTCGAGACCGAGAGCGGATTGACTGCGGTCGACGAGTCCCTGGAGTTCCTCGAGGAACTGCAACGGATCGTCGTGGACGCGAACGTGGCCGAGGGCAGCGCTCTCGAGGCCGATCGCCTGGAAGGTCGACGCCCAGCTGGCGATGACCCGCTATCGACACGATCGACTGTCGTCGGTGGACCTCGATCTACGTTCCGAACTGAACCGGCTGCTGGGCCGCGATCTCGACACGCCCTTCGAAGTGGCCCGGCGCGAGGCACTGCCGGCGCCCTGGGATCCCTCCGGCGACCTCGACCGGGCGCTCGCCGAACGTCCCGATCTCCAGGCGAGAAGCCTCCAGCTCGAGAAGGCCCAGCTCGAGAGGAGCGTCGGTCTCGGCGGATCGATGCCCGAGGTCAGCTTCGCCCTCGACTACTTCTCCGCCGGCAACGTCGAGGTGCTGCCGTCGAATGTGGCCCAGGCCGGCTTTCTGCTGACCTGGGAGCCCTCATCGCTCTTCCGACGCAAGTCCGAAGCGGCGATCCACGACCTGCGAATCGAGGCTGCGAGGGAAGAGGTGGTGGAGGCCGAAGCCCTCGCTCGCCAGGAGATCGGCACCGTCTCGAGGCGTCTCGCATCGGCCCTGAGCCTGGCCGAGGCCAGCGCCCTGAAGGTGCGGGCCGCGAAGGAGCGGCGGCGGGTCGAACTCGATCGTTTCGACCAGCAGCGGACTCTGCTTCGCGACCTGCTCGAGACCGAGGCGGATCTCGCCGGGGCCGAAGACGAGTATCGCCGAGCCCGGATCGGGGTCTGGCTGGCGCGTCTGGAACTCGAACGAGCAACGGGAATGGTGGGGCCGGAATGATGCTGCAGAAACTGAGTCCGATCTCGGGTCGAGGTCTCCTGGCGATGACCCTCGCGATCGTCCTGGCGACGAGTCTGGCTTGTGGGTCGAGCGAGGAATGGGACGCCCCCCTTCGTCCTGTGCGCGTCCATCGAGTGGTCGAGGAAGTCACCTCCGACGGGCTGCGCTATTCCGCCGATATCCGTCCCGCGGAACTGGTCACCGTGTCGTTCAAGTCCGGTGGCTACGTCGAGGAGATCACCCAGCGACGCGGGATCGGTGGCCGGCTGAGGAAGCTCCAGGAAGGTGACCTCGTTCGGCAGGGCGACGTTCTGGCCCGTCTGCGCCAGCCGGACTTCGCCGAGGCTTCCAACCAGGCGGAGGCGCGCGTTGCCGAGGCGCGGGCGAATCATGACCGCCTGTCGGATGATCTGGCTCGGGCAGAGCGCCTGGTGGCGTCGAACAGCATGGCGCGGGCCGAGTACGAGAGCATCCAGGCCGCTCATTCGAGTTCGCTGGCGCGGTTGCAGGGAGCCGAAGCGGCACTCGCCGGAGCGCAACTGGTGACCGGTGACACCACCTTGCGGAGTCCTCTGCGTGGCGTGGTGTTGGAGCGCGGAGTCGAGCAGGGAGCCCTGGTGGGTCCCGGTTCGGTGGCCTTCGTGCTCGGGTCCGTCGATCGGGTGCGGGCGATCTTCGGCGCCCCCGGCGAAGTGGTCGATGAGTTCGATGTCGGCCAGCGTCTACGGGTCACCGTGGATTCGATCGCCGGCGAGGACTTCATGGGAGTCATCACCGCGATCTCTCCGGCCGCCGATCCCTTCACCCGGGTCTTCGACGTGGAAGTCACGCTCGACAACGCCGAGGGTCGTCTCAAGCCGGGAATGATCGCGACCGTCCTGGTCGACTCGGGCGATCCCGAGGCCGCGGCCGGGGAGGCGTTGGCCCTGGTGCCGTTGAACGCGATCGTCCGGCCGCCCGGCAGGACCGAAGGCTACGCCCTGTACGTGATCGAGGCCGGCGAGGGTGCAACCCTGGCGCGAATCCGGGAGGTGGAACTCGGAGACGTCTTCGGAAACCGGGTCGCGATCCGGTCGGGGCTGGAACCGGGTGAGGTGATCGTCGTCACGGGCGCCACGCTGGTGGTCGACGGCGAGGCGGTGGCCGTCATTCCGGGGTCGGGGAACTGATTCTCGATGTCGAAGGCCGCTGAAGACCGGGAACTGGTCGAGAAATCACGCAACCTGGCGCGTTTCTGCGTCGAGGCGCCGCATATCTCCTGGGTCTTCCTCGTGGTCCTCATCGTGTGGGGCGTCGCAGTCGTTCTTCTCGATGCCGCAGCGCAAGGATCCGGTCATTCCGGTTCGCACGGCGGTGGTCATCACGCCCTGGCCGGGTGCCTCGGCCGACGACGTCGAACAGCTGGTGACGCGGGGGATCGAGCGTCGGGTGTCGGAAAACACCAACGTTCACGAGATCCGCTCGATCTCGCGATCGTCGCTGTCGGTGATCTACGTCGAGATCGGTGAAGACATCGCCGACACGGGTCGAGAGTTCGACGACATCGCGCTCAAGCTCGAAACGATCGACGACCTGCCTCCGGCAGCCGGGCCGATCCGCTTCATCAAGGATTTCGGAGACACGGCGGCCCTCATGCTGACCGTCGCGAGTCCGCCGGCAAGCGAGATCGGGGTCGAATTGCGCGGCCGATCGTTGTCGCGGCGGATCGACCGACTGCGCTCGCAGGCGGGCCGGGACGTCGCCGACGACCGCGTCACGGTGGTCTACCTGTTCGCCCAGGCCGTCAGTCTCGACGCCGTCCGGCCGCGGCTGCCGCTGGTTTCCCGCTTCATCGAGACGGCCGGGCTCGGGCGCGATGTCCAGTTCCTCGAGGGGCCCGGCTACATCGGTTGGGACTTCGCCACCACCCGGCCGGATTCCGAGATCGGCTCGGAGGCCAGTCGTTTCATCAGCGAGGAACTCAGGGAGGCGGAACTGCATCCGGATTCATGGGGACTGTCGGTCATCCGCGATCCCTCCGAGGCGGTCGCCCGGATCGCCGAGGTCGCGGGAGACAAGTACAGCTATCGCGAACTCGATGACTTCACCGAGTTGATCTCGAGGACCTTCCTGGCCCAACCCCTGGTTGCGAAGGTGACTCGTTCGGGAGTCTGGGAAGAGAGGGTCTTCCTCGAGTACTCCCAGGAGCGACTGGCTTCCTACGGCCTGCAGCCGGCGGCCCTGCGCGACATCCTCGGCGCCCGCAATGCGCGTCTGCCCGGTGGGCTGATGCAGATCGAGGACAAGTTGCTGACGATCGACGCCTCGGGGGACTTCGAGAGCGAGAGCGATCTCAACGACGTGCTGATCGCGACCGATCCGAACCGGCCGGCGATCTACCTTCGCGATCTCGTCGACGTGGTACGCGGCTACCAGACGCCGCCGCGCTTCCTGAACTTCATGACCTGGCGAGACGACGAGGGCAACTGGCGTCGCAGCCGGGCCATCACGCTCGGCATCCAGATGCGGTCGCGGGGACAGATCGGTGAGTTCGGCGAGTTGATCGAAGAGACGCTCACCCAACTCAAGCCGCAACTGCCCGAGGACCTGATCCTGGCGAGGACTTCCGACCAGCCCCGTCAGGTGACCGAGAGCATCGGTCAGTTCATGAGCAGCCTCTACCAGGCGGTCGTCCTGGTGGTGCTGGTGGCGCTGGTCGGGTTCTGGCAGTGGCGTCCGACCGCCATCATCGCGGTGTCGATCCCGCTTTCGATCGCCATCACTTTCGGCCTGATGAATCTTCTCGGCCTCGATCTGCAGCAGGTCTCGATCGCATCGCTGATCATCGCTCTCGGATTGCTGGTCGACGATCCGATCGTTGCGACCGATGCCATCCAGCAGAACATCGCTCGTGGCCATTCACCGAAGGTGGCAGCGTGGTTGGGGCCGACGAAGCTGGCGAGGCCGATGTACTTCACCACGATCACCAACATCGTGGCGTACCTGCCCTTCCTGCTGCTCGAGGGCAACAAGGGTCGCTTCCTCGTGTCGCTGCCGATCGTGCTCGCCTGCACTCTCGTCGCGTCCCGCCTCGTCGCCATGACCTACGTGCCGCTCTTCGGCTCGATCCTGCTCAAGCCGGACCCGGACACCGAGACGCTGAAGGAGGCGCGCAGCGAGGGCTGGACCGGCACCTACTACCGGCTCGGTCATCTGGCCCTGCGCAACCGCAAGAAGATCGCGGTCGTGTCGCTGGTCACGGTGATCGGGCTGGGGGCCTTCTTCGCCACCCACCTGAAACGGATGTTCTTCCCCAAGGACTTTTCCTACCTTTCCTATGTCGATGTCTGGTTGCCCGAGGATGCGCCGATCACGACCACCAACGAAGCCGCCAAGATCGCCGAAGAGGTGATCCGTACCGAGGCCGCGGCCTTCGCCGCCCAGCGCGGTCTCGAAGAGCAGGACGTGCTCGAGGCGCTGACCACTTTCGTTGGAGGGGGCGGCCCGCGCTTCTGGTTCTCGGTGGCCCCGGAGATCCAGCAGCTGAACTATTCCCAGGTCATCGTGCGGGTGCGCGACAAGACGCTCACCCGTCATCTGGTCGGTCCGCTGCAGCACGCGCTGTCGGAAAGGGTTCCAGGGGCACGAGTCGACGTCCGCGAACTCGAGACCGGCGAACCGGTCGGCGTCCCGGTTTCGATCCGCATCACCGGCGAGGACATTCCGACGCTGCGCGCACTGGCGGAGGAGGCCAAGGAGATCTTTCGCGCTGTCCCGATCGCGGCACGGGTCCGCGACGACTGGGGGGCGGAGAGTTTCAGCGTCAAGCTGAAGATCGATCCCGACCGTGCCAACCTGGTGGGCATCTCGAATCGCGACGTCGCGCTGTCGGCGCTGTATGGGACCGTCGGCTTCCCGATCACCAGCCTGCGCGACGGCGACAACGAGATCCCGGTCGTCGCCCGACTGAAGATGGAGGAGCGTTCCCAACTCGGCGACCTGCAGAACCTCTACGTCTATTCGTCGGCCCGCAATCGCCGTGTACCCCTCGGAGTGGTGTCGTCGGTCGGCTACGAGATGCAGAACGAGAAGGTCCTTCGCCGCAACCAGTTCCGTACGATCCAGGTGGGATGCTTCCCGGTCCCCGGCACGCTGCCGCTCGAGGTCATGGATGCGGCTCGCGATCGCCTGACCGCCTTCGCCGCATCGCTGCCGCCCGGCTACACCATGGAGATCGGCGGCGAGGAGGAGAAGCAGGTCAAGGGCCTGAGGGAGATCTCGGTGATCATGGCCCTGCTCGCCGCCGCGATCTACCTCGCCCTGGTCGTGCAGTTCAGCCATGCCATCAAGCCGGCGATTCTCTTCACGGCGATTCCCTTCGGCATGGTCGGTGCGCTGGGGTTCCTCTGGGTCACGGGGGCCCCCCTGGGATTCATGGCGCTGCTGGGAATCGCCAGCCTGATCGGCCTGATCACCAGCCAGGTGATCATCTACTTCGACTCGGTCGAGGAGATGCGATCGAAGGGCAGCGGACTCGAGGAAGCGCTGCTCGATTCCTGCCTGACGCGAATGCGGGCCGTGCTGGTGAGCGTCGGTTCGACGGTTCTTGGACTGGTGCCGCTGGCGATGCAGGGCGGCCCCCTGTGGGAACCTCTGACCTACGCCCAGATCGGAGGCCTGACCACCGCAGCCTTCATCATCCTGCTCCTGATCCCCGTTCTCTACACGGTCTTCGTGAAGGATCTTCGCCTTGTGGCATGGATCCCCGGGGCCCGCGAGGCTGCGGTAGACTCTCCGTTTCCACAACCCAACGCAGACAGTCTGAATCACGCCGGCGGGTTTCACGACGAGACGTCGTCGAGTCCCCGGGGCTGATCGAGGAGAAACCGGCAGCATGGAAAGCAGGATGGATATCGTGGTGGTACGTCACGACGCGGCAGCCGTCCTCAAGGTCGCCGGCAGCCTCGATGCGATGACGGCCGAGACGCTCTTCAACGCCCTGACCTCGGAACTCGAAGGCGGTTACGTTCGGCTGATCGCCGACTTCCAGGAAGTGCACTATGCGAGCAGCGCTGGACTGAGGGTCATCCTGCGAGGGCTCAAGGACGCGAAACGCAAGGGCGGCGACTTCCGGTTGGCCGGCGCCCAGGGCAACGTCTACAAGGTGCTGAAGCTGAGCGGCTTCACGGGCATCCTGCAGTGCTTCGACGATGCCGAGCAGGCGTTGGCGAGTTTCGGTGGATGATCGGCTCACTGAAGAAGGAAGAGCAGGTGGCTGAGGTCCACCGGGAGCACCAGCCTTGACGGACTCGAGTCCGACGGTAGGCCTCGTCCTGGGGTCGGGGGGAATCAAGTGCGCGGCGTCGGTCGGGCTGTGGCGAATCCTCCACCGGGAAGGCTTGACTCCTGACGTCGTGGTGGGTTGCAGCGGCGGCTCGCTGTTTGCAGCGGCGATCGCGACGGGCATGGATCCGGAGACGATGGAGGCGCTGACCGTCGATCTCTGGCAGCGCGGCCTGACAGGCAAGCCGCGCCTGCGTTCGATCATGGCGGCGCTCGCCCCGCGGTTCTTCAACTTCGGCGAGGAGTTCGGTCTGCTCGACGATCGCGGCGCGATCAAGACCTTCGAAGACGTCTTCGGCGACAGGATGGTGGAGGATACCGACATCCCCCTGCTCATCACGGCCACTGACACCCGCACCGGTGAGCGGGTGGTGCTGCGCAAGTGCCGGATCGCCGACGCGATTCGCGCTTCGATCGCGATTCCCGTCGTGCTGCCGCCGTGGAGGATCGGCGACCGCCTGTTCCTCGATGGCGGCGCGAGCGACCCGCTGCCGATCGGCGTTGCCATCCAGCACGGCTGTGAGGTGATCATCGCCATGGGTTTCGAGACGCCCTACCGAACCGAGGTTCCCAACCTGGCGGCATTGATCGGGCAGACCACCACCATCACCGTCAACAATCTCCTGACCTCGAGCTTCTCGTTCTACAACCTGGTCCATCATTCCGAACTGGTGCCGATCATGCCGGAGTTCGATCGCCGCCTGCCGGTGACCGACACGAGCAATATCCCGTACATCATCGAGGTCGGCGCCAAGGCGACGGAAGAAGAGATCGGCTACATCAAGCAGCTGATCGAGAGTCCGGCGGACGGGTTTTGACGTTCCACGGTCCGACATCCTCAGACCGGTTGCTGCTGGGCATCGGTCGCGGCGCGGGTCAGCTGTCGTTCGGGGTCGGCCTGGCGATCGCGGTCGGCGGTTGGTGGCTGTCGAGCCCGGGCCTCCTGATCCTCGCGCTGGTCATGACCGTGCCGATACCGCTGATCGTCTGGTGGTCCGGCAGACTGATCCTGCGCCATCGAGTCGAGGCGGCGGTGATCGCGCTGAGCTGCAACCTCTTCCTCCTGACGCTGGCTCTCGGGCCCCTCGGTCGCGGCGCCTTGCCGGTGACGGTCGCCTCGGGACTGGTGCCGATCATCTTCGCCGCAGCCTTCAGTCGTGGACCTCTCCTGAAGCGAATCCTGTTCGCATCGGTCGTGGTGCTGGCGGCGGCTTCACTGCTGGCGCTGGTCGGAACGCCGCTGACGCTCGAGATCGAGTGGCTGGAGTCCGCGCTGGTGGTGGTCACGCTGGGCGTTGCCGGCTTCATCGGCCTGAGCGTTTGGCGGCTTTCTGAACGGCTCACAGTCACCGAAGCCATCGCCGAAGCGACCGATCGGCGGCGTCGGGCGGTGGTCTCCTCCCTGCGTGCCAAGGAGGAGGTCACGCTGGAGCTCAGCAACGAGAAGAAGGCGCTGCAGCGCAGTGTGAACGAACTCTCTGAGCTCAACGAGTTGTCGCGGGTCCTCAATTCGACCCTCGATCTCGACCGGGTTCTGCAGGCCACCCTGGAGGCGGTGCAGCGACTGGTGGCCGTCGATCACATGGGGGTCTTGAAACTGGATGAGACGGGTGCCTACCTGCGACTCGATCGCCTCGTCGGTCGTCGTCCCGAGGGCGCCGACGACGAACGCCTGGGCTCGATCGGGATTCCGATGGACAACGAAGACAGCGCCATCGTGGCCGCGGCCCGCGCCGGCAGAACGGCCTACTTCGCTCGGGTGGCCGAGCCGCTGCTCTCGCCGACCGACTGGGCCTTCTACCGCCTGAATCCGGTCAAGACCGTGGTCTTCTGCCCGCTCGAGATCCAGGGTGAGTTGATCGGCGGTGCGTTCTTCGCGAACAGCGACGAGTTCGTGAATCTCAGTATCGAGGACATGCGGACGCTCGAGCGCTATTCGGTCGTCATCGCCACGGCGGTCAACAACGCCGGCTTGTTCGAGGAGGTCCGTGCAGCCCGTGCCCGGATGACGCGCGAACTCGAGGTGGGACGCGGTTTCCAGGAAGGCTTCTTCCCCTCGAGCCTTCCACGCGGGCCGGGCGTCGAGGTCGCCGCAGTGTTCGAGCCGGCACGGGAGATGTCCGGCGACTTCTATGACGCATTCGAACTCGGGAGCGACGGCCGGTTCGTCGGGCTGGTGGTCGCCGATGTCTGCGACAAGGGTGTGGGCGCCGCCCTCTTCATGAGCATCTTCCGGAGTTTGATCCGCGGAACGGCTCTCGCCGAGGCGGCCAAGGAGGGCTTCGCTCCGGCCGCGCTGCTCTCGACCACCATCCAGACGACCAATGACTATGTTGCCGAGCATCATGGCGACGCGAGCATGTTCGCGACCGTCTTCCTGGCGGTGGCCGACACGGAGAGCGGCCACGTCTGGTACACGAATGCCGGGCATGAGGCGCCGGTGATCTGCTCCTCGACCGGTGTGCGAATGAGACTCGACCCGACCGGTCCGGCCGCCGGCATGCTGCCGGCGATGGATTTCGAGATTCTCGAGGTGGAGCTCCAGCCGGAAGAAACGCTGGTCATCTTCACCGATGGGGCCACCGAGGCGCTCGACCGCGCTGGTCGGCTGTTTTCGGAGGAGAAGCTCCTCGAACTGCTGGCGCGGCCCGAGCCGACAGCGAGAGAGACACTCGAGATGGTGCGGGATAGAGTCAGCCGCCATGTGGGCCCCCGCGAGCCTTCCGACGACATCACTCTTCTCGCACTGCGACGCTCCTCGTAGGGCTGCGGGCGCGTCTCGTTGACGTCCCCCTCGCTGAAGCTGGGTACCTTCCTCGGCGTCTACACGCCGTCGGTACTCACGATCCTGGGAGTCGTTCTCTTCCTGCGCACTGGCTGGGTGGTCGGCAACGTGGGCCTGCTGCCCGCTCTGCTGATCGTGGTCCTGGCCCATGTGATCACGATCACGACGGCGCTCTCGGTTTCGGCGATCGCCACCAACATGCGGGTGGGGGGCGGCGGAGCCTACTTCCTGATCTCGCGTTCGCTGGGACTCGAGATCGGCGGTGCGATCGGGGTACCGCTGTTCCTCGCCCAGACGTTCTCGGTCACGCTCTACGCCTTCGGTTTCGCGGAGGGAGTCCAGATCGTCTGGCCGGAGGCTCCGGGAACCTGGATCGCGGCCGGCACGGTGATCGTCGTCGCGGGTCTCTCCGCGGTGAGCGCCAACCTCGCCCTGAAGCTGCAACTGCCGATCATGGCGGCGCTCGGAGTCGCGCTGATGCTTCTGATCGCGGGATCGACGCGTGACCCGGTCGCCACCGTTCCCCTGATGGCTCCCGAGGGCGGCGTCGGCTTCTGGATCGTCTTTGCCGTCTTCTTCCCGGCGGTGACCGGGCTGCTGTCCGGGATCAGCATGTCGGGCGACCTCGAGAATCCGAAGCGCAGCATCCCCTTCGGCACCATGGCGGCCGTCTTCACCGGCTTCGTTGTCTATCTGATCGTGCCGATCGTCTTGTCGGTCGGCGCCCCCGCCGAGGACCTGATGCGCGACAACCTGGTCTGGTTCAGGATGGCTGCCGTGCCGGTCCTGTTGTGGCCGGGTTTCTTCGGCGCCATCGTCTCGTCGGCGATCGGCAGCATCCTGGGCGCTCCACGGACCCTCGAGGCGTTGGCCGGCGATCGCGTCATTCCACGGCTTCCACGGTGGTATCTCTTCGGTCGCAAGATCGACGTCGCGCTGCTGATCTCCACCGTGGTGGCACTGGCGGCCGTTGCACTCGGCAACCTGAATGCCGTGGCCCCGGTCCTGACGATGTTCTTCCTGACCACCTATGGCGTCATCAATCTGGCTGCCGGGCTCGAGGAGTTGAGTGGTTCACCGTCGTATCGCCCTTCGATCCGGGTGCCCTGGTGGCTCTCCCTGCTCGGCGCGGTCGGCTCGATCTGGGTGATGATGCTGATCAACGCATGGGCGACGATCGTCGCGGTGCTGATCGAGATCGGGCTCTACATGGCGCTGCGGCGACGTTCGTTCAGCACCGCCTTCGGAGACCTTCGCTACGGCGCGCTGGTATCGCTGGCGCGAGCCTCGCTGGTGCGGCTGCGTACCCTGCCGATGGACCCTCGCAACTGGCGGCCCCACATCCTCGCCTTCGCCGGCGATCCGGAGAAGCGCATCGACCTGATCCGGATTGCCGCCTGGTTGAATCAGAACCGCGGCATCCTCACGGTGTGTCGGCTTTTCGAGGGCCGCTTCGACGAGTTGGCGCCCCGGTTGGCCGAGAAGGTCGAGGAGACCAACGCACTGCTCGATCGCGAAGGCATCGTGGCCTTCGCCGAAGCCGAGATCGTCGAGAACATCGAGACCGGCATCCTCGACGTCTGCCAGGCCAACGGCATCGCCGGCCTGACGTCCAACACCCTGATGCTCGGATGGAGTTCGGATCCCGAGCGCATGTTGTCCTTCCTGCGGGTGGTACGGCGGGCCTCGACCCTCCACAAGTCGACGGTCCTGTGCAAGATCACACCTCGCCGATGGTCATCGCGCCTCGAGCGGATCGACGTGTGGTGGGGCGGCCTGCAGAACAACGGCGACATGCTGCTGCTGTACGCCTACCTGATCGGGGCGAACCCCGAGTGGGCCGAGGCGACGATCACGGTCAAGACCATCTCCTCCGATGCGCTCAGCCACGAAGCGACCGAGGCGAGTCTCAAGGCCCTGCTCGAACGCAGCCGGATCCGGGCGCGCTCGGAAGTGATCGAGCGAGGTTCCGACCGCGTGCACGAGATCATCCAGAAGCACTCCCGCGAAGCCGATCTCGTGCTGATGGGCCTGCAGGCCCCGGCCTCGGGCGGCGAGGAGAGGGTGCTCGAGCGTCTCGAGCGCCTGGTCGGCGACCTGCCGACCGTCTTGAGGGTCCACGCGGCCGGCCCCTACGCCGGCTCGCTGCTGAAGTAGCTGGCAATCCTACGGATTGCTTGGCAGTTACTGCGTAACTGCTAGCGGCGGGAACCCTTCGGGTTCCTTGGCAGTTACTGCGTAACTGCTAGCGGCGGAACCCTTCGGGTTCCTTGGCAGCGTACGGATTGCGGTAGCCTTTGTGCTGCTTCGCAGTCGCTGGGAAGGGCAGCCCTGTGGATCGCGGCAACGCTTTGCGTTGCTTGGCAGTTGCTTCGCAACTGCTGGAAGCTTGTGGAAGGGCAACCCCTGGATTGCGGCAACGCTTTGCGTTGCTTGGCAGTTGTTTCGCAACTGCTGGCAACGTCGGGGCCTGGATGGTCTCTGTATCGGGCGTGTAGGTAAGCCTGATGAACTTGACAGGGCTTGCTGGGTGCATCATCGTCGGGATCACTTCGATACGACATTGTTGGGTTGGTTCGACGGTCGGCGGTGGGCGCCGGCGTTGGAGGAGTCTGGATGACGCAGAGAGTTCTTCTTGGAGTCGCGGTGGCGGCTCTGATGGGCCTGGGCTGGGCGCGGGGCGGGGTGACCGCTGGGGCCGTCGAAACCGTGGACTACGAGGCCGATGTGCAGCCGATCCTCGAGGCCTACTGTTACGAGTGCCATGGTGCAGACGAGCAGCGTCGGGAGGCGGATCTGCGACTCGACCGCAAGGATGGGGCCTTCGTCGATTTCGGCGGCTATCTCAATATCGTTCCCTTCAAGCCCGACGACAGTGAGCTCTACCTGCGCGTCAGCGCCGAGTTCGCCGAGGACCGGATGCCGCCCTACGATGCCGGCACGGAGTTGACCGACGAGGAGATCGAGACGATCCGGTTGTGGATCGAGCAGGGCGCCGAGTGGCCCGAGGACTAGTCGGGCAGTCCCTCTGCAGCGGAGGCAGCGATCTCATGAGAACAGGGTGCGAAGACTTCGAGAGGATCATCGATGACCAGCCAGCCAACCCCTACCGTCCGGCTCTTCGGACTCGCCACGATCGTCTGCCTTGTCTTCGCCTCGGTGGCGTCCGCCCAGGGAAGCTCGGGCGGCCGTCGGCCGCGTGCTCCGGGTCTCCCCGAGGTCACCCTGCCGGACGAGCCTTTCGTCATCAACACCCATCAGATCGAGGAGGTCCGGGTCGAGGTGCTGGCTCGGGGCCTGAGCCATCCGGGCGCCATGACGGTGCTTCCCGACGGCACGATCCTGGTCACCGAGCGCAAGGGGACGCTGCGGGTCGTTCGAGACGGCGCCCTGCACCCGGATCCCGTGGTCGGGGTCCCCGACGACGTCCTCTCCCGTGGACTGTCGGGCATGATGGAGGTCATCCAGCACCCCGACTTCGAGACCAACGGTCTCGTCTACCTGACCTACACGCGACAGGTGGAGGGCCGGATCGGCACCATCGCGGTGATTCGGGGTCGACTCGAAGGAATGGCGCTGAAGGACGTCGAGGACGTTTTCGTGGCGGAGTCGTGGGAGGGCTCGACGGCGGCGGCTCGCATCGCTTTCGCGCCGGACGACATCATGTTCGTCACCAATGGCGGCGCGTTCGGCGTCCAGCGGCCCGACGGCACCTCGAGTTTCGGCGGCCAGGCGCCCCTCGCCCAGGATCCCAACAGCCATGCGGGCAAGGTCCTGCGGATGCATACCGACGGATCGGTGCCCGACGACAATCCGTTCGTGGGGCGCGAGGGCTACAAGCCCGAGATCTATTCGATGGGGCATCGCAACCAGCAGGGCATCGCGCTTCATCCAGTGACCGGCGAGCCCTGGGCGATCGAACACGCTCCCCAGGGCGGCGACGAACTCAACGTCATCCGCGCGGGCAACAACTACGGCTGGCCGGTGGTGTCCTACGGCCGTCACTACGACGGTCCCCGAATCGCTCCCAGGTTCTGGACCGAAGGCATGACCGAACCCGTCATCCTGTGGATCCCCTCGATCGGTCCGTCCGGGGTCACCTTCTACACCGGTGACGCCTTCCCGCAGTGGCAGGGCAACCTCTTCGTGGGCTCGCTGATGACCGGCAGGATCAGTCACACGGGTCATCTCGAACGCTTCGTGCTGACCGAGAACGGCGAGGAGTTGGCGCGTGAGTGGATGCTGACGGAGCTGCGTCAGCGCATCCGCGACGTCCGTCAGGGTCCCGACGATCTGCTCTATGTCCTCACCGAGGAGAACGACGGCGCGGTGCTGCGGTTGTCACCGGTCGAGTCCGCGGCGGCCGCCGGCTCCTAGGCCCCGCCGGGCTGCCGCACGACGCCCTGGCCCGTCGTGGGTTCACGAGGGCGGTTCAGCTGTTCGGAGTCCCGGGACCTATCGACCAGGAGTTGGCGGACGCGGGCTTCGCGAAACTCGAAGATGCTCCGCAGGTCGGGCAGGGCCAGCCATCGGTCTACGAGTCGACCACCGTGGCAGCGGAAGATGACCCGGTCGACCACCTCGGTGCCTTGCGACACTTCGGTGAAGAAGTGCTCGTGGCGGAAGAACCTGAAGGGCCCCCTGAGCTGCTCGTAGATGAAGGCTCTCGGCTCTGACCACTCGACGATCCGGCTCGTCCAGGGGAGCGGAATCGATCGCCATCTGAGATGGTAGGTGACCTCGGTGCCGGCGGACAGTGAGGGCGGCACGCTCGCGGGCCGGAGTCGAAACCAGGCGGGTGTCACTGAGTCGAGGCGTCGGGGGTCCGCCATCGACCCGAAGGCGACGTCCGGCTCCACGGGCAGGACGAAACGATGGGTGTATTGAGAGTAGTGCTTCATGAAGAGGGTCGGGGGAGGCTCTGGTAGCCGGGAGGTGTGCGACGCTTTCCGTTGGCTTTGGATATATTACAAAAATAAATCGACAAAAACTAGACAAACAGAGCGTGTGGGTCTAGACTGCTTTTCCGAAGACCCCGTTGGGAGCAGACCGTTGGGGCTTCCAGTCAGGAGACGAGCGATGAGCGAAGTAGTTCGAATGCGTGATGCCAAGGGCTCGGTAGCCGAGTCACCACGCCATCAGGTAGCGGTTCCGCCGATCGATCATCCCCGGATCGAGCGCGCCGTTCGCGAGATCCTCTTCGCCATCGGCGAGGACCCCGACCGGGAAGGGCTGCTCGAGACGCCGGCCAGGGTTGCCCGCGCGTGGGAGGAGATCGTCGGTGGACTGCGTCAGGACGCCGGCGATCATCTCGCGCGGACCTTTGCCCATGAGGGCGGCGACCTGGTCGTGCTGCGCGACATCGAGTTCTGGAGTCTGTGCGAACACCATCTGCTGCCGTTCTCCGGCCGGGCCCACGTCGCCTACCGACCCGGCAACGGCAGAGTGGTGGGGCTGTCGAAGCTGGCGAGAACCGTCGATGTGTACGCTCGTCGTCCGCAACTCCAGGAACGCCTCACCGCGCAGGTGGCCGACGCGCTGATGGAGCATCTCGATCCGGAGGGCGTGTCGGTGATCGTCGAAGCCGAGCACCTGTGTATGCGGATGCGAGGCGCGGCGAAGGACGCTGCCGTCAATGAAGACCGCTGCCCATCGAGGGCGCCTTCGAGAGCGACCGCGAGCCGCGCGGCGAAGTTCTTTGTTGTTTCTCTGACATCGGTGCGCCGCTCCCTGGACTGTGAGCTGGGAGGCTCGTCGGCCGATCTTGTACCGTCATGCGGGATTGGACGAAACAGAAGGCGAGGTCACCATTTCGCTGGGCTCGGTCAATAGGCGCCGAAGCCATCTCGTGGCTGCGCACGATGATCTAAGTCAATGGTTCATGAAACATTGCGGGGTGCCTGTGACGCGCCGTCAGTTCTCTACGTGGGGTGTTGGGGGAGTCCGATCCGCACCAGTCACCCTTCAAGAGTTAGGAGCAGGGCTGCTTCCAGACGGGAGGAGCCACCTACGCCCGTTGCTCTTGCGAGCCCCAGAAAACCATCGGTGCCCCGCACAGGCCGGGGG
>CALOFD010000008.1:0-16779 GCA_942492505.1 Thermoanaerobaculia bacterium
AGGTCGGCAGGGAGTTCGCCTTCGAAGTCGGCGGTCGTCGTTATCTCGCCGTTCATGGAGACGGCCTCAATGCCCGCGATTGGCGCTATCGTCTCTGGCGGCGTCTTTCGAAGAGCTTCGTCACGAGAGCCGCCCTCGCGCTGTTGCCCACCTCTCTCGGTCTTCGCATGATGGCGTCCACCGAGCGCGGCCTGGCCCGGACGAACTTCGAGCACAAGATGAGAATTCCCGAGGAAGTGGTCCGGTCGTATGCAGAGAAGCGTCTGGCGGAAGGCCACGACACTCTGCTGCTCGGGCACTTCCACGAGGACCTGCTCTGGACGGTCGTCGGCGGGGAGGTGCGAATCCTGCCGGCGTGGTACACGGATCGCTCGTTGGTGTGGATCGGAGAATCGGATGACGACTGACGTGGTGCGGGTTCGCTCCGGGCGGGTCGAGGGCGCGCTCCGACCGCCGCCGTCGAAGAGTGTCTCGCACCGCTACTTCAATCTCGGGCTGCTGTCCGGCCGCCCGGTGCGAATCGATCATCCGCTTCAGTCGGAGGATCTGGAGCACTTCCAGAGGGCTCTCGAGGTGCTTGGCTACCGCGTCGATCGGGACAGCGATGCCGTGGTCCTGACGCCCGGGGAGACCCTTCCCCGATCCGGTGAGATCTTCTGCGGCAACGCGGGGACGCTCTACCGGTTCCTGGTAGCGACACTGACCGCGATTCCGGGAGACTGGGTCCTCGACGGCACGCCGCGATTGCGGGAGCGACCGGTCGGTCCGCTGGTCGAGGCCCTGCGCGCCCTGGGAGCGGAGATCGGTTGCCCGCGCGCCGAGGGCCTGGCGCCGCTCGAGATCCGCGGAGGCAGTCTGGTCGGCGGTCGCTGCAGCATCGATGCGAAGGAGTCGTCGCAGTATGTGTCGGCTCTGGTCATGGCGGCCACGAGGGCTTCGACTCCTGTCGAGATCGTCGTGGAAGCCCTGTCGTCGTCGCCCTATCTCGATCTCACGCTGGCGGCGATGGCCCGCTTCGGGGTCCCGGTGGCGCGCTTGCAACGCGGTTCCCTGCGAATCGATCCGGCAGCGCCGCGACCGCCCTCGGATCTGGCTGTGGAACCGGACTACTCGGCCGCGGCCTATCCCGCCGCGGCAGCCCTCCTGACGTCGGGTCGGGTGCGGTTGCGCGGACTCGTGGCGGACTCGTTCCAGGGCGACCGACGCTTCCTCGACGTCCTGGCCCAGGTCGGAGCCGTCCTGGACTGGCGGGGCGATGAACTCGAGGTGAGCGGTCGTCCCGGTCGAGGCGGGGTCTTCGACCTCGGCGACATGCCGGACCAGGTGCCGACCCTGGCGGCGGTCGCCCCCTTTCTCGAGGGCGAGACCCGGATCGTCAACGTGCCTCATCTCAGAATCAAGGAGAGCGATCGACGGGCCGCGATCGCGACGGAACTCGGCCGCGTCGGAGTCGAGGTCGAAGAACTCGACGACGGCCTGATCGTGCAGGGGAACTGGCACGACACCGATCCGCCCGTCGCTGAGGTCCGGTGCGAATCCTACGACGACCATCGGATCGCAATGGCGATGGCGCTGGTCGGCCTGCGACGTCCCGGCATTTCGATCGCCGACCCCCAGGTGGTCGCCAAGTCCTATCCCCATTTCTGGAGGGATCTCGACACTCTTCTGGGGTGAGTTGACACCGTCCACGCGTCCAGTTCCCTTCGAGCATCCCGCCCTCCAGGGGCCTCCAGGTCAAGGCTTCGAGAGGCTTTGCGAGGACAGCAGTCGTCTGGTCGTCCTTCTGGAGGCCTGTGCCCTCGTGGCGCTGCTCGGAAAGGTCGGCTTCGAAGTCGATGAAGCCAGCTGGATCGGTAACGGTCTCGACGAGAAGGGCCACCTCGGCGGTGTCGTCGTTCGGGAGCGGGGCGACGATCGTCTCTGGAGGCAGCAGGTGGATGCGCTGGCGCGGCGGCTCTTTCGGTGGCCCGAATCGCCGACCGGAGGTCCCTGTGAGGGACGGGGAGCGGTTCGAAGGGCGGTGCGCCGCTGGCTGCGCTGCAGTCGGGCCGTAGGGGGGCCGTCGACGCCGGCCCAGTTGGTGTCGAGTCTGTTCGAGTTCTACCCGGGCCTCTGGAAGCCCCGATTCGCCGAGGCACGATCGCGATTGGTGGCCGTCGGGGCGGACGGCCTCCTGGTCGCCGCCCCAGCGACGATCGCGCGGGACATCGAGAGATCCGGGCTCACCTTCACAGAGGTGCGGGATCGGTTGGCCTCAGGGCGTGCCGAGGAGTTCTGGTTCGGTGAAGCAGGGCTCGACCCCGAGCAGAAGGTGTCGTTGCACGAACGGGCGTGGAGATTGCGAACCGCCGTGCGCCGGATCGGCGACGCTGACCCGTCGTCGGTTGGAAGGAGCCCGGCAGGCCAACTCATCTCGCTGGGTGAACTCCGGTTGGCGTCCGGGCAACTGGGCCGGGAGACGCGCTTGGAGACCCCTGCGTGCTCGGCCCTGCGCCTGCGTGCCGATCGTCTACGAGCGCGCGAGCGCTCCTGGAAGAGGCGACTCGAATCGATCCGGCGAGGGCTCGACGAATCCAACCCTCAGCGGCGAGCCGCGGCGCTGGCGGTCTGCCAATGGGCGCAGCGTCTTCGGATGGATCCTTGCTGGGGCGAGATCGTTCCCGGCTCGTCGTCGATGGACGACGGCCGCCGAGTCGATCTCGGCCGTCATGCAGCGTTGGCGTTGATCCGGGCCCGCGAGGAGCTGAATCGGTCGTGCGCCGCCGGCGCCGAAGAGAGATCCGTGCGCGCCTGCAGACTCCTGGCTGCCGGCGGTGATTCCGTGGCACTCTGGAGCGCGCGGACCCTGGCCGTGGCGGCGCGCTGGGCTCGCGGAGTCCACGACGCCAGGGATGCGCAGACCCTGAAGGATGCCTGGGAGTACTTCGAGCGCAGGGGAGTTCTGGTCGGTTGCGTCGACGTTCTCGAGGTCGAGTGTGACGTCGCTGAGTTTCGCCGCGACTGGGCGGCGCAGTTGCACGTGCTGGAACGGCTTCGCAGACGACTCGAGAGGGAATCCCTGGAGGCGCGCCGCCTGGATCTATGTGCCGCGAGACTCCGGGTCGTCGCGGGAGTAGCGGCCGAGGTCGACGCGGACCACCTTCGTCTCCCGTCCCTGCTGGCGAGAGATCAGCGGATCGAGATCGCGGCCGTCGCCGCTCCGGGTGAGATCGAGGAACTGCTCGAGGACGACCCTGTGTCGGATCTCTGGAGAAGCCTGATGGCGGGCGAGACTCCTCCGGCCGAGGCCTGGCTCGACCTCGAGGCATTGGGGGATTTTCGCGCCGCTCGCTGTGTCGTGTCGATGGTCCGAACGGCACCCGACCTGGTTCCACCGGGCGTCGCGTCGTGGGCCTCGGCGCGTCTCCTGGAGCTGGGCTGGACGACCTTCTCAGGACTCCTGAACGGCGGCAGGGGCATCGATTGTGCTGCCCTGCGAGCGTTCCTGTCCTCTTCCGATCCGGAGAACGCCGCACCTCGTCTCCTCGAGGAGTGCGGCTACCGAGAGGTCGCCCTGGAATGGCAGATCGGCGATGAGATCCGGTGCCTGGCGAGCGGGGGCCGTGGTTCGCAGCGTTGGACGACCAACGCCCGTGCGGGTCGTATCGTGGTCCGCTCCGAGGTGATCGACGAACCCTTGAAGGTCCTGGTGGGGCTGGTGGGTCAGCGGCTGCGACGACCGCCCCTCAGAACGCTGGATGGATCCCAGGGGCGGATCCTGGGGCGCAGCGCTGCGCTGCGTGCGGCTCTCGCTCGTCTCGACGAACTGGCCAAGGCGGAGATCAGCGTTCTGCTGCAGGGCGAGTCGGGGACCGGCAAGGAACTGGCGGCGCGCCGCCTGCACCGCAAGAGCCCCAGGGCCGGTCGACCCTTCCTGGCCTACAACTGTGCTGCGGTCGATGATTCCCTGCTGCTCGGAGATCTCTTCGGGCACGTCCGGGGTGCCTTCACCGGCGCCGATCGCGAGCGTCGCGGAGTGTTGGAGAGCGCCGAAGGGGGAACGGTTCTGCTGGATGAGGTCGCCGATCTCTCACCGGCGGCGCAGGGCGCCCTGCTGCGTTTCCTCCAGGAGGGCGAGGTCCGACGCCTGGGGGAAAGCCGCGCGCGTCGCGTCGACGTCCGAGTGGTCGCCGCGACGCATCGGGAGATCCCGAGGCTGGTCCGTGAGCGCCGCTTCCGACACGACCTCTACTTCCGACTTGCCGCCGCGACGGTGGTCCTGCCGCCCTTGAGAGAGCGAGGCGAGGACATCGTGCGCCTGAGCGAGCACATCCTGGCCGAGGTCGGTCCGGAGGTCGAACTCACCGACGAGGCCCGCAGCCGCCTTCGGGAGTACTCATGGCCCGGGAACGTTCGTGAGTTGAAGAATCGACTGCAGGTTGCCAGTAGCCTGTGTGAGGGCGGCCTCGTTCGAGCCAGGGACCTGGAGTTGCCTCAGTCCACGGCGGGTGGGCCGTCGTATCACCGCCGCCTCGATGACTTCCGCCGCGAGATCCTCAGCCGGGCCTTGTCGGAAGCTGGAGGTGTCGTCGCCGAGGCCGCACGCGGGCTGGGCATCACACGCCAGGCTCTCGCGTATCTCATCAAGCGCCTGGAGCTCGAGGACGGGCAGTGGACGAGAGATGCCGGTGCGATTGACGATGATTGTCACCCCAGCGCCCTGCAGTCAGGCTGAGGGCCTCGAATCCAGGGACTTCTGCTGGCATGGGCCTTGCTTTGTTATTCAGGGCATGAAGGCGATCTCCGGGTTTCGAAAGCGTAGTTCGAGGGGTTTCACGTTGATCGAGGTGTTGATCGTGGTCGCGATCATCGCGGTGATCGCGTCCCTCATCATTCCCAACCTGCTCGATTCACTGCTGCGGGCCAAGCAGAAGCGGACGATGACCGACATGCGACTGATGGGAACCTCCTGGTTGTCGTGGATCACGGACCAGGCAGGAGCGATGGCCGCCGGACAGGAAGTCAAGACCTTCGACTGGGGTACCTTCGAAGTCATCACGGCAGAGGCACTCGAGGCCACGCTCGTGCCGCAGTACGCCGCAGTGGTCCCGGTGGTCGATGGTTGGGGTTACCGCTACGAGTACGGCACGACCGGGTCGTCTGCGTCTGCGATTCCGGTGGGGATCCGGTCGTCCGGAGGAGACGGTCAGTTCTCTTCGGACGAGTACGCTCGCGGACCGTTCCTGCACACGAACTACACCGAGGACCTGGTCTGGGCCGGCGGATACTTCATGAAGTGGCCCTCGGGCATCGGGCAGGTCGGCGCAGAAGACTAGAAGGTCCTCGAGGCTCGCACCCGGCAGGCCGCTCGGATAGGATCGCCACCCCGGGGTCGGCGCCCCCGACAGGACGCCGTTCGGGGTTCCCCCCTACAACGCTGTACTTCGACAGGCCCCGGGCTCCCGGCGGCCGCAGCGTCGGATCCATCGACTCATATTCCTGGAGGACACTGTCTGATGACTTTGCAGGTTGGCGATTCCGCTCCCGATTTCACGCTCCCCGGAGCGCCCGGCACCGACAAGGTGACCCTTTCCGATTTCCGCGGCGAAAAGAACGTCGTACTTCTCTTCTTCCCGTTCGCCTTCACCGGAGTCTGTACCGCCGAGATGTGTTCGGTGCGGGACTCCTTCGCCTCCTATGAGGCTCTCGACGCGGAAGTGCTCGGGATCTCGGTGGACAGTCCTTTCGCGCAGGCCGCCTGGGCGAAGGAGCAGGGCATCAATTTTCCGCTGCTCTCGGACTTCAACAAGGAAACGGCTGCCGCCTATGGAGCACTCTACGGCGACTTCATCGGGTTCGAGGGCGTGGCCAAGCGGTCGGCCTTCGTGATCGACAAGGAAGGCAAGATCCGATACGCCGAAGTCCTCGAGAAGGCCAGCGACCTTCCGGACTTCGAGGCGATCCACGCCGCCCTGGCCTAGGCCGGCTGCGGCCCCTCGGGCGAGCCCTCCCAGGGCGATCCGAACTGGTCCCAGCCTGCGTCCGGCAGGTCCCGGAGCCTGCCCCTCGATTCGATCTGCAAGCGACCTCCCTCGGAGGTCGCTTCGCCGATCCTTCGACATCCGAACTCAGCCGGTGGTTCAACTCCCTCGGGCAGCGTGAACAGGAGTTTGTAGTCTTCGCCACCGTGCAGCACGACCTCCCCCGGATCGAGTTCCAGGTGGGCGGCCAGGCGAGCGAGATCCGGTTCGAGGTCGATTCGGTCCTGATGGATCGTCGCCCCGACTCGACTGCTCTGCGCCAGGTGACGAAGGTCCGTCGACAGGCCGTCCGACAAGTCGATGGCGCAGGTGCCGTGACCCGCCAACCAGCCGGCCAGATCCGTCTGGGCCTGCGGACAGAAGTGCAGACGGAGGCAACGTTCGGCGTCGGCAGAGAGCGCTTCCGGCAGGTCCTCGGGCAGGTGACAGTCCAGCCGGCGATCGATCCGCCCGCCGCGACGGGCGAGCGCCAGGCCGATCGCCGACCCTCCCAGTGCGCCGCCGACCCAGATCGAATCGTCGGGCACAGCGGCGCTGCGGCGCAGCCATCGACCGCGGACGAGCGGATGCCCGATCAGCGTGAGTGTGGCGGAGAACTCATCCGACCTCGAAACGTCCCCTCCCGCGAGGGTCACGGATCGGGACTCGGCGGCGTCGAGAAACGCGCTGAAGAAACGGGTCCAGGGGTGGTCGGTGGGCCCTGCGACTCCGAGGAAGGCCCAGGCGGGCCTGGCTCCACAGGCCGCGAGGTCGGAGACGTTGATCTCGATCAGACGACGCGCGAAGATTTCCGTGTCGGCGTCGTGAGGGAGGTGGATGCCGGCCGCCTGGCGGTCCACGGTGACGGCGGTGTCGCCGGTGGGCGGCAGGAAGGCGCAGTCGTCGCCCAGCAATCCACGAGTCTCGGGCTGCTCTCGCAGCCAGGCGAGGAGTTCGCGCTCAGTCGGAGGCGTCGGCCGGCTCGACGAGGGCGCGCTCCAGCAACTCGTCCATCGTGTCCACGAGCGGGAAGACGATGCCTCGTCGGAAGTTGGGTTCGGCGCGATCTCGGCGACGTCGCGTTCGTTGAGCTTTGGCAGCACGACCTCTTCCACTCCGGCACCGCGGGCCGCGAGGACCTTCTCCTTGACACCGCCGATGGGCAGGACCTCGCCGCGCAGCGTGATCTCGCCGGTCAACGCGACACGACGATCGACGGGTCGTTCGGCGAGCAGCGAGACAATTGCGGTCAGCGATCGTGATGCCGGCCGGAAGGGCCATCCTTGGGAATCGAGCCGGCTGGAACGTGGATGTGGATGTCCTTTTCGTCGAGCGATCCTGATCGATTCTGCGCAGCCCAGGAGCGAGCGAAGGACGGTGGCCGCCTGGGCGGCGACTCCTTCATGACGTCTCCGAGCTGCCCGGTCAGCTGATGCTCCGCGCCCCGGCAGGGCGAGAGCCTCAATGAACATCAGGTCGCCACCGGCCGCAGTCCAGGCCAGACCGGTTGCCACCCCGATCCGGTTGCGATTGAGCAGCTCTTCTGCCCAGTGACGCTGTACCCCGAGGAACTTCTTGACGTTGCATGCCGTCAAGCGAGTCTTGCCGTCCTTGCCGTTAGCCACTCGCACTGCGACCCTGCGACACATGGTGGACGATCTGCTCGGATTGCGTACGTCAGCCTCCTCGGGTATACGCCGAGATGACCTTCGTCAGCCCGCTCTTCGTCAGGTCCAGATGGTGCTCCTCGATTCCGTTCTCGGCGCGCTGCTTCGGGATCAGGTGACGTCGGGCGATCTCGACCTTCTCGCCGACCGTGTAACCCGACAGTCGCAGCACTTCCATGCGGTCGAGAAACGCCGGTTGGATGGGCTCGGCCAGGTTGCCGGTGGTGATGAAGAGAACCTTCGAAAGGTCGTAGGCAAGGCCCAGGTAGTGATCGCGGAAGCCGGTGTTCTGTTCGGGGTCGAGGACCTCGAGCAGAGCGGAGGACGGATCGCCCCGGAAATCGGAGCCCAGTTTGTCGATCTCGTCGAGCATGAACACCGGATTGTCGGTGCCTGCCTGCTGGATGCCCTGCATGATCCTGCCCGGCAGGGCGCCGATGTAGGTTCGTCGATGTCCCCGGATCTCGGCCTCGTCGTGGACGCCGCCGAGCGAGATGCGGACGAACTCGCGCCCGAGCGCCCGCGCGATCGAGCGGCCGAGCGACGTCTTGCCGACGCCGGGGGGACCGATGAAGCACAGGATCGGGCCCTTCGCGGTCTTCTTCAGCTTGCGGACGGCCAGGTACTCGAGGATCCGATCCTTGACGTTCTCGAGGTCGAAGTGATCCTCATCGAGAACCCTCCTGGCGTTGCCGAGGTCGAGGTCGTCCTCGCTCTGCGTTCCCCACGGCAAGGCGGTGACGCAGTCGAGATAGGTGCGGATCATGGCGCCCTCGGCGCTCTCGGGGTGGGTGTGCTGGAGGCGCCGAATCTGCTTCTCGACCTCGTCGCGAGCTTCCTCGCTGAGCGTGCTCTGCTCGAGCTGCTCCCCATACCCGCGGATGTCCTCTTCGAGACTGTCGCCTTCGCCGAGCTCCTCCTGGATCGTTCGCAACTGTTGGCGAAGGAAGTAGTCGCGCTGCGACTTGTCGAGTTCCTCGCGAGTCTGGGAGGACAGCCGCTGCTGGATGTTCAGCAGCTGGATCTCGCGAACCAGGAGACCGCTCACATGGCGCAGTCTCTCGAGGGGGTCGAAGGTCTCGAGAACTCTCTGGGCGTCTTCCATCTTGGGGTCGAGGTTGCTGGCGGTCAGGTCGGCGAGGCGTCCAGGATCTTCGATGTTGCTCGCCAGAACGACGACCTCCGAAGAGATCGTCTTGCCGAGAGAGACGGCGTCGTCGAGCAGGTCCTTGACGCTGCGGACCAACGCCATGGATTCGATCGCGTCGCTGACAGGTGGCTCTTCGATCCTCGAGATCCGAGCCTGCATGAAGGGATCGAGCTGGCTCATGTGCTCGATACGGGCTCGCGCCAGACCCTGGACCAGGATGCGGATCCGCCCGTCGGGCAGCTTGAGCATCCGCATGATCAGGGCAGCGGTGCCCACCTTGTAGAGGTCGGCCTCGCCGGGTTCGTCGACCGACGAATCCTGCTGTCCGGCCAGCAGGATCATGCGGTCCTCGGCCAGGGCCTGGTCGATCGCCGCGACGCTTCGCTCCGAGCTGATCGACAGCGGAACGATGTTGTACGGGAAGAGGATCGTGTTCTTGAGCGGCAGCAGCGGCAGAACGTCGGGCAGGGTTCTGAGCAGCTCGTCCTGCTCGACGGTCGATACGGTAGTCAAGGGCGGCCTCCGTTGGCTTGGAGACTACACCCAAACCCTCGCTGCGCCGAGGCTCAGCGAGCCCGCTGGCGGATCAGGGTCTGAAGCTCGTCGACGAAGGCGTCGATGTCCTCGAAACGACGGTAGACCGACGCGAATCGAACGTAGGCCACCTGGTCCAGTTCACGCAGTCTGTGCATGATGAAGGCTCCCAGTTCTCGCGTCGAGAGCTCCCGGTCTTCCTGTTCCTGGAGCATCGATTCAGCGTCATCGACAAGGGCCTCGAGGGCCGTCGACGGCACGGGTCGTTTCTCGCATGCCTTCAGCAATCCCCCGAGCAGCTTCTTGCGGTTGTACTCCTCGCGCGAGCCGTCCTCCTTGACCACCATCAGGGGGATGTCTTCGATCTGCTCGTAGGAAGTGAAGCGGCGACTGCAGTCGAGACATTCTCGCCGCCGTCGGATCGTCGCGCCGCCGCGGCTCTCCCTGGAATCGACCACGCGGTCGTTGTTCTCACCGCAGTAGGGGCACTTCATGGCCGTCGAGCTGGAAGGCGCGCAGCGCCCGGCTTCAGTCGTTCGGGTTGACGGTTACGTTCAGTTGCAGCAGCAGTTCCTCGAGGTCTGCCGGCCGGGCCGTCAGGTCGAAGCTGCGTTCCATGTTGCCCACGATGTTCTCGTCTTCGTCCTCGAACTGCAAGAGCATCGACATGCGACGGGCCTTCATGAGTGACTTGCGCGGCAGCGTCATCTCGAGCTGGCGGCACATCTCGACGTGCCCGTTCTCCCTGGCCGTCGGATGGAAGCCGTTGACGCTGCCGTTCAGCGATGTTCCGTTCAGCGCCGGCGCCGAGGTTCCTTCGGGCGGAAGGGAGTCCTCGAGGCCGGTCTTCGCGGTCGCTGCCTCGGCCTGGCGATCGGCTGCCGCGGGGACGGCGCTCATCGTCATCGGGTCCGCGCTCGGCTCCCGGGTCGTGGTCGGCGGAGTCGCAACGCCATTGCGGGTCGGGGCGGCATCGTCCCGGAGCCGGACGGCTTCAGGGTTCTCGCCCGAGGGAGCGGAACCGTCGGCTTCCAGCGGCAGTCCGACGCTGTTCCTGCCGTCGAGTTCGAGAAGATCGGGGTCGGTGAGCGGAGCCCGGGTGGCGTCTGCCAGCAGATCGCCGGCTTCGCCGAGCAACTCTTCCGACACCGTCTCGGTCCCATGGCCGGTCACTTCCGCCAGGCTGGCGCCGGTGGTCGGGGCATTCTCGCGAGGGTTCGCAGGTGTCGTCGTAGGTGCCGCTGGCGGAGGCTTCGTCGGGGTCGGGGCGGCGACCTCCGAGCTCGCTGTGGCTCGAGGAGGATCCGGAATCTGTGGGGCGGCCGGGGGCCGGCCGGTCGACGGGGCGTCGGCCGGCGAAGGTGCCGCTGAGGGCGAGTCGCGAAGTCGCTGGCACGTGGCGCTGTGTCGGTGCCGGGGAGCGCCGTGAGACCGACTCTCCGACCCTGGTTCGGAGAGCTTTGAGAGTGAGCTTGGAGATCGCGGTCAGGGTTTCGAAGATCCCCTTGCCCGACAGGGCCGACGCCTCGAACGTCGGCCAGTTGCCCCGATTCAGGGCTTCGTCGAGCTCGTCTACCGACAGGACGCCGGGCAGGTCGCGCTTGTTGTACTGCAGGACGATCGGTACGTCTTCGGGCTCGAGACCCACGATGCGGAGATTCTCGACCAGGTTGTCGAAGGACTCTCGATTCGCGTCGAGCATCGGACGCTGGGAGTCGGCCACGAAGACGACGCCGTCGACGCCCTTGAGCACGAGCTTGCGGGTGGCGTTGTAGAACACCTGTCCCGGGACGGTGTAGAGCTGGATCCGGGTCTCGAAACCGCCGATGTTGCCGACGTCGATGGGCAGCAGGTCGAAGAAGAGGGTGCGATCGGTATCGGTGTCCAGGGAGACCATTTCACCGCGCGAGTTCTTGCTGGTGTGGTCGTAGATGTACTGGAGATTCGAGGTCTTCCCGCCCAGGCCCGGACCGTAGTACACGACCTTCGCCGCCATCTGCTGGGTGCTGTAGTTGAAGAAGACCATGGGAGAAAACGGAGCTGCAGCAATTCAATAATATTGATGAAGGGTAATATCTTAGCAACAGGACCCCCGACGGTCAAGAAATGCAAGGCTCTCGAGCCCCTTCGGCTCTGCTAGAATCGGGGGCCCTGTCGCCGGGTTTCGGGCTCCCCGAACCCCCGGTTCGACGACCTTCGTTTCCCATCCGAACATGACCAGGACCGAGCCCCAGCTGCTCAGCGAGCGAGCCCAGAGCGTCCTCCGGGACGTGGTGGATTTCTATATCCGAAGCGCCGAACCGGTGTCTTCGGCCGAGATCGCGAAGCGCCGCAGTCTGTCGTCGGCAACGGTTCGAAACGTGATGGCCGATCTCGACCAGGGAGGTTTCCTGCGCCAGCCCCACACCTCGGCCGGCCGCATCCCGACCGCCGACGGGTATCACGTCTACATCGACAGCTTGATGCGTCGGCGCAACCTGTCTTCGGGTGTGCGCACGCGCATCGGCGAGGCCCTCAACGGCGCCGGGGACGCGGAGGATCTGGCGAGTGTGGCCAGTCGCCTGCTGTCGGACCTGTCGCATCAGGTCGGCGTCGTCCTGGTGCCGGCCCGCGGCGACGTGATCCTGCGCAGTGTCGACTTCGTGCCGCTGTCCGAGCAACGGGTCCTGTGCGTGGTCGTGTCTTCCGGTGGCTTCGTCGATCATCGGGTGATCGAGGTCCAGGAACCGGTCGAGCGCCACGACCTGATCCGCATCTCCAACTACATCACCCAGAATTTCCAGGGTCTGACCCTTTTCGAGGCCCGCACTCGACTTCTCGAGCGCATGGCCGACGAACGCGCGTTGCTGGACGAGCTGATGCAGAGAGCCCTGAGGATGGCGTCCCTGGGACTGCACGCCGGACTCGATCCGGCTCTCATGGTCGACGGCACGGAGTCGCTTCTCGACCAGCCCGAACTCGCCGATCTCCAGCGCATCCGCCGACTGTTCGAGGCCTTCAACGACAAGGCCCAGCTGGTTTCGATCCTGACCAAGTGCGTCGCCGAGGAAGGGGTCCGGGTGCTGATCGGTGATGATGCCGACCTGACGTCGGCCCTCGACTTCTCGCTGGTGGCTACGACCTACGGTGTGGGAGGCCGACCGTTGGGCAGTCTGGGAGTCTTCGGACCGTCGCGCATGGAATACCCCCGGCTCATTCCCCTGGTGCAGTTCCTGGGGAGCGCGCTGAGCGAGGCACTTTCCGGTGATCTCGACGGTCCTGAGGGAGGAGTGACCCAGAATGACTGAAGAAGCCGACATCCACGAGGAACCGTACATCCTCGAGGATCCGGGCAGTTCCGATGCGCCCGAGGTAGACCCTCCCGAGGGTGGCGGTCGGATCGCCGAGCTCGAACAGGAGGTCGCCGAGTCGAAAGAACGCATGTTGCGGGCCATGGCGGACTTCGAGAACTACAAGAAGAGGGTCGATCGGGAGCGGGCGGACGCGCGGCGCTACGCGGCCGTCGATCCGTTGCGCGAGATCCTGCTCGTGATGGACAACCTCGAACTCGCCGCGAGTTCGCGCGGTAGCTTCGAGGATCTCCAGAGCGGGGTCGAGATGATCCTGCGTCAGATGAGCAAGCTGCTGGAACGTTTCGAAGTCGAGGAGGTTCCTGCGGAGGGAGAGCCCTTCGACCCGTCGATCCACGATGCGATTGCCCGATTCGAGGATGCTTCCGTCTCCGAACCGAGGGTGGCCGAGGTTCTCCAGCGCGGCTACCGGCTGAGCGATCGCCTGCTTCGCCCTGCGATGGTCAAGGTCGCAGTGGCGCCCCTGGATGGAGATTCCTGAGCTGAAGACGGTGAGTCCGATCCTGGACCGGGCGCCACGAGATACGGATGGGAAAGATTCTCGGCATCGACCTCGGCACGACCAACAGTTGCGTCGCCGTCGCTGAAGGCGTCGGTTCGGCGCGTGTGCTGGCGAATGCCCACGGCGGCCGGACCACCCCCTCGATCGTCGCGATCACCGAGGAGGGGGACCGGCTGGTAGGGCAGATCGCCAAGCGGCAGGCGATCACGAACCCGCGAAACACGATCTCGGCGGTCAAGCGGCTGATCGGGCGCAAGTTCAGCTCTCCGGACGTTCAGCGAGCCCTCGAGGTCCACCTGCCCTACGAACTGCGTGCGGCCGACAACGGCGATATCCGCGTGTCGCTGCGCGGCCGCGACTACAGCCCGCAGGAAATCTCCGCGATGCTGCTGCGGGAGTTGAAGGAGGGCGCCGAGAAGGCCCTGGGGGAGTCCGTCGAGGAGGCGATCATCACGGTTCCCGCCTACTTCGACGATTCGCAGCGGCAGGCGACGCGCGACGCCGGCCGGATCGCCGGACTCGAAGTCCTTCGGATCATCAACGAACCAACGGCCGCGGCGCTCGCCTTCGGACTGCAGTCCGACTCCGCCAGTCGGACCGTGGCGGTCTTCGACCTCGGCGGCGGCACCTTCGACATTTCGATCCTCGAGATCTCCGAGGGGCTGTTCGAAGTGAAGGCGACGAGCGGCGACACCGATCTCGGCGGGGAAGACTTCGATCGCAGGATCATGGACTGGCTGATCCACGAGTTCTACGAGGAAACCGGCGTCGATCTGCGCTCGGACCGGATGGCCCTTCAGCGACTGAAGGAAGCTGCCGAGCGAGCCAAGACGGAGTTGTCGGTGCACGAGGAGACCGCCATCAATCTGCCCTTCATCTCGGCTGACGACGAGGGGCCCAGGCATCTGGCGAACACCTTGACCGTGGCGAAGTTCGAGAGCCTGGTGGCGGATCTGGTCGAACGCACGGTGGAACCGTGTCGCGACGCCCTGGAGCACGCCGGCCTGCGGGTGAGCGACATCGACGAAGTGCTTCTGGTCGGCGGCCAGACCCGTTCTCCGATCGTGGCGAGGACCGTGGAAGAGGTCTTCGGCAGACCGGCGAACACGGATCTCAATCCCGACGAGGTCGTGGCCCTCGGCGCGGCGATCCAGGGCGGTATCCTGCAGGGCGACATCAAGGACGTGGTGCTCCTCGACGTCACGCCGCTGTCGCTCGGCATCGAGACCCAGGGCGGACTCTTCACGCCGCTGATCGAACGCAATTCGACGATTCCCACGAAGGTCACGCAGGTCTTCACGACGGTGGTGGACAACCAGGACACCGTGGCGATCCACGTCGTGCAGGGAGAGCGACGGATCGCCGCCGAGAATCGGTCCCTGGGCAAGATCGAACTGGTGGGGATTCCGGCGGCGCCGAAGGGCGTGCCCCAGATCGAGGTGACCTTTGCGATCGACTCGAACTCCATTCACACCGTGGCGGCTCGCGACATGGCGAGCGACCAGTCCCAGAGCCTCCAGATCAATCCCGCCTCGGGACTGAGCGAGGAGGAAGTCCAGAATCTGATTCAAGAGGCCGACAGCCATGCGGAGCAGGACCGCGAGAGGCAGACGATACGTCGGCTCCGGAATCGGCTCGAGGGCCTGATCCAGACCAACGAAAAGGTCTTCAACCAGTTCTCGACCCTGCTTTCCAACAGCGACCAGACCAAGGCCCGGAGTGTCCTGCGGCGCTCTCGCGCTGCAACCGTGAGTGAAGACCGAGCGGCCCTCGAGGCGGCGATGTTCGATCTCAACACTGTTTCCAGCTTGCTGTCCTCCATCATGTTGGAGTCCAAGCCCGAAGGATGACGATTTCCGAATGAGTACCAAACGCGACTACTACGAAGTCCTCGGTGTATCCCGAGATTCAGATGGAACGGTCATCAAGTCGGCCTACCGCAAGCTGGCCCTGAAGTACCACCCCGACAAGAATCCGGGCGACGAGCAGGCCGAGGAAGCCTTCAAGGAAGCAGCCGAGGCCTACGCCGTCCTGTCGGATCGTGAGAAGCGGGCCCGTTACGACCGCTTCGGCCATCAGGGCGCCGGCGCAGGCGGCTTCGGAGGGTTCGACCCGGAGACCTTCGGTGACTTCTCCGACATTCTCGGAGACCTGTTCGGATTCGGGGGTCGTCGCCGTCGCCCCGGCGGACCCCAGGGGGGAGCCGACCTGCGCTACGACCTCGAGATCGACTTCGAGGAGGCGGCCTTCGGGGTCGAGCCGTCGCTTCGGATTCCGCGTCTCGAACGCTGCGACACCTGCTCGGGCTCCGGCAGTGCGGACGGCTCGGCGCCCAGTCCCTGCGCGACCTGCGGCGGCCACGGGCAGGTTCGGATGAGTCAGGGATTCTTCACGGTCGCCCGGACGTGTCCGAACTGCCATGGCGAGGGTCAGGTGGTGAGTTCTCCCTGCAGCGACTGCGGGGGCGCCGGTCGCCGCGAGAAGGAGCGGGAACTCCAGATCAAGATCCCGCCCGGTGTCGACACCGGCTCCCGACTGCGACTGAACGGAGAAGGCGAGCACGGTGTGCGTGGTGGACCGCCCGGTGATCTCTATGTCGTGCTGCACGTACGCGACCACGAACGCCTGGAGCGTGATGGCGTCGATGTCTTCGACGAGGCGGAGATCTCCTGGCCGCTGGCCGTACTCGGCGGCAAGCTGCGGGTCGAGACCCTGCACGGCGAAGAGCTCCTCGAGATCCCCCCCGGGACCCGTCACGGCGAGGTCCTGCGACTGCGTGGCCAGGGGATCCCTCGCCTCAACGGTTCGGGCAAGGGCGATCACTGCGTCGTGATGGCCCTGAGAGTCCCGAAGGCGCGCGACCTCGATCCCGAAACCCTCGAACACGTCGAGGCGTTGGCGACACAGGAGGGGGTCGCACCGAAGGAGCAGCGCAGTGTGCTCGACCGCGTCAAGGACCTGTTTGCCTAGGGACGTGCCTTGAGCAGGGCGGACAGCTACGTCTGTCTGTCCTTCCGATCTGCTCCGGGGTCGAGCGGAGCCTTCGTCGCCGACCTCTGGGACCTCGGAATTCTCGGGCTCGAAACCCGGACCGAGCCTGCTGCCGGCGATCGCCCCGCCGAGCGGCTCGAGGTCTGGTGTGCGCCCGAGATCGCCGACGCCGTGGTGGAGGTGGGGAAGGAGTGGAAGCAGCGGGGTGTTGCCGCGATCGGCTCCGAGACCGTCCTGCGCGAAGACTGGATGGCGGGTTGGCGGGAACACACCGCGCCGTTCGAACTGGGAGATCGCTTCGTGGTCGATCCGGGGGAGACCCTGCGACCTGCTCCGGTCGATTCAGAGCGCACGCGCCTCCATATTCCAGCGCGCCAGGCTTTCGGCACCGGCTCGCACGAATCGACGCGTCTGATCGCCGAGTGGCTCGAGGAGATTCCAGTCGCCGGGCGTAGCGTTCTCGACGTCGGCAGCGGGACCGGCATCCTCGGGTTGGTCGCTGCCAGGCTCGGAGCCGCTCCGGTGCTGGGAGTCGACGTCGATCCGACCGCCGCGGTCGACGGCTTCCGCAATGCTCGTCGCAATC
>CALOFD010000009.1:0-9609 GCA_942492505.1 Thermoanaerobaculia bacterium
GACCCGCGCCAGGGCAGCCTGGATCTCGGCGCCTGCGCCTATGCCGAGGGCCAGCGGCAGCAGGCCGAGGATGGTCGTCGTGGTGGTCATCAGAATGGGTCGCAGCCGTAGTCGTCCGGCTTCGAAGACCGCCTCGGCAGAGCTGTAGCCGCGCTCCCGTCGCAACAGATTGACGGTCTCGACGAGCACGATGGCGTTGTTGACGACGATGCCGATCAGCATCACCAGGCCCATGACGCTCTGGATGTTGAGCGTGGTGCCGGTCAGCAGCAGGGCGGGCACGACACCGACCAGCGCGGTCGGCACGGCTGCCATGACGATCAGGGGATCGAGCAGGCGCTCGAACTGGGCAGCCATCAGCATGTACACGAGGGCCAGCGCCATGACGATCGCCAGAATGAAGTCCTGGCGGGCCTTCTGCTGTTCGCGGTACTCGCCCCCGAAGAAGATCGAGAAGCCTTCCGGCATCTCCATGTCGGCGAGCGCCGTACGGATGTCGACGATCGCTTCGCCGAGCGGACGTCCACTCTCCAGGCCGGCCGTGACGTAGGTGACGCGCTGCCCGTCGACACGCTGGATCTCGGTCGGCACTCGACCGCCCTCCTGCTTGACCACGGCCGACAGTGGAATGACCTCGCCGGCCGGGGTGGTGAGCGACACTCCGTCGAGGTCCTGGGCGGTGAGTCGGTCCGCCGGGCGCAGTCGAACGACGATCGGCACCTCGTGTCCGCCATCGCGCAGGCGGCCTGCCTCGACGCCGCCGACGTTGGCCTGGACGAGTCGGCTCACCTCGGCGACCGTCAATCCCACTTCGGCGATGCGGTCGCGGTCGAAGATCAATCTGGCTTCGGGTTGGCCCTCGCGACGGCGCAGGCGGATGTCGGTGAGTCCGGGCACCGGCCCGAGGCGGCGCTGGATCTCGGCGGCGATCTCGTCGGCACGCGCCAGATCCCAGCCGCGGATCTCGAGTTCGACCGCCTCATCGCCGGCGCCGGAACTGAAGATCCGTCGCAGGATCCAGAGCCCCGGGTTGGCGCGGACCCGGAGTTCGGCGCCCGGCACCGTGCCCTCCAGGGCTGTGCGCAGATCGTCGGCGATCTGCATTCCGGAAATCTTCCGGTCTTCCTCGGGAACCAGGGTCAGTTCGATGCCGGCGCTGCCACCTCGGACCTCGACCGCGAAGGTCGTGATGTGGTCTTCGGGCAGGGCCTTCCAGACTTCCTTCTCCAGCGGCTTGAGGTATTCGCGCACGACGGCGATGTTGGTTCCCTCGGCCATGTCGAGATCGATGTCGATCTCCTGCACGTCGGTCTGAGGGGTCAGCTCCACCGGAATCAGCGGCCAGAGCAGGACGGCTGCGAGAACCAGGACTCCGGTGGCCGCGATCACTCGAACCTTGTGATCGAGGGCGGTCCTCAACTTCTGCGAGTACCAGTTCTCCAGTCGACTCAGCCAGCGCACGCGCGAGCCCGAAGTCGAAGTTCCGGTCCTTCCGAGCCGTGCCGCCAGCATGGGAACCAGCGTCAGCGCGACCAGCAGAGAGCAGGCGAGCGCGAAGACGATCACCAGCGCGAGAGCCTGGAAGAGGGCGCCGCTGGTGGTGCGCGTGAAGACGACCGGCAGGAAGATGACACAGGTGGTGAGCGTCGAGGCGATGATCGCTCCGGCCACCTCGCGGGTGCCGACGATCGCTGCCTCGGCACGATCGGTGCCGCCCTCCTCGCGCTTGCGAACGATCGACTCGAGCACGACGATGGCGTTGTCGACGATCAGGCCGACCCCCAGCGCGAGTCCGCCGAAGGTCATCTGGTTGAGCGTCAGCCCGGCGAAGTAGAGCAGCCCGAAGGAGCAGATGACCGAAATCGGAATCGAGAGCGCGATGATCGCGGTGCTCGAGCCACGCCGCAGGAAGAAGTAGAGGACGCCGATTGCGAACAGGGAGCCCCAGAGCGCCGAGTTGCGCACGCTGGCGATCGACTGGCGAATGAACTCGCTCTGGTCGGTGACGACACTCAGGTGGAGGTCGTCTCGTTCCTCGTTGATGCGTTCGGTCTCTTCGAGGATTCGTCTCGCGACCTCGACGGTGTTCGCACCGCTCTGTTTCTGGATGCGCAGCAGGACCGCAGGGACGCCGTTGAACTCGACCAGGAAACCGCCGTCCGAGTAGTCCTCGACGACGGTCGCCACGTCGCGCACACGCACGGCGGCACCGTCGGCCTCGGCGATCACCGTGCGTTCGATTTCGGAGAGGTTCTGGTACTCGCCCAGCGAGCGGACGTAGAGATCGCTCGTTCCCTGCTTGACGTTGCCGCCGGGAAGAGTGAGGTTCTCGCGCGATAGCGCCGCCTGCACGTCCAGCGCCGTGATCCCCGCCGCACGCACGCGGTCACGGTCGAGCTCGACCCGGATCTGACGCTCGATGCCGCCGCGGATGTCGAGCGTTCCGACTCCGGGAATCTGCTCGAAACGCCGCGCGATGTCGTCTTCGAGTTGACGGGTCAGGTCCTGCAGGGGGCGGGTCGAGGTGACCCCGAGACTCACCACCTCGGCGCGGTCGAGATCGAACTTGAGGATCTCCGGAGGCTCGGTTTCGATCGGCAGCTGGTCGCGGATGCGGTCGAGGGCCGCTCGCAGGTCGTTGGCGGCTTCGTCGAGGTTGGTGCCGCGAGCGAAGTCGAGCCGGACCTGGCTGCGTCCTTCCCGCGAGGTGGACGTGAGGCGCTCGAGGTTCGGCAGTCCCGAGACCTCGTTCTCGATGCGGTCGGTGATGATGTTCTCGATCTCTTCGGGCCCGACGTTCGGGTAGCGCACCCGCACGCTGAGTTGCGTGAAATCGATTTCCGGCAGCAGGTCGACGGGCAGGCTACGCAGGGACACGACCCCCACGACGAGGACGATCAGGAACACCATGGCGGTCGCCACCGGTCGACGGACTGAGACTTCCGTGATCGAAGCCATCAGCTGTTCCCTTCCGCGGCCGCGTTCGGCTCGCCGCCCTCCAGCACTCGCCGGCGCATCTCGTCCTGGGCCGGCGGCGTCGCCCCGCGCGAACGGGCGATCTCCTGTTGGCGTTGAAGGAAGGTTCGAACGAGATCCTCACGCTGCAGCGACTGCAGAGCGACGATGCGCTCCCATGTCGTCATATGGACCCGAGCGCGCGAGGGTGCGTCGCTGCGCAGCAGGTGCTTGCCGGCCGTGACGACCCGTTCGCCCTCCTCGAGTCGGCGAACGGCGACCACGGCGCGGCCCTCGGCAATCACCTCGACGGCGCGGAAGGTGACTTCGCACTCGACTCCCTCCGACTCATCCTGTGCGCCGGAGGAGGTCGGCGATTCGGCGGGACAGTTGGACACCACGAAGACCCCGACGATGCCGGTCCGCGGGTCTTCCCAGAGGGCGCTCGATGGCACCAGCGGAGCCTGTTCGCTTTCGCCGTAGAGAATGTCGACCGTGACGAACATCCCCGGCCGCAGGTGCTCGCCCGCGTCGAGCAGGTCGATCTCTCCCGTCGTCGAGAAGCTGCTTTCCGAAAGGAAGGGCGAGATCCTCGACAGCGTGGAGTCGAGGACCTCCTCGCCGAGACTGAGGGCACTGACGCGGACCGGCTGGCCTTCCCGCACGTACCCGAGCATCGCTTCGGTGATGGGAATCTCGACGCGCAGGCTGTCGAGGCTTCCGATGATGAAGAGAACCCTGCCCGAATCGACCAGCATGCCGACCTCGGCGTTGCGACGGCCGACGCGACCGCTCACCGGAGCGCGGATCAGGGTCTTGTCGATCGCCGTCTGGCGCGCTTCGACTTCTGCCTGGGCGGCGTCGACCCTAGCCTCGGCCTGCTCGGCGCCGGCTCGCAGGGCGTCGAGTTGCGCTTCCTGAGTCTCCAGGTCGAGTTCCGGAATGAGCTTCTCGGCCGACAGGATCCGAGTGCGTTGTACCTGGAGTTCCAGTTCGCGCACCCGTGCCTTGGCTCCTGAGGCCTCGGCGCGCGCCAGGCGCAGGCTGGCTTCGGCCTGGCGCAACTGGTCCTGGAGCAGGTCGTCCTGGAGCCGGATCAGGGCCTGGCCGCGTTGTACGGCGGCGCCGCTGCGCACCATGACTTCGGCTACCGGTGCGCTGATTTCCGCGTGGATGGCGACCTGGTTGTCCGACTTGACGACGCCGTTGAGTCGCTCCGCCAGGGGGATCGCGCCCAATCGCGTCGGCACGACCTCGATCGAGGGCAGCAGACCTGCCGCACCTTCCTCCCCACCTTCCCCGACCTCGGGGCTGTCATAGCAGCCAATCGCGGCGAGCGCGGCAACGAAATAGAACAACGCGGATCGGTTGACGGGCATATCGGTCCTACGGACGTCGCCTGACTGTGGGATGCCGCCGAGACGACGAGAACGGGCTGAATTACTGCCGGAGAATCATCGCACGCATGATCATGAAGGAGCCACTGGAGGCTGGACACCGAAACCGGTCAAGATCCAGCCAATTTCCTGCGTAGGGTCTTCGACCGAGAAAGGGCCCCGGGTCGGGGCGCTACCTCCAGTGTGACAGGGACCGTGGTCATCTTGGGATCCATGCCGTTCTCCCGGCCCGGTTCAATCCGAGGATGAACAGTGCCTTCGATCCGAGGGATCCCGATGCTCGTTGAGCGGGTGCTGGAGCCTGTCGTCGCCGATCACGACCGATGGGGACGACTCGATCCTCGCGGTCGCCTGCCTCGCGGACGCCTCGGCGGTTGCCGACCCTCGACGGCAGTGGAGGTCCTTCTCCAGCTAGGATCGACATCTCGACCGAGCCTCCTGAAGTCATGCCCTCCCCTCCTCGCCTTCTCATGCTCGGCCTCGACGGCGGCGATCTCGACTTCATTCGCTCGCGCTCGGCGAAGCTGCCGACGCTCGGCGATGCGATCGAGAACTGGCGGCTGTTCGAGCCCGAAGCGCCGCGCGCCCTCAGCGGCTCGGTCTGGCCGACCTTCTACACAGGAAGCGAGCCCGGTGAGCATGGGATCTATCAGCACTTGGTGTGGGATCCGCAGCGGATGGGGCTGCGCAGGATCGATCCGAGCTGGTGCCTTCGCCGCCCGTTCTGGGCGCAACTCGAAGCTCGTGGGCAACGAGTGGTGGCTTTCGATGTTCCGTACTCGTTCCCGGTCAACCTCGAGAAGGGGATCGAGATCACGGATTGGGCGACGCACGGGCAGACTCATCCGCTCGGTTGCAACGATCGCAGTGTCTTGCGGTGGCTGCGGCGGCTCGGACCCTCTCCGATGGGACGCGAGACGCCGATCGAGAAGACCGAGCGTCAGCTCGAAACGGTTCGACGATCGATGGTCGAGAGTGCCGCCCTCAAGGCGCGCGCGATCGTCGATCTGATGTCCCTGCAGGACTGGGACACTTTCATCGCCGTTTTCGGTGAGGTCCACCGGGCGGGCCACGTGCTGTGGTCGCAAGAGGACGAGAGGCCACGGCCGAGGGAAGCGACGGCCCTGCTCGAGGTATATCGGGCGGTCGATGAAGCCCTGTCCACGATCCTGGCGCAACGCGATTCGAACACCAGCGTCGTGCTCTTCTCGGTTCACGGCATGGCCACCGACCACGCCCAGGGGCATGCGGTGCGACCGGTCCTCGATCGCGTCAACGAAGTCTTCGTCGAAGACCATCTCGGCATGGCGCCGAGACCCGGGGGGAGGCCCCTGATTCGGAACCTCCGCGAGTGGGTCCCGGCTCGGCTTCAGCATGCGGTCGGTTCGGTGGCCCCTGACTCGGTGCGCCAGTGGGTGGTCGAGCAGGAGATCGTGGGGGGGCTCGACTGGAGCCGCACGCCCGGCTTCGCTCTTCGAACCGACATCCGCACCGAGCTTCGTCTCAATCTTCGCGGCCGCGAGGCGCACGGCCTGCTCGATCCGAACGGCCCCCTTCGCGAGCGCTACGTCGCGACGATCCGCGAATCGTTCCTGGGACTGACGGACGCCGAGACGGGACAGGCCCTGGTCGAGGATGTCCTCGACGTTCGCGCCCTCCATCCGGGAGCGAACAGCGAGGCGCTGCCCGACCTGGTGATCACCTGGCGAGCCGGTGCTCCTGCCCGCCGCGTCCTGCTCCCAAGCCTGGGCGAAGTGACGGTCAGGCCTGCAGGAGTCCGTGGGGGAGATCACACCGATCTTGGCTTCGCTCTCTGGTCAGGAGTAGGCGCGAGGGAGGCTCCGGTCGATCTGGCCCGGACTACCGACTTCGCTGCCCTGGCTTCAGCGTGAAGGAAGGACTTCCTGGAAGACTCTGACGGCATCGACTCCAGAGCCGTCCCAGGCAACTGTGTCGGTAGGAGGCGACGGTCTGCGTGAGACCAATTCAATGATGTAGATACCGCTCCACTGACGATACATCTTTGTGGGGGGGGGGGACCTGGATCGCCGCCTTCAGTTCTTCGACGGCGCCGGCGAACTCACTCAGAATGAGAACACCTCCGAGGTCGTGGCGAGCGGTGACGTATTCCTTGGCAACGAGGTTCATGCCGTCCTTGAGCGGTGTGACCATCATGACGTCGGCGGCCAGGTACACGGCGGCCGGCCTGTCTGCTGCCGACCGCTCGCGGTTCAGGGGGAGTCGCCGGCGCCCGACGACTCGCCGGCCGCCTGCTTCTCGCGTTCCTGGACCCGGGCGCCCCGCAGGATGCCACCGAAGCCGTAGTTGCCCTCGGCGCACGCGAACTCGTAGATCGGGCCTGCCATCGAGCGCAGCGTGTTCTCGAGGGTCCAGGGCTGAGTGTAGGAGGCCGGGTCGGTGTAGGTGGCCTGGTAGTCGAGGGTGTCCTCGTCGACGCGCGTGAAACGTTCGGTGATATTGAGGTCGGCGGTGGCGCCGAAGGGCACGCTTCTGCCGTCGAAGCCGGACGTCTCCACCACCAGGGTCTCGCCGTCCCAATAGCCCTTCGACGAGCCGCCCAATGTCTTGAAGTCGGGTTGCAGGGGAGCGCGATCGACGAGGGGAACGATCCGGCGATCCCCGAGGAGCTCGCTGTGCAGGACCACGTAGTCCCGAGTCTGGATGAACTCGTGGTGGTTCAGGTAGAAGGGGTTCGGCTCGTACATGAAGCCGGTCATCAGGCAGCGCTCCATGACGTGGCGCACTTCGGGCGCGTCGGCCGGTGCGTTCGGCGCGCGCAGCAGGAGGCCCTGCATGCGCCGGCCGCGCCCGGCGGGGGTGAACGGGATCTTGCCGTCCGGGGGGTCGATGACGAGCGAATTACGCAGGCTGCGAACGACTTCCTGCCCCGGCGCCAGCCAGACGTCGTTCAACTCGCCGGTCAGCTGACCCTCGGCCGTGCCGCTGGCGAATGCCAGGATCTGCTCCACTCCGGTGCCTCGCAGTGCGGCGGCCTCCTCCTCGGTGTAGTGCGTGCGATCTCCCATCGACGGCAGACGTTCGAGCGGAGTCACGGTGCCGTTGTTCCACACGCCGCTGATGTCGGGGTCGCCCCAGGGAGTGCGGAGCGGTGGCTCGGCGGCGGCGGCGCCGTCAGCACTGTCGCCAGGGCGAGCAGCGGCGACGGCAGATGGATCGTTGGCCTGGAACTTCGAGTGAGTCATGAAGTCTCCTGTGTGTGACTTGCCTACTTCATGCAATGGGAACCCCGGCCGAGCGGTTCTGCCTCTGCTCGTCTGGCGTGCGGGCTCGGGAACGCGGTACCGAAACGCTGCTGCTCGGGAGTCTGGGGTATCGACGTTCTCGAAATCTGTCGCACGGGGGCGAGTTCCCGGCGGGGATGGCCCATGCGGAGGCTAGACATTCGGCTCGGTCATCTTCGACGGGTCGACGATGCGATCGAAGTCCTGCGCGCTGACCAGACCGAGTTCGAGGGCCGCCTCGCGCAGGGTCAGGCCGCGCTCGTGGGCGGCCCTGGCGATCCTCGCCGCGGCGTCGTATCCGATCTCAGGCACCAGCGCGGTGACCAGCATGAGCGAACGCCCAACCAGGTCGGCGATGTGTTCGCGGTTGGGCTCCAGGCCGTCGATGCACCGTTCCCGGAACGAGTCGCAGCTGTCGGCGAGCAGGCCGATGCTGTCGAGCACGCAGTGGATCATCACGGGCTTGTAGACGTTGAGTTCGAAGTTGCCCTGGCTGCCGGCGAACGCGACGCTGGCGTCGTTGCCGAAGACCCTCACGGCGACCATCGTGAGCGCTTCGCACTGCGACGGGTTGACCTTGCCCGGCATGATCGAACTGCCGGGCTCGTTGGTGGGGAGGGTGATTTCACCCAGTCCGCTACGGGGGCCGGAGGCCAGCCATCGGACATCGTTGGCGATCTTCATCAGGCTGCCCGCGAGCGTGCGAAGAGAGGCCGAGAGGCTCACGAGAGCGTCGTGGCCGGCGAGAGCCTCGAACTTGTTCGGTGCGCTCACCAGCGGCAGGCCGGTCGCCTCGGCCAGTGCCTCCGCCATTCGTTCAGCCCAGTCAGGGTGGGTATTGAGACCGGTGCCGACAGCAGAACCGCCGATGGCGAGTTCGCAGAGATGGGGGAGGGCGTCGCGAACGTGGCTCAGCGCATGGTCGAGTTGAGCCGCCCAGCCGCCGATCTCCTGGCCGAGGGTGAGGGGCGTTGCATCCTGCAGGTGGGTGCGGCCGATCTTGACGATCTCTGCGAAAGCCTCGGCCTTCGCGAGCAGTGCCTGGTGGAGTGCTTCGACGGCAGGCAGAAGTCGACCGACGACTTCACTCGTCGCCGCGATCGACATCGCCGTCGGGAAGACGTCGTTGCTCGACTGGCTGCGGTTGACGTGGTCGTTGGGGTGGATCGGGTCTTTGCTTCCGAGAGTCCCGCCCGCGAGCTCGATCGCGCGGTTGGCGATCACCTCGTTGGCATTCATGTTGGTGTGGGTCCCCGACCCGGTCTGGTAGACGACCAGGGGGAAGTGGTCGTCGAGGCTGCCGTCCACCACCTCGGCGGCGGCACGGGCGATCAGTTCGGCCCATTCCTCGTCGAGGAGACCGAGTTCCCCGTTGACGCGGGCGGCCGCCTGCTTGATGACGCCGAGGGCCCGGATCATCGGGCGCGGGAACCGGGCTTCGCCGATCGGGAAGTTCTCGATCGAGCGTTGGGTCTGGGCTCCCCAGTAGCGATCGGCGGGAACCTCGATCTCCCCGCAGCTGTCGAATTCGGTCCGGAACGGGTTCATGGTTCCTGCGAAGGATAGCCGCTTCGCATTCGGTCGCATACCTGGAAAGCAAAGACGCGGCCCATCGGGCCGCGTCGATGGGACGCCGCGAGCGGCGCCCTGGCGGTCAGGGCGAGAGGGGTCGTGGGCCTCACCCTGGACCACGTTCGTGGGGCGTTGTCAGCGCCCGGTCTGGATGGCGGGAGGCACCACCGGCGGTGGTGGAGGCAGCTCGGAGCTCGCACTCGCCTTCTCGGACTTCGACGATCCTGAGGTGAACGTCTTCTCGATCTTGTCGACGAAGTCGGCGATCTGTTTCGTCGCCTCCTCCTTCTTCAGACCGTAGCGTTCCCGGACGATGCCGGTCAGCTTGTCGAGGCTGCCCTCGGCGCGCTTGAGGTCGTCGTCGGTCAGTTCACCCCAGGTCTGCTTGACCTGGCCCTTGAACTGTTCCCAGCGTCCTTCGA
>CALOFD010000010.1:0-15439 GCA_942492505.1 Thermoanaerobaculia bacterium
TCTCGGCGCCCTCGAGGATCGACGACCGTGCCGCCTGCAACTCCTCGCCGAGCAAGGCAATCCTCTCCTCGAGCGTGGCGATCCGCTGCTCTTCCGACGTGTCGTCCTGCAGCGCAGATCCGAGATCTGCGCGCAGTGACTCGTTCTGCTCGCCGAGCGCGGCGATCTCACCTCTGAGGGAGGCGTTCTGCGAGCGCAGTGCGGTCATTTCATCGTCACGCCGAAGAGTCTGCTCGTTGACCTCGGCGAGGCTGCTCTCCAGCCCGCGGGATCGTTCCCGCTCGGCTTCCACTCGGCCCTCGAGAACCTCGACTGCGCGCCCGTGTTCCGCTTCCCGATCTCGGGCCTGCGCTTCCATCCGAGCCAGCGCAGCGCGTTCCTGGCGCACCTCCTCCTGCGCCGCTTCGAGCGACTGACCGCGTTCGGCCAGCGCAGCCTCGAGATCGTCGATGCGCTCCTCAATGAAGTGGATTCGGCGGTCAGTCGCGCGGTCTCGGCGCGCCGTCTGTTCGTCGAGTTCGGTCGAGGGCCAGGGCCGCACGAGCCGTTTCCAGTTCTGTCTCCAGCTCGGCGATCCGAGTCGAAGCGGCGTCGGCTCTCTCGGCGGCCTGCAGGGATCGGCGTTCTTCGAGGACGACGGCCGCCTCGAGATCGGCAACCTTCTCGTCGCTCTGGACTCGCGCCCCCTCGGCAAGCCGCTTCGTCTCGGCGAGACTCGCCTCCAGTTCGTCGATCCGAGAACGATCGGCCTCTCGTCTGGCCGAAGATCGACGCTCCGTCTCCGCCAGACGCTCGAGGCCTTCGGCTCGGTCTCGTTGCGCGGCTTGAGCCAGCTCCGCAGTGCGTCGGCGCTCTACCTCGAGCAGGCTCCGTAGCTCTCCCAGTTCCCGGCCCCGAGCAGCCAGGACCGATCCGACCTCCTCCAGCCGCGCCTCGAGGACGCTCACCTCCTCGGACCGGATCTCGAGATCGGCTCGCGATGCGGCATTCGATTCCGCCTCCGTTCGCAACTCGCTCGAGAGCCTTGCGACCCGACCGCGCTCTTCGGCCAACAGGCTCGCCAACTCACTCTGCTCCTGACCGGCGCCTTCTCGTGCCGCAGCGAGGGCTGATTCGAGTTCGTCGACCTGCATCTCGAGTCCGGAGGCCGTCGAATCGGCTGCCGCCAGCGACGCCTGCAGCGCACGAAGTTCGGACAGCAGGTTCGCTCTCTCGGACTGAAGGCTCGCGTTCTCCGCCCTCAAGGAAGTCATCTCAGCCAGCGACCTCTCGAACCCGTCCCTCTCCTGTTCGAGCCTCCCTGCCCGCAGCTCACCCGCTTCCAGCGATGCTTCGAGTTGCGCGATGCGTTCGAGCAGGGATGTCGTTTCCCCGGCCGCCTCCTCGAGACTCGCCGTCCGTTTCGTGAGATCCGCCACCCGGGCCTGCGCCTGTCGTCTCTCCTCCCGTTCGCGCTCGAGCTGGGTCTCGACGGACTCGACCCGGGCCTCCGCCGCCGCCAGCGCGTTCTGGCGCTCGGCCAGCCGGCTCTCGAGATCGGCCAACCTCTGCGAGTCCCGTGTCGCCCTTTCGGCGCCGGCTTCGGCCCTTCGATCATCGGACTCCTCGAGGGACGCTCGCAGACTTTCGACCTCCCGCAGCAGAGTGGCGTTCTCCGACCGACTGGCCTCGAGATCCTGACTTCGACCCGCCAGTTCCCGATTGCTCTGGGCGAGCTCACGATCGCGCTCCTCGACCCGGGTACGCAGCTCCGCGACCTCCGCAGCGATCGCCTCGAGATCCGAAGCCATGCGTTCCTGCTCCGCGAGAGAAACCCCGGAAGAAGCGAGGGCGCTCGCCTCGACCAGCCGATTCTCGGAACTTCGCAAGCGGCGCTCGAGTTCAGCAGACCGGGCCTTCAGAGCCGCGATCTCGGCCTCGGCGGCGGCGTTCGAAGGCGACGCGGACCGAAGATCCGCAGGGGATGCGGTGGGTGCCGATCCCGCCGCGACCTGTCCGACCAGCGGAGAAACGGTTTCCGAGAACGCCTCGAGCTCCCTTCGCAGGCGCGCGGCCACCGGACGCCAGGACGGGTCTTCGATCTCCAGGTAGTCGCCGTGCACCCAGCCACGACGCCCCCGAACTTCGACTTCCGCCCATTCGGCCCGATGACCGAGAACCAGAACCCGCTGACCAGGGCCGAGGAGCTCGATCCTCCGGCTCCCCTGTTCCGGTCGCTCTCTCAGGTTGACCTGGGTGGTCGTCCTGGCGCGTTCCTCGGCCGGAGAACTCGGATCGATCGAGCGCCGCTTCAATTCGGAGAGCTGAGCTTCACTCTCCCTCAGTGCCGCTTCGAGCGCCGCCAGGGCCGGATCGCCCCAGGGGCGGCCGACGAGTTCGAAGAACCTGCGAGACGGTCCCAGACCCGCCAGCACGCCGCCGCGCAGCTGACGGAACAGTTCATCGGTCCACACCGCCCCTTTCGACTCGAGCGTCGAAGTCACCACCACGACGGCATCGTGCGCAGGCGAGACGTAGATGTACTGTCCCCCGTAACCCACAGCCATGAACGCATCCTCGAACACCAGATCGGTGAACCACAGATAGCCGTAGGTGCCGTAGGTTCGATGCAGGCCCCGGCTGCCGGTGCCGGTGGACTCCTCGACCCATTCGAGCGAGACGACCTGGCGGTCCCCCCAACGTCCGCCGTCGAGAAAGAGCTGGCCGAAGCGGACCATGTCGAGCGGCAGCAGGGAGAGATTGTTGCCGCCGATGTAGATCCCCTTGGGGTCGCGTTCCCAGCCGCGAATCTGGACGCCGAGCGGGTCGAACAGCCGACTCTCGGCGAAATCCCGGCTGCTCATTCCGGTAGCGGCCGTCAGGATCGCCGACAGCAGGTGGGTGTTGGCGGTGCTGTACTGATAGAGCGAGCCCGGTTCGGCAACGAGCGGCGTCGCCAAAGTCGCAGCGACCCAATCGCTCTCCTCCACCCACTGACTGTAGGACTCGTAACTGGTCGGCTCGAGGCCCGAAGACATGGTGAGGAGGTCTCGAACCGTGATGCCTCGCTTCTGCTCGTCGAGCTGGCGGGCCTCGACGAGATAGCGATCGATCGGCGCGTCGAGGTCGATCGCCCCCTCGTCGACCGCGATCCCGATCAGCGCGGACATGACGCTCTTCGAGGCCGATTTGAGATTGTGAGGCTTGTCTCGCCGCCCTTCCCGGAAGTACTCCTCTACCACCAACTCGCCGCCACGCGCGACGACAACGCCGTAGACGCCTTCCAGCTCCTCCGATCCGCTCCACCGCGTCGCACGCGCTCCGGATCGGCGGCGGCGTTCAGGGAACCCTGCTTCCACTCGCCGGCCCAGCGGCTCTGGGCGACGACTTCTGCCGAGGTCGGCGCGGCAGCCATCAAAGCCGGCAGCACGAGCCAGTTCAACCATCTTCTGCGCGCGGCTGGACGGAGGTTCACCATGCTGAGTTCATCTTCGAAGATCAAGCCCCGCCGACCGCCTATCTTACTGGTGCAGCCTCGTTCGAAGCCGTCTCTCCCGGCACCTGCGCGGATGTCTCCACGGGCTCAATTCTCGATCGCAGCCAACCGGTCGGCCACCGCCTGCAGAGCCTGATCGACATTCGGATCTTCAGGGTCCAACCGTTTCGCGACCCGCAGTTCCACCATGGACTCCTGCCACTGACCCAGTTCGGCGAGGCCGACACCGAGATAGAAGCGCGCTCCGAAGTCGTCGGGAGCGAGTCTCGAAGCGATCCGCAGGGCTGCTACCGCCTCCCGTGTGCGACCGCTTCGCGCTACCGCGGTGGCGAGATTCTTGTAGGCGTCGACATAGTCGGAACGCAACTCGATCGCCCGACGCGCCTCGACCTCGGCCGATTGTTCGCGCCCCAGTTCGAGCCAGGCCGAGGCCAGGTTGTTGTGGCCCTCGGCGTTGCTCGGATCCGCCATGAGGGCCTGTGCATAGTCGTCGACGGCGGCCTGCCAGCGGCCGAGTCTGGCAAGGGCCACGCCCCGATTGATGCGAACCTGGGCATTGTCCGGTTGCAGCTCGAGGGCTCGACCGAAAGCGGCGGCCGCATCTTCGGCCTGCCCGGCGGTCAGCAGGACCGTGCCGAGGTTGTTCCAGCTCACCGGCTGATCGGCCTGGAGATCGGTGGCGGTCGCAAGCGCCGTCTTCGCCGCCTCCATGCGTCCCAGTCGAAGATTCGCCATTCCCAGACTGTCGTACAGGTGCCAGAGATCGGGACGCACCTCGAGAGCCGCCGTGAAGTAGTCGACGGCCGAGTCGGCGCGGCCGCGACTCATGGCCAACTGACCCAGTCGATTGCTGGCCTCCCAATCCCGTGGATCGTCGGTGAGACGTCGTCGGTAGCCTCGTTCCTGCGCCTCGAGGTCACGACTCTCGATCTCGGCGACCAGGCGACGCGCGTCGGCCACGCTCGCGGGAACGACCTGCAACCAGACGTCCCCCATCTCATCCTCGGAACGCGGTCCCCAACGAACCGACCCGTCTGCGGCCGCGGCGTTGTCCCACACCAGTTCCATCTCGAGCAGCGTCCCTGCAGCCAGTTGCAGCGGAGTGGAAAAGCGATACTGATCCTGCCAGGCGAAATCCCAGTCGTCGATCGCGAAGATCAGACTGCGAACACCGTCGGGCGGCGTCTGCCACAGACGCACCGACTCGCCGATCGTATGCATGTGGGGATAGATCGACAGCGCAAGCACATCCACCGGAAGAACCAGTGAGTCCTGCGCTGCATAGGCAGGCTCACCGGCGGGAATCGACATCTCGGTCGTCGTCAGGTGAACGGTGGCCGACAGGCGGGTCGGTGCGCGGTCGCTGAAGAACAGACCGATCTCGGCGGAAACCGGCTCTGGAGTCCCTGTCGGAACCAGATGGAACTGGACCACGAGATCCGTGTCGGGGGGAATCGTCCAGGCCATCCCGTCCGGCAGCGGCGCTGCCGTTCGGCCGGGGGTCCAACCGAAGAAGTGGCCGCCGGGCGCCACGCCTCGAGCCATCCCGGGGAAGCCCGGCAGTTCCTCGATCTGGTCCAGGCGTCGAGCCTCTCCGCTGGCATCCGACAGGATGGTCGCGTGATGAACCACTCCGCGGCTGAGGGGACGAAGCTCGAGCGCCTTCAGATGCCGGCCGACGAACGGACGCAGGTCGAGAACGAAGTTCCGGAACAGGTCGCCATCGCTGCGAGCCGGAACCTCGAACCCGGCAGGGAGCTCGAGAACGGCGTCGGGGGCGCCGAGCCGCCAACCGTCAGGGAAGATCGGCGGGGTCGGTCGCGAGGCGTCGTCACCTCGCGGAGCTCCCGCTTGCGACCACGCGACCAGCGTCTCGATCTCTCGCTGGGAGAGGCTGCGGTCGTCCTGCAGGGGCACTCCCCCGGAGGGTTTCCAGGGAGGCATCTCACCCGACAGGACCGCCCGCGCGATACTTCGGGCTCGTGGCCTCACCTGATCGAAGCCGGTCAGCGGGAAGGGTGCGACATCGCCTCCGCGATGGCATTCGACACAACTCCGATCCAGGATCGCGGCAACATCGCCGTTGTACGTCGGCTGACTGGAGGCAGCCTGGACCGACGTGGCGAGTCCGACGATGACGAGCCCGAATGCCACCGCCGATCGCGACTCGGTTGGATCCCGGACCTGCATCGAGGGAACCTTAGCAGCGGACCCGCTTGCCGACGAGCATCCCGCGCCGGTGAAGGTTCGGCCTCGCCGGCGGCGACTCCTTCCTGGACGGCGAATCGACCGAGGCTCTAGGATACCGGTGCCACCACCGGTCTCGACCTCTGAGGAGTTCCCGATGCACTCGCTCTTCGCCCCGCTCCACCCTCGCAATGTCACCGCAACCCTGATCCTCGGGCTCGGCATGGGAGCTTGTACTTCGACCCCGCCAGAGGACTCGAGTGCGCGCCTGCCGGAGATCCCGGAGACACGACGTGGCGACCAGGTCGACGACTACTTCGGAACCCAGGTGGCCGATCCCTACCGCTGGCTCGAAGACCTCGACGGCGAAGAGACTGCGGCATGGATCGAGGCCCAGAACACGGCCTCCGTCTCGTTTCTCGACAGACTGGCGACTCGCGAAGAGATCCGGGACCGACTCGAGGAACTCTGGGACTTCGAACGCTATTCCACACCGGTCAAACGAGGTGAATTCTACTTTTTCGAGCGCAACGACGGCCTCCAGGACCAGAGCGTGCTCTTCGTCGCGGACGATCTCGACGCCGAACCCTCCGTTCTCCTGGACCCGAACGGATTCAGCGACGACGGCACCATCTCGCTGGCTTCGATCGCCATCAGTCCAGATGGGACCAAACTCGCCTACGCCCAATCCGACGGTGGCACGGATTGGAAGACCTGGAGAGTTCTCGACGTCGCGACGGGAGAGCACCTGCCCGATCTGATCGAACACACCAAGTTCACGACGCCCTCCTGGACCCCGGCCGGCGACGGCTTCTTCTACAGCCGCTACCCGCTCGATTCCACCGGCAAGGCCGACGGCGGCAGGGCGGTTTCGGTCTACCACCACGCCCTCGGAACCGACCAGCGGGACGACGAGCTCATCTGGTCCCTCCCCGACCACCCGACCTGGAATCCCTACGCCGAAGTCACCGAGGACGGACGTCATCTCGTGGTCACCGTGGAGGAAGGCTCGGTCGACAATGCGATTGCCTACCGTCCGCTGTCGGCGACCGAGACCGGGTTCGAATGGCTCTTCGACGCCTGGGATGGTCGCTACGTCCTCGTCGGCAGCGAGGGACCGCGGCTCTTCTTCGAAGCCAATCATGGGGCTCCGATGGGTCGCCTGATCGCCATCGATCCCGGCACAGGTGAGTCCGACGAAGTGATTCCCGAACGATCCCACCGCCTCGAAGGCGTGACTCGAGTCGACGACTTCTTCGTCGCGCGCTACCTCCGGAACGCCACCAGCGCCGTGACCATCCACGACCTCGACGGCCAGGTGGTCCGTGACGTCGAAGTGCCGGGGATCGGTAGCGTCGACGGGTTCTCGGGATCCGCCTCGAGCCCCGAAACCTTCTTCTCCTTCACCGGCTTCACGACTCCCGGCCAGGTCTTCCACTACGACGTCTCGACCGGCGCCACGCGACTCTACCGGGAGGCCGCCGTTGCCGCCGATCTGTCGGCGTTCGAGACCGAGCAGGTCTTCTATGAGTCGAAGGATGGGACCCGCGTGCCGATGTTTCTCGTCTGGCGGACGGGCATGCAGCGCGACGGATCGAACCCGACCCTGCTCTACGGCTACGGTGGGTTCGACATCTCGCTCACACCGACCTTCCGGGTGGACCGGCTGGTATGGGTCGAGCGAGGCGGCATCCTGGCCATCCCCAACCTTCGCGGAGGCGGCGAATACGGAGAGGAGTGGCATCTCGCCGGAACGAAGGAAAGGAAGCAGAACGTCTTCGATGACTTCATCGCGGCTGCCGAGTACCTGATCGAGAACCGCTTCACGTCACCTGGGAAGCTGGCGATCCAGGGTGGATCCAACGGCGGCCTGCTCGTCGGAGCGACTCTCAACCAGCGTCCCGACCTCTTCGGAGCCGCCCTGCCGGCCGTCGGCGTGATGGACATGCTTCGCTACCACCTGCCCTCGGCCAACGCTCGAACCTGGTCGAGCGACTACGGACTGTCGGAGAACGAATCGGACTTCCGGGCCCAGTTCGCCTACTCTCCCCTGCACAACGTCGCAGCCGAGACCTGCTATCCGCCGACCCTGGTCACCACTGCCGACCACGACGACCGCGTCGTCCCCTGGCACAGCTTCAAGTACGCCGCGGAGATGCAGTACCGGCAAGCCTGCGACGCGCCGATCCTGATCCGGATCGAGACCCGCGCCGGCCACGGCGCCGGCAAACCGACCTGGATGCGAATCGAGGAAGTCGCCGACGCGTGGTCGTTTCTCGACTACGCCCTGTCTGACTGATCCCGGTCAGCGACTCGAGGGAGCGCTGAACGACGTTGCCGCCTCAGATCCAGACCGGAACGACGGTGCTCTCATTGCGTTCTTCGCCGGTATTGACCGTCGCCGCCGGTTCGAACATCAGGATGGCGGTCTCCTCCTCGGCATAGGGCTGATGCTCGACGCCTCGCGGCACGATGCAGAGCTGACCCGGCTTCAACTCGACCTCGTTCTCCGCGAAGCGCAGGACGAGGCATCCGGAGATCACCATGAACAACTCGTCTTCGTTGGCGTGATGGTGCCACTGGAACTCGCCAACGACCTTGGCGAGTTTCACGTGCTGGTCGTTCAGTTCGCCGATGATCCGAGGCGACCAGTGCTCGTTGAAGAGCGCCAGCTTCTCGGCCAGATCGATGGCTGCCGTCATGTCGTCTCTCCCGGTTCGCCGAGATCGTAGGTGGTGATCTCGAGATCGTTGCCCCACGGGTCGGAAAAGTAGATCGATTTCGCCGTTCCATGATCGACAGGCGCACAGTCCAGCTGTGTTGCGAAGCTCCTGAGGGTGTCGGCGTCGCAGCGAAAGGCCAGTCGTCGCAGCCCCCTGACCTCATCGTCCCCCTGGGCCGGCCCCGTGAAGAGGGCCACCATGGTCGAACCCCCGTCACTCGAGATCATCAGCGGACCGTCGGGGTGTTCAGCCCAGTGGGCGGCCCGTGAAACCCGCTCGAGGCCGAGGGTCTCTCGATACCAACGAGCGGCCTCCTCACGATCGGGGACGAAGACCTCGACGTGATCGATCTGGGTCACCCGCGCCGTCACGACTGCGCTTTCTCCGGATCCTCCAACGGAGGCTGCCACAGCTCGACCTTGTTGCCCTCCGGATCGAGGAACCAGCCGAAACGACCGTAAGCCTCTTCCTGAACCTCTCCAACGAGTTCAGCGCCGCCTTCGACCACCTGGGCCAGGGCACCGTCGAGATCATCGACGACGAGGTTGATCATGAAGCTCGACTTCGACGGCACGAAGTATTCGGTGTCGGCCTTGAAGGGCGCCCACACGGTCAAGCCGTACTCCGGCATCGACGAAGGCTTGAAGTTGGCCCCGTAGGGCGGCTCGACGGGCACTCCCAGCCATTTCTGGTACCAGTCCCCGAGCGCTGCCGGATCCTTCGACTTGAAAAAGACTCCCCCGACTCCGAGTACCTTGGCCATCACTGCCTCCTGGTCGAACCCTACGGTACCACCGGGCGGATCAGCGGCGTCTTGCCGAGCCCATTATCGACCTCCCACGGCGAGGGCCTCGGCCAGGCCCTGCACATGCTCCGCTCCCACCGGCACCTTCACACTCGAGGCTTCGAGGAGATCCCGGTCGATCGGAGCGGCGCGGCCTCCGAGGCACGATTCCAGGAACACCTCAGCGATGCCCCAGAAGGCAAGATTGTTGGCCTCGCGCACGAACCCATGCCCCTCGTCGGAAAAGACGGCATAGGTGACCGGCGCCCCGACTGCGACCATCGCCGCAACCATTTCGTCCGATTGAGCCTGGGGCACCCTGGAGTCTCGGGCCCCCTGTCCGATCAGAAGCGGACCGACGACCTGATGGGCGAAACGGACGGGCGAACGGGAACGCAAATGGGCGCGCCCTTCCTCCGTCCGTGGATCGCCGATCGTCGCCGACATCAGGTCGACATCCCAGTGCGGCATGAAGACCTCGAGATTGGACGGGCCGACCAGATCGATCCCGCAGGCGAAGACCTCCGGCGTCATCGTCATCGCCACCAGCACCGCGTATCCGCCGTAGCTTCCACCGAGAATGCCGACCCGATCGCGGCGTGTGATTCCCTCTTCGATCGCCCAGTCGACCTGGTCGAGGAGATCTTCGTGCATCTTGCCGCCCCACTCCATCCGTTGGGCGTTCATGAACGCCTTGCCGAAGCCCGGCGAGCCCCTGAAGTTGACGTAGAACACACCGTAGCCGCGATTCGTCAGCCAGTGAACGAAGGGACCATAGGCATACTGGGCCCGCTCGTCGCTCGGTCCTCCGTGGACCAACAACACGAGAGGGACCGGCTCGGATGGACGACCGTCGCCATCGTGGTCGGTCCACGGCGGCAGGCTGAGATAGGACACCAGTGGAAATCCATCGCGCGACTCCGTGACCACGGAGTGCATCGGCGACAGCTCGATGCCTGCGAGCTGAGGCGTCGTGACGAAGAGATCCTCAATCGTTCCCTCCGGTCGCCGATACAGGGCGTAGCGCTCGGGCTCGTGGGCGAGCGTGAAACGAACGATCCACAGTCCATCGTCATCGCTGCGGCTGACCACCCGGAAGTCACCCTCGTCGACTCCGGCGAGACGTTCCAGATCGGCCGCGATCTCGGGATCGAGGGCAATCCAACGCTGTCGATCGAAGGCCGTGGCCCAGGCTTGAGGGCGATGCTCCGAGGGATGGTAGAGGACCCCGGCGGGATCGGTTCGCGGATCGCGGGCGATCTCCCGCACGGACCCGTCGTCGAGATTCCACGAAACGAGCGCCGACGTATCCCGGCCGCGGCTGTCGTAGAGAAAGAGCTCCCGCTGCTGCCCATCGAACTGGAAGATCCCCTGCGAGCCGGACATCGACAGCGCGGGCAGGTCCTCGGCGGCGAGGCTGGTTGCGAACTCCCACGTTCCGTCGCCTGCCGAAGTCCAGAGATCGAGAGCCCCGCCCTCTCCGACCGACCAGGCGAGTCGCGGCCGCAGGCTGCGATCGCCGAGATGGCCGAGGAAACGTTCGTTCCGTTCCAGAAGAGTCGTGTGACCGGTTTCGAGGTCGATCCGGTAGAGGTCCGGGTGAATTGCATCGCGGTCGTTGATCGAGATCAGAGCCTGATCGGGGCTTATTTCGCCCAGGCCCAGCAGCCTCACCCGAACGCCGCTGAAGTCGGTCAGCTGACGCTCCACGCCACTCTCGACATCGACGACGAAGAGATTCCAGTTCTCGTCGCCCTGCGAGTCCTGCGGAAAGACGATTCTTCGACTGTCCGAGGTCCACCGAATCATCAAGTTGCCGCTCACGTCGCGCCCCTGCAGACCTCGCCCGACCCGCGTCGTCAACCAACGACCCTCCTCGGGCGACTCGACGGGCGCCAGACGCAGGTTCATGGCGCCCGCCTCGGTTGCCGCGAGCCAGCTCAGCCACTGCCCATCCGGGCTGACGAGCGCCCCGTCGACCGCCGGTGCGGCCAACAGGGTCTCGAGCGGCAACAGCGGCGCCGCGTTGGTTTCGTCCTCGTCCACCGATCGGACACATCCGGACGCCACCGCGGCGAGCATCACCGCGGCGAGGAGCCTCCCGGAGGCCGAAACGTGGGAACCTACGCAGAACATCGGGGAACGCAGCCGATCATGACAGACCTCTCAGCCCGCCTCGCAGCCCACGGTCCGGCGACGGACTCGAGATCCTCGTCGAACGGCTCCTGTCGTACTGTGGGACAGCAACGATGACCGAAGCGCGCTCGCTCCACTTCTACTTCGACTACCTGTCGCACAACGCCTATCTCGCCTGGACGCAGCTCCCAGGACTCGCCGCGCGTCACGGTCTGCAGGTCCATCCCATTCCAGTGCTGTTCGCGGCGCTCCTCGAAGCCCACGGTCAGCTGGGTCCGGCCGAGGTGCCTGCGAAGCGCAAGTGGATGGGGCGCAACGTCATGCGCAAGGCCGCCATCCTGGCGATCCCTCTCGAACCGCCTCGCCACCACCCCTTCAATCCCCTGCTCGCTCTCAGGGTCTCGTCGCTGCCCCTCTCCGAAGACCAGCGTCGGAGGGTGATCGATCGACTCTTCCTGGCTGTATGGCGCGACCGACTGCACGTCGCCGATCCCGATGTCGTCGTCCACCTGCTCGACGAGATCGGCCTCGAGGGTCGAGCGCTGGTCGAGCGCGCGGTGACGAGCGAGACCAAGGAGCGACTTCGGGACCAGACCCGAGAGGCCATCGAGGCCGGTGTCTTCGGAGTCCCCACGATGGTCGTCGGGAACGAACTCTTCTTCGGCTTCGACGACTTTCCCTATCTCGAACGGGTCCTCGCCGGCAACGACCCCCTCTCTCCAGAGACCCTCGAGAAGTGGGCGAAGGCTGACATCCAACCCTCGGCCGTCAGGCGTCCGTTCCGTGATCCTCCCTCCGACCCGTAGCTCGATCCCCATTCTCCAGAACCGCCCACAACCCACCTTCATCTCGACCGAAGCCAGGAGCAAACCCATGAACGACAGCGACAAGCCTCAGTCCCCCGATCCCGCGCAGGTCAGCGAAGCCCAGTGGCGCGAACGTCTCTCTCCGGACGAGTTCGCCGTGGCTCGCTGCGGAGGAACCGAGCGCGCCTTCACCGGCCGCTACTGGAACCACAAGGAGCCGGGGACCTACACCTGCGTCGCCTGCGGGCGCGACCTCTTCAGTTCAGACACGAAGTACGAATCGGGATCGGGTTGGCCGAGTTTCTGGCAGCCGATCTCTCCGGACGCCGTCGCCGAGCGCACCGACGCCAGCCACGGCATGGTGCGCACCGAGGCCCTGTGCGCCGACTGCGGCAGCCACCTCGGACACGTCTTCCCCGACGGTCCCCAGCCGACCGGCAAGCGCTACTGCATGAACTCTCTGTCGCTCAAACACGTCCCACGACAGGATTGACCCGCCCCCGAGGGCACCTGTCAATTCTTCGTAAACGACCCGTCCATTCGCGGCCGCCAGCAGTACCTACCTGCAGCGCCCCTTCCCGAATCACCCCGAGGTGAACGACACGCCCCTCCTCGGGGCCTGGAAGGGGCGCTCTCGAACGTCTGCCCAGGAGGTCCACTGCATGAAACTCGTTTCCCTTCGCCGGCTCCCGATCCTCGCATCCAGTCTGCTTCTCTCTTCGTTCGCCGTCGCCACCCAGGCGCAGAGCGTTCAGGGACTGCCCCAGTCGAGTCCCCGCGCCGCCACCGAGCAGACCCTCGGCGTGACCGAGGTGCGCGTCGACTACCATCGACCCGCCGTTCGCGGTCGAACCCTGTGGGGCGGAATCGTGCCCTACGACCAGGTATGGCGCGCCGGCGCCAACGACAACACGACGATCTCCTTCAGCACTCCGGTGTCGATCGAGGGCCGCCTCCTGCCGGCGGGAACGTACGGCCTCCACATGATCCCTACTCAATCCGCCTGGACCATCGCCTTCAGCAACAACTCGACCTCCTGGGGCAGCTTCTCCTATCAGCAGGACGAGGACGCCCTGCGGGTCCGGGTCACCCCGATCGACGCGCCCCACACCGAGCAACTCACCTACCGCTTCGACGCCGTGTCGAACGACGAAGCCACCCTCTCTCTCGACTGGGGCGAACTTCGGGTTCCCATCCGCATCGCAGTCGACACGCTCGAGCTCACACTCGAGGAGATCCGCAACCAGCTTCGTCACCTGCCGAGGTTCAGCTGGCAGGGGTGGGCCTCCGCAGCCGCCTACTGTCAGCAGAACGACTTCAACCACGAGGAAGCCATGACCTGGATCGATCGCTCGATCCAGATGGACGAGAACTTCGTCAATCTCTCCACCAAGGCCTTTCTACAACTCCAGACGGGCGATTCCGAAGCCGACGCCACTCTCGCCAGGGCGCTCACGCTGGGAAACGAGAACCAGATCAACAATGCGGGATACCAGCTCCTCTTCAGCGGCCAGACCGAACAGGCACTGCGACTGTTCCGAGCCAACCTCGAGAGCCACCCGGAGTCCTGGAACGCCCACGACAGCCTCGCCGAAGGCCTCGCTCGAGCCGGGCAGACCGAAGAGGCCCGGGCCCACTACGGTCATGCGAGAGCGATGGCGCCGGAAACGCAGTACCAGCGAATCGACCAGGCCATCGCCCACCTCGAGGAAGCCGACTGAGCCGACGACGGCGACTCGACTCTCTCGAAGACGCCTACGGAACGACCTGGAAGGGAGCCATCCACTGGTGGCCTCCCCAGGCCAGCCGCAGGATTCCGCCGCCATCGGCTTCCACCAGCTCGACCGACAGGGCCGCGGAGGATTGATCGGCCGGCGAATACTCGGCCGGCACCTCGGCCGCATCGCGCTCCGGCAGGCGCTGGGTGCCCCAGATGTCGGCATCGTGGTTGAACACGAGGCTCCAACCTGCGGCGGTCTTGCGCAGCCAGACGCTGTACACGCCCGGGTAGTCCGGGGAAGCGTTGCCCGCCGCCACCACGGTGCCATCGAAGTCGAGCGACGGCTCCGACATCAGCTTGATCGATCGGCCGCTCACGTACGAGAACACGTCGCCTTCGTCGAGTTCCTCGAAGGTCTGCCAGTCGATGCCTCCGACCTCGAGCGGATGATACGAGATCTTGACTTCACCCGTCGGAGTCGAGAGGACGGACGATTCGCCGCCGCGTCGACGCCTACGAGAGTCTGAGGAACTCGCCGCGGCATCGTCGTCGGCCTCGCCGTCGCCGTCGACGTCGGAGGCAGTCGGCACGGCGGCACCGGTGCGCTTGCCCGCCACCTCAGCCGAGAAGAACCCGTTCTCGTCGCCGAAGTTCCCGTTCAGACCCTGGTCTTCGGCGGCGAGTGTCATGTTCAACGACACTTCCTGCCCCTGCATGTCGCGCTTCCACGACAGAGTCAGGATGCCTCCCTCCATGCGGATCTCCTCGATGGTCGTGGGCTCCGGTGAGCGAGCGGAGGTGAGGCTCGCCGCCAGCTCGCCGTCCTGATCCGAGACCACCAGCACCATTTCCACGGCGCGGCCCTGCATGTCCATGGCCAGGGTCCACTCACCCAGGAACTCGGCGCCATCCGAGGTCGAAACCTGCGCAGCGAGAGGCATGCACAGAGCCGAAAGAAGAACGAAGTAGAGGGGAATTCGACGCATCGTGGAAGCTCCTCGAAGGTTCGCCGGGGCGAAGGGAAACAGGGAATCGGTCGATCGCTTGGGTCTGATCCTACGACGGTTGGGGAAACGCGGGTGTTTCGCCCGATCCCCGGATCTCTCGACCGTTGCAGACCTCCGACACGCTAGAGTCTACCGATGCCGGCCGGCCCAGGACAGCTCGCGAATCGAACCGGTGCGCTGGTGCTTTGCGCTCTCTGCGGCCTGACTGCCGCCGGCCATGCACTCGATCCGCTGCAAGCCCTCGAAGCCGTCGATCGCTTCATGGCGGCGTGGAACTCGCGCAGCCCACGAGCCTTTGCCGAAACCCTCAACTACCCACACGTCAGACCACGCGCCGACGGCGGCGGTACCGTCTTCCCGTCGGCCGAAAGCTATGCCGCGGGGATCGACTTCGAAACCGTGGTCTCGACCGGCTGGGACCGAAGCCGCTTCGATTCGACCCGGATCGTCCATCTCAGCGACTCGAAGGCCCACGTCGCCGGCCGCTACACGCGTTGGAGGGCCGATGGCACGCCGATCTATACGACCCAGATCACCTACGTCGTGACCGAGACCGCGAGCGGTATCGGGGTCCAGGCTCGCTTCGCGGTCGGAATCGACG
>CALOFD010000011.1:0-10880 GCA_942492505.1 Thermoanaerobaculia bacterium
GATGTGGGAGAACCGATACCTCTTCGACAGGCAGCGACGACGCTTCGGCACCTACGACGACATCGACCTTCAACGCCGGATGATGGCGATTCGCCGGAGAGGCGGAAGACATCCTGGACTGATCCGGACATCGCGTCCAGGAGATAGTGTGTGCCGCCGCCAGCGAGCGCCTTGCGGATCGGCTGGTCGACGCGGCCGTCGGCGAAGATCACCCGACCGACGCCGGCCTGCATGGCCTCGGCCGCGCCCATGACCTTCTTCTTCATTCGACCTTCGGCGTACTGCATGACAGTCTTCGACCTTGAGCGGCAGGGATGGATTCGATCAGGGTCGATTCGTCGGGGAACGCGCGCAGCAGGCCGGGGACGTTGGAGAGGATGATCAGCGTCTCGGCGCCCAGGGCGGCGGCGATCGGGGCCGCGGCCCGGTCGCCGTCGACGTTGATGGCCTCGCCGACATCCGAGGACGCGGGCGGCGTCAGCACCGGCAGGTAGCCGGCTGTCGAGCAGCAGTCGGATGAGGCCGTCGTTGACGCGTCTCGACGGTGCCGGTCCAGTCGTCGCGCAATCACCATGCGCGGCCGTCGATGCGGGCGCGGATCGACGCACTTCCTTGCGCTTGCCCCTCGAAGATGCGGCCGTCGAGCCCGGTGAGGCCGACGGCGTTGACGCCCGCCAGCTGGAACTTCTCGACCCACATCTTGTTGAGCTGGCCGCAGTAGACCATCTCGAAGATCTCGAGCGTGCGACGGTCGGTTCGCCGGCTGGTGTAGCCCGACTCGCTGGTCAGGAACTGGGGCGGGTGACCGAGGGCCGTTGCGACCTCGTTGGTGGTCTCGGCGCCGCCGTGGACGAGAACGAGTTCCTCATTCTCTGCGAGCAGGTGCGTGACGTCGGCGACCACGGAATCGACGTCGATGTCCTTGCCGCCGCCGATCTTGATCACTGTGGACATCGTCGAACTCCTAGACCGGGTGCAGGCCGGGGAAGCCGAGGCCGGTGGTCTCGTCCCAGCCCCACATCAGGTTCATGCACTGCACGGCGGTGCCGGCGGCGCCCTTTCATGAGGTTGTCGATGGCGCGAGATCGCGACCACGCGCCGTCTCGTCCGCGGTCGAACGCGAAGCCGACGTCGGCGTAGTTGCTGCCGGCCAGGATCTTGGGCTCGGGGTAGCGGTAGAGGCCGGTCTGCTCCTTGACGATGCGCACGAACGGTCTCGGCGCCAGGTAGGCGCTCGCGGTAGGCCTTCCAGAGGTCCTTCTCGGTCGACGCCGTCGCTTTGAGGAACACGTGGGCGGTCGCCAGCACGCCGCGCACCATCTCGACCGCCGTGGCGCTGAGACCGATCTCGGCGAGACGTCGAGCCGCGCCCGAGCTCCTGCTCGCACCTCGGCCGTGTGGCGGTGGCCGGTCGGCGCGAAGGCTGCGCACCGGCGCCGAGCGCTCGGGGTGGTGGCTGGCGTCGCTCGACGCGTTGCCGCCCTCGCTGCGAGCCGACCTTGACCTCGACAGACGACGCGCTCGATCCGGATCGACCAGCCCGGCGCGAAGAGCGGCCAGAGCGCCAGGTTCGTGGCGGTCGCGTTGCAGCCCACGCCGCTGACGTAGCGTCGCGCCGGTGAGCTCCTCGCGGTGCAGCTCGGGCAGACCGTAGACGAATCTTTCCAGCCACTCGGGGCGCGGGTGCGGCTTGCCGTACCAGCGCTCGTAGGCGTCGGGATCGCGCAGCCGGAAGTCGGCCGACAGGTCGACGATGCGCTCGGCGAGCGGCGAGAACTGCTCGATGCGCCGCCATCGCCTCGCCGTGCGGCAGCGCGAGGAACAGCACGTCGCAGGGCTCGAGGGCGTCGGGCGACACGAACTTGAGGTCGGTGCGGCCGCGCAGGTTCGGGTGGGTGAACGTGGACGAAGCTTGCCGGCGTTGCGCTCGGAGGTGACCTGGGCGACCTCGACCTGCGGGTGGTCGAGCAGAGCAGGCGCAGCAGCTCGCCGCCGGCGTAGCCGGAGCCGCCGACGATCGAGGCGCGCGATGGAGACGGCGCGCCGAGTCATGCCCACCGGCGGCGCGCCCTCGCCCTCCGCCAGCACGTAGTCGACGATGACGCGCCGGGATGTCCACGCCGGTGGGCGCGATGGTGTTGCGGAACTCCATGGTGTAGTTGACCTCGTTGCACCAGCAGGCCGCCCGTCGGTCCTCGAGCAGGTCGATGGCCACCACGCCGCCGCCGACGGCCGCGGCCGCGCGCAGCGAGATGTCGTGCAGCTCGTCGGTGATCGGCAGCCGCTCGTCTTGCCGCCGCGGGCCGTGTTGGTGATCCAGTGGTCGAGTGGCGGTAGATGGCGGCGATGGTCGGTCGCCGACCACGAACGTGCGGATGTCGCGCCCCGGCTTGTCGATGTACTCCTGGATGTAGAAGATCGCGTGGTGGTAGGTGCCGAGCACCTCCTTGTGCTCGAGAACCGCCTCGGCCGCGTCGCGGTCGTTGACCTTCGACAGCAGCCGACCCCAGGAGCCGACCGCGGGCTTGAGCACGACCGGGTAGCCGATCTCCTCGATGGCGCTTGCAGGGCGCTTTCGGGGTGAAGGCCGTGACCGTTCGCGGTTGGTGGACGCCTGCCTTGGCGAGCAGGCGCTCGTGGTGTAGAGCTTGTTGCCACAGGTCTCGGCCACCGCAGCCGTGTTGACCGTCGGAATCCCTATGTCGTTGAGCACTTTGAGGCTGGCCAGGGCACGGCTGTGATTGATGCAACGCTCGAGGATGACGTCGTATTGTCGATAGCGATCGACTTGGGCCTGCGAGCCCGACAGTTCGAAAATCAGCTTGCGGTCGTCGATCAATTCGAAGTCGACGCCGCGTGCCTCGAAGGCCTCAAGAATGAGCTTCTCCTCGGCGCGGATGCGGCTGTGGAGGATTCCGACTCGCATCGCCCTATTCTCCCCAGTCCTCCTCTTCCTCCGGAGCGGGCTCCAGGGTCAGAGGATCGAGAGGGTTACTTCGAGGTCGGCGCCACAGTCTTCACATTGAACGATCTCGCTCTGCATCACGTTCTTCAGCGTGATCTCAGCGAAGCATTCGGGACATTCGGTCTTGCCGGTTGCTGTTTCGATGGACATTGAGTCTCTCCTTTCCTAGTTCGACGGCCCGCGCGGGGTTGTCCGTCAAGACGTTCGTTGAACTTCCAGAATCCCGAGTACGGCGTCGCCGACCTCGGATGTGGAGGCCTGGCCTCCGAGGTCTCGTGTGTGAGGGCCGCGCTCGAGCACCTGCTCGAGCGCCCGCTCGAGGGTTCGGGCGGCGTCGACCCGTCCGAGTCGGTGCAGCAGCAGGGCGGTTGCCCGCAAGGTGGCGATCGGATTCGCCCGGCCCTGTCCGGCGATGTCCGGAGCGCTGCCGTGGACGGGTTCGACCAGCAGATGGCGTTCCCCGACGTTGGCGCTGGCGGCGAGGCCCAGGCCCCCGACCAGCGCGGCGGCTGCGTCGCTGATGATGTCGCCGTACAGATTGGGGGCCACGATCACGTCCCAACGCCCGGGTTCGCGGAACAGGCGGTAGAGCATCGAGTCGACGAGTTGCTCCTCGACCTCGACGTCGGGAAAGTCGCCGGCCACGTCGAGCACGCACTGCCGGAAGAGGCCGTCGCTGACTCGCAGGACGTTGGCCTTGTGAACGATGGTGAGTCGAGAGCGTCGGCTGCGAAGCGTCGCCCGGTCTTCGGCTGCCTCGAACGCGGAGCGGGCGATCCTCTCGCTGGCCCGGCGGGTGATCACTCGTTCGGCGATGGCGGTGCGACCCTCGTCTTCCAGACGCTCTCGACCGCTGTAGAGCCCCTCGGTGTTCTCCCGGACGACCAGCAGGTCGATGTCGGGGAGACTGCCCGCGACCGGCGCCGAGACCGAAGGTCGCAGGTTCGCGTAGAGATCGAGCTCACGGCGCAAATGCACGATCGGACTGCGGTAGCCCTCGACCGGGTGCGAGGGCGAGGACACGGCGCCGAACAGAACCGCATCGCAGCTTCGAGCCAGTTCGAGAGTCTCCGCGGGCAGGGCGGATCCGGTGCTTTCGAAGGTCGCGAAGCCGGCCTCACCGACCACCTGGTCCAGGTCGGGGGCGAGGCGATCGAGGATCCGTCGCGCTTCGGCGACGACTTCCGGGCCGATGCCGTCGCCGGGCAGCACTGCCAGTCGCTGGCTCACCGTGAGTCCCCGTCGGTCTGTGCCAGGCGACTCTTGAGGCTCGCCAGCAGTCCGCCGGCGTCGAGGATGGAGCGCACGGTCTCGGGCATCGCCGGAAAGCGGTGCTCGCCCCGAGGCGTGCGGATCAGTCGCCGCTCGAGGTCGATCGAGGCGGTCTCGCCGGTTTCTAGATCGTCGACGGCGGCCGGGCAGACGATGGCGAGCAGGCCGTTGTTGATGGCGTTGCGGTAGAAGATGCGTCCGAAGCTCCTCGCGACGACCGCTCCGACCTGGTTCCAGACCAGACAGGTCGCGGCCTGCTCACGACTCGAGCCGCATCCCCAGTTCGATCCCCCCACGATGATGTCGCCGGGGGAGACGCTGCCGGCGAAGTCCGGATCGAGGTCCTCGAGTGCGTGCGGTGCGATCTCTGCCGGCGAGCGCAGCGTATAGGTGTACTTGCCGGGGAAGATCAGGTCGGTGTTGACGTTGTCGCCGTACTTCCAGACTCGGCCGCTGCGTTCGGTCATGACATCACCTCCTCGGGAGTCACGATGGTGCCGACGATCGCCGACGCGGCGACGACGGCCGGCGAGGCCAGGTAGATCTCGGCCTCGCGAGTTCCCATGCGCCCCTGGAAGTTGCGGTTGGCCGAAGAGAGGCAGACCTCGCCGGGGGCCAGGATGCCCATGTGGTTTCCCATGCAGGGTCCGCAGCCCGGCGTTCCGAAGTCGGCGCCGGCGGCGATCAGGTCCGACACCCAGCCTCGCCGAGCAGCCTCTTCGAAGATCTTGCGGGAGGCCGGCACGATCAGGAGTCGGGTGCCGCGGGCCAGCCGGCGGCCGCGGACGATCGAGTGAACGATCTCGAGGTCCTCGAGCCGACCGTTGGTGCAGGTTCCGATGAACGCCTGGTCGACGTGGATGCCGCCGACTCGATCGACATCGACGGTGTTCTCGACCGAGTGGGGGCACGACACCTGCGGCTTCAGGGCTTCGGCCTGCCAGGTCCTGTGGAGCTCGTAGGGACACCCTGGTTCGCTGTAGAGGGCCCCTTCGGCGATCTCGGCGGCCAGTTCGGCGCGGCGGGTCTCGTCGCCGGTTCTTCCCTCACGACGCAAGCGCGCGTCGGCGAGGTAGTCGAAGACGGCTCCGTCGGGAGCGATGTAGCTGCATTTCGCTCCCATCTCCGCCGTCATGTTGGCGAGCGTCATTCGTTCGGAGAGGCTCATCGACTCCACCGTCGGTCCACCGAACTCGACGCTCATGTAGAGGCCGCCGTCGGCACCCAGGTCGCCGATCACGCGCAGCGCGATGTCCTTCGCGGAGACCCAGGGGGAGAGCCGGCCCTCGATCTCGATCCGGATCGACTCGGGAACCCGCAGCCAGAGTTCTCCGGTCGCCCACAGGGCGGCCATCTCGGTGCGCCCGATCCCGGCGCCCAGCGCACCCATCCAGCCGAAGTGCGGCGTATGACTGTCGGCGCCGAGGACGACCTGGCCCGGCAGAACGAGGGCCTCCTCGCTGAGCACCTGGTGACAGATGCCGTCTCCCACTTCGAAGAAGTTGCCGATTCCCTGCTCCTCGACGAAGGCCCGGACTTCGGCGTGATTCTGGGCATGACGGGTGGTCGGGGCGGGGACCGCGTGGTCGAGGGTGATCGCGTGGCGTTCGGGATGGGGGAGGCACGGCTGGCCGAGGGTGAGCCAGATCTGCCGGATGGCGGCGGTGTTGTCGTGGCTCAGGAAGACGTCGGGACGAGCGTCGACGATGTCTCTCGACGGCGCGGGGGGGGGGGGGGGGGGGTCGTCGGCGTGGTGGCGCAGCAGCGCGTCGACGTCGTCGAGACTCGATGACGCTCGTCGGCCAGCGCCTTGATGCGTGCGGTGATCTCCTTGATCGTGGCGTCGTCGAGATCGAGCTGCAGTTGCTCGGCGCGGTCCTTGATGGCGTTCCAGCCGGTCAGGCGATGCGCCACATGGATGTAGCGCGTCAGGCCGAAGTCGGCGGGGTCGAGGATCTCGTAGGTCGACGGGTTGTTGAGAATGGCCTTGGCGTGGATGCCGGCCTTGTGGGTGAAGGCGGTGTAGCCGGTGATGTAGTTGTTGAAGGGCACGTCGACGCTGACCAGCTCGGCCACGATGTTCTCGACCTCGCGCAGCAGCGGCAGATCGTAGCGATTGCGGATGCCTTCGGGATCGTCGGCATACATACGGGCGATGAAGCCGCCCAGCGGTGTGATGCCGTTGCGCTCGCCGATGCCCAGCACCGAGGTATCGATGTGGGTCGCACCAGCAGCGAGCGCGGCATAGGCGTTGGCGATGGCGCAGCCGGTGTCGTTGTGGCCGTGGAACTCGATGTCGCAGTGGACCACGCCGCGCAGGGTTGAGACGATTCGTAGACCTGCATGGGATTGGCGACGCCGACGGTATCGGCGATGCCGACGCGGTTGACGCCCACGGAATCGACCTGACGATAGATGGTCAGCAGATCGACCAGATCGCTGCGGAAGCTGTCCTCGCTGCTGAAGCGCACCTCAATGCCCTGGCTCTTGACAAACTCGACGACCTCGATGCGCGGATTCGATGATGTAGGGGATGTCCTTGCCGTGGGAGAACTCGCGCAGGTAGGCTGCTGGTCCCGAACACGACGTCGATGCCGTCGACGCCGGTGTCGATGGCGATCCTGGCGTCGTCCATGTGGCAGCGGACGTGGGTGAGGATCTTGGCCTTCAGGCCGAGCCCGGCGATCGCGGCGCAGTCCGCGGCGCTTCGCGGGCTGGCCGCCGGCGAGGTCAGCTCCAGGTACTCCACGCCGAAGGCGTCGAGCATCCTGGCGATCTCGATCTTCTGCTCGGGGTTGAAGAACGCATTGGCGAACTGTTCGCCTTCGCGCAATGTGGATTCGATGATCTGAAAGTTCTCGAGACTCATGGTTTGTCCTCCCGGACGCAAGAAAGCCGGCGCATCCTTCTGGATGGCCGGCTTCTCGGGTGTTACGGAGAGATCCCTGCGATCCAGATGCTAATAGTCGGGCTTGCGCTTCAAGCCACGCTTGAGGCCGCTGACCAGATCGGGAGAGCAGATGTTCCGCAACATGGGATCGGGATGCTAGGAGCAGTCCAGGTGATTGTCAAGCTGGAAATCAGAGACGCTCGTCACGAGCGGTCTGGAAGAGCCGCGCGGGGTTGCGACTCGATCGAGCAGAAGAGCCGGACTCGTCAATGGGAATCCTGTGTAGGAGCTCGGATTCCCTGCAACAATCGTGCGAAATTGTGCGACGCAGCAATGCAGCCTTGTCTTCACAGTGCCAGGAACCTACAATCGTGTCTTCTCTGGGCCTCAGCCCGTTTTCCTGGAGGTTGTCTTGTCGACCCGAGAATCGGCCGAAAATCGCCGCGAGGCTCGTGAACTCGAGTTGCTGCACCAGATCTCGAGCGTGCTGTCCCAGCACGCTGACATCAAGCAGGTGATCCAGCCGGTGCTGGACCTGCTCTCGCAGCACATGGATCTGCGGCACGGCACCGTGACCCTGCTCAACCGCAAGACCGGTGACATCACGATCGACCTGGCGCAGGGCATGTCGAAGTCGCAGGCGAAGAAGGGTGTCTACCGGATGGGCGAGGGCGTCACCGGAACGGTGGTGAGCACCGGCAAGCCGGCGGTGATCGAGAAGATCAGCGAGTCGCCGCTCTTCCTGGATCGCACCCAGCGCGGCCGCGAACGCGACGCTGCGTTCCTCTGTGTTCCGGTGCGGGCGGGGAGCGAGACCTACGGCGCGCTGAGCGTCGAGCGACTCCATGGCCCGGAAGTCGACCTTCAGGAAGACGTCCGTCTGCTGGCGATCGTCGCCTCGATGATCGCCAACGCCGTGATGATCAAGCGGGTCGCCGAAGAGGAGCGGGATCGACTCAGCGAGGAGAACGAGAGGCTGCGGGCCGAACTCCAGGAGCGCTTCCAGCCCGACAACATCATCGGCCGTTCTCACGAGATGCGCGACGTCTACGACCAGATCTTCACGGTCTCGAAGTCGCCGACCAGCGTCATGATCCTGGGCGAGACCGGCACCGGCAAGGAACTGGTCGCCCAGGCGATCCACTACAACAGTCCGCGGGCCGCCGGACCGTTCGTCAAGGTGCACTGTGCGGCCCTGCCGGAATCGGTCATCGAGAGCGAACTCTTCGGTCACGTTCGCGGCGCCTTCACGGGCGCCGTTTCGGATCGCAAGGGGCGTTTCGAGCTGGCCCACGGGGGCACTCTGTTTCTCGACGAGGTCGGCGACATTCCGCCGATGATCCAGATCAAGCTGCTGCGCGTTCTCCAGGAGCGCGAGTTCGAGCGCGTCGGGGGAACCCGGACCCAGCGGGTCGACGTGCGGTTGATCGCCGCCACGAATCGCGACCTGCCGGAGCTGGTCCAGGAGGGAGGGTTTCGAGAGGACCTCTACTACCGACTGAACGTGTTCCCGATCTACGTGCCGCCGCTGAGAAAGCGCAAGACCGACATCGTCCTGCTCGCCGACCACTTCCTGGAGCGCTATGCCGAGCAGATCGGCAAGCCGGTACGGCGGCTGTCGAGCGCGGTGATCGACATGCTGGTCAGCTACCACTGGCCCGGCAACGTTCGTGAGCTGGAGAGCTGCATCGAGCGCGCCGTGCTGGTGGCCACCGATGACGTGATCCATCCCCACCACATGCCGCCGACGATCCAGACCGCCGAGAGTTCGGGAACGGCTCTCACCGGGTCGCTGAAGCATCTGGTGGAGATCTACGAGCGCGACATCCTCCAGGATGCTCTCAAGTCGACCCGCGGCAACATCGCCTCGGCGGCCCGCACCCTCGGTTCGACGCCGCGAATCATCGGCTACAAGATCAAGCAGTACGGTGTCGAACCGAAGAAGTACTCGTGAAGCGGTGGTCGTGGAGAGTGGAGCTTTCGTGGAATCGATGGTCCTTTCGCCTGACCGCCGTTGCAGGGGTGCGAGGACAGCCGCGGATCTCTGGTTGAGTGGAGTGGTAACGACATCCAGGTCCTGGGAAGCCACAACAGCTACAAGGAGGCGATCGACTCGGAGCTCTTCTCGCTTCTGCTCGAGCTGCGGGATCCGACCCGGATTCGCACCCTCGAGTACGAGCATCCGTCTCTCTCGGAGCAACTCGACCTGGGTCTTCGCAAGCTCGAGCTCGATGTCTTCTACGATCTCCAACGGCTCTCTTCTCCGAATCCCTTCCTCGGCCTGTCGCTCCTCGCTGAGCGCGGCCTCGAGCCGGATCGACCCTTCGACCCCGAGCCTCTCTCGGAGTCCGGCTTCAAGGTGCTCCACGTTCAGGACCTCGACTTCCGAACCAACTGCGTGACCCTGCGTTCGTGCCTCGAGGAACTCCGTGAGTGGTCCGACCGCCATCCCCGACACCTGCCGATCACCGTTTCGTTCAATACCAAGGACGACGATCTCGGCGAACCCTGGATGAGTCCGTTGGCCTTCGGAGCGACCGCGCTGGACGAACTGGATCTCGAGATCCGCTCGGTCCTGACCGAGGACCGGTTGATTCTTCCCGACGACGTCCGAGGCGACCATCCGACGCTGCGCGAGGCGGTTCTCGCGAACGCCTGGCCCACTCTCGACGAGGCTCGCGGCAAGTTCCTCTTCATCCTCGACCAGCGTGGCGACAAGCTCGAGCACTATCGGCGCGGACATCCTTCGCTGGCCGACCGGGTGATGTTCGTGAATGCCGACGAGCAGGACGACGAGGCCGCAGTGAGGATCCTGAACGATCCGATCGGCGGCGGGGAGCGAATCAGGGCGTTGGTCGAGCAGGGCTTTCTCGTCAGGACCCGCAGCGATGCCGATACCCAGGAGGCTCGCTCGGGCGAGGTCGGTCGTCGTGATGCCGCCTTCGCTTCGGGTGCCCAGTTCGTCAGCACCGACTACTACCGCCCATCGCAGCTGTTCGAGAGCGACTACCGGGTCACACTCCCCGGAGGCGCGGTGGCACGATGCAATCCGGTGCGGGTGCCGGCAGGGTGCGCGCCGCGAGCGTGGGAGTGACACTCGAGACGGAGCGCCTGATCCTGCGTCGGTGGAAGGAGTCGGACCGCGAACCGTTCGCCGCCCTGAACGCCGATCCCGAGGTCATGGCGTACTTCCCGGGGCTTCTCACGCGAGCGGAGTCCGACGAGACCGTCGATCGGATCGAGGCTCACTTCGACCGGCATGGCTTCGGCCTGTGGGCCGTAGAGGTGCGCCAGGAGACGCCCTTCATCGGATTCGTCGGGCTGGCCGTGCCGCGGTTCGAGGCGCCGTTCACTCCGTGCGTCGAGATCGGTTGGCGCCTGGCCCGCCCGGCGTGGGGAAGGGGCTACGCTCCCGAGGCCGCCCGCCGGTGTCTGCTCCAGGCCTTCGACGACCTGGGACTCGACGAGGTGGTCGCGATGACCGTGCCTGAGAATCTCAAGTCACGCCGGGTGATGGAGAAGCTCGGGATGAGTCACGACCCTGACGACGACTTCGACCATCCCCTGATGCCGAAAGGCCACCGCCTCGTTCGCCACGTGCTCTATCGCCTCGCCGCCTCGGATGGGTGTCCGGCTTCGACCTGAGACGAACCTCGGGGTCTTGGCAGGTGGACGGCCTCAGGGGCCGACGATCCCGGCCCTAAGGGCCGACGATCCCGGCCCTAGGGGCCGACGATTTCCACGTCGTCGAGT
>CALOFD010000012.1:0-91496 GCA_942492505.1 Thermoanaerobaculia bacterium
GTCGAAGTCTCCACGAAGAATCTTCAGGGCGTGGGGAAGCCCTCGAAGCGGCAGGAAACGAGCGTAGATCAGCAGACCCAGCCCTCCTCCGATCAACAAGACGACCAGCGGAGTCCCCCAGGCCAGATCGACCAGGGAGGAGAGGAGATGAGCGATCGAGTCCATGATTGGCCAGAGGGCCGGCGCATGCTAGCAGCCCCGTGCCGTGGGAGATCGAGCCTCCCGTTCCCGTCCCTTGCCCCATGCTGGCTACCGCACTCGGAGCGACCCCCTGGGGGATCGAGGCCCGTGCCGTCGAGGTCGAGGTGGACGTGCGAGTCGCCATGCCCGGGTTTCACCTCGTAGGTCTGCCGGACGCCGCCGTCCGAGAGAGCCGCGAACGCGTCCGATCCGCGATCCTCCACTGCGGCTTCGAGCTCCCTCCGAGGTCGGTGATCGCCAATCTCGCGCCCGCCGACCTTCGCAAGGAGGGCAACCACCTCGACCTGGCGTTGGCACTGGCCCTGCTCTGCGCTCAGGAGATGATTCCTCCCGACTGCCTCGAAGGGAGGATGCTGTGCGGGGAACTCGGACTCGACGGCGGCCTGCGACCGGTTCGTGGCGCTCTCGCCCTCGCCGATCTCGCTCGCGGCCTCGAAGTCGCCGAGGTACTCGTGCCGGCTCCCAATGCCGCGGAAGCCGCGGCTCTCGGAGGGCCGGCCATCATCCCCGTCTCCAGCCTGGCGGACGCCATCGCCCACGTCCTCGGCACGCGTCGGATCCCACCCGCAAGCGCCACTCCCTTTTCTTCCGCGGGCGGGACCCGCAGATTCGATCTCGCGCAAGTTGCCGGTCAGGAACTGGCCCGTCGGGCCCTGGAAATCTCCGCAGCGGGCGGACACAACCTGCTCTTCATCGGACCGCCCGGCTGCGGAAAGACCATGCTTGCGCAGCGCCTTGCAGGGATTCTGCCGCCGCTCGAGCGCGGCGAAGCCATCGCGATCACCCGCATCCACTCCGTCGCCACGGCTCCTCTCGAAGGCGGTCTGGTCGAGCAGCGCCCCTTTCGCGCCCCGCATACCTCGATCTCCACGCCGGGAATGATCGGCGGCGGTCGAACCGTGCGCCCGGGAGAAGTGAGTCTGGCCCACGGAGGGGTTCTGTTTCTCGACGAGTTGCCCGAGTTCCGGCGCGAGACCCTCGAGGCCCTGCGTCAGCCCCTCGAAGAGGGAACGGTCTCCATCGCCCGCGTCCACTACCGCTTCGTCTTTCCAGCTCGCTTCACGCTCGTGTCCGCGATGAATCCCTGCCCTTGCGGTCATCTGGGAGACCCCCGTCACGCCTGCCGCTGCTCGGAAGCCGTGGTCGATCGCTACCGCTCGAGGATCTCCGGTCCCCTTCTCGATCGAATCGATCTCCAGGTGGAGGTCTGCTCACCCGACTTCAACGAACTCCAGGGAAAAGACCCGTCCGAGGACAGCGCCACGGTCGCCGCCCGCGTCGCAGGAGCGCGGAAGATCCAGGCTGAGCGACTCAGCCACCTCCAGCCCTTGGCGATGAACGCTGCGATGACTGCCGAGGATGTCCAGCGCTTCTGCGCGGTCGACCGGAAGGGAAAGGCACTTCTGCGCCATGCCTATCGTCGACTCGGTTTGTCGGCTCGAGCCCTGCATCGGGTCCTCAAGGTGGCACGCACGCTTGCCGACCTCGAGGGAACGGCGCCGATCGCCCCGCATCATGTCGCCGAGGCCGTCCAGTATCGAGCGCTCGATCGCGACTGAACTTCGCTACAGCCCTTCGGCTCGAGACCAGAGGGCGAGCACCAGCAGCGACCAGACCGGACGCGCGGCTCGAGCGTCGCCATCTCGAAAGGAGCGTACGGTCCTTCTCAGTTCAACACGATCGACCAACCCCCCGAGAGTCGGCCCGGGTCCCAGCAATTCGGTCACCAACTCGTCGAGGGGGCCGCGCAGCCACCCTTCGAGCGGCACGGTGAAGCCGTGCTTGCGGCGCTCGAGAGCGGAGTGCGGCAGCCGCTCCCGGGACAACGCACGCAGGAGGCGCTTCTGACCGAAGCGCTCCACCCGTCGATCGATCGGCAGTCGACACACCGCCTCCACGAAGCAGTGGTCGAGGAGCGGAGAGCGAACTTCGAGGCCGAAGGCCATGCTGGCCCGATCCACCTTCGTCATCAACTGCTCCGGAAGGCAGGTCGTCAGGTCGACCTCGAGGGCTCGGCCGACTTCGGAGGGAGAGTGCGAGCGCCGCCAGGCGTCGACGAAGACCCGTCCCACCTCGGCGGGGTCGCAGCTCTCCCTGAGCAGCGGGCCTCGGATGGCCCGACGAGCCGATTCCCGGAAGAACTCGTCACAGTGCTTGGCGGCGTAGGCCGAGCCAGGATCGAGTCGCAGGCGCGCCAGCGCGGGATGCTGCGGTGAAACGAGTCCGAGTCCGCCGCGAAAGGCCCACCCCATGAGACCCGCTCGGCGCACCCGTGCCTCGCGGCGTTGAGCCAGCAGGCGCCAGTAGCCTCCGAAGAGTTCGTCGCCGCCGTCTCCCGACAGGGCGACCTTCATGTGCTCCCTCGCCGCCCTCGAGAGAGCCAGCGTCGGCACGGCCGCGGGATCGGCGAAGGGTTCGTCGAACACCTGTGGCAACCGTCGCACCAGCGCCTCCACCTCGAGATCGACGCCGATCTCCTGGTGGTGAAAATTCAGCGCCCCGGCCACTTCGGCTGCCGCCGCGCGTTCGTCATGGCGGGAGTCGCCGAAGCCGACGGTACAACTATGGACCCTCTCGGTCTGCTCCGCCATCGATGCGGCGATGCTGCTGGAGTCGATTCCTCCGCTCAAGAAGACGCCCACGGGAACGTCGCTGCGAAGCCGAAGCCCGACGGCTTCGTCGAGGCTCGCCGTCAGGTCGGAGATCACTGCACGGCGATCTCTCGGCTCACCCGTCGACGAAGGCAGACTCCAGTAGCGCGAAACCTCGACGCTGCGACCGCGGACCAGGAGCCGATGGGCGGCCGGCAGCTTGTGGATGCCCTTCCAGGCCGTCGCCGGGGCTGGGATGTACTGCAAGGCCAGGTACTGATCGATGGCGGCAGGGTCGACTGAACGATCCACTTCCGGATCCTCTTTCAAGGCCTTCGCCTCCGAGGCGAAGACCACGGCCTCACCGCGGGGATGGGCCCAGTAGAGGGGCTTCTTCCCCAGCCGGTCGCGGGCGAGAAGCAGGGTTCGTTGACCTGTGTCCCAGATTGCCAGCGCGAACATCCCGCGCAGATCCTCGAGCAGATCCGGTCCCTTCTCCTCCCAGAGGTGGACCAGCACCTCGGTGTCTCCCTGGGTTCGGAATCGGTGCCCTCGTGACGACAGGCCCCGCCGGAGCTCGATGAAGTTGTAGATCTCGCCATTCAGCATCGCCCAAACCGTGCCGTCCTCGTTCGAAAGGGGCTGGCGTCCGCCCTCGAGGTCGAGGATCGACAGGCGACGGTGGCTGAAACCCGCCTGGGGCCAGGTCTCGAGACCTGCTTCATCGGGTCCGCGATGAACCATCGAGGCTGCCATCCTGGCAAGGAGTTCCCGGCCGGGTCTGGCGTCGCGGTCGAAGACGACCTTGCCGGCGATGCCGCACATCTCAGGTTCTCGGTAACATTCTCGGTGTGCGTCCATGCCCGGTGTTGGCGACCGACCGAGCCGGGACTGCGTGCTAGTGTAGCTGTGCGTTCAGTCGTGGACGTTGCTGAACGCTCCGCCACAAGACCTCAGCACCATGCCTGCCCTGCCGAACACCTGGCGTGTCGTGCAGTGCGCGCGTCGGATCGGTCTCGGCCAGGGCGTAGCGGGTCCTGCCTTGCAACTCGAACGCGCGTTCCAGACAGCCGGGCTCAGGTGCTCCCGTTTCACCCTGGACGACCTCGGCATCGCGGAGGACGGCCCTGCCCCGGCAGCGGAGTTCGCGCGGACGTGGCGTTTGTGGCGCGACATTCTTCTCTTCTCGAGCGTCGGATCCATCGTCCTCTGGTGGCGCTACCGACGTCCCGGCCTGCGCGAGCGACCCATCGTGGTCACCCATGTCGACGCGATGGTCGGTGACGTCTTCGTCGTACGCGCCATCCACCCTTCCTTCCTGCGCCGACGAGGCTACTGGAAGTCCGTGCTCTCCAATCCCCTCCACCTGCTCATTCTGACCAGGGATCGGATCCGCTACGGGCTCGGACTCCATCGAAGAGTCGTGGCTCTCTCGGAGCGCAACGCCGCGGACCTCGAGAACGACTACGGCATCCCTCGCGGCCGCCTGGATGTGATTCCGAACGGGGTGGACTGCTCGCGATTCAGACCCGATCCGCTCGCCCGCAGCCGGGTTCGCGAGGAACTGAGTCTGGCCGACGAGACCCCGGTAGCCTGCTTCGTGGGCAACGAGTTCGAGCGCAAAGGACTCGATCTCGCCCTCGAAGGCCTCGAAGCAACCGCTGACTGGCACCTCCTCGTCGTCGGCGACGACGCCACTCGACCCTACCGGGAACGCCTGACGCGACTGGGTCCCCGAGTGCAGTTTCTCGGTCACCGCGAGGACGTCGAGGCTCTCCTCGCCGCCAGCGACGCGTTTCTGCTGCCGACGCGCCACGACGTCACCGCGCTCGTCGGTCTCGAAGCCATGGCATGCGGACTGCCGATCCTGATGACCGCTGTCGGGGGAACGGCGGACTACCTCGAAGACGGCACGAACGGTTTCGTGATCACGGATCCGTGTTCGATCGCCGAGGCCCTGGCTCGCCTTGGCGTTGACTCCGAACTCCGACATCGAATGGGCGCCAATTCACGCCAGCGCGCTCTCGCTCACGACTGGAGTCGAATCGCGCAACGCTTCCTCGAACTCTTCGAAGAACTGGGGCAGACGCCATGAGACTGCCCAGAGAGGCGATCATCCTGCCCCTGATGGCGTACTGCGGCATGGTTCAGGCCGTCCATCCCGTCGCCGCTCCATCCTTCAATGCCGACTTCGGTCTCGACGCAGCCGGCACGGCGCGCTTGTTCGCGCTGCTTTCTTCAGCCACCCTCGGCAGTCTCCTGATCGCACGATGGGGCGACGGCCACGGTCGACGTCGGGTCCTGCTCGCCTGCACTGCCGCCATGCCACTCAGCGCCCTCGGTGCCGCGGCATCGCAAAGTCTGGTCGGCTTTGCCATCTTCGAACTCCTTCTCCTGGCTGCGACAGGGGCGGCACTCGCGACCGCGATCATCTGGATCTCCGAAAGCCTCGAGGATGCGCGTCGCGCCCGCGGCCAGGGGCGGGGAGGCATCGCCGTCGGACTCGGCAGCGGCGTGCCCTTCGTCCTGCTCCCCTTTCTCGAGGCTCGCGGCTACGACTGGCGAGGAATCCTCTGGCTCGCGGGGCTGGGAATCCTTGCGCTGCCCTTCGCTTGGAGACTTCTTCCCGAGAGCCTGCCGCCGCGTCCGAGGCTGTCCTACCAGGCGACCCTGCAGTCCCTCACCCGTCCGACGAGGCGTGTCGCCGCCGCCCTGCTGGCAGGCTCGCTCGTGGTCTCGGGAGTTCTGGGTGCTGCCAACAGCTGGCGCTTCTTCCACGCGATCAGCGATCTCGGTCTCGAAACATCGACGGCCAGCGTCATCATGCTCGTCGTCGGAGCGATGGGCCTGCTCGGCTACCCTCTTGGAGCACGACTGGCCGATCGATTCGGAAGGGTTCCGACGGCCGCGGGCGCCGCCTCTCTTCTTGCCGCGAGTATCGTCCTCGCCTACTGGGGGCCTCCGGCCGGTTTCCCCTGGACGGCGGCCTGGATCGGTCCGTCCTATCTCGCCTTCGGTCTTGCCGCGAACGTCCTCACGGTCGCGGGGAACTGTGCGTTCACCGAGAGTCTCCCGGCCCCGGTTCGCGGAACCATGGCCGGCCTGTTCAACATCGGCGGGGCCGCGTCCCAGATGAGTGCGCAGGGTCTCATCGCGGTCTTCGCACCGGGACTCGGAGTTGCCCTGGTGGTCGGCTCCATCGGTCTGGCCGCATTCATGGTCACGGGCATCTACTTGAGGTGGATTCCCGAGACTCGCCGCCTTCAGGCTCAGCCTGCGCTGGAGTAGATCTCCTCGAGAGTCACCGGTTCGCCTCGTCGGCTGCTCTCCGTGACGGCCGCGGCAACGGCGACAGCGTGCAGGCCGGCCCTTCCGTCGGCGAGGTCCAGGCCTTCCCGCCCCTGGATCCGCTCCTGAAGATCTCGCAGTTCATCCGAGAACGCCTTGCGAGCCGTCGTCGTCCAGCCTCTGAGCTTCTCCTGCAGGTTGACCCAGGGATGGAGGTCGCGATGGGTGGTCCGTCGACCTCCGGGGCTCGACTGTTCCACGAACAGGTTGAATACGGGGGCCCACTGGCCTCGGCCCATGCCCCGCGTTCCGTAGACGTCGACGGCGGCACGGTAACCGCGCCATTCGTTCCAGGTCGCCTGATACTGCACGGGGATCCCCGCGACGGTCCGAAGGACGGCGATGGCGTTGTCCTCGGAACCCTCCACTCCCCAGACGTCGTTGCCGACTCGGCCGAAGACCGACTCGACCTCGCCCAGCAGGAAGCGACAGACATCGGTCAAATGAAGACCGAGGTCCATCATGGCCCCGCCGCCGGCGAGATCCCCTCGGTACATCCACTCGGCCCTCATCTGGGAGAGCCCCTCATGACCCGCGAACACTCTCGCGTGGTCGATCTCACCGAGACCCCCTCGAAGCAGGACATCCCTCAGTTTCTGGATCGACGGGTAGTAGCGATGGTTGAACCCGACCGCCAGGATCCGACCGGCTTCTTCGGCGGCAGCGATCAGACGAAGGCAGCCACCGACCGACGGAGAGAGCGGCTTCTCACAAAGCACATGGGCTCGCGCCCGAAGCGCTTCGAGAACTCCAGTCTCGTGCAGGTGGGCCGGCGTGCAGACGACCACCAGATCCACCGGGTCGGCAGCCAGGGAGTCGAGATCGACACCCACGGGTCGCCCCCGGCTCGCCCTTCTCGCAGCCTCGAGATCGATATCGACCACACCGACCAGGCTCAGTCCCGGATCTGCCCGGACGGCTGCGGCTCGCAGTTGTCCGACCAGTCCTGCTCCGACTACAACGGTCCGCAGGGGATCGCTCACGAAGTCCTCCTGTTCCTCTCCGCGAGATTCTCCATCACCTCGATCAGCTCGCGCGCGGGGCCGGCCCAGTCCAGGGTCGCAGTCGCTTCGCGGGCGGCGCGCCCCATCGTCTTGCGCTTCTCTTCATCGGAGAGCATCTCGCGGAGGGCAGCGCTGAGATCCTCCGGGCTGCGGGGGTCGACGAAGATCCCTCCCCCTGCGAGCAGTTCCGGCAGCGGACTCTCGCAGGTCGCGATCACCGGACAGCCGCAGGCTGCGGCCTCCACCGCGGGAAGGCCGAAGCCCTCGTTGAGCGACGGCAGGACCAGCACTCGCACCAGATTCAGAAGGGTCACCAGATCATTCTCCTCCAGGTAGCCGGAGAAGACGGTGCTGTCGCGCAGGCCGAGCACACCCGTGAGCTCCTGCAACTCCTCGAACTGGTGGAAGAAGGCTCCGCCTGCCGTCTCCCCCACCAGCACGAGGCGAACTTCGGGCATCTCCCTCTTCAGCTCAGCGAAACATTTCAGCAGCACATCGACCTGCTTGTGTGGGTTGAAGCCTCCCACGTAGGCCACCCAGGGAACGCTCGGGTCGAAATCGAACGCGGCCAGGGCCGGTGTCGGACGGGCTTCGTCGAGCACTCGGAAGCTCGGAGCGCTGCCGTGGCCTACGACGTCGATCTCCGACTTGGACAAACCGAGAGATCGAGCCAGATCACGCCGCGAGTGCTCCGAGATCGTGACCACCCGATCTGCCTGGTGCAGGGCCAGCCACGACTTCAACCTCCAGCGCCATCGCGCGGGCAGGTTCTCGAGCACCATCTCGGGAAACCGGTCCGCTGTCGCATCGGGGATCATGACCGCCCTCGGGGTTCGTCCGGTCAGCGGAACGAAGCTGTAGACCCCCATCATCAGGAGAGCATCGAGCCTCTCGCCGGACAGTGCGCGACTCATCCGCCAGACGTCGCGCACCGACCGCCTGCCGCCGGCGATGGCGGCGCTGGTGGTGGGGCGTGCAACCTCGACCAGCACCGATTCCATGCTCGACGGAATCCTGCGGGCTGCCTCGGGTGTGTCGACGAACAGCACCCAGTCGTGGCTCTCGTCGATTTCAGCCACGGCCTCGAGAAGACAGCGGGTGTGTCTTCCGAAGCCCCGTGGTTGCAGCCAGGTGGTGGCGTCGACGCCGAAACGGTATCGCTTCATGGGGGGTGTCCGGCCTACGCTAGCCGCGGGCAATACAATCCCGATACCCGGGATTCGCCCGAGGCACCAGCGCAACCCTATGACGATAGTAGCGGACCCTTCGACTCGCACCCGCTTGCGAGCCGCTGTCTACGGCGCTTCGGGTCGTACCGGTCGACTGGTGACCGAAGCGCTGCTGGAGGCGGGCGTGAAGCCGGTGCTCCTTGGACGCTCGCAGTCCCGACTGTCGTCGGTCAACGACTCGCTTCCCGTCTTCGAGGTCGCTGCTCGGCGAGCCGACCTGGTCCCCCTCCTGCAGGAATTCGACGTCATCGTGAACTGTGCCCCGGCCGGTCCGACCTTCCCGGAGCTGATCGCTGCCTGTCTCGACACCGGTACGCACTTCGTGGACGGCGCCGGCGAGCAGGATCATCTCCGCCGGCTCTTCGACGATGTCGATGTCCGTGCGATCGCTGCGGGCATTCGCATCCTTCCCGCTCATGGTTTCGACTATGTCCTCGGCGACAGCCTCGCCGTCCACACGGCCGAAGCGTGCCCGACACCGCCGGTCGAACTGCGGCTCGCCTACGCGATCAGCGGTTCTGGTGTGGCGAGCGGCAGCGTCGAGTTCGCGAGCCAGACCGAAGGAGGCGGCGAGGTCGAGTACTTCGACGGCGAGTGGCGCCCGGTGCGTAACAGGGTCCAGAGAGCCGCACTGGAGTTCCCTGCGCCTTTCGGTCGCCAACCCGTGACTCGATACGGCAGCGGCGAAGTCATCACCGTGCCTCGACAGATCGACATCGAAAGAATCGAGACGGTGATCACGAGTCGCTCGCTGGTTCCTCACCGCGTTCTGCTGCCGTTCTTCCCCTGGCTACGCCCCGCCGTGACGGCACTGCGGACCCGCAGTTCGGGTCGCGCCGTGCTCGGCCTGGCCGGCCGACTCCTGGCTGCCGCCTCGAGCGCCGCTCCGGAGGACGCGCGCGAACCGTCGCAGGCTCTGAGCGCCGACCGAAGCGGAGATCGCTTCGCCATCTGCTGTCGTGTCGTCAGTCGAGAAGGACACGTCGACAGCGCCCTCACGGGGAGCGACTTCCACGGCCTGACCGCACGCCTCCTCGCATGGGGCGCGCTGCGTACGCTCGACCCGGCGCTGCCCTACGGCGTGATCGAACCGGCTCGGGTGACCCCTCCGGATTCCCTCTTCCCTCTCCTCCAGACATGGGGGGTCGACTGGACGCCGCCCGAACAAGGCCTTGACACCCGCGCGCCGCGGCCGGGAAAATAGCGGCTCCGACGAAGAATTCCCCCGCCTCGAACGGATCGCCCTCGTCTTCCCGCTGAAGCACCCATGGGATTGAAACGCCACACCCTCATCGTGGTCCCTCACGATGGCAGCCCCTTCCGCAAGCTGAAGTTCAGCTCGCGCCTGCTGTTCGTCGTCGGCGCTCTCGTCCTCACGGTCTCGGCAGGTGCCGGCTTCTCGCTCTGGTACCAGTTCTCCGAGCCGACCTTCGCCCACGAGGCCCAGACGCTGCGCGAGGAGAACGAGAAACTCCGCCTTTCGAACCGTGAGTTCGAACGGACGGCGCGGGAGTTGGAACAGCGCCTTCGCAGTTCGGAAGATCGCACCCGCGAACTGACGATCATCGCCGGTGTCGAAGATCTCGTTTCTCCGACCGACGAAACGCCGGCGGCCTCCAGTCTGGGAATCGGCGGATGGGGTTACCCCGAAGACCTCCTGCCGGATCTTCCCGGCATGCGCGTTCGTGCCGAGCGTCTCAATGGTCTACTCGACCGCGTGGATGAGAACCTGGAACTCCGCAATGAGGGACTGACGGCCCAGCCGAGCGTCATGCCGGCCAAAGGAGTGCTCACTTCCGGTTACGGCTACCGCCCCGATCCGGTGACCGGCTCTCGGGCCTTTCACAGCGGCATCGACATCTCCGCACCGCCCGGCAACGACGTACGAGCCACCGCCGACGGCGTCGTCGCGCGCGTGGGAACCCTCGGGGCTCTCGGCCGCGCGGTCGTGATCTCACACGGCTTCGGCTACTCCACCCGCTACGGTCATCTCTCCGAGATCGCCGTCGAAGCCGGCCAGAAAGTCGAGCGAGGAAGCCTGATCGGCAGGGTCGGCCGTTCCGGTCGAGCCACCGGCTATCACGTGCACTACGAAGTCCACGTCGACGGCCGGTCCCGGAATCCCCTCGAGTTCATTCTCGACCAGAACCGGTCCCAGTAAGTCGTCGCTCCGAAGGCTGCGAGCAGTCCTCGTGAGGCCTTCAGGCCGGGACTTCAGCCTGCTACACTGCGGCGATACCGCAAGCGGATTTCGCCGCCTCGCCCGAACGGTGTATCCCAACTCAACCAAGCCATGCTGAGCCGCGTCCTTACCCGCGTCTTCGGTAGCAAGCACGAGCGCGACATCAAGAGGTTGCAGCCCGTGGTGGCTGCCATCAACGACGCCGAACCCGCGATCCAGGCTCTGTCCGATGACGAACTCCGGGCGCGGACCGTCGCCTTCAAGGAGAAGCTCGATCAGGGCGCGACGCTCGACGACATCCGAATCGAAGCCTTCGCGGTGGCGCGCGAGGCGGCTGTGCGAAGCGTTCGACTCCGACCCTACGACGTTCAGTTGATCGGCGGCCTGGTTCTCGACGCAGGGAAGATCGCCGAGATGAAGACCGGTGAGGGCAAGACCCTCATGGCCACCCTGCCCGTCTACCTGAACGCCCTGGAAGGCAAGGGCGCCCACGTCGTGACGGTCAATGACTACCTGGCGCGCCGTGATGCCGAGTGGATGGGCCAGATCTATCGCTTCCTGGGCCTCAGTGTGGGCATCATCCAGCACGACCTGCCGGACTCCGAACGACGGGCATCGTACGCAGCCGACGTCACCTACGGCACCAACAACGAGTTCGGCTTCGACTACCTGCGCGACAACATGAAGTTCAGCCTCGAGACGATGGTCCAGCGTCCGCATCACTTCGCCATCGTCGACGAGGTCGACTCGATCCTGATCGATGAGGCCCGGACTCCTCTCATCATCTCCGGCCCGTCCGAACAGTCCACCGATCGCTACTACGAAGTCGACCGGGTGATCCCGATGCTGCAGCAGGGTGAGGAGCACAAGGACGGCGACCGCAAGTGGACCACCGGCGACTTCCTCATCGACGAGAAGGCGCAGTCCGCCACGCTCACCGAGGAGGGGGTCGAGAAGATCGAGAAGTTGCTCAAGATCGGCAACCTCTACGACATGGAGAACATGGCCTATCTCCACGGAGTCAATCAGGGCTTGCGGGCGCACCATCTCTTCAAACGCGACGTCAACTATCTCGTCAAGGACGGCCAGGTCGTGATCGTCGACGAGTTCACCGGCCGAATGATGACCGGACGGCGCTGGTCCGACGGTCTGCACCAGGCCGTCGAGGCGAAGGAAGGCGTCAAGATCGAACGCGAGAACCAGACCCTGGCCACGATCACCTTCCAGAACTACTTCCGGATGTACGACAAGCTGGCGGGCATGACCGGCACCGCCGACACCGAAGCGACCGAGTTCGGCGAGATCTATGAACTCGACGTGGTCGTCGTGCCGACCAACAAGCCGATGATCCGAGACGATCGACCCGATCTGGTCTACAAATCGGCCCGCGAGAAGTGGGATGCCGTGGTCGACGAGATTCGCGAATGCCATGAGAGCGGTCAGCCCACGCTCGTTGGAACGGTCTCGATCGAGAACAGCGAGATGCTCTCGAAGAGGCTCAAACGTGCGCGGATCCCCCACGTGGTGCTCAACGCCAAGTACCACGAGCGAGAGGCGTCGATCGTCGCCCAGGCGGGCCGCAAGGGAGCCGTCACGATCGCCACCAACATGGCGGGGCGCGGAACCGACATCGTTCTGGGTGGCAGCCCGGAGGACCTCGCCCGGTCCGACGCCGATCCCGACGTCGAGCCGGAGAAGTACGAAGCGGCCCTGGCGAGCTATCGCGCCGGAGCCCAGGCCGAGAAGGAAGCCGTGCTGAGTGCGGGTGGGCTTCACATTCTCGGCACCGAACGGCACGAGTCGCGTCGGATCGACAACCAGCTTCGCGGTCGATCGGGTCGCCAGGGCGACCCCGGATCCTCGAGATTCTTCCTGTCCCTCGAGGACGACCTGATGCGGATCTTCGCCAATGACCGCGTACAGAGCTTGATGGGGCGACTCGGCCTCCAGGAGGGCGAGGCGATCGAAGCCAACATGGTCAGTCGCGCGATCGAACGGGCGCAGACCCAGGTCGAGGGGCGCAACTTCGAGATGAGAAAGCATCTCCTCGAGTACGACGACGTGATGAACAAGCAGCGCGAGGCGATCTATCGCCTTCGTCGCGACATCCTCGACGGCAAGGAGGGAAGGGACTATGTGTTCCGGATCTCCGAGGACATCATCGGATATCTGGTGGACACCCATTGTCCGGAACGCGCCGACCCTCGTGACTGGGAGCTGGCCGAGGTCTCCACCGAGGTCCTCGCCTATTTCGACATCTCCCTGCAGGCTCGCGGCATCGACCTCGAAGAACTCGGCATCGACGAACTGCGCGACAAGCTCCTGGAGCTGGTCGAGGAGAAGTACAGCGAAAAGGAGGGGCGTCTGGGGTCGGATCTCATGCGGCTCTTCGAGCGCGATGTGATGCTGCGAGTCGTGGATCAATCGTGGAAGGACCATCTTCTCGCTCTCGATCACCTGAAGGAGGGCATCGGCCTCCGGGGCTACGGCCAGAAGGACCCCAAGAACGAGTACAAGCGGGAGAGTTACGAACTCTTCCAAGCGATGAAGGAACGGGTCGAGGACACCATCCTCAAGACCCTCTTCCGGCTCGAACCGGTCAGTCAGGAACAACTCGACGCAGAGCGACAACGTCGCGCCCAGGCGGCCCCTCGCCCGAGTCTGCATTCCGGAGGCGCCTCGGCGACTCCCCTACCCGGTGGCCCCGGCGCAGTTCCGGGCTCGGCTCCAGTCCCGGGCTCGCCCGCCTCCGGGGGGCCGGCCCGACCTGTGACCGTCGTCCACAAGCAACCCAAGGTGGGTCGCAACGAGCCCTGTCCCTGCGGATCGGGCAAGAAGTACAAGCGCTGTCATGGCGCTGCGGGAAACTGATCTCGACTCAGAGAAGCGAGTATGGCGATGCAGAATGACCTCCCTCCTATCGCCCTGACCTTCGACGACATCGTCCTCGCTCCGGGCCTCTCCGAGACCCACCCCAACGATGTCGACCTCAAGACCCGACTCTGCCGCGGCATCTCGCTCAACATGCCGCTGATCGCCGCGGCCATGGATACCGTGACGGAGTCCTCCCTGGCCATCGCCCTCGCGCAGGAGGGTGGGATCGGCGTGATCCACAAGAACATGTCGATCGAGAAGCAGGCCGTCGAGGTCGACAAGGTCAAGCGCTCCGAGGCCGGCATGATCGTCGATCCGATCACCATGCGTCCGGAGCAGAAGATCAGTGAGGCGCTCGAGTTGATGGCCGGCTACAAGATCTCGGGCGTGCCGGTGACCGACAGCGCGGGACATCTCGTCGGGATCCTCACCAACCGGGACCTCCGATTCGAAACCCGGCTCGACAAGCGCATCGACGAGTTGATGACCCGCGAGAACCTGGTCACCGTCCCCGTCGGTACGACCCTGGAAGAGGCGAAGGCTGAACTCCACCGGCACCGCATCGAGAAGCTGCTGGTGGTCGATGATGACGGCAATCTCCAGGGCCTGATCACCGTCAAGGACATCCAGAAGATGATGCAGTACCCGGGAGCCTGCAAGGACAGCCTGGGTCGACTGAGGGTCGCCGCCGCGATCGGCGCCAGCGGTGACTTCGTCGAACGCGCCCAGGCGTTGATCGAGGAGAGTGTCGACGCCCTCTTCCTCGATTCTTCCCACGCCCATAGCCGGGGTGTACTCGACGCTGTCGACGCCCTTCGCAAGGCTCTCCCGGAGGTTCCGCTCATCGTGGGCAACGTCGCGACGGCCGCCGGCGCCGAAGCCCTTCTCGACCTCTCCGTCGACGCGATCAAGGTCGGAATCGGCCCCGGAAGCATCTGCACCACGAGAGTCGTCACGGGCGCCGGAGTCCCCCAGGTCCACGCGATTCGCGAGTGCGTCGACGCAGCGGCAAAACACGGCATCCCAGTCATTGCCGATGGCGGCATCCGCTTCTCCGGTGACGTCACCAAGGCACTCGCCGTCGGTGCCGACAGTGTGATGATCGGTTCTCTCTTCGCGGGAACCGAGGAGAGTCCCGGCGAGACGATCCTCTACCAGGGACGGACCTACAAGGCCTACCGGGGAATGGGTTCGCTCTCTGCGATGGCCAGCGGCAGCGCCGATCGCTACTTCCAGGATTCCGGCGCGTTGACCAAGATGGTGCCCGAAGGCATCGAGGGCATGGTGCCCTACAAGGGAAGCGTCCACCAGATGGTCGAACAGATCTCGGGCGGCGTCAGGGCCGGCTTCGGCCTGGCCGGGGCGGGAACCGTCGAAGAGCTCCGAGACAAGGCGCAGCTCTTGAGGGTGACTTCTTCGGGGCAGAAGGAGGGGCACGCCCACGATGTCCTCATCACCAAGGAAGCACCGAACTACTGGGTCGATCGCTGAACGAGCGGCGCCGCTGCGAGGCGCTCCGGACGAATGACCAGCTCTCGATTTCGCGGCGCTAGGACTCGAGTCGACCGACGGGCTTCCAGTTCCGGAATCAGCCCCTTCGCCTGGATTCCACTGGGGATCGCGCTCGCGATCCTGGGCCTCGCGGTTCTCGACACCGACCGGACCACCTGGCCCTTCCTGCTCGGTGACGAGGCCACCTATGTCATGGCCGCGGAGAGCGTCGCCTACGACTTCGATCTGTCCTATTCTGCCGAAGACTATCGGCGCTTCTCGCAGCGATGGGGAGAGAAGCCCGATCTGATCCTCCACTCGGGCGACTCCGGAGAGACCCTCGACTACGGCAAGCCCTTTCTCTATCCCGTCCTCCTCGCCCCCTTCGTCCGACTCTCCCCCGAGAACGGCCCCGCCGTCCTGAACTTCCTGTTGTTGGCCGTCACCGCCCTCATGGCGGCGCGGGCACTGGGCTCGAGCCAGGGAAATCGTTCACCCAGCCTGGTTGCAGTCCTGGTGTTCGGCTCCGTCACCTTCGCCCATGCCTTCTGGGCCCACCCGGACCTCCTGATCTTCTGCTGTCTCGCTGTCGCCCTCAGCAACGTGAGTCTCGGAGATCCCTCGGTGCAGACAGCTTCGACCCCCCTCTCCAGAGTCCTGACCGCCGGCCTTCTCCTGGGACTGGCGGCCGCCGCCCGGCCGATCTACGGGGTGTGTCTTCTGCCGCTTCTGGCGATGAAGGGCGCCCGACGAGGTCTTCCCCGAATCGTAGCCGTCGCGGCAGCGACGTTTCTCCTCGCGGCCATGTTCCAGGGGCTTCTCAGCGGTTCATGGAGCGCCTACGGCGGCGAACGTCGAGGCTTCACCGCGACTACCGGCTATCCCGACGTGGACTTTCCGGCGCAGGCCTGGGAGCAACACATCGAGGAGTTCGGCAACGTCTCCTGGCTGCGGGAAGGCGCACTCGAGCCGCGTTTCAACGCCGGTATCCTGACCTGGAACACGATCTATTTCCTTCTGGGTCGCAACGTCGGGCTGGTTCCCTACTTCCTTCCCCTCTTCCTGCTACTCGTCCACGCTCGGCCCAGTCGCACCCTGGCTGCCGGCGTCCTGGCCGTGATCATCGTCACGATCTTCCTCTTCACTCTGCGGCCGTTCAACTTCTACGGCGGCGCCGGCACTCTCGCGAATCGCTATTTCCTCCCGCTCTTCGCGATCTTCTGGTTCATCCCCCTGCGACGCGTCGGCTGGAGCTCGATCCTGGTCACCATGGCAATCTGCTCCGTCTTTCTCTGGCCCGCCTGGCAGGCTCCTTCGTCCTTTCCCCTCCTCGAGGACCACGACGGCCGCCTGCGTTATCGATACTCGAGCGGCATCACGGCCCGGATCTTTCCCCACGAGACCAATCAGAAGTTCATCCGCTCGCTGATGGATGAGGACGTGACCCACCGCGGAACCTGGACCCGATTCCTCGATCCGGGCGTCCGACCGGGGGATCCGAAGTCGACCACGCTCGAGACGCTGGGCGAAGGCGGCGAGATCCTCGTCGCTCGTCGACGGCCTTTCGACGTCTTCAGCCTCTCCGTCCACCGGGGTCCCGGCTTGAGAGTATGCCATCGCTGGCACTGCACAGAGGTCGCCACCGGCACGACTTCGGAGCTCCGACCGGGACGCCCGACCGCTCGCCACCGGATGTGGTGGGAACCCGAGGCCATGTCGCTCTATCGGCTCCGGATCACCCCGTTGCCGGGAGCCGGTGGGCCTTCCACGTTCTCCGTTGTCCCGTCGATGAACTGACGCCGGCTCTCGCGCTCGACGCGAGCTTCAACGAGCGGCCGTCACGCGCTCGTACAGCGCCAGGTGCAGGCTCACGATGGTGCCGATCTCGAACTTCTCGATCAACCTCCTCCTGCCCGCTTCACCCATTCTCCGCCGCAGTTCCGGATCTGCAAGCAGTCTTTCGAGCGCGTCCGCCAGACCGCCGACATCCTCCGCATCGACCAACATGCCGGTCACCCCTTCCTCGACGGCCTCCGGAATTCCAGCGACTCGCGTGGACACCACCGGCAGACCGGCATCCATCGCTTCGAGAATGGCGAGCGGGAAGCCCTCGTAGGTGGAAGGAAGGCAGAAGATCCCGGCATCTCGATAGAGACCTCCCAATTCGCTCCGGTCAACGGCACCCAGCAGCTCGACGTGCGTCTCCAGTGCGAGTTCAGCACGCTTCAGGGCCAGCGCCTCGCCCTGCTCGCCGTCGCCCGCGACGACGAGTTTCGCAGCGACTCCACGGTCATGAAGAACCTTCATGGCTGCCAACAGGACCGCAACGGCCTTCCTGGTGCGCAGGCGTCCGACGTAGAGAATCGTGTCGCTGACACGAGGTTCGGACATTCCCCCGACACCTCCGGCCTGCACACCGTTGGCGATCACCGCAGTCACTTCTGCACGGTAGTCGACTTCGAGCTCTCGCGCCGTTTCCGTGCTCGGGGCCACGACGGCGTCCGCCAGCGCCGCCGTCCACCGTCCGAGCGTGGCGAGAATCGGCGCACGCCAACGACGAAACGCCAGCTCGCTCGGGACGGGAACGGAGAGAACGACCGCATCGTCGATCAAGGGTCTGACCGCGAGGCGCTCACGACGGTAGGAGACCTGAAGGGTGGCGATGCCCCGACAACGTTGCGCCCACTCGATTCCCAGGGCTCGGCAGACTCGAAGCCAGGCGAGGACCAGGATGCCGTCCGACTCATGGACATGAATGATCGTCGGCCGCCACGATCCTCCCCGAAGTATCAACTTCAGGGCGGCGCGCAGCGGGAACAGCAGTTTGCTGCCTCCCGTCGACTCGACCCGTGGCGATCTGCCCCCCAGCCGCGTCAGGACACGCACCTCGCCCCCTCTGCGATCGACCTCCGATGCGATCTCCTGAACGAGGGTTCCCACTCCCGAGATATCGCCGGGCGGGTAGGTGTTGCTGACCAGCAGAAGCCTCATGGTGTCTGATAAATTGGACTCGTCCGCGAGGAAACCTTGTCCCGAACCCGCATCCTCGGCCTTCTTCGCACCGGTTTCCTGTACGGGGCGATTTTCTACGGTGGAACGATCTCGGTCGTTCATGTGCTCTACAATCGCCTTCCCGGCGGCTGGGATGCCCTGGTCCTGACGGCCTATCTGACGCTCCTCTTCGGCCTTCCAACGGCCGTGGTCGTAGCCGTCTCCGCGACCCTCTTCTCCCTCCGTCGAAGCCCGCCGGATGCTAGCAGAGAGGGTCTGTGGGCGCGCGGCGCGGAAGTCCCAGTTCGCGATCTCGTCGCTCCCCTGGCGATCTTCCACTTCCTCTTCTTCGTCCCGTTCCTGCTCTATGGCCTGACCTACGATCAGACCCTCGTCTTCCATCCGACAGGCCCCTGGGCGATGGTCGCCTACCTGGCTTCGGCGTGCCTGGCCATCGCCCTCGCCTCGCGACTTCTAGCCGCCGTCGCCGCCCGGGTCGCCTGCTGGCTGGCCGCACGCCGCGGACGAAGCCTCGGCGCCTTGACCCTGGTCCTCCTCGCAGTGCTTGTTCCCGCGATCGCCTTTCGCGCGTTCGCCGGCCCGGACGCACCCGGCTCTGCAGTGCCGCCGGTCCGAGAGCCCTCGGCCGTCGGCCGCAAGGTGGTCTTCATCGGCCTCGACGGCGCGGACTGGCAGGTGCTGGACCGACTCGGCGCCCAGGGCGAACTGCCGACTTTCGACCGCCTCCAGAGGGAGGGAGCGCGAGCCGACCTGCAGACCATCGCAGGCGCCAACTCGGCCGAGATCTGGGCCAGCATCTACACCGGTACGGACTCCACCGAGCACCGCTGCCGAGATTTCTACCGCATCCAGTTCCTGGGCATGGGCGCCGGCTTCTATCCGGTTCATCGTACCTTCGTACAGGAAGCCAGCGGCTTCCTGGGCCGGTTCGGCCTTGCGAATCGGAGGATCATCGACCGCTCGTGCCTTTGGCGCCGGCCCCTATGGGAAGTCCTCGACGATCTCGGCCTCTCCACCGGAATCGTCGACGGCTACTACTACTCGGTTCCCGCCCCGACCCTGCAGCATCCGGACAGCTACGTGTTCTCGTACGCTCTCAACGTTCTCGGCCCCGCTCCGGGAGGACTCGAGGAGCGCCGGGAAGATGAGATCTCGACCGTGGTGCGACCCGCGGCACGTCTCGAGGACTACCTCCCGCATCGCTCTTCCGCAGACTTCTACTGGCAGAGTCAGACGCTGCTGGAGATCGTTGCCGCGGAGGGCCAGCCCGACTATCTGCAGCTCTACACCCATCAACCGGATGCCGAACAGCATCAGAGCTGGAGAGAGTACGAACCCCAGTACTACTTCTCCGCGGAGCCCTCAGGAGCCGCCGACCGGATCCCTCAGCTCTACCGCGACTTCGACGCCTTTCTCTCCCGCCTGCTACCGCTGCTCGAACCGGAGACCCTGCTGGTGATCGCCTCGGACCATGGACACAGCCCGACCCTGGTCCACCCCTACGACACCCAGCATCGGCACGGTCCGCCGGGCATTCTGATCCTGTGGGGCAACGGCGTTCTCCCTTCGGCTTCCCTGGATCATCCGCATGTCGTGGATCTGGTTCCGACCCTCTTTTCCTACCTCGGTCTGCCGATCGCCGACGACTTCGACGGCCGCGTGCTCGCCGAAGCCCTGCAATCCTCGGTGCTCGTCCCGGGAACGATAGAGTCCTACGAACCCTTCGGTCCGAAACGGACCAGCAGCTACGACGACGAGGGACTCAACGAAGGGGAACTCGAGAAGCTCCGCAACATGGGCTATATCAACTGACCTGACCGATCCTCCACGGTCGGCTTCGAGTTGCGTCGAGCAGCGACGTTCGGCGATCAGACCGCGGGTGCCAGGAGTCGATTGTACGCCTCGGCACTTCGACGAGAAGGTTCGACGCCCAGTTCCTCGCGCAACACGGCCCGCATGCGCTCGTATTGACGATGCATGAGGTCATGCCGACCGCGACGGGCATAGACCTCCATGAGGCGAATGTACAGTTCCTCCTCCAGCGGATCCTGAAGCAGCAGGGTCCGCAGCGCGTCTTCAGCCTCCGTCGAGTTGCCGAGTTCGATCTGGACTTCGGCCAGATCGCTGAGGGTCTCGTTGTACATCCGCTCGAATCGATCCCGTCGTTCCAGGATCCAGGGATCGTCGTGGCCGCGACAGAAGCAGCCTCGGTAGAGTTCCCAGGCACGCGTCCAGGCTCTCGCTGCCTGCGCGAGTCTCCCCCGGGCCCGAGATTCTGCACCCATCGTTCACCGCGCTCTCGAACGCGAGGGTATCGACATCCCAGGCCAGATCGGGATCGAGGGAATAGACGCCCTGTCGAACCCTGATCAGGGCTCCCCGCGAGTGGCCCTCGGGGGCCAGCGTGCGGCGGAGATGGCTGATCGTGGGATGAAAATTCCTGTCGATGGTCTCCCGGTCCGACTCCGGCCACCCGACCTCGATCAGATCCTCACGAGCGGCCGCCATGCCTGTGCCGGAGGCCAGGAAGGCCAGGATCCTGAGGGCCCGCTTGAGGTCCCAGTGGAGCTCGCAGTACTGTTCGCCCTCACGTCGCTCGATGCGAGGCACTCCCAGCAACCGGACTCGGAAGTCCGGTCGATCGGCGTCGATGGAATCGACGGGAGTGAGGAACTCGATGGCGAGAGACATGACTAATAGAGAGTTTACTATCTATGAACGCTTTCGGCGACTCTGATCCTCACCCTCCCCTGCAGCGACCGCCGGCCGAACTCTGGGTCCTGGTTCTCGCACTCCTCCTTCCCAGCGCAGGCACGGGGCTCTACTTCTATGCATTTGCCGAAGCCTCCTGGGCTTCTACTCTCTACGCAGCGAGCAAGACCCTCCAGTTCACCCTGCCTCTTCTCGCCCTTCTTCCCGCCTGGAGATCGGCTCCTTTCGAACGCCGAGCCTCGACACTCCGGTCCGCCGGTCTGGGCCTCCTTTCCGGCGTCCTCATGGCGGTACTCGCGAATCCGCTCTGGATCTTTCTGCTCGAGGACTCCTCCCTCGCTCTCCAGGCCGCTCGTGGAATCCGGCCGAAGCTCTCCGTCTTCGGCGTCGACGATCCCGCGGGGTTCGCGCTGCTCGCCTTCTTCCTCAGCTTCATCCACTCCTTCCTCGAGGAGTACTACTACCGCTGGTTCCTCTACCGAGCCCTCCGCCAACGACTGGGGCAGTTGCCGTCACTCCTGATCTCATCCCTCGGCTTCATGGGCCACCACGTTCTCGTGGTCCACGCCTATCTCGGACCCGAGTACCTGGGAACGACGATCGTCCTGTCGCTCGCCGTAGCGATCGGTGGAGCCTTCTGGGCCTGGCTCTACGAGCGCACCGGCAGCCTGGTGGGTCCCTGGGTCAGCCACGTCCTCGCCGATCTGCTGATCATGGGCATCGGCTACGACCTGATCTGGGGGCGTTGACCGCTACCAGCAACACGCCAAGGACCAGGAGCGTGCCGACCGCGAGAAGAACCTGGCTGCGCCTTGGCATTCGGACCATCCTACGAGACCCCTGGAACACAGGTCCGAAGGCGGCCGAGATCACGAGGATCCTGCCAGGCGCTCCCTGACGATTTTCATGTCCTCCCACGTCGGTCGCTTGTAGGAGTCGTCTCGCAGGAGGGCGGCCGGATGGTAGGTCACTCGTGTCGGGACGCCATGGACCTCGTACCAGCGCCCTCTCATGCGACCGAGCGATTCATCGGTCCCAAGGAGCTTCTGGGCGGCTACCCGGCCGAGGGCGACGATCACGTCCGGCTCGACCAGTTCGATCTGCCGCTGGAGGAAGTGTGAGCACGCTTCGACCTCTTCCGGTTTCGGATCGCGGTTGCCCGGCGGACGACACTTCACGACGTTCGCGATGTAGACCTCGTCGCGGGGCAGGTCGATGGCCGACAGGATCCGCGTCAGCAGTTCTCCGGCGGGCCCCACGAACGGAAGACCCTGCCGGTCCTCCTGGGCGCCCGGACCTTCCCCGATCACCATCAGACGCGCTTCGACGTCTCCCGAACCGAAGACCACCGATTGGCGCTCCTCGCACAGACCACAGTCGCGACACTCGAGGGCTCTCGTTCGTACCGACTCGAGTTCTGCTGCCCGCTCCTGCGACGATCGACCGCTCTCGAGCTTCGGCGCCGGAGTGGCATCCGGCCCTGAATTCTCCCCCTGTCCAATCGGCGGAGAGCGCCTTCGGCCGGCGCTCTCGTGTGCCGACGCAGCCCCGGTCTCCGACCGGACCCCGCTGACGGGCTCGATTCTCGAACGATCGAGATCGGTGAAGTCGAGATCCAGAAAGTACTCGAGAGCCTCGCGCACTGTCAGGCCTGTCCTTCACGTCGGGAGAGCATCTTCGAGAGAAGGTTCCACAGGGCCACCGCGACTTCAGCCTTCGGCCGCCGGGAGATGCGAACGGGATCGCGATCCCGAGTCAGAACAACCACCTCGTTGTCTTCACTGTCGAACCCGATATCGCTGCGAGAGACGTCATTGGCCACCAGGACGTGGCAGTCCTTCTGCATCAGTTTTCTGCCGGCGTTGTCGATCAGGTCTTCCGTCTCCGCGGCGAAGCCGACCCGCAAGGCGTCGGGAGCCGATGCGGCCAACCCGGCGAGAATGTCGGGGTTCTCCTCGAGTGCAACTGCCTGCAGCCCCCCGCTCTCCTTCTTGACCTTCTGTCGCGAGGTCTCCCGCGGTCGAAAATCGCTCACCGCGGCCGCCATCACCACGACGTCGGCCTCTCCGGCTACGGTCTCGAGCGCTTGTTGCATCTCGACGGCGGACTCCACATCGACTCTCTCGACTCCGGGCGGCGTCGTCAGGCGGACGGGACCGGTGACCAGGACGGTCCTCGCTCCCCTCGCTGACGCTTCCCTGGCAAGTGCGAAGCCCATCTTGCCGCTCGAGCGGTTGCCGAGGAAGCGCACCGGATCGATCGCCTCGAACGTCGGTCCGGCGCTGATCACCACGGTCCGTCCCGACAGGTCGCCTCGGTTGGCGATGACGGCCGTGATGGTCTCAGGCTCCGACATTCGACCCCAGCCGATCTCACCCGAGGCCAGTCGGCCCTCCGCGGGACCGATGAACCAGACCCCGAGTTCCTGAAGTCGGCTGACGTTGGCCTGCACTGTGGGCTTCGCCCACATCCTGTCGTGCATTGCCGGCGCCACGAACACCGGGCCGTCGAAGACCAGCGCGGTCGTCGATACGAAGTCACCCGCCAACCCGTGAGCGAGTCGGCCGATCAGGTTCGCCGTGGCCGGCGCCACGACCAGGATCTCAGCCCACTCCGCTGCAGTGACATGTTGCTCCACACCCCTGCCTCGCGCATCGAGGTAGGCCTCACCGTAGACCTCGTGGCCGGTCAGGACCTCGAGCGTGAGAGGAGTGACGAAGCGGTGAGCGGACGGCGTGAGCGCGCAGCGGACCTCATGTCCAGCATCCTGAAGACGACGCACGAGTGCAGCCGCCTTGTAGGCAGCGATGCCTCCGCATACTCCCAGGAGGATGCGCATCTTCGTGGCCCCACGCTACTCGGAGGCTGCGGTTTCCTCGCCGGAGACGGTAGATTCCTCGTCGAACTCCTCGATCGTCGGACTCGGGGCAGGGCCACGCTCCCACTCGATCAGTCCTTCGAGAACCTCTTCCATCGCTCGACGGGCCACCTTGGGGCTGTCGTGGACGAGTTTCGGGCGAGCGCCCGCCATCAACTGCTCCGCGCGCTCGGCGGCGAGCAGGATCACCCGAAACTTGCTGTCGAAGTTGTCGTTCAGAATGCGGTCCATGATCGGTCCTCTCAGAGGGTTCGGTTTGCAGAGTCGAAGAAGGCGGTGGGACTAGTGGTTGGCGGCGCGATGAAAGTCGTCGAGAACGGCGGCCACTCGTTCTCGCATGCGCTTCGTCCGGTGGCGCTTGTCGAGAATGATCGACGCCAGAATCCGGCTGGCGCGTTCGACGCGGTCGTTGAGAATAACATAGTCATACTCCTCGAAACGCTCGACTTCGCGCCGCGCTGCGGCCAAGCGGCGGGCGATACTCGCTTCATCGTCGAGATTGCGTTGCACCAACCGCCGGCGAAGCTCGTCGAAGCCCGGCGGCAGGACCAGAACCGCGTGGCGGTCGACGCCGGGGAGGACCCGATCTCCGTGGGTCCGAATGTTCCCGGCCCCCTGGACGTCGATATCGAGAATCACATCCTGCCCCTGGCTGAGGCGTGGAAGGACTTCATCGACCGACGTACCGTAGAGATTTCCGTGCACATCGGCATGCTCGATGAACCGGTCACGCGCGATCATCTCCTCGAAGGTCGTGCGATCCACGAAGTGATAGTCCCGACCGTCGACTTCTCCCTCCCGCGGCGTCCGAGTGGTATGACTGACCGAGAAGGCGATACCTTCCACAGGCGGGTCCTCCTGGGCGAGCATGGCTTGGATGAGTGTCGTCTTGCCGGCCCCAGAGGGAGCGGAGACGATGAACAGTTCACCTGGCGCCGCGCTACTCGACATTCTGGACCTGTTCTCTCATCTGCTCGCACAGGGTACGCCCATCGAGGATCGAGCGGGCGGCCTCCGTGTCGCGGTTCTTCGCACTCAGTGTATTGAACTCGCGCTGGATCTCCTGCATCAGGAAGTCGAGTTTCTTGCCCCGAGGAGACGGTCCGGCCAGGATCTCGCGAGTCCGCGTCAGGTGGGCAACCAACCGGTCTAGTTCCTCGCACACGTCGGACCGGTCTGCGAGCAGCGCGGATTCCTGGGCCAGCCGGATCGGATCGACAGGGATTTCGTCGAGCAGCGCCTGAAGGCGCTTCTGGAGTCCGTCGTGAATGGACGAACGAATGCCCTCCTGGAGGCCCCGGATCGCGTCCACCGTCCTCTCGAGGCCTCCTACTGAAGCATCGAGAACCTCCAGAAGCGACGCCCCTTCCCTGCGCCTGGCCTCGATCAACTCGGCGAGCGCCTTGGAAACCAGATCGAGAACGAGCTCGTCCTCCGCGACGCTCCACGCCTCGGAGTCGTCGATCGCGGTCACGACACCGGGCAGGGCCAGGATCTCTCCTGCTGACGTCTTTCGAAGCCCCTCTTCCAACTCGCCGAGTTGCCGGGCCGCCGCGATCAATCGTCGCGCCAGGCCTTCATCGACTCGAACACGATCCCCGCTCGAGCCGCCCCCGACGACCTCGACGCTGATCTCGATCCTGCCCCGGTGGAACAGGGTTCTGACGCGATCCCGCAAGCCCGCTTCCAGATCTCGCGCCGGCTCGGGAAGCCGAAGCTGAAGGTCGAGGTTGCGATGGTTGACGCTTCGAGCGCGTACGCTGATCGTCCACGAGTCCGTGGCACTGGACGCTGAGCCGAACCCGGTCATGCTCATCAACGGCGACTCGCTCATGGCAGCCGACTCAGGGAATCGGAGCGGGAGGACCGCCAGGGAACGGATAGAGGAGCCAACCGACGATCATCGCGCCGATCATCAGACCCAGAAAGATCTGACCGAAGAGTCGTCTCTGCTCGGCCGCCTCACGCCGCCAGAGAGCGGCGAAGAAGACACTGATCAGCAACGCATAGATCGTCATGAGAAGGAGGTGGGACACCATCACTCCTTCTCCCCCCGGGCGATGTCCCAGGCGTCCAGGATCACGAGGATGTTCATGAGTCCCGCGGTCAGGATGAAGGCCTTGCCGTACTCGAACCCCGGCGCGCTCCAGTCTCCGACATAGCCGAGACCGACCGACGCCAGCCAGTAGGGAATGCCGATCGCCATGCAGGCGAGACCCGCCAGCGTGGCCAGCGGTTGACCGGGAGTCGGTCGATAGAGCTGGCCCTGGAGAAGCAGTCCGATGACGAAACTCGCGATGATCAGGCAGAAGAAAAGGAGTCCCCGGCTTCTGCGCCCCAGGAGGGCGTGTCCCGCCCCCGGCACGAGCCAGGCTGCGATCAGGTATCGCCAGGGCATTGGACGCGGCTCAACGCCGGCAACCGGACGTTCCTTCTCGTCTCCAGCCGCTGCGGCCTTCCTGCTCTCGGATTTTGGACTCGCCATCGCCGGAGGGCTTCGTACCCGTCAGGTCCGCCGACCTCAGCTGTCGGACTTGCGGCGGCTGTTGAGGAGCTCTCGAAGTTCCTTGCCGGGCTTGAAGTAGGGGATCTTCTTCGACGGGACTTCGACGGTTGCCCCCGTCTTGGGATTGCGGCCGATTCGCGAATCACGTCTTCGAATCCTGAAACTTCCGAAGCCGCGCAACTCGATCTTCTCGCCGTCCTTCAGCGAGTCGACGATGCTGTCGAAAACCGTGTTGACCATGATCTCGGCATGCTTCTTGGTGAGTTGTGTATTGCGGGCCACCTGGTCCACCAACTCGGCCTTCGTCATACCGCCTCGGGTCGTCATCGGCTCTCTCTCCTCTCCCCCGGTCGAACTCCCGGAGAAGTCACCGGGGATGCGAGTTCGATCTAGTCCTTGTCTTCCTCGTCGTCTGACTCGTCGTCATCGGACTCGTCGTCGTCTGACTCGTCGTCGTCCGACTCATCGTCATCGGACTCATCGTCGTCATCGGACTCATCGTCGTCATCGGAGTCGTCGTCGTCATCGGAGTCGTCCTCCGAAGCCTCGGCGGCCTGCGCCTCGGCAGACTCGTCGGCCGCCGCTTCCACCGCGTCCTCTGCCTCTTCCTCATCCTCGTCTTCGTCGGGAAGAGCAGCAGCGAGCGCGGCGGCCACCTTCTTCTGGTACTCGGCTTCCAGCTTCCCGGCCTCCTCGTCCGACAGTCGATCGACACCGCGCATGGTCAGTCCGACCTTGTGATCGGCCTCATCGATCCGCAGGATTCTCGCTCGCACCCATTCCCCGACCGTGTAGAAGTCTTCGAGTCGGGCACCCGGGATATCGATCTCGCTGACGTGGGCGAGTCCTTCGAGACCGTCATAGACGTCCACGAACAATCCGAAGTCGGTGATGTTCACGATCCGTCCGTCGATCGCATCGCCCACCAGATGACTGTCGATGAAGTCCTGCCACTCGTTCGGGAGGAACTCCTTGATCGAAAGGGAGACGCGCTGATTGTCGACGTCGATCGAGGTGATCCGCGCCCGGATGGGGTCGCCCTTCTGGAGGACCTCGCTGGGATGACGAATCCGCTTCGTCCAACTCATGTCGGACACATGGATCAGCCCGTCGATCTCATCGGTGATCTCGACGAAGGCGCCGAACTCAGTCAGGTTGCGCACATGGCCCTCGACGATCGTACCCACCGGGAAGGAATCGGCGAGATCCTCCCAGGGGTTCGCTTCCGTCTGGCGCAGGGAAAGACTGATACGTCGGCTCCCCATGTCCAGTTCGCTGACGATGGCCTCGACTTCGTCGCCGACACTCAGAACCTTGCTCGGGTTGACGACCTTCTTGGTCCAGGACATCTCACTGATGTGCACCAGACCCTCGACACCCTCTTCGAGCTCGACGAAGGCGCCGTAGTCGACCAGGGAAACCACCTTGCCGCGCACGCGCGAGCCGAGCGGGAACTTCTTGTCCACCAGAGTCCAGGGATCCTCGCCGCGCTGCTTGTAGCCGAGAGAGACTCTCTCGGTCTCGCGATCGAACTTCAGGACGACGATCTCCACTTCGTCGCCGACCGCGAAGTGCTCGGAGGGGTGATTGACACGCCCCCAGGAGATGTCGGTGATGTGGAGCAGACCGTCGATGCCGCCCAGGTCGATGAACACGCCGTAGTCGGTGATGTTCTTGACCGTTCCCTGCATCTCGACGCCCTCTGCCAGCTTGTCGAGGGTCTCGGCCTTCTTCTTCTTGTATTCCTTCTCGAGGACGGCCTTGCGCGAGAGCACGATGTTGTTGCGACGACGATCGAGGCTGATGACCTTGAAGTCCAACTCCTCGCCGCGGAAGCTCTCGAGATTCTTGACCGGCTTGATGTCCACCAGCGACCCGGGCAGGAAGGCGCGAAGTCCGACGTCGACGGTGAGTCCGCCCTTGATGCGGTCGATGACCCGGCCCTGGATGATCGAACCTTCATTGAACGCCGCTTCGACGCGGTTCCAGATCACCATCCGCTCCGCTTTGCGCTTCGACAGCAGGATGCGGCCCTCGATGCTCTCGGTCTTCTCGAGCAGGACGTCGACGGTGTCTCCCACGCCGACCTCGAGTTCGCCATCCCGATCGGTGAACTCCTGAACGGGGATCAGTCCCTCGGACTTGTACCCGATGTCGACAACGACTTCATTCGAGGTGATCGCAATGACCTTCCCCTGCACGATCTCGCCTTCGACGAGATTGCGCATGCTCTCGTCGTAAAGCGCGACCAGTTCGTCGTATCCAAGGTTGCGACCGTCGACGTCACCGGACAGGACGGACGACGAACTTTCTTCGGTGGACTCCATGCTTCCGAAACCTCCTGAAATTCTTGAGCCGAGGCGGTGTGAGCCATCCGGACGATCTTGGACGGCATGAGGCCTCGAAGAGCGAGCGCTCGAACCGCGAATTATACGGAGTTCCAACCCTGCGCGTCAACCATTCCCGCCGCCGGAAAACCCTTTACTCACAATGACTCAGCGCTAGTTCGACGCTCTCCAGCAGCCCGCCGTGCTGCAGTTCGGAGAGCTTCTGCCGCAGCGCCTCTCCGGCTCGGGCTCCGCCGATCTCGCCCAGCGCCCACGCCGCATGCGATGAGACATCGGGATCCTCGTCGTTCAAGGTCGCCGCGAGCACGTCGACGTACTTCTCTTCTCCGCTGTTGCCCATCGCCACGACCGCGTTTCTGCGCAGCCCTTCGAGCTTCGCCCGCTTCATCGGACTGTGCCTGAACAACTCCACGTAGTCGCCCCTCTCGAGACGCAGCAGGTCGACCAACCCCATCGAGCGGCGCTTCTCCGGAAGCTCCAACGCCGGATCCACCGCCTGGGTCAGGTCTCCGTTCCAGGGGCATACCTCCTGGCAGATATCGCAGCCGAACACCCATTCCCCCTGGCCCGCTCGTCGCTCCGTCGGCAGTTCTCCCCGATGCTCGATGCTCCAGTAGCTGATGCAACGGTTGGCGTCGAGGACCCAGGGTTCTACCAGGGCCCCGGTCGGACAGGCCTCGAGGCAGCGAGTGCAGCTTCCGCACAGGTCAGCCATCGGAACGTCCGGCGTGAGGTCGAGACTCAGGAAGATCTCGCCGAGAAAGAAGTACGAACCCGCCTCGGGATGAAGCAGATTCGTGTTCTTGCCGATCGCGCCGAGGCCCGCCCGTTCGGCGATCTCCCGCTCGAGAACCGGCCCCGTGTCGACGTACCAGCGGGTTCGGCTCCCCGGAAAGCCCTCCTCGATCCGGCTCGAGAGGGCCGCGAGCCGCTTCCCCATCAGTTCATGGTAGTCGTCACCGGTTGCGTAGCGAGCCACCCCCCTCCAGAGATCCCCCTCGGGGATCGACCGCGACGCATTGCCGTACTGAAGCGCCACGCACAGTACCGATCTGGCCCAGGGGACCAGGACCGACGGGTCGAGCCGCTCCTCGACCCTCCGTCCGAGGTAGTCCATTCCGGCGGCGTGGCCGCACTCGAGCCAGGAGCGAAGGGCCTCGCCATGGGCCGAGGGACCGAGCGCTGCGATCCCGCAGCGGTCGAATCCGGCCTCGCTCGCCCAACGCTTGAGTTCCTCGACCGCCATCTGCCCTACGAAGCGATGGGCTCGACTCGCTCGTACTCGACGATCGAAAAAGGCCATCGATTCTCAGAATCGGCGCTGAAATCCGTCCGATTCGACTCGCGCCAGTCGCAGACCTCGTACTTCGGAAAGTAGGTGTCGCCCTCGAAATCGGCCTCGATGTGCGTCAGGACCATGCGATCCGCAAACTGCAGGCCTGCCGCATAGACCCCGGCGCCCCCGGCGACGAATAGTTCCGTCTCACCCCCATCGCGGGCGACCTCGACCGCTTCTTCGAAGCTCCCAACCACCCGGACTCCCTCCGGAACCCCTGGATCGCTGCGCGAGAGCACAAGGGTCTTCCTCCCGGGCAGCAGTCCCGGCAGGGACTCCCAGGTCCGACGTCCCATCACCAGGGTATGTCCGAGAGTCTTCTTCTTGAAGTGGCGCAGATCCGCGGGCAGCCGCCACGGCAGGTCGTTGTCCCGCCCGATCACTCCGTTGCGAGCGACCGCTGCGATCAGGATCACCCTCACACCGCCACCGGCGCTCGAATGGCTGGATGAGGCTCGTAGCCAACGATCTCGATGTCCTCATAGCGATAGTCGAAGATCGACTGCACGTCGGGGTTCAGGTCAAGACGTGGAAGCGGCCTGGGTTCGCGCCCGATCTGCTCCCGGGCCTGCTCGAGATGATTCGAGTACAGGTGGGCGTCTCCGAGCGTCAGGATGAAGTCGCCGCTCTTCAAGTCGCACATCCTGGCCACCATCTCCGTCAGCAGGGCGTAGGAAGCGATATTGAACGGAACTCCGAGGAAGACGTCACCGCTGCGCTGATAGAGCTGGCACGAGAGTTCACCGTCGGCGACCCAGAACTGGAACAGGGCGTGACAGGGAGGCAGTCGCATGGCATCGACCTCGGCAACGTTCCAGGCGCTGACGATGTGACGTCGCGAGTCTGGATTGGTCCGGATCTGCTCAATCACCTGGGCGATCTGGTCGTACTTCCTGCCATCGGGTCCCGGCCAGGAGCGCCACTGGGTGCCGTACACCGGACCCAGTTCACCGTTCTCGTCCGCCCACTCATCCCAGATCGAGACGCCGTGCTCCTGCAGGTAGCGAACGTTCGAGGTGCCCTGGAGAAACCACAGGAGTTCGTGAACGATCGACTTCAGGTGCAGGCGCTTCGTCGTGACCAGCGGGAAACCCTGCCGTAGGTCGAATCGCATCTGATGACCGAACAGCGACAACGTCCCGGTCCCGGTCCGATCTCCCTTCACGGCCCCCCGGTCGAGGATTTCTCGAACGAGATCCAGATACACCTGCATCAATCCAGTCCTTCCTTCGAATCCCGATCAGGCCGCCGATCGCGCGCCTGTGGACCATCGATGAGGCCCCCAGCTCAAGCGTAGTTCGAGGACCCCCTCCGACACCGAAACGGCGAATCTCAGCGGACCCTCGCTCCCTGGGGTCGTGGCGTGGCGAAGCGGGATCTCCGCCACGTCGGCAGCCGGATCATGGTCGGTCCCCCACACGTCCACCGATCGGTTCACCACCAGGCTCCAACCGCCCGCGGTCCGCTTGAGCCACAGCGTGTAGGCGCCGGGGAATCCACGCTTCTGGTTCTGCGCCCTCAGGATCGAGCCGCCGAAATCGAGATCCACATCCGTGGTCAACTTCGCCGCGAAGCTGTCGTTCCATGGAACGACCTGACCGGGTCTGGCCGAGGACAGGGCGCGAAAGGCTTCTCCGCCCGGCGGAAGCGGTGGAAAGCTGACCGCGATCTCCCTCCTCGGACCCGAATCCGTGAATCTCCAGGAGCGTAGCCGGCCTCCCTGCGGAGACGGTCCCGGCGCTGGGCTTCCGTCTCCGCGGCGGCGGAGTCGCCGGAGTCCTGGCCCTGCGGCAGGAGCGGCGCTGCGAGCAGCAGGAGAAGAGCGATCGCGAGACCAGCTCGGGCTCCCATCCCCACCTTCAACGATTCACCGCCATCACCCGATGAGCCACGTAGGCGATCAGGCCGAAGGCGGCCATCAGGCCGGCGACCGCCCAGAAATCGACCCCCTCGACCCAGGCCAACCAGGCCACGTAGGCGAAGCCGAAGACCACGCAGATCGCCATGGAGACGCATTGCGACACCCGCATTGATTTCAACAGGGCGCCGGAGTCACTCCGGCGCCGTGCCCTCCAGCTTCGAGAGAATCCTCAACATCACTTCGTCGGCGCCCGCCCCGATCGAAGTGAGTCGCATGTCGCGGAAGGCCCTGGCCACCCTCGATTCCCACATGTATCCCTGACCGCCCCAGAACTGAAGGCAGGCATCGGGGACCTCGCGCGAGAGTCGACCGGCCTTGAGCTTCGCCATGGTCGCGAGTCGCGTCACATTCTCACCGGCGACATACAGCTCGGTCGCGCGGTAGATCAAGGACCGGAGGGCCTCGACCTCGGTTCGCAGCTCGGCCAGGCGGTAGTGGACCACCTGATTGTCGAGGACCGAACCGCCGAAGATCTTGCGCTCGCGAGTATAGGCGATGGTCTCGTCGATGACCTCGTCCATCGCGATCAGATTGCTCACCGCCAGGAAGATCCTCTCCTCCTGGAACTGCTGCATCTGGTAGATGAACCCCTCGCCTTCTTCACCGATGCGGTTCCTCTGCGGAACTCGAACCTCGTCGAGGTAGATCTGGGCGGTATCCGAAGACCACATCCCGAGCTTGTGCAGTTTCGCGGCTCGCTCGACTCCGGGTGAGTCGAGCGGAACGATGATCAGCGACTTGTTGCGATGGGGCGCTCCGTCGCCGGTGTTCGCCAGGCAGCACAGCCAGTCACCCTGAAAGCCGTTGGTGATCCACATCTTCTCTCCCGAGATGATGTAGTCGTCGCCATCCTTCCTCGCCACGGTCTTGACACTCGCCACGTCCGAACCGGCGCCCGACTCGCTGACGCCGATGCAGCCGATCGAATCCCCGGCGATCGCGGGCGCGAGAAACTCCTCGCAGAGTTCGTCGCTGCCGTAGCGAGCCAGCGCCGGCGTGGCCATGTCGGTCTGGACCCCGATCGCCATGGGAACTCCGCCGCAGGCGATGTGACCGAGCGTCTCGCCGACGACAACGCCATAGCTGTAGTCGAGGCCGGCACCGCCCCAGCGTTCGGGCTTGGTCACACCGAGAAAGCCGCCGTCTCCGAGGAGCTTGAAGACCTCTCGGGCCGGGAACATCCGCGCCTCTTCCCAGTCCTCGACATGAGGGTTGATCTTCTCGTCGATCAGCTGCCTCAACGACTCGGCGATCAGACGGTGTTCTTCGGTGAACTGCAAGACGATTTCTCCCGACCCGGCCTGACGGCGTGGTCAGCCCTTCGACTGCGCGATGATACTCCGTCAGCCCTGCTTCGGTCCCCATCACGCTCTCCCGACTGATAGCCTGCGCGCCGGAGTCGATGATGACCGCGTCTGCGCCAACACGGATCAGTCAACCCCTCCCCGGGTTCCGTTCCGTCCCCAGGACGGGCGTGATCTACGTCATGCACCGCGCCGCAGAACTCGGCTTCACCTCGGAGCGTCACGTGTGGTCGAACCTCGGCCAGGGCGCGCCCGAGTGCGGGGTCCTCGAAGGCGGCGTCGAACGTCGAGATCAGCTCCTGATCCCCCCGGATCGTCAGGAGTATGGACCGATCGGCGGGACACGCAACCTGCGACAACGGGTCGCCGACTACTACAACCGGCAGTTCCGCAGCGGACGATCGTCGCTCTACACCGCCGACAACGTCAGTATCGCTCCCGGGGGCCGCGCGGCCATGACCCGTCTGGCGGCCAGCCTCGGTGAGATCAACATGGGGCACTTCATCCCCGACTACACCGCCTACGAGGAACTCCTCAGCTCGTTCAAGGGATTCGTGCCGATCCCGATTCTGCGAGGAGTGCGGGACCGCTACCGCGCCTCTCTCGAGGAACTCGAGCGTGAGATCGTCGGCCGTGGGCTGAGCGCGATGCTCCTTTCCAATCCGTGCAATCCCACGGGGCAACTGGTCTCGGGCGATGAACTCTCCACTTGGGTCGATCTGGCACGGGAAACGGCCTGCAGTTTCATCTTCGACGAGTTCTACTCCCACTACATCTACGACGGCGACGGCAGCGAACCCGGACGAATCGTCTCCGCGGCCGAATTCATCGATGACGTCGAGCAGGACCCGATCGTCCTGGTCGACGGACTGACCAAGAACTGGCGCTACCCGGGCTGGCGAATCTCCTGGATCGTGGGCCCCGAGACGCTCATCGATCAGGTCAACAGCGCCGGTTCCTACCTCGACGGTGGACCCAACCATCCGTTCCAGTCCGAGGCCGCCGAGCTTCTCGACCCGGACATCGTCGAGCGTGAGACGGTGGCGATCCAGAAGGCCTTCCGAGTCAAACGCGATCACCTCCTGCGACGTCTCCACGCGATGAACATTCGCATCGAAGTCGAACCCCAGGGCGCCTTCTACGCCTGGGCCAACCTCGAGGAGTTGCCCGCGCCGCTGAACGACGGCATGCAGTTCCTCGAAGCGGGCCTTCGCCACAAGGTCATCACCGTTCCAGGCGCCTTCTTCGACGTCAATCCAGGGCGCCGAAGGGCCAACCATCGCTATCAGAGCTATTGCCGATTCTCCTTTGGACCGCCGCTCGAGGAGATCGACCGCGGTCTCGATGCCGTCGAAGAACTCATCCGCCAGGCCTAGTCCAGGCTTGCGCAGGGTCCTTTTCCGATCAGCGGCGACGCTCGTCTGCCTGCTGCCGGCGGCAACGCTCTTCGGAGCCGCACCCCGATCCGAGTTCGGAGATCGCTGGTTCTCGTCCAACGGACCCGCCTGCAGCGTGCTCGGTACCGCCCCATCCACCGTGGAGCAGGTGGCTGTCCGCTGTTCGGCGATCCACTCGGCCTTCCGGCTGCTGCTCGACGCCGAGGACCTGTCACCGCCCGAGCCGATCGAGATCCTGGTCGTCGACGACTCCATCCGACATCGGCTCGAAGGTCACGACGCTGCGCCGGCGGACCTGGGCGTCTCCTGGACGCTCGATCGGCGGGGACCTCTCCTGATCCTCTCGATCGACCCGCCTGCCCTGCTCGAGGCGGCGGCCGGGCGGATCGCGACCCATCTCTTCGAGGGCTTCCTGCCGACTGCGGGAACCTGGCTCAGTACAGCGCTGCCGGAGGTTCTCGCCCGTGCGGAACTGAGGAGGACGGGACTGGCCCTGCAGGAGGCTGACGGTGATCCCCAGTTGGAGTTGCTCTATTTCCTGATGGCTCCGGGAAGCGACCGACAGGCCCAGTTCTCTCGCTATCTCAAGCTCCTGCGGGCCGCAACTCCCGATGCCCTCGCCTTCGACATCGCTTTCGCCGGAGACCTGGACAGCGTCCGAGCGGAGAGCCTGAGGGGTGCCCCCTCCCAGCCCCCATCCTCGCTCCGATCGCCGCCCGCACAGATGTCGAGCGAACTGCCGGGACTCCGGCGGTCCGCCTGGCGGACGCGATCACCCGAGTGTCGCCATTCAACACCGTGACGGCCGAGGTCCTCTACAGCGATGTCCTGGCGTCCAGCCCCGAAGATGAGGCCGCCCTCCGGGGTATCGCCGTCGTCCGGGGTATCGATCGTCGCCATGAGGCCGCTGACCTCGCCTGGGAGCGAGTCCTGCCCGAGGCCGACGACGACGACACCTTCCTGCTCCATGGCTGGTCTCGACTCGATCGCTTCCTGTCCCTCCCTGGGCGGTGGGAGCGTTCGACCCCGCAGGCCGCCGATCTCTCCCTGATCCAGGCTCGATCCAGCTGCACCCGGGCCCTGCGAATCGGCGGTGCCAGGCCTGCCGTGCAGCAGTGCCTCGCCGTCGCAGACATGTACCTCCAGCCCGGCCTTCATGACGGCTCTCCACTCGAACGGCTGTCCTCCGTCCATGCCTGGCGAAAGCGTGACCCAGGCTTCACGAGCGACTGGATTCTCAGTCACGCCTACGCCGGCTTCCCCGAGGAAGCCTGGGAACTGCTCTCCACACAGGCCGTTTCCGCAGTGCTTCTTGGCGACGCCCCCGGCCGCACCATGGCGACTCTCGGCGAACTCGCCCTGCATCGCGCGAGGCTGCAAATTCTCGCCGGCGACATCTCGGCTGCTCGCCAGTCCATCGCCCCGCTCCTGGAGCACGCTCCCGATGATCGCGTGGTGGACTTCGACCGCCAACTGGTGGCACTCCTCGAGGAGCGGCGACGGGAGGCCTGGATCGAACGCCACAACGAAGCTGCCGTGCTGGTTTCCGAGGGCAGCTACGAGCAGGCGCGGCGGCTTCTGGACGAACTCTCGGCCGAACCGCTTCCAGACGACATCGCAGAATCCGTCCACCGCCTCATCACGCAGATCGAGGCGGCGCGGCCGTCTCCCACTCCCTGAGGGCGACGGCCGAAGTACCGAAAACCTATTCGGTCGGAGGCGGCGGGGGTGGGACGTCGGCAGGCGGCGCAGGCGGCGAACCGGCGTCGGCGCTCTCGCCTTCGGACTTCTTCGTCCGCGGAGCAGCACGCCTCCGGCGCGGACGGCGACCACTCCGAGATTTCTCGTCGGACTTCTCGTCCGACTTCCCGACTTCGTTGTCAGCAGCGTCTCCGCCCTCCGACGACTTCGACTCGGACGAACCGGCACCCCGGCTCGAGCGTCTCCGTCGGGGGCGACGGGAGCCACGCTTCGGCTTCTCCTCGTCCTTGTCCTCGTCTCCCGAATCCGCCTTCCGGCGCGACGTTCCGCCCGACTCGTCCTCGCCCGTCGAATCGTCTCCGGATGCGGAGCGAGATCCTCCTCGACGCCGACGTCCTCGTCTCGAGCGCGAGCGTCGGGGCTTGGATTCCTTGTCATCGGCAGCCGCTTGCTGTTCGTCTTCGTCCTCGTCTTCGAATTCATCGTCTTCGAATTCATCGTCGTCGTCAGGCGGCTCGATGACGACCACTTCCTCTTCCCGTGCAGCGGGCCGAATCTTCCTCGAGCGACGACCCTGCGAGGCCATCTCCTCCGCGTCCACGGCGGCCTCTTCCGTAGCCTTCGCTTCATCCCGCTCCTGAACCGAGAGGGCAACCCACTCCACCTCTTCTTCCGTCAGTCCCAACTCCGGGGTCGAGACCACCTCGACCTTCAGGTCGAACTCGACCTCGAGGGCCGCGACCTCCTTTCGGCGCTGGTTCTGGAATGCGTCGGCGATGGCAGGGTGCAGGCGGATCCGAACGCTCTTCATGATTCCGGTCGCAGCGCGAGCCTCCACCCGACGCAAGAGCCTGAGCGACGCCAGCTCGGGACTCGGTACCCGGCCGCGGCCGGCGCATACGGGGCAATCGGTGAAGCTTCGTACCCGCAGGGGCTGACGCAGGCGCTGCCGATTGACCTCCAGCAGTCCGTTGCGGCTGATCCGGCTGACCGTGGTTCGAGCCTTGTCCGTCTTGAGCGCATCACGCAGCGCCTTCTCGACGCTGCCACGGTGCTTGAGCGAACGCATGTCGATGAAATCGACGACGATCAGACCGCCGATGTCCCGCAGCCTGAGCTGCCTGCCGACGACGGCGGCAGCCTCGAGGTTCGTCTGCAGGGCGGTGTCTTCCTGGCTCGCCCTCTGGGTCGCCCTGCCGGAGTTGACGTCGATGGCCGTCAACGCCTCGGTGCCCTCGATCACGATCGACCCACCGCTCGGAAGAGGCACGCTGCGCTGATAGATGTTCTCGATCTGCGCCTCGAGGCCGAACCTCGAGAACAGCGGCAGACGCTCGGTGTAGTGCTTGATCTCGATCCGAGTGCGGGGCATGAAGGCACGCAGGTAGCGCTCCGCCTTCACCAGTGCAGCCTCATCATCGACCAGGATCTCCTCGATATCGGAGTCGAGGTAGTCGCGCATCGCCCGCAGGATCAGGTCCTGATCGGCGTAGAGCAGGCGAACCTTGTCGTCTTTCGTGGCCTCTTCCTTGATGCGGCGCCAGATCCGCAGCAGCGCGGCGAGGTCGCGATTGAGAACGGTGCGGCTCTGGTCGCGGGCGTTCGTGCGGACCACGACTCCGCATCCGTCCGGGATCTCGAGCGAGGCCGCGACCTTTCGCAGCTCCTTGCGCTCCTCCTCACTCTCGACCTTCCGAGAGACGCCTCGCGAGCTGTCGAAGGGAGTCAGGACCAGGAAACGCCCGGCGAGAGAGAGGTTCGTATTGAGGGCTGCGCCCTTGCGCCCCTCGGGGTCGCGAGTCACCTGGACCACCACGGTCCGTCCCTTCTCGAGGACCTCCTGGATGCGCGGGCGGCCGGTTCCCGTCGCCTTCTTGTAGCGTGCCTCGGCGACGACATCCTGAGATGCGAGAAAACCGTGCTTCTCGACACCGTAGTCGATGAAGGCGGCGTTCAGCGAAGGCTCGATGCGGGCGATGCGGGCGCGATAGATGTTGCCCTGGGTCAGTCCGGCGTCGGCAACGTCGAACTGATAGCTCTCGAGGGTCGAGTCATTGACGATCGCGACTCGCAGTTCGTCTGACGTCTGCGCGTTGATGAGCATTCTTCTAGTCATGGGGAAATTTCCTCAGAGTTCATGAACGAGGGAGCTGAAGGCTCCTCTCGAAGTGCGATCGCAGGGAGGTCGTCTCATGGACGAGACGCCGGCTCGGAAGCCCCTCAGCTGGCTGCGATCAGTCCCATACGTTCTTTGACGACCTCGACTTTCGGCTCTGCCACGGCGCGAGCGCCGACGGCTCCGCGAGCGAGCAGGCGATCGAGTTCCGCAGGATCCTGCAGCAACTCGCTCGTGCGCTCCCGAATCGGACGCAGCGCTTCGATCACGACTTCGGCAACCCGTTTCTTCAGGTCGCCGTAGCCGCGAGCGTCGCGAAAGTCCGACTCGGCACCGTCGCGGGTCCGGCCGGTCAAGGCTTGATAGATGGTCAGAAGATTGTTGACTCCCGCCCTCTCGGTCTCTTCGCTGAAGCGAATCTCGCGACCGGAATCCGTGACCGCACGCTTGAAACTGCGTCCGATCTCCGAATCCTCGTCCTCGAGCAGGACCGCATGCCCGCGAGCGTCCTCGCTCTTGGACATTTTTTGAGTGGCGTCGTCGAGCCCCATGATGCGGGCTCCGATCTCGGGGATGACGCCTTCGGGAATCTTGAAGGTCTCTCCATAGAGTTGGTTGAATCGCTGAGCGATATCGCGGCTCAGCTCGATGTGTTGCTTCTGGTCCGCGCCGACGGGAACTTCATCCGCGTCGTAGAGGAGAATGTCGGCAGCCTGGAGTACGGGGTACGTCAGCAGGCCGGTCGACACTGACTTCTGGCGGGAACCTTTCGACTTGAACTGAGTCATCCGCTCCAACCACCCCAGGGGTGTGACGCAGTTCAGCAACCACGCTCCCTCGGCATGTGCACGAACGTGGCTCTGGACGAACAACGTCGTGCGATCCGGGTCGATCCCGCAAGCGAAGAGCTGGGCTGCCAGCTCCCGCGTCTTGTGGGCCAACGCTTCGGGCGATTGGAAGATCGTGATCGCATGCAGATCGACGATACAGATGAACTTCTCCTTCGAGTCCTGATCCTCCACCCAGTGGCGCACCGCTCCCAGGTAGTTGCCCAGGTGCAGCCCACCGGTCGGCTGGATTCCGGAAAAGACTCGAATTCGATCAGTGTCTGGCATGCGAGAGGGAATCGACCGGTAACTCCGCCAAGGCCTCCGTGACTTCCTCCGCAGAACCGAAGCGGCCCTCGGGACGCTTCGCGAGCAAGCGAGCCAGAAACGACTCCCAGGCCATCGGCGTGTCGGATCGGAAGGTACTGAGACGAGGTGGCGCTTCTCCTAAGTGCTTCAGGGCAAGCGCCGTCGGCGTAGTCCCGGTGAAGGGTTCCCGCCCCGTCAAGGCGAAGAAGGCGAGAACACCCAGTGAGTATAGATCGGATCGGGCATCGAGTGTCTTCCCCTGCAACTGTTCGGGAGACATGAACATGGGCGAGCCGATGACGTGCCCCGTCCGCGTGAGGCCCATATCGTGATCGAGGCTGTGGGCAATCCCGAAGTCCATGATCTTCGCACCGTCCTGCGTCAGAAAGACGTTCAGCGGCTTGAGGTCACGGTGGATCACCTTTCTTCGATGGGCTTCCGAGAGTCCCGAAAGAATGTCACCGAGGACCGCACGCACGCCGGCGAAGCTCAACGGTCCTTCTTCCCGCACGGTCGCATCGAGCGTCTCGCCCTGGAGGAGTTCCATGGTGATGTAGACGCTCGCACCGTACCTCCCGAAATCGAACACCCGCACCACATTCGGGTGGCTGATGCGGCGACAGATCTTGACCTCCTGGAGCAGGCGCTCCTCGGCGGCCCGATCGTCGTCCGAGCGAGGCACCAACAACTTGAGCGCCACGGGGTCTTCGAAGTCGGCGTCGAAGGCTTCGTAGACCCGGCTCATGCCGCCACGTCCGAGTTCTCGGACGATCTCGTAGCGATCACCGACTGTATCCCCGGGACCGACGAGCCAGGTCCCCGAAGGCTTCTCCGCAACGGGTTCGCCCGTATCGAACGACTGCGTCGAGAGCGCCTCGCGCTCCTCCAGCCGCCGCAGGCGCTCGCCCAGGTCGGCAAGGCTCCTGTCGATCGCTGCCGCCTTCTGATACGCCAGGATGGCGCGCGAGTCCCTCCCCAGCGACTCCCACGAACGACCTTCCCAGTAGAAACGTTCGGCGGTCGAGGCCGAGACGCCCGGAGCCTCCTCCAGCATCGACAGGCGGTGCAGGGCGCCACGCCCGAGACCGTCTTCCAGCAACAGGGGCACCAGTCGGAACGTGGCTGCCTCGAAATCGGCGTCGTCGACCTCGACACATTGGAGTGCCCGACTCGCCGCTTCCGGGTCTCCCGCTTCCATGTAGCGCAAGGCGGCCGGAAGGAACCTCCCCAGGCGCTCATGGCAGCGGGCGGCTTCACGATCGGCGCCGGCCTGAAGCCAGGCGCGCGCCGCCGAAGTGTAGTCCTCGATGCGCTCGAAACAGCGGCCTGCCTCCTGCGGCAGACCCGCTGTCAGAAACAGGGCGGCGGCCCTCTCCAGTTCCCCGAGTCGCTCCTGCAGCAACGCGGCCCGCTCGAACTCAGCTGCCTTCTCGTACTGCTCCGCCGCCTCCTCCAGCCGCCCGGCATCTTCGAACAAGCGCGCCGCCCTCGCCGGCTGCCCGGCGCGCGAGAGGATCTCACCCTCGAGACCCGGCGCCACATCCCCGGCCTCCGGAAGAAGACGTGCCGCGTCGACCATCGCGTTGGCACGGGCAAAGCACCGGACGGCGGAATCGAACTCCCTGGCCCGTTCGAAGAGCCTCGCAGCACGTTCGAACTCCATCTCGTCGCTCAACACCGAGGCTGCCTCGGAGAAGCGACCGGCCCTCTCGAGCAGGGCGGCTCGACGCAAGTCGACTTGACGCAGTTCCTGCGGATCCATGGTGGCCTCCATGGCCTGCATCTGCCGCAGTCGCTGCGATTCCGACTCCCAGGCCCGGATCGCCGAGCCGGCCTCGCCCGCCTCCTCGAAACATCCTGCTGCGCGCCGGAACGCCCCGGCTTTCTCGAAGAAGGCTCCCGCAAGGGCGGGGCGCTGGATCTTGAGGGCGGACTCCGCGGCCTGCCACCAGGCGCCTGCGGCCTCGAACTGGTCGATCGCACGTCGATGCTCGCCGCTGGCGGCCAGGGCATCACCCGCGTCACGCGGAGAACCGCCTGCCAGGTGATACGCAACGGCGCCTTCGAGATCTCCGTTCTCGAGGCAGATTCGGGCGGCCTGCGAGAACTTCCGCGCCCGGGCGTAGAGCTCCGAAGCGCGCTCGAGATTGCCGTCCTGGTAGTAGCGGTCGCCTGCACCCACGAAATCGCGGCGCATCAGCATCCAGAGCTTCGACCTGCTCACGACTGGCTCCGCCTCAATCGGCCTCGGTGAGCGGGTTGGTCCCTTCCGGACGAACCAGGCCGCCGATCGCACAGGCTGCGAAGTTGAACGCCAGCCCCCACAGCCCGGCGCTGAAACCGAGCGGCGATCGGCTCGCCCAGAAGCCCCACATGACGCCGCACCAGATCGTCAGGGTGATCAGGGTCCCCCCGAACATCCCGACAAGGGTCGCGCCGGCTCCCAGGCGCCGCCAGTGGACCCCGAGGAGAATCGCCGGAGCCAGCTGAACCATGAATTCGAGCTTCAAGCGGATCAGGAGCCACAGGGAGCTCTCGGTGCGCAACGACACCCAGGCCATGAAGATCAGCACGACCATCAGGCCCCAGCCGACCAACTTGCCGACCATCAGGAGGTGATGCTGCGAGGCCGCTGGTTTCAGGTAGACCTTGTAGATGTCCTTCGTGAACATCGAACCGATCGACAGCAACGCGGAATCGGCCGTCGACATGATCGCGGCGACCACGGCCGAGAAGACCAGCACCACCAGCCAGTAGGTGAAGGCATTGTCGTCGATGATGTCCGCCAGCACCAGGACCGTCACTTTGTCGCTCTCGAGCGCGTCGAGTCCCGGAAACCGAGCCAGGGCGATCAACCCGATCAGGAACGCCAACAGCGTCGTCGCGAGCGGCATGAAGGACATCAGACCCAGGGACCGGCGCAGGCTGGTCAGGGACCCTGCCGCGAAGATCCGCTGGATCGCATGGGGATAGATCGCCACCCCCAGACCCAGCAGGAAGAGATTGCTGAACCAGGTGCGAATCCCCGCACCGCCGGGAACCTCGAGCTTCTGCGGTGTGGATGCGGCAATCGCCTCGGTGGCCGCCGGAAGGCCACCGCGCGAAGTCACCAGGATGTAGAGAATCGCCCCGCACCCGACCAGCAACAGCCAACCCTGGATGACGTCGGTCCAGGCCACCGATCGCATTCCCCCCAGGGATTCGTAGACCAGCATGACCACGGCCAGGAGGATCACTCCGGCCATGAAGCCGATGCGCCCCCCCGAGATCGCCTCGACGGCATGACCCATCGCCACGAGTTGCTCCAGGATGTAGTTCGCCAGCCCCCAGCAGAGCAGCAGTACGGACAGAACCCGGAGCCGATGCGAACCGAAGCGGTGGAAGACGAAGTCAGCTGGCGTGATGTAGCCGAACTTCCGGGCCAGGCGAAAGAGCCGTGGCGCATAGATCATCATGGTCGTGATGACCAGGATCATGAACATCACGCTCACGATGTAGGTGCCGCCCTGCTGATAGGCGCGGCCGGCGAATCCCAGCAGGGTGTTTCCGCTGTACTGGGTGGCGAAGAGCGTCAGGAAGAGTACGACGAAGCCGAAACTCGAGCCTCCCAGGTAGAAGTCGCGCATCGACTCCTCCTTGCGGGAGACTCTTCCCAGCCATCCAAGCGCCAACATGGCGGCCAGATAGACCGCCATCACGACGAGCGCTGAATTACCGAGGTCGGGGGCCGAGTTCACGACGCCCCTCGGTCTTGCGACGACTCGACTCGAGCCGCCTCACTCGACATCGTCACGCCAAACCTTGATCGCCATCCAGCACGTCAGACAGGACAGCGCCACCGAGCACGCCAGCGTCACCCACACCCAGAGCGGCAGGCCGCCGGGAAGTCCTCCGACGAAGCCCTGCGGCAGGTACCACGGCACGCTGATCAGGATCAGGAGGGCGACGACCGGCAGGAACCATCGCCTCCGAACCGGCTCGTCACGAGGCGTGATCGACGACCAGAACAGTTCCATGTCGCGCTCACTCGCGTACTCTGCAAAGGGTGGATCAGTGGGGTCCCTGGGAGTCGATGCCATGGCAAAACCGCCCTTTCGGGGCTCGGATTGTCGGAAGGGAAACGCAGCGGATCATATCGAAGATCGGCGATACGAGCCGCGAAGCCCTGCTATGCTGCCCCGCCCCGACGCAGGAGCCCTCTCGATGACGAGTGATATCGACCGCCTTCTCGAGATCTGGCAGGAGATCCACGACCTCGACAGCACCGCGCTGCTGCTGTCCTGGGACCAGGAAACCATGATGCCGCCGGGCGGCGACGCCGGGCGGGCCGAGATCAACTCCACGATCGCAGGCCTCCAACACCGCCTCCTGACGAGCCCCGAACTCGGGGAGTTGCTCGAGCGTCTCGAAACCGTCGAACTCGATCCGATCTCTGAAGCCCAGGCCCGGCAGGCAACACGACGACGGCTGCGGGCCGTCGCTCTGCCCGAGAAGCTGGTCAAGGCGATGGCCACTGCGACCAGCCTGGGGGTGACTCAGTGGCGTGCAGCGCGGGAAGCCGCCGACTTCTCCATTTTTGCCGATTCACTTCGCGAGATCGTAGGGCTGAAGCGGGAGGAGGCCGGCTGCATCGGCATCGGCGAAGTGCCCTACGATGCCCTGCTCGATGAGTTCGAGCCTGGACTGCTGGCGAGCCAGGTGAAGGGCCCCTTCGCTGAACTGGAGCGGGAGCTGCCTCCCCTGATCGCGGCGGTGCGCGAGAGCGGCATCGTGGTCGACGAAACACCGGCAAGGGGGAACTTCCCCCTCGACGACCAACTGCGCTTCGGACGCTGGTTGGGCGAACAGCTGGGCTTCGACTTCCACCGCGGTCGCCTGGACCGCTCGACCCACCCCTTCTGCGTGGGAATTCATCCCGACGATGTCCGTCTGACGTGGCGAGGCTACGAAGACGACTTTCGCTCGGGGATCTTCGGCCTCCTGCACGAAGCGGGGCACGGGCTCTACGAAGCGGGTCTGCCTGCCGCGTGGCATCGGAGCCCCCTTGGCGGCGCGGCTTCGTTCGCCGTTCACGAGTCCCAGTCGCGCCTGTGGGAGAACCACGTCGGTCGGCATCCATCGTTCTGGGAGGGTGTCCTGCCCCATTTCATCGAGGCGTTTCCCGAGGCCTCGGAATTGACGGTCGATAGGCTCTGGCCGACCCTGCACACCATTCAACCGTCATTCATCCGTGTCGAAGCGGACGAAGTGACCTACCACCTCCATATCCTGGTCCGGTTCCAGATCGAGAGCGCGCTGTTCGCCGGCCAGCTCGAGATCGAGGATCTGCCCGGGGAGTGGGATGACGCCTACGAACGGCTGCTGGGCATCCGCCCTCCCGACGACAGCGTCGGAGTCCTTCAAGACGTCCACTGGTCCTCGGGCCTGTTCGGCTACTTCCCCACCTACAGCCTCGGCAGTCTGCTCTCGACCCAGCTTTTCGAGACGGCCGAAGCCGAGTTGGGAAGCTTCGACGCACCGTTTTCCAGGTTGGAGTTCGGTCCTCTGCTGGAGTGGCTCCGCAAGGCCGTTCACTGCCACGGTTCCCGGTATACGGCGGACGAGTTGACGCTTCAGGCGACAGGCGCGCCGCTGTCGACCGACCCCTTCCTGCGCTATGCCAGGGCCAAGGCCCGGCGAATCTACGGAATCGAGTAGTCGGCGAGGCCGTGCCTGCACGGAAATCGAACGGGGTCGAAGTGCGAACTTGACTTACGCCTTTCTTACGCCTACGCTGTTTTCTTTCGCATCATCAACCAACTACCCACCTGTCGTCGGCCATGACCGACGGTCCCGGCCGTGTCAGCAATCGCTCTTCCAACCAGCCTCCAGACCCACCTTCGGACGGCTCGCGAACTTCTCGATCCGGACCGAACCCGTGAAGACCGAGACGAAAAGCTGCCCACCGCTCTCGACTCGATGGACCGAATCCTCCGAGGCGGCCTTGCACGGGGTGAACTCGTCGAACTGATCGGCCGTCACAGCAGCGGTCGCTACTCCACGGTCCTGGCCACCCTGGCGACGACGACCCGGCTCGGCGAGGCCGTCGCCCTCGTGGATCTCGGTGACCATTTCGACCCCCAGTCGGCAAGACGAGCCGGAGTCCTGCTCGATCGTCTGCTGTGGCTTCGTCCCCAGAATCTCAAAGAGGCCCAGAATGCGACGGAGATCCTGATCGGCGGAGGCTTTGCTCTCGTCGTCCTCGACCTCGGAACGCCTCCGATCCCGGGCGGGCAGGGTCCCCAGGGTTCCTGGCTGAGACTGCAGAAGGCGATCCGGGAGCATCGCGGAGCTCTCCTGGTTTCGACTCCCTATCGAGTCAGCGGAGCGGCGGCTTCGATCGTGGTCGAGGCCCGCCGCAACAAGGCCCTGTGGTCCGGCCAGGGCCTCTCACCGCGCCGTCTCGATGGGCTGGATCTCGCCATGGTCCTCGGCAAGGCGAGGGGAAGGAGTCCAGGACAACGCGAGGATCTTCGCCTGTATCTCGAAACAGGCTCGGTAGCGCGTCACGGGACCGTCCTACCCATCCTGCCGCCGGACAACCGCACCGAAGACACTTCCCCAGCAGTGCTCGAGGCACGAGGACCACAGGTCGTCGATCGCCGAGTCGCCCGAGGATGAGGCGATGAAGTCACGACTGGCCTGTGCCGTCGTCCCCCTGTTTCCGCTCGCAGCGCGTCTACGCAGCGAACCCGAACTCCTCGGCGAAGCCCTGGTCATCTTCGAAGGCAACGCCCACAATGCGAAAGTCGTCGCCGCAACCCGAACCGCGCGTCAGGCCGGGATCCGCCCCGGACTCAGTCTGCCACAGGCTCGGGCCTTGATGCCGGCCCTGATCGCCCGGGGCCGCGACGCCGACTGCGAAGCAACGGCCCAGGAGACGCTGCTCGAGATCGCGGAATCGATCTCGCCCCGGGTCGAGCCTTCCGGGGAAGGCATCGTCCATCTCGATATCCAGGGGCTCGAGCGGCACTATCGTCGCGATGACCCGGAAGTCGATCTGGCCCATACCCTCCTGCGCGAGCTCGACAATGTCGGATTGCCTGCACGCGTCGGAATCGCCGGCAACAAGCTGGCGGCGCGGATCGCCGCCGAGCTCCCTCACACGCCGACCGTGGTCGCCGCCGGTGAAGAGGCGACGTTCCTGGCCCCCCTCCCTCTCGAACGGTTGGCGCCCGAGATCGGAATCGCCGAAACGCTGTCGCGTTGGGGGGTGCGCTCGATCGGTGAACTCGCATCCCTGCCCCGCTCCGAAGTCAGCAGTCGACTCGGTGAGATCGGCCGGATTCTCCACGAGAGTGCTCGAGGGCTCGACGCTGAACCCCTGATCCCCCGTCAACCACCTCCCACCTTTCGGGAAGGCATGAGCCTGGAATGGCCCCTCGTGACTCTCGAACCGCTGATGCATCTCTTCGAGGCGGCACTGAAGCGTCTGTGTCGACGTCTCGACGCCCAGGGACTCGGCTGCCTCCGCCTTGCCGTCGTTCTCAAGCTGGAGCCCGATGGACGGCATGAGCGTGACCTCTGCCTGCCGAGTCCTACTCGCGACGTTCGTACCCTGCTCGAACTGCTGCGTCTCGACCTCGAAGCCTTCTCTCCCCGGGCTCCCGTCGTCGGGTTCCGATTCGACGCTCACCCCGAGAAGCCTCGCACTGCGCAACTGTCGATCTTCGGCCCGGCTTCCCTCTCACCCGAGAAACTCGCAACGACTCTGGCGCGACTCTTCACCCTGCTCGGCAAGGGGCGGGTCGGGGCGCCGGAAGAGGTCGACGGCCATCTCCCCGAACGCTTCGCGATGACCGACTACGCCCCCCCTGCACCGCCCCAGAATCGCCTTCAGCCGCCGAGCGCTCGAGGGCTCCTGATCGTCCGGGCGCTCAAGCCGGCCATCCCTCTGGAAGTCGGCCTCGACCCGCGCAATCAGGGAGACTCCTGCTTGCGCCCCTGCGCCCTCAGACCGAGGCAGGAAGCCGCCAACAGCACTCGGATCGCCGGTCCGGTGCGGGTCGCTTCCGGCCCCTGGCAGTTGGAGGAGGGCTGGTGGAAGCAGAACCCGGTCCAACGCGATTACTGGGATGTCGAGATGGGCAGCGGCGAACTCCTGAGGATCTACCAGGACCGCCAGACGCAACGTTGGTTCATGGACGGGATCTACGACTGATCGGCGCCCGCCCCGCCATCGCACACCAGGACCTGCCCGCTGATGTAGTCCGACTCCGGCAGACACAGAAGCAACAGCGCTCCGGCCGCCTCCTCGGGAGTCCCGCGCCGCCCCAGCGGAATCCTCGTCTCCATCGCCCGAGCCACCCTGCGCGGGAATCCCACTCGATACGACCTGCCGCCGACCTCGATCTCGGCGGGACGATCCTCGAAATCCTGCGTCAGTCGCGTGCCGATCCAGCCGAACGCGACCGCATTCACATTCACCCCATAGCGCCCCCACTCCTTGGCGAGAGTCCGGGTGAGCCCCAGGAGGGCCGACTTCGCCGACGCATACGCGAGCTGGGTGGCCGCGCCGTACAACCCCGACACCGACGACACGTTGACCACCTTCCTGAAGCGCACCCGCCCCTCCTCTTCTTCCCTGCGTGCCGCTTCCCGTAGGAAGGGCGTCAGCGCCCGCAGCAATCGGAAGGGCGCCGTCGCATGGACCTCGAGCATCGCGTGCCATTGCTCGTCGGTTGTGTTCTGGATCGTCGTATTCCAGATATAGCCGGCGTTGTTGACGACGATGTCGACGCCTCCGCCCAACCGCAGCGCCTGCTCCACCGCGCGCTCGCCAAAATCCTCGGCCGTGACGTCCCCGACCAGGAACTCCACCCCCAGTTGATCGTGCAACGCTTCCAGAGGCTCGCGATCGAGGTCGCAGGCCAGCACTCGCGCCCCTTCACCGACGAGGCGTCGAACCAGCGCGGCGCCGATCCCTCGTCCCGCGCCGGTCACGATTGCCGTCCGGTCCACCAGCCGTCCGGGATCTCCATCCTTCATCTGCGCTCCTCCCCCACCTATACTCGGATCCATTCGAACCCTCCCATTCGGACCAGGAGATCCATGAGACTTTCTGCCCCCCGCGTTCCTCCCATCGATCCTCACGACGAGAATACTCCCGCCGAGGCGCTCGAGTTGCTCGAGCGTTTCGCTCGCAACGACGGCCGCGGCGTCGACGGCCAGCTCAACATCTTCAAGACCCTGGCGCACCATCCCGATCTCCTGCGCCGCTGGACCGTGTTCGGGAACCACGTGCTCTACAAGTCGTCCCTTCCGGCGCGCGAACGGGAACTGGTCATCCTGCGCGTCGGATGGTGCTGCAACTCCGGATATGAGTGGGGCCAACATTGTGTGATCGGCGAGCGCGCCGGACTCACTCCCGAAGAGATCCGCAGAATCGCCGAGGGACCCCAGGCCGCCGGCTGGACCGAGACCGAGTCCGCACTGCTCAGGGCGGTCGACGAGCTGCACGCGGACTCGTTCGTCTCGGACGACACCTGGGCCGTCCTGCAGCGCTCCTTCGACACTCGCCAGCTCATCGACCTGGTGTTCGCCATCGGGCAGTACCACCTGGTGTCGATGGCCCTCAACACGCTCGGAGTCCAGCTCGATCCCGGAGTGCCGACCTTCGAGCAGACGGCGGGGCGGACCCCTTGAGCCGACTGGAGGGCAAGACAGCCGTCGTGGTCGGGGCCGGCCAGACTCCAGGCGACACCATCGGAAACGGAAGGGCGACGGCGATCCTCTTCGCCCGGGAGGGGGCCCGCGTGATGCTGGTCGACCGCGACACCGACTCAGCGAACGAGACAGCGGCGATGATCGCCGAGGAGGGAGGAGACTGTCGCGTCTTCTCTGCGGACATCACGAAGAAGGACGATTGCCATGCCTTTGCCCAGGCGACCCTCGCCAGCTGGGAGAGAATCGACATCCTCCACAACAACGTGGGGATCGGAGGCAACGACAGCGGGCCGGTCCATCTCGAGGAAGAAGACTTCGATCGGATCCTGAGGGTGAATCTCAAGGGGACGTTCTTGAGTTGCAAGGCGGTCCTGCCGATCATGCGGCGACAGGCGAGCGGCTCGATCGTCAACGTCTCCTCGATCGCCGCCGTCTGCTCGGTGGGTCTGATGGCCTACAAGTCCTCGAAGGCCGCCGTCAATGCGATGACCCACTCGATCGCGATGGGCAACGCGAAGTACGGCATCCGAGCCAACGTGATCATGCCGGGCCTCATCAACACCCCAATGGCGATCGAGGGCATCTCCCGAGGACGCGGAATCGACAAGGAGGAACTGATCACGGAACGCAACGCGCGAGTGCCCCTGAACTCACGCATGGGAACTGCCTGGGACGTCGCCTACGCCGCCCTCTTCCTGGCGTCGGACGAGGCGCGCTTCATCACCGCAGTCGAGCTGCCCGTCGATGGCGGCCAGCGGGCACGGATCGGCTAGACGGCCGAGTCCCGGACAACTCCTATAATCGGAGAGCCTTCGGGTCCGACCTCTCTTCACAGCCGCCGCCACTCTCGCTCCCATGATCGCCGACTCAACCCCCTCGGAGAGCTCCGGGGCAACTCGAACGCTCGCTCTCCTCGAGCGCTTCCGAGCCGTGCGCGATCTCACCCGGGATCTGTGCGAGCCCCTTGCGACCGAAGACTTCGTCATCCAGACGATGCCCTCGGTCAGCCCCACGAAGTGGCATCTCGCTCACACGACCTGGTTCTTCGAAACGTTCATCGCACTTCGCCACGACCCGGACTATGTCGCGTTCGACGATCGCTACGCCTACCTGTTCAACTCCTACTACAACTCTCTCGGGCGCTTTCATGCCCGCGATCAGCGCGGCCTTCTCAGCCGCCCCACGGTCGAGGAGATCTGGGCCTACCGAAGCCATGTCGAGCGGGCGCTGGAGCGACTGATCGAGACAGCGAAGCCCTCGCTCATCGTCACCCTGGAGCCCCTTCTGGAGATCGGCTGTCATCACGAGCAGCAACACCAGGAACTCCTCCTCACCGACATCAAGCATGTGCTCGCCTCGAACCCCCTCGAACCTGCCTACGCCTCGGCTTCGAGGCCGTCCAGCCGGACCGCTCCCCTCGAACTCACCTGGAGTGAGCACCAGGGAGGCATTCACGAGATCGGTCACTCGGGCTCTTCCTTCGCCTACGACAACGAGGGACCTCGACATGAGGTCCTTCTGCGTCCCTACCGACTGGCGGATCGCCTCGTGACGAACGCAGACTTTCTGGAGTTCGTGTCCGACGACGGCTACCAGCGTCCCGAACTCTGGCTGTCGCAGGGCTGGTCCACGGTTCAGGCCGAGGGCTGGCAGGCCCCCCTCTACTGGAGGCGCCAGTCAGGCGACTGGAAGGAGATGACCCTTCTCGGACTGCGTGCTCTCGAGGCGGCAGAGCCCGTATGTCACCTCAGCTACCTCGAAGCCGACGCCTACGCACGCTGGAAGGGAGCCCGTCTTCCCAGCGAAGCGGAGTGGGAGGTTGCCGCACGCGCCCATCCGGTCGAGGGCAACTTCGTCGATCGGAGGACCTTCCATCCCGTCGCCGCCGAGAGCAACGGGCCCACTCAGTTCTTCGGTGACGTGTGGGAATGGACTTCTTCTCCCTACGTGGGCTACCCCGGCTATCGCCAGGCCGCGGGCGCCCTCGGCGAGTACAACGGCAAGTTCATGCTCGGACAGCAGGTGCTTCGCGGCGGCTCGTGCGCCTCGTCCCGCGACCACCTTCGAATCACCTACCGCAACTTCTTCGAGCCGCAGGCCCGTTGGCAGTTCAGCGGCCTTCGACTCGCCGCCGACTCATGAGCGGCTACGGGCCGGAAGATCTTCCTGTCGGGTCGGTCTCTCCGGCACCCGACCCGGCCGCGGCGACGTTTCGATCCGACGTCCTGTCGGGACTGCTCAGTCGTCCCAAGACCCTGCCCCCGAAGTATTTCTACGACGAACGTGGACTCACGCTCTTCAACGCGATCCGTGAAACGCCGGAGTACTACCTCACACGAACAGAACTCTCCATCATGACCGGGGCGGCCGGAGAGATCGCTGCGGAGATCGGGGCCGGTGCCGTGCTCGTCGAGTACGGCAGTGGCAGCAGCGACAAGGCCGCCCTGCTGCTCGAACAGATGCAGGACCCGGTGGGCGTCGTGCTCATCGACATCTCGCCTGAACACCTGCTCGCCAGCGTCCAGGAGCTCAGGCTGGCCTACCCCGACCTCTGGATCGATGGCGTCGCCGCAGACTTCACCCGCCCCGTCGTACTGCCTGCGCCCCCGCGGCGCACCGAACGCACGGTCCTCTACTTCGCCGGATCGACGATCGGCAACTTCGACCACGAACACGCCTTGAGCCTGCTGCGTGCGATGCGGGCGACGGTCGAACCCGGAGACGCCCTGCTCATCGGTATCGACAGAATCAAGCGGCTCGAAGTCCTGCTTCCGGCCTACGACGACGCGCGAGGCGTGACCGCCGCCTTCAATCGCAATCTCCTCCATCGGGTCAACAGGGAACTGGGCGCAGACTTCGACCCCTCGCTGTTCCGTCACGAAGCGCGCTGGAACCCGGAGTACGACCGCATCGAGATGCACCTGGTCAGCGAGCGCGCCCAGACCGTCCAGGTCGACGGTCACGCCATCGACTTCGCGGGCGGCGAATCGATCCACACCGAGTCGTCCCACAAGTACGACCTCGAGCGTTTCGTCGCCGACGCGGAGGGCTGCGGCTTCCGTTTTCGCAAGGCCTGGAGTGACTCCGGCGACGCCTTCAGCGTGATCCTCTTCGAAGCGACTCCTCCGTGATCAGGATCCGGGGTCTCACGAGGACCTGGGGCGACACGGTCGCGGTCGAGAACCTCGACCTCGACGTCGCTCGCGCTGAGACCCTCGTCCTCCTCGGTGGATCCGGTTCGGGCAAGACCACGACGCTGAAGATGATCAACCGACTCCTCGAGCCGACTTCTGGAAGCATCGAGATCGACGGAGTGAACACGCTCGACTCGCCGGCCTGGGAAGTTCGTCGAGGCATCGGCTATGCCTTCCAGGAAGTCGGGCTCTTCCCCCACATGACCGTCGCCGAGAACATCGCCCTGCCGCTGCGACTGCGGGGCGACGATTCAGCGGTGCAGCAGGGAAGGGTTGACCAACTCCTGATGCGGGTCGAACTCGAGCCGGCCGAATACCGAGAGCGCTTTCCCGACGAACTTTCCGGGGGCCAGGCGCAGCGTGTCGGACTGGCGAGAGCGCTCAGTGCCGAGCCTCCCCTGCTCCTGCTCGACGAGCCCTTCGGCGCGCTCGACCCGCTGGTTCGGGACCGGCTCCAGCGCTTCTTCATCAGGCTCACCACCGAGCTCGAACTGACCGTGATCTTCGTCACTCACGACATGGCCGAGGCCCTGATCCTCGCCGATCGCATCGCGGTCCTCGACCAGGGACGCCTGCTGCAGCTCGGCACCCCTTCCGAGCTCCTCCGCAACCCGGTCGACGACACCGTCCGCAACCTGATGGAGAGCCCGCTGCACCAGGCGGCCGTGATCGATCGGCTCCTCGACGCCGGCTCAACAGGGTAGCCGGAAGTGGCCGAACAACTCTCCCGCCTGCCGCTCTATCTCACCGGGCATCTGCAGCTCTCCCTGCTGGCTCTCGCCCTCGGCGTCGTCATCAGCCTTCCACTCGGCGTCTGGGTGTCCCGTCGTCCACGAGTCGAGTCGCTCGTTCTCGGCGTTGCCAGCGTCCTACAGACCATTCCCGCCCTCGCTCTGCTCGCCCTGATGGTTCCGCTTCTCGCCTGGGTCGCAAGCCTCGGGGCGCCGATCCGCAGCATCGGCTTCCTGCCGGCGGTCATCGCTCTCGCGCTCTACAGCATCCTGCCCATCCTGCGAAACACCGTGACAGGACTCTCGCAGGTCGATCCCGCCCTGATCGAAGCAGCGCGAAGCGTCGGAATGACTCCTCGACAGCGCCTTCGGCTGGTCGAGCTCCCACTTGCACTGCCGGTCGTGGTCGCCGGTCTGAGAACCGCAACCGTGTGGGTCGTGGGAAGTGCGACCCTGGCCACGCCCGTCGGCGCCACGAGTCTCGGCAACTATCTCTTCTCCGGCCTGCAGACCCGCAACTTCTCCGCCGTCGTTCTGGGCAGTGTCTCCGCCGCCGCCCTGGCGCTCGGCCTCGACGCCATCGTTCGCACCCTCGAAGTCGGCGTCCGGGATCGTCGCAGGAGCAAGAGTCTCTTCGCCCTCGCCCTCCTGATCGGCCTCTGCGCCTACGCCCTCGGTTCGGCCCTCTACGCAGCGCGCCCGGGCCGCGGCGAGGTCGTTCGGATCGGCGCCAAGAACTTCACCGAGCAGTACATCCTGGCCGAGGCGCTCGCCCTCCAGGTCGAATCGATGACCGGCAGACCCGCCGAGGTGGTTCCCGCGCTCGGCTCGACGGTCGCGTTCGACGCCGTGCGCACCGGAGAGATCGACGTTTCGATCGACTACTCGGGGACCCTCTGGGCCACGATCCTCGAACGCGACACCGACGAAGCCAGTCGCTCGGAACTGCTGACCCGACTCCAGGAGGATCTTCCTCGAAGTCACGGCGTCACGGTCGTTGCCGCGCTCGGTTTCGAGAACACCTACGCTCTCGCGATGCGTGCCGAGCAGGCCGACCGACTCGGCATCCGTCGGATCTCAGACCTTCAGCGTCATGCCGGCGGGCTCTCGATCGGCGCCGACTACGAATTCTTCGATCGTAGAGAGTGGCAGCAGATCACCCAGGGCTACGGACTCGAGTTCAGGGAGCGTCGCACCATGGACCCGGCCCTGATGTACCAGGCCGTGGCAGCCGGCCAGGTCGACGTGATCAGCGCCTATTCCACCGACGGTCGAATCGAGGCCAACGATCTCCTGCTGCTGGAGGACGACCGTGGAGTGATCCCGCCCTACGACGCCGTTCTGCTGATCCAGGCGGTCAAGCTCACGGCAGACCCGGCACTCGTCGAAGCGCTGCAGACCTTCGATCACGCCATCCCTGCGCAATTCATGAGAACCCTCAACTGGCAGGTCGACGAACTCGGTGGCGATCCTGCCGGTGCCGCCAGGGAACTCCTGCAGGCCTGCTGCTCGGGGCATGAGACACCCTGATCCGACCCACGATCAGGCGCTCGGTTCGAGCAACGATACTCCTCCGGCCTTCACGTACACCTCACAGCCTTCCTCGACCCGTGGAGCCAGGCGACCTCCGGCCGGGATGCGCAGCCACGACCCTCGGTTGAACAGCTCCCCGGACTCCTCGAACGCCCCCGAAAGGACGAAGACTTCTCCTCCATCGGGCCACTCCCGCTCACCGACCTCCGGAGACCAGCGCTCGATCGTCACCTCTTCGGGGAACCGATCGTCGCGGTAGAGGATCTGCCGCCGGCTTCCAACCACCCTTCCTTCGGCCCAGATCAGGGCATCTCTGTGCAGCGCCACGGTCTCCCTGCCGGCGCCTCCGTACTGACGCAGCTTCACGAACAGGGTGCAGCCGGGCGTCGAACTCGGCCGATGCTCGAACCCCTCGGGACTCAGCAGGTACGAACCCGCGGGCCAGTCTCCCCGCTCGTCCGTGAAGACTCCCTCCAGAACGAGGATCTCTTCGCCGTCCGGGTGCTCGTGGGCCGAAAACGCCGATCCCGGGGCGAAGCGGACGATCGAAGTCACCTGCCCTGATTCGACCGGACCCACACGATGCAGACGCTTTCTCGACACGCCCCCCGACGGCGAGTCGGACCACTCGAGCGCCGTCGAGTGCATGCTGACGCGGACGCCGAGGTCGCCATTGAGATCAGAACTCACGAGGCCTGCTCAGCCTCCATCGCCAGCTGCTGGATCTGCTTCCACGCCTCCTCGACATGGCGCCTGCGCGTCGTCGCCTGCCCAATACAGAAGCGGATCGTGAGCATGCCGGCGAGGCGGGTATGGGTGACGTGGAGCTCCCCCGAAGCGTTCAGCGCTTCGAGGAGTCGCGCCGTCGCCTCCTCGCCCGCCCGGTGTCGAAAGCACACGAGGTTCAGGGGCGTCGGCGCCACCACCTCGAAAGACGGGTGATCCTCGAGCCATCGCCGGAAATCGCCGGTCAGGGCGACGTGTCGGCGGATCATGCGCTGAATCCCTTCCACGCCCAGCGCCCTCAGCGTCATCCAGAGCTTCAAGGACCGGAAACGCCGGCCGAGAGGGATCTGCCAGTCCCGGTAGTCGATCACCTCGCCGGAGTCGGCTTGCGCCGTCCGCAGATACTCGGGGTGGATGCCCAGCGCACCGATCAAGGCACTTCGATCCTTCACCCAGAAGCAGTCGCAATCGAAATTGACCTGCATCCACTTGTGCGGATTGAAGCAGTAGCTGTCTGCCGTCTCCAGACCTTCATGAATGAAGCGAAGTTCGGGACACACGGCCGCCGAACCCGCCATGGCGGCATCCACGTGCATCCAGGCTTCGTAGCGTCGGCACAACTCGCCGATCTCCGCCAGCGGGTCGATCGCCTGGGTGGAAGTCGTCCCAACGGTGGCGCAGACGAAGAACGGGCGTCGCCCCCGTGCCCGATCTTCCTCGAGGGCTCGTGCGAGGGCCGCGGGGCGCATGGCGAACTCGCTGTCGACTTCGATCTTGCGCAGGTTCGAGTCGCCCAGGCCCGCGACTCTCATGGCCTTCTCGACCGACGAGTGCGCCTCCACCGAGGTGTAGGCCACGAGTCCGGGTTGCACGCCCGAGCGATTGCTTTCGCCATGCGTCGCACGTTCTCGGGCCGCGATCAGCGCACACAGTGTCGCACTCGAGGCCGTGTCCTGGATCACGCCGCCGCCGTCGGACTCGCTATGAAAGTGTCTCGGAAGGTCGAGCATCTCGACCAACCAGTCGAGAACCAGGGTCTCGAGTTCAGTGCAGGCCGGACTCGTGGCCCAGGACATTCCGTTGACCCCGAGCCCAGCCGAGAGCAGTTCCCCGAGCACCGACGCAGCAGAGACGTTGGAGGGGAAATACGCAAAGAAACCAGGAGACTGCCAGTGGGTGATCCCCGGCAGAAGCAGCCGCTCGATGTCCTCCAACATGCTGGAGACCTCTTCTCCCGTCCGGGGAGGCGAAGGCGGCAACGCAGCCCGGATCTCGCCCGGATGGACCTGGGACAGCACTGGGAAACGCTCGATCCGCCGCCAGTACTCGGCGACCCAGTCCACCGCGTCCCGGCCGTCCCGACGGAAGGCCTCCAGACGATCCCGTTCCTCGGAGTCGCTCATTCGACGTCCAGAAGAGAAAGTCGGATCCTGACTCGGCTGCCGTCCTCGGGAATCGCCGAACGCTTCAACGTGAAGCGGGTATCACCATCGACATACGTTCGAACCGTGTACGAGGCGTTGCCGACCTTCGAGCCCGGGCAGGAGAAGAGACAGGCGATGCACCCCGAGTGCCACTCCTCGATGTTCTCGCGATGCCCTCCAAACCGCATGTCGAAACCACGGCCTGCGCGATCGCGCAGAAGGTCCTCCAGTCCGAGGGGCGCCTCGACACCCGCAAGCAGCACTTCGATCGCGACCGGGGGGCCCTCGATGATCTGATCCGGTTTCCAGGAGTCGGCGTCATGGCGTTCGTCCCAGGTGTCGATCGACAGGGCGTTCCCCTGGATCGGCGCCCAGTGCCTCCAGGGCATCGAGCACCTGGACATCCGAGACGTCGCTGACGAAGAGCGCCTTCTCGGTAGCGCTTCCTCCGCGCCAGACGATCAGGTGATAGCCCCCCATGTCCTCGCCGTAGCCCTCGAACGACCCACCCTGGACCGTGGCGTCGAACTCGATCGCACGAGCGCCTTCCAGCACTGTGACCCGCCCCTCCGGGGACGAGCCACAAGCCGTCAGCATCAAGGCCACGACCGCCCAACTCGGCCGAACGGGAACCGCCATCCAATCCCTCCCCAGGGTCAATACAAGAGCTTTCTATCTCATCACAGTACGGAGACCCGAAGAACCTTGGAGGCCTGATTCTCCAGGACCCGATGGTATGCTGCGCGCCCTTGCCCGAGTCGGGCACCACCCCCCAGGAGAAATCATGAAGCGCTTTAGCTGGATCGCAGCCAGCCTACTGTTCCTTGCCTGTTCCCCAGACGGTTCCGCCCCGGGCGAAACGAGCACATCCGCCCAGGAGTCCACCATGTCCAAACCGGAATCGATGATCGACCGCGCCTCGTACGGAATCGGCTTCAACCTCGGCAGCACGCTCAACCAACAGGGCATCGAAGCCAACGTGGACCTTCTTTCACGGGGAATCCGCGACGGTCTGTCGGGCGCCGACGGCCTGCTCGAAGACGCCGAGATCCAGGCCGCGCTGACCGAACTCCAGTCCCAGGTCCAGGCCGACCAGGCCGCCAAGGCCGCCGCGGCCGGCGAGACCAACAGTGCAGAAGGCGCTGCCTTCCTCGCCGAGAACGGTCAGCGCGCCGAGGTCCAGACCACCGCCAGTGGTCTGCAGTACGAAGTCATCGAAGCCGGCGACGGCGCCAAGCCCACGGCCAGCGACACCGTTACGGTGCACTACAAGGGCACCTTGCTCGACGGCACGGTCTTCGACAGCTCCTACGACCGCGGCCAGCCCGCCACCTTCCCGCTGAACCGGGTCATTCCGGGCTGGACCGAAGGTCTCCAGCTGATGTCCGTCGGCTCGAAGTACAAGCTCTTCATCCCGAGCGAACTCGGTTACGGAGCCCAGGGTGCCGGCGCCGACATCGGCCCGAATGCGACCCTGACCTTCGAAGTCGAGTTGCTCGAGATCGCCGAGTAGTCGGCGGCCGGAAGCCTGCCTCGAGCGAGTGCGCCAGTGGGGCCCCTCGGCCAGCCTGACGCCTCGCTCCCAGTCTCGCTGAGCCGGGGCTGCTCCAGACGCAGCCTCCGGTCTCGAGTTCGTCTTCTCGCCCTGACCGGCGAATCACTCACCCTGGCCCGAGTCGTCGTCCTCGTGCGGCTCCTCGGAAGTGGCAGCATGTAGTCCAATCGACTTCACAGGCTTCATGCCGATCTTCTTGCCGCGCGCTGCGAGACCCGAAAAGTCGAGTTCGGCGAGGTCGAACCAGTCGTCCTTGCGGCGCTGACGCGGCGCAGGCGTGTAGATCACGTGGGCACGTTGATCCGACTCGCCCAGGATGACGCGATCGAGTCTGCCCTTCTCGTCCTTGAACAGGCGGTACTCGCGGTCCTTGATGAAGCCGGTGACGTGGACCTTCTTGGCCCAGGCCAGTCGCTTCGAGTCGCGGTACAGAACCGTCATCACGATTCCATTGTCATCGTCCCAGCGCACGATCAGGGGAGCGTCCTGCCCCACGAAGACCTTGTCCTCCGGAGCGAACACGCGATAGATGCCGTCGGCACTGACGGCGAGGATCTTGTCGAACTCGCTGGCGGTGATCTCGAACTTGTCGCCACGAACCGCTGAGCCGAAGAAGCCCGACTTCGAGTCGTAGGACAGCCTGAGGTCCTGTCGGGCGACCTCGCGCTTCGACACCTCTTCGAAACTCGTGATCTCCGTCCGCCGGGGATAGCGCTTGCCGTACTTGTCGAGAATCTTCTGCAGCCAACGGATGCTGGTCGTGGTGAGGTTCCGCAACTTGGAGCGGCACTTCTTGATCGCCTTCGTGGTGTCTTCGATCTGTTGCCGATTCTTCTCGATGTCGTAGGTCGAAATACGGCGGATGCGGATCTCGAGGAGTCGTTTGACGTCCTCCTCGACCATGTCGCGCAGGAAGAACATGCGGAACTGGTGCATGCCCTCCCAGACCGCCTCGAAAACCTCTTCGGCGGTCCTCGCTTCCTCGATCCGCTTGTAGACCCGATTCTCGATGAAGATCTGCTCGAGCGTCAGGTAGTGCTCGCGGTCCTCGAGTTCACCGAGTTCGAGTTCCAGCTCTGCCTTGATCTGCGACTTGAGCTGCTTCGTCAGCCTCTCGAGCGCCTCGGTGACAGTCAGGTCGCAGGGCCGGCCTTCGTCGATGGCGATCATGCTCAAGGAGAGCGAAACTTCGCAGTTGGTGTAGGCGTAGAGCTGCGGCTCGACCTCGTCGGCGTAGACGCCGCGCTGCAGGTGCAGCACGATCTCGACCTCCTCACCCGTCCGGTCCTCGATCGAGCCGACCTTGAGCTTGCCCTTCTGGACCGCCGCCTCGATCGAGTTGACCAGGCTCTCCGTCGTGGTCGAGAACGGGATCTCGCGAATCGTGATCGTCTTGCGGTCGCGGGCCACGTCGAGCTTCGCGCGAACGCGCACCTTGCCCTGCCCGTCTTCGTACTCCGAGGCGTCCATGAGGCCGCCCTGCAGGAAGTCCGGGAAGAGCGCGAACGGTTCCTTCTCGAGAATCGCGATCTGGGCCTCGAGCAATTCGCAGAAGTTGTGCGGCAGGATGTGGGTCGACATGCCGACGGCGATGCCGTCGACCCCCAGCATCAGCACTACCGGCAGCTTCGAAGGCAGGACGACCGGTTCTTCGCGGCGCCCGTCGTAGCTCGGCCGGGTTTCGGTGAGCTTCTTGTTGAACAGCGTTTCCCGAGCCAGGTCTGTCAGGCGACACTCGATGTAGCGCGCCGCGGCGGCGGAGTGGCCGGTGACTACGTTGCCGAAGTTGCCCTGACGCTCGATGAAGTACTCCTTGTTCGCAAGGACCACGAGAGCGTCGCCGATCGAGGCGTCACCATGGGGGTGCAGCTTCATCGTGTCGCCGATCACGTTGGCGACCTTGTGGAAGCGGCCGTCGTCCATGTCGAAGAGCGTCGCCAGGATGCGGCGCTGGACCGGCTTGCAGCCGTCGCGCACGTCGGGAATCGCGCGATCGACGACGACGTAGCTGGCGTACTCCAGGAAGTTGCGCTCCATCATGGGGCGCAGGGTCAGGGAGTGTTCGATTTCCTCGTTCTCGCTCATCTCTCTGGAAGACTCAGCTCGCCTAGACCGTGTCGACGATCAGGTTCTTGACGATGAAGTCGCGACGTTCGGGCGTGTTCTTGCCCATGAAGAAGTCGAGCGCCTTGTTGGCCTCGGACAGCGACTTCAGGTGGACCGGAATCTGCAGCGAGTCGTCTCGCAGGAAGGCCTTGAACTCGGAGGGAGAGATCTCGCCCAGTCCCTTGAAGCGGGTGACCTCGGGTGAGGAGATCTCAACCGTCGCCCGGTCGCGCTCTTCCTCGCTGAAGCAGTAGCGCGTCTCCTTCTTGTTGCGTACACGGAACAGCGGCGTTTCCATGATGTAGACGTGACCGCGCTGCACCAGCTCCTCGAAGTAGCGCAGGAAATAGGTCAGCAGCAGGTTGCGGATATGCATGCCGTCGACGTCGGCGTCAGTCGCGATCACCACGCGTTCGTAGCGCAGGTCGTCGACCGAGTCCTCGATTCCCAGCGCGCGCATGATGTTGTAGAGCTCTTCGTTCTTGTAGATCGCGTCGCGCTTCTGGCTGTAGGTGTTCAGCGGCTTGCCACGCAGGGCGAAGATCGCCTGCGTGTCGACGTTGCGACACTGCACCATCGATCCGCCGGCCGAGTCTCCCTCGGTGAGGAAGATCGTCGACAGCGCCCCCTTCTGCTGCTTGTCGCCCCGGTGGTATTTGCAGTCGAGCAGCTTCGGTATGCGGATCGCCGTCTTCTTGGCGCGCTCCCGAGCCTGCTTCTTGACGGCCGACAGCTCCTTGCGCAGCTTCTCGTTGGCGCTGATCTTGCCCACCAGAGCGTCGGCTGCGTCGGAGTTCTTGTGCAGCCACACCATCACGGCGTCCTTGACCGCGTTGACCACCCAGCCCCGGACGTCGGTCGAACCGAGCTTGTTCTTGGTCTGGCTCTCGAAAACCGGGTCCTGCAGCTTGACCGCGACCGCGCCGATGATCCCGTCGCGCACATCCGGTCCGGCGAAGCTCTTCCCTGCGAACTCGTTGATGCCCTTCAGGAGCCCTTCGCGAAAAGCGCTCTGGTGGGTACCGCCGTCCGACGTGTGCTGGCCGTTCACGAACGAGTAGTAGTTCTCGCCGTAGTTGTTGGTGTGGGTGAAGGCGAACTCGAGCTTCTCGTCTTGGAGGTGGACGATCGGATAGAGGCATTCCTCGTCGCCGAGCTCCTCCGCCAGGAGATCCTTCAGCCCGGCCTTCGACTGGAACCGCTGACCGTTGTAGACCAGCGTCAGACCCGTGTTCAGGTAGGAGTAGTACCGGAGACGATGCTCGATGAAGGTCTCGTTCCAGCGGTACTTGCCGAAGATCTCCTCATCGGGTGTGAACTCGACGAACGTGCCGTTCTTCGCCTTGGCGTCGCTGCCGCCCTTCTCGAACTGCTTGAGTCCCTGGGAGAACAGCGCCCGCTTGAACTTGCCGTCGCGGTAGCTGCAGACCTGGAAGTGGATCGACAAGGCATTGACCGCCTTCGTTCCGACTCCGTTCAGGCCGACCGAGAACTGGAAGACGTCGTCGTTGTACTTGCCGCCCGTGTGCATCTCGGACACGCACTCGACCACCTTGCCGAGCGGAATCCCGCGCCCGAAGTCGCGCACCGTGACCGTCGCGTCCTCACGGGTGATCTCGATGCGCTTGCCCTCCCCCATGATGAACTCGTCGATCGCGTTGTCCACGACCTCCTTGAGCAGCACGTAGATGCCGTCGTCGGGATGCGAGCCGTCGCCGAGACGGCCGATGTACATCCCCGTCCGGAGACGGATGTGAGAAAGCGCATCGAGGGTCTGGATCGCCTTCTCGTCGTAGGCAACGCCGCCCTTCTTGCTGCCTCCTGGAGTCTTGTCGGAAGAGTCACTCAAGGTCTAACTACGCTCGATCAAAGGTTTTTTCATATGCGGGTCGATCCTAGCAACGCCTCGATAGCACATTCGACACGACGGCGGAAGCAAATTCGGCTGCGAAGCACTCGAGGAGGATACGCGGTCAAGGTCGGGGGTTGGCCAGCCGCTCCTGGAGGCAGCGCGCGAACGGCCCACGTCGATCGTACTGCGTCACCTCGACCAGTCCCAGCCCCTCGATTTCGGCATGCGAATCGAGCTGCAGACCGACCCATTCCCCTTCGGGCAGCCGCGCCAGGTGGACCGTCAGATCGGCGTTGATGAAGCCCGCCCCCGGTCGGTGGCCGCCGGTTCTCGCCCTTCCGGCGAGCGCGTTCGAGAAGTCCGCGATCGCTGCCGCGCGCTGGAAGGCCGAGAGTTCCTCCCCCTCGACGAGCGCCATCGGCAACCGGATCCAGACCGCCGGGCGCGGCGAGTTGACGGAGATCCAACGGGCCTCGACGCTGTTGTGGAACCCCCGCAGCGGGATCAGGCCACGAGCGAAGAGTGGTTCCACCGGCGCTTCTTCTCTCCACTCGAGCTCACGGCCGTCGAGTTCGGTCTCTCCACCCTCCGAAGGACGCAGAAAGAGTGCGGTGGCGCTCGCGGTGACCGTTCCCCTCCACCCGCAGCCTCGCGCTGTAGACCCCGATCCGGCGTCCCTCCCGCTGAACCTCGGCTTCGACTTCCACCGCCGCCATGGGGCTCACCCTGAAGAGGTCGACCGTGAGACGAGCCGGCCGCATTCCCTCCGGGGCCAGGCCCTCGAGCGCGCGAGCCAGCAGGGCCGCCGGAGGCCCTCCGTGTTGCATCCCCTGCACCCAGGGACCATGAGCGAGGTCACTCGGGACGTAGGCCTCCCCCACCGGGGAATAGAGGTGAGAGGCCATCACCGCGCTCAGTCAGCGAGCATCTGGGCAACGCGGGCGTCGGTTTCGGGAGACAGTCGCACGCCGACGTGAGCGATCGCATCCGAGGCCATCAGGGTCGCGATCTCGCCGCAGCGCCGCAGCGACTTCCCATGGGCCAGTCCGGCGAGGAAGCCGGCGGCATAACAGTCTCCCGCCCCCGTCGTGTCGATGACCTTCGTGGGGATCGAAGGAACGTGGATCACCTGATTCCCCGAAGCGATGTAGGACCCATTGCCGCCGTCGGTGACCACCGAGATCTCGACCGTCCTCGCCATCGCGATCGCCGCGTCGCGGGCACCGAATCCGGTCATCATGCGACCCTCTTCGGTATTGGCGAACACGACGTCCATGCCGTCGCGAATCAGCTCGCTCAGCCGATCCTTCGAGCGGTCGACCGCGAAGGGATCGGCGAGGTCCACGGCGACCTTCGCGCCGGCCTCATGGGCCTTCGACAAGGCCATCTCGATCGCTTCGATCTGGTTCGGGGTGTCCCACATGTAACCCGTAGTGAAGAAGATGCGGCAATCGCGGATATCGGCCTCCGGCAGATGCTCCTTGCCGTACTCACGACAGACACCGAGATGCGTGTTCATGGTTCGCTCGCCATCGTCGCTGACCAGGACCACCGAGGTCCCGGTCGCGCCCTTGACCATCGCCAATCGGTCCTTGACTCCGGCTTCGTTGAGCTCGTAGGAGAACAGGGATCCATGGAGGTCCGGCCCGACCGCCGAGCTGTAGCTCGTGCGACAGCCCATCCGGGACGCCATTCGCAGCACGTTGGCGCATGACCCGCCGGCTTCGATGTCCGGTTCCATTCCCCCCACGTGCTCGAGAATCACGGCCTGCTCGTCGGTGTCGACGAGTTTCATGGTCCCCTTGGTCAGCCCGAGTTCACCGAGCCGGGAATCGTCGACTTTCACGAGAAAGTCGAGAATGGCGTTCTCCACGCCGCAGATGTCGAAGGCTCGCTCTTCTCGTTCGTGATTCCAGAAATCGGTGCTCATCCATCTCCTCCAGGTCGGCGGGACTCGTCGCTCGATCCATCGCTCCGGCAGTCCGACGAAGCTCTGCCGCGACTCGCGATCCCCTCGACTCGGGCTCTCTTCGGCCCCACGTTCCGTCCGGCGGACACTCTATCGACAGCCACCGACGTCGGCAACGAACAACCTGCCTGAAGCCCGTTCCGCCACGGACCCTGACGATCACGAACCGTGACGATCACGAACCGTGACGATCACGAAACCGTGTAGTCCTCGACCTTCTTGTCGGCAAGAATCGGACCGATCACCGTGGCGAGGAATCGTTGGTGCTCCGGGTGGACCTGATAGGCCGCCAGGGCGTCCTCATCCTCGAAATCCATCAGCAGAGCCAGCGGATGGGTGTCGTCGCGGATGTTTCGCCCGATGCGAAAATTGAGAACTCCCGGAATCGGAGTCAGGATCTGCCTGGCCCGATCGAGGAAGTGATCCACTTCCGAGTCCGGGAGTCCGCTGACCAGACGAAGCATGACGATGTGATGGATCATGGAATGCAGAGTAGCCCAACTGAAGGCTCGGAGAAAGCCAACCCAGGGAACGCTCCGCTTCGGCGTCTCCAACGTCTCGGGTACCGGAAGAGGAGATGGCCTGCGCTACGATGCACAATGGACCTTCTGGGCGACCAGGGAATACGACTCCACGTAACCGGAACCCTGGTTCTGCTTCTGGCCGTCGGCCACGCAGCAACACTTGTGCTTCCATGACCCGGAGAAAGCCATGACATCTTCACCCCGCCTGGCCCTCGTGACCGGAGGCAGCCGAGGCATCGGACGCGCCATCGCCCTGGCTCTCGCCGAAGACGGCGCCGACGTCGCGGTCAACTACCGGCGTGACCGCGAGGCGGCCGATGACACTGTCGCCGCAATCCGCCAACTCGGCCGACGCGCCGCGGCCTTCCAGGCCACGATCGGCGATCACGACGAGTGCAGTTCGATGGTAGAAGCGATTCGGACCGAACTCGGCGACCCCTCGATCGTCGTCCACAACGCCGGTATCGCGAGCCGAGGGATGACCGTCGAAAGACACCGAGCCAGCCGAACTGGCCCGGCTGTGATGAACGTTCCACGCCCTCGGGCCCCACGATCTGACCGCCATGCTGATCCCGGGCTTCCAGGAGAGTCGGCGTAGCGGCGCGATCGTATTCATCTCCTCGGTTGCCACCCTGAACATGGCCGCCCGCGGGGTCCCTACAACATGGGCAAGGCGGCCATGGAAGCCCTCGCCTCCACGCTTGCGAAGGAGTTGAAGAACGACCACGTGCGAGTCAACGTGGTCGCACCGGGTCTGGTCGAGACCGAGATGGGAAGGCGCCTCGTGAAGGCCCGCTCGGGCGTCGAGGACCTGAGGGAGCTCGATGCCACGATGCCGTTCGGTCGGGTCTGCCAACCGGAAGACATCGCCAACGCGGTTCGTTTCCTGGTGTCGGAAGGCGCTTCGTATATCACCGGCGAGAAGATCAACGTCCACGGCGGCGGCCAGGCCGGCCTCAGCTGACCCGTCCTTCTTCCCAGCGGCTCGCCATCCGATTCACGAATCGGCCGCGGCGGCCAGCGCTGACTCGAGGTCTTCCATCAGGTCCTCGGGCGCTTCGATCCCCACGGAAAGCCTGAGAAGGTCCCTGGGGACCGGTGAGCCGGCGCTTTCGACACTTGCCCGATGCTCGATCAGGCTCTCGGTTCCTCCGAGCGATGTCGCCTGCTTGATCAGCCGGGTCGAGTTCGCGACCTTCCGGGCCGCCGATTCCCCGGCTGCCACGCGAAACGACAGGAGCGAACCGAAGCCGCCCTCCATCTGCTTTCTGGCGACCTCGTGCCCGGGATGCGAGGCGAGGCCGGGGTAGAACACCTGCGACACGCCGGCATGACGGTCGAGGAACTCCGCAACCCTCTGGGCACCCGCGCTGGCAGCTTCGACGCGCACGAAAAGCGTTCTCATGCCACGTAACAGCAACCAGGCCTCGAACGGGCCCATCACGCCACCCCGGCGCGACCGCTGCGTCCGGATCCGCTTCCAAAGGTCAGTCGACGCTGCGTTCGTGGTCAAGCTTCCACCGAGAACGTCGCTGTGCCCGTTGAGCGACTTGGTCGCCGAATGGTGAACGATGTCGACGCCGAACTCGAGAGGGCGAGTATGAACGGGCGTTGCCACCGTGCTGTCGGCCACCACCGTGGCCCCGGCCCCATGCCCCAATCTCGCCGCCTCGCGAAGATCGACGATCTCCATCGTCGGATTGGCGGGCGTCTCGAGCCAGAGCAGATCCGCGCCGCCGGCGAGCGCCCTCGCCATGGAGTCGAGATCCCCATTCTCGACCAGCACCAGCGAAAAGGCTCCGGCTTCAGCACGCTCCGTCATCCACGAACGCAGAGCCCAGTACATGACCTCCGGCGCGATCACGCGCGCCCCGGCGCGCAGCGAGTCGATCACGGCCGCTGCGGCAGCCATTCCCGACGCGAACACCAGGCTCTCTTCTCCACCTTCGAGCAGGCTCAACAACCGCTCCACCGGCTGGTATCCGGGGTTCTCGTCGCGAGTGTAGGAAGCGCCGCCCGGATAGCCCCCGTCGACACCCCTCTCGTAGGTGGTCGACGGATGGATCGGCGCAACCAGGTCGCGGTGGGTCGGATCGACGTCACCGCCCGCCTGGGCTGCCAGGGACCGTCGATCTCGAGGGGAACTCATGGGGTCAGCCTACTGAGCCGCCGTCGCCCTCGCAACCGTGGGGATCCGCTTGCCGTACGCCATCGGGGATATCATCGCGACCCCGGCGGGCCTTCGTGCAGCGCCAGAGTCGAGAACCCTTCAGGAGATCACCCATGGGACCGCTAACAGGAATCAAAGTCATCGAGATCGCCGGCATCGGCCCCGGTCCGTGGTGCGCCATGATGCTCTCGGACATGGGCGCCGAAGTGGTCCGAATCGATCGCAAGTCTGCCGCCGGTCAGGGGTCTCCCTACAACGTCCTCAACCGTGGCCGTCGCTCGATCGCGCTCGATCTCAAGACGCCCGCCGCGATCGCGGCCCTGCTCGACATGGTCGAGAAGGCCGATGTCCTGATGGAAGGTTTCCGACCCGGAGTCATGGAGCGCCTCGGCCTCGGACCCGAGATCTGCCTGCAGCGAAACCCCAGACTGGTTTTCGGAAGAATGACGGGATGGGGCCAGACCGGTCCTCTCGCCAACGCTGCCGGACACGACATCAACTACATCTCCCTGTCCGGCGTACTCCATTCGATCGGCCGCCCGGGCGAGAACCCGGTTCCGCCGTTGAACCTCGTCGGCGACTTCGGTGGTGGAGGAATGCTGCTCGCCTTCGGCATCGTCTGCGCCATCCTGCAGGCTCGAGAGAGCGGCAGCGGGCAGGTCGTCGACGCCGCCATGACGGACGGCTCTGCACTGCTGATGGCGGCCATCTATGGAATGAAGGCGATGGGGGCCTGGACCAACGACAAGGGCACCAACATCCTCGACGGCGGCGCCCCCTTCTACGACGCCTACCAATGCTCCGACGGACGCTGGATCTCCCTGGGCTCGATCGAGCCGCAGTTCTACGCCCTTCTTCGCGACAAGGCCGCACTCACCGACGACACCTTCGACGACCAGATGAACCGTGAGAACTGGCCCCCGACGAAAGCCGCCCTCGCAGCCGTCATCAAGACGAAGAGCCGTGCCGAGTGGTGCGAGATCATGGAAGGCAGCGACGTCTGCTTCGCTCCGATCCTGGATCTCGACGAAGCTCCCCGCCACCCCCACAATGCGGCACGCAAGACCTTCGTCGAAGTCGAGGGAGTCATGCAGCCGAACGCGGCTCCGAGATTCTCCAGGACCCCGGGTGCGATCCAGTCGCCACCGCCGAAGGCCGGCGAGAACACCGAGGACGCCCTGCGCGACTGGGGATTCGACGACGACGCGCTCGCCGCCCTCCGCGAGGCCGGAGCAATCGGGTGACCGACCTGGCAAGCCGAGCTGCCGAGGGAAACGCTCCACCGCCGCGATCCGGCCTCGAAGACCTGACCTTCGACAACCGATTCGTCGAAGAGCTGCCGGCCGATCTGGAACGCCTTGGCGGCCCTCGACAGGTGACTGGCGCCGTGTTCTCGTGGGTCGAGCCGGAGAGCGTTGCCGCGCCCTCCCTGGTGGCGTTCTCGCAGGAAGTCGCCGACGACCTCGGACTGACAGCGGAGGACTGCCTCACTCGAGAGTTCGCCGAAGTCTTCTCCGGCAATCGCCTCCTTCCCGGCATGAAGCCCTGGGCGACCTGCTACGGCGGCCACCAGTTCGGCAACTGGGCCGGCCAGCTCGGCGACGGCCGCGCCATCAACCTCGGTGAGGTCGTGCGCCCCGAAGGACGCCTGACCCTCCAACTCAAGGGCGCAGGGCCGACGCCCTACTCGAGAACCGCCGACGGACGGGCAGTCCTCAGGTCCTCCGTCCGCGAATTCCTCTGCAGCGAAGCGATGCATCACCTGGGCATCCCGACCACCCGGGCCCTGTCTCTCACGCTGACGGGAGACTCCGTCGTCCGCGACATGTTCTACGACGGCAATCCGATTGCCGAAAGAGGCGCGATCGTCTGTCGTGTTTCGAGTTCGTTCACCCGCTTCGGCCACTTCGAGCTTCCGGCCGTTCGCGGCGAACTCGACGTCCTGCGGGGCCTCGTCGACTACACGATTCGTCACGACTACCCTCATCTCGGCGAGCCCTCGAAGCAGGTCTACCAGCGATGGTTCGAGGAGGTCTGCGAACGCACCGCCGAGATGATCGTTCACTGGAGCCGCGTCGGCTTCGTGCATGGGGTCATGAACACCGACAACATGTCCATCCTGGGACAGACGATCGACTACGGACCGTATGGCTGGATCGAAGACTACGATCCGGATTGGACGCCCAACACCACCGATGCCAGCGGCCGCAGATATCGCTTCGGGAACCAGTCGCAGGTCGCGCTGTGGAATCTCAGTCGGCTGGCTCACGCGATCTACCCCCTGGTCGAAGAGGAGGAACCCTTCAGGGCGGCCTTCGAGTCCTACCAGTCCACCCACCAGAAGCTGTGGAACCGGATGATGGTCTCGAAACTGGGGCTGCGTGACTTCGAGGACGGCGACGCGGAATTGATCGCCGAGTGCCTCGGAATCCTGAGCCTGGTCGAGACCGACATGACGATCTTCTTCCGGAGACTCGCGCAGGTGCCTCTGGCCTCGGTCGAGCCCGACTTGCCCACGGGCGTTTCGAGCGACGCTCTCCTCGACGCCTACTACGTCCCAGAGCAGCGCTCCCTGGACTACGAAGAGCGCTTCGAGCAGTGGCTGCGAAGCTACGCCCAACGCCTGCGTCGGGACGGCCGAAGCGACCTCGAGCGACAAACGGCGATGGACCGCGTGAATCCCAACTACGTCCTGCGCAACTACCTCGCCCAGCTCGCGATCGACCGGGCCGACGAAGGCGACTTCACGCCGGTTCGTGACCTGCTCGAGGTGCTCCGAAAGCCCTATGAGAGGCAGGAGGGGCGCGAGGATTTCGAAGGTCGCCGACCGGAATGGGCTCGCCATCGGCCGGGATGCTCGATGCTCTCCTGCAGCTCCTGAAACCGCCTCCCGGAGATCAGCGAAGAGGGTACGGCTCGGAGGCCGCGAGAAGATCCGCGATCTTCTCGGCCCACTTGCCCTGCTGCTTCTTCCTCAGGCCGTTCCCGGTCTCCCCGTCGTAGGTCAGCTGCATCGTTCCGAGTCGCTCGATGAGCGCCTCGTAGGCCAGCTGTACTTTGTCGAAGAGGTCCTCCGAGGCAGCGCGCCGGTCCGCGCCGACACCCTCGATCACCGCCATCTCCTGAGCGAACTGCCGAGCGTGCAACTCCGTGATGTCGAAGTGCCGTTGCTCGTGGGCCAACGTGTAGTCGTTGCGAGCGCCGGTTCGAACTCCCGAGTTCAGCTTGTCCATGTAGGCGTAGACAGCGGGGAACCTGGGGCGCGCCACGAAACCGTCATCGACCCGTTCGAAGTCGGTTTCGAAGGGCTCGAGGATGACCGTCGAGCGAATCCAGGCGGCCTGTTGCCCGTTGACGACGGGTCCCCTGAAATCGTCCCAGGACAGCGTCTTGTAGGTGCAGTTGGCTTCGTGGTCGACTCGTGGCACGGCGAAGCCGACGCCCGACGCCACGACGAACGTCAGCAACCAGGCACAAGCCCCCAGGCGGGGCAATCGGGGGCTCCTTCTCACTGCCTGGACTAAACTCCGCCCCCGCGCCCAGTATTCCTCTCTCCTCCCGCCACACCATGAAGAAACTTCGGATCGTCTCCTGGAACGTGAACGGGCTTCGAGCCTGCGCCCGCAAGGGGTTCCTGGAGTGGCTGGCGACCAGTCGCAGCCAGATCGTCGGCCTCCAGGAGGTGCGCGCCCTGCCCGAACAACTCGAGCCCGAGCTTCGTCGGCCACCGCGCTGGTACACCCACTTCGCGCCCGCGCAACGCAAGGGCTACAGCGGGGTCGGCCTCTACAGTCGACGGCGACCCGATACGGTGGTCGATCGGCTCGGCGTCGAACGCTTCGATCGCGAAGGCCGGGTCCAGATCGCACGCTTCGGCCGCCTGATCGTCGCGAATGTCTACTTCCCGAAGGGCTCGGGAACGCAACGCGACAACAGCCGAGTTCCCTACAAGCTCGACTTCTATCGCGAACTCTTCGACCTGCTCCAGGGTCTGCGAAAGGGCGGCTACCGCGTCCTGGTGATGGGCGACTTCAATACCGCCCATCACGAGATCGATCTCGCTCGACCGACGTCCAACCGCAAGAACTCGGGGTTCCTGCCCGAAGAGCGCGAACTCGACCGCTGGGTCGAGGCCGGCTGGGTGGATACCTTCCGCCACTTCCAACCCGAAGACCGGGTCTACTCCTGGTGGAGCCAGCGTTTCGGCCTCCGGGATCGCGACGTCGGCTGGCGCATCGACTACGTCTTCGCCTCACCCGCGGCTCTTCGCTATGCTCGCAAGGCGTTCATCCTGACCGAGGTCACGGGTTCCGACCACTGCCCCGTCGGTCTGGAGGTGGACGCCGAGATCATCGAACTGAGCCGCCACAATCCCCGGCCACGGCCCCCTGGAGACTGAATCCATGACCTACCGCATCTTCGGGTCGGAACTCTCGCCCTACTCCGTCAAGGTGCGGTCTTTCGCCCGCTACAAGAACATCGATCACGAGTGGATCGTGCGCTCGGCGGCGGTCAGCGATGAGTTCGCCAGGTACGCCCGACTGCCACTGGTCCCCCTCGTCGTCACGCCCGAAGACGAGGGAATGCAGGACTCGACTCCGATCATGGAGACCCTCGAGGAACGCTTCCCGGAACCGAGCGTGATGCCGAAGGATCCCGTTCTCGGCTTTCTCTCTGCGCTGCTCGAGGAGTACGCAGACGAATGGGGCAACAAGCCCATGTTCCACTATCGCTGGGCCTACGAAGCCGATCAGATCTCGACCGCCGAGCGCATCGCAGCCTCGACCCTGGGCGCCGATGCCGGCTCCGAAACCGTCGCCGAGGCCGCAGCGCGCATCCGAGAGCGGATGGTCGCACGTCGCAGCTTCGTCGGTTCACACGACGGAACCGCAGAACAGATCGAAGGCTCCTTCAAGACCCTGGTGGAACTCCTCGACCGGCACCTCGAATCGAGACCCTACGTCCTCGGCGGCCGGCCGGGCATGGCCGATTTCGGTCTCTGGGCCCAGCTCTACGAAGCCAGCACGGACCCGACGCCCGGCGAGTATCTGCGGGCGAACTCGACGTATCTGATGCCCTGGATCGAAACGATGCTCTCCCCCTCGCCGCAGGGGGAGTTCGAGGACTGGACGACTCTGGCCGACACTCTCACCCCTCTCTTCCGTCGCGAGGTCTCGGCCCTCTTCCTGCCCTGGAGCCTCGCCAACGCGGCCGCCCTCGAAGCCGGCGAGCCGGAGTTCACCGTCGTCCTCGACGGTCGTGAGTTCACTCAGGCCACCCAGAAGTACCACGCTCGCTCCCTCGCCGCGCTGCGGTCGAAATACGACCTCTGCAGCGACAAGGAACGCCTCGACCCGATCCTCGAAGACCTGGGTTGCCTGGCAGCGATGGCCGGCTGAATCGACCGGCGATGAACTCGGTCCGAGACTACTGACCGGGAACGACCTGGTCGTAGTTGGGTGTGGCGTCGGCTCCCGAGTTCCCGAGACTCCAGTCGAGAGCATCGAGAAAGGCTTCCTGGAAGGTGGCGTTGTCCCAAACGTCCTCCCGATGTCCCATGGCGTTGTAGAAGACCCTGCCGGCCCCCACGGCCTTGCACCAGATGATCGGGTACGCCGGCTGCTGATAGAGGGCCTGCCCGAAGGGATCGCTCGTGGTGTCCAGCAGCGCGATCACATGGAGGTTCTCGGTATCGAGATTCCTGAAGGCGTACCACTCATCCTGGATGGACCATTCCAGGGGCAGGGAACGAACTGTCGGATGGTCGGCGTCGACGACTTTCACCCGACCTTCGAACTGCCGCCCATGAGACAGGAACTCGCCTCCCAACAAGCGGATGTAGGGTGTCGGTTCTCCGCCCGGATTCCTGAAGGTATCGCTTGCGGAATGAAATCCGAGCAGAGCGCCTCCGGATTCAACCCACTGGCGAAGATCTGCGATCCCACCCGCCGGGATGCCGGGCTCGCTGTCACCACCGAACAACCCCTTTCCCGAGCCCGCCACCGTCAGGTCTCCGGTCGTGTAGAAGATCACGGCCTGAAAGAGCATCAGCTCGGAGGCCGTGATCAGCGATCCGTCCTTGCTGGTGACGATCTCGAACCCGTTTGCCTCTGCCAGCGAACGAAGCACCTGCTCGACGTGACTGGGCTGCCCTTCTACCCGCTTGATCACCGGGTGCTCGAAGCCCGAGGACTTCGAGAAGAACAGCACCCTGGGAACCTGCGCCAGGCCCGGCCCAGCGAGGATTCCAAGGCTCATGGACAGGACGGCGACTCGCACGACATGCCACATCTTCAGCGACCTCCGCGCGCAGTCTGTCACGCGCCTCGAGGTCGAGCATCGGGCTCCGGTCCCGGGTCTCGACTCGTAGGGCGGGGACACCCTCACCCCATGGGAGGGTCCGCTGCCTGAAGGAAGAGGTATCCTTGGATCGGACTCGACAGTCCCGACTTCCGGGAGTCGTCGAGTCGCTTGATTGCGAAAGGAGAGGCGAGCGAAACATGGACATAACGATCAACACACAGCATTTCGATCTGACCGCCAACGTCGAGACTGCGATCCGGGATCGGGCCGAAAGGCTCGAGAAGTTCCATCCCAACCTGATCCATTGCATCGTCACTGTCGAGGGACCCAGCGAGCATCATCAGCACGGCGGGACCTACGATGTGCGTCTCGAGATTCGCCTTCCCGGTCCCGCGATCGTCATCAACCGCCAACCCAACGAAGACCTGGGAATCGCTCTTCGAGACGCCTTCGAGGCGGCGAAGCGACGCATCGAGGACCACAACGAGAAACTGCGCGGTCCGAGAGGCCACGAACGCAGGCACGGCTCGGTCGAGGTCTGATCCGAGCGGCGACCGCCCATCGATGACGCGGGGATCGTCTCAGGTCGAGGGGACGCGGAGGCGGACATTGCCGTCCTGGGTGCGAACCCTGAGCCGACCGGAACCGTCGCCGAGCACGCCCGAGGCTCTCCGGCGCTCCTCGCTGACATCGTCGAGACTCGGTCCATCGATGTCGATCCGACCACTCCCGGTGTGGATCTCGAAGGCGAGAGCCGCCCCCGGAGGAAGATCGATCTCGACATCGCCATCGTCCGACTCCACATCGATCTGCACCTCGGAGTCGCCGACGAGACTCAGTTCGATATCGCCGTCCTGGGTGCGGATATCGATCTCCCCGGCCTCGAGTCGCCGCATCCTCACCGACCCGTCGTCGCCGACTGCGTCGATGTCCCCGGAGCAGTTCTCGACGTGGAGATCGCCGTCCTGGAGCCGGAAGCGGCCCCCACGACAGGTCGCTGTCACTCAGGTAGACATTGCCGTCATCGGCTCGTACGAAGAGCTCGCCGGTCAATCGCTCAGCCGAAACGTCGCCGTCTTCGATCTCGATCGCAACGCGGGGCGAGTCGAGGCCATCGAGATTGACGTCGCCGTCGTCCAGGCGGATGTCCACTTCTCCAGCCCAGTCGACGACCGAGACGTCGCCGTCGTCGCCGGTGAACTCGAGATCGATCCACGGCGGCGCCGAGATCGTGTAGAGGTAGTCGTACTGTCGCGAGGAGCGGAAACCGATCGTGAATCCCGACCTGCCCGTCTCCCTGCCGATCACCGTCACCGTGCTGCCGGACTGATCGAACTCGACCTCGAAGTCGGCGTCGTCGCGCCCGAGGCCCAACACGGTGATGTCGGCTCGGTACAGCACGTGGACCTCGATCTGCGGCCGCTCCCAGGGGCGAATCTCGACGTCACCATCGCCATGCTCCAGGCGAAGTCGAGCCCCGGGGGACACCTCGAAGGTCCTGGAGAACTCCTCGTTGATCTCCCTGGCCGAAGCAGGCGCCGCCAGCAGGGCCAGCGAGAGAACGGACAACCGCAGGAAATGAGCTTGCTTCATCGACTTCTCCTTCAGTCATCCCTACGAGATCGACGGGTTCGATGTTCTGGCGCCCGACGCAGGATGCCCGACGCCGGATGCCCGACGCCGGATGCCCGACGCCGGATGCCCGACGCCGGATGCCCGGTGCTAGCATCGCCCCGCCCATTCCCCAACGGGACACGTCCGGAAGAGTTCGGTGAATTCTTTCGAATCCGTCGCCGCCTGCCCGCCCAGCCCGCGTCGCAACCACCGCTGATCGACACGGCATGCTCACCCGAAGACTTCTCCAGGGAATCCTCCTTCTCTTCGCCGCCTCGGCCCTGTCCTTCCTGCTTGCAGCCCTGACGCCCGGCGAATACTTCGACGAACTGCGCCTCGACCCGAACGTTCCCGAAGACACGATCGAGTCGATGCGCCAGCGCTACGGCGTCGGCGACCCTCTAGCGCAGCGATACCTGCGCTGGCTCGGCTCGGTGACCCGCGGCGAACTCGGTTTCTCGCTGCGCTACCGAACCGAGGTCAGGCCCCTGCTCCTGCGAAGAGCCGGAAACACACTGCTGTTGACCGGCCTGGCGACTTCTTGCGCGTGGGCTCTCGCACTGCCGTTCGGTATCTGGGCGGCGACGAGCCCGAAGAAATGGGCTTCCTCCTTCTTCTCGGGATCGACGTCGCTGCTCCTCGCGATCCCCGATCTCGTCCTCGCCCTGCTCGCCCTGATGCTGGCGATCCGCTCCGGTTGGTTTCCCGTCGGGGGCATGAGGTCCTCGAACTTCGATTCCCTCGGGCCGATCGCCCGAGCTTCTCGACCTGGGGCATCATCTTTGCTGCCGGCCCTGGTGATCGCGCTCGGACTCCTCCCGACGCTCTCGCGCCATGTCCGCGCCGCGGTCGGCGAGACTCTCGACGCTCCCTTCGTTCGCGCAGCGCGGGCGAGGGGACTCCCCGAACGGACGATTCTCTATCGGCATGTCCTGCCGGCCGCTGCCAACCCCCTGATCAGTCTTGCAGGCCTGTCGATCGCCTCGCTGGCCGGGATCTCCCTGGTGGTCGAGGTGGTGCTGGCATGGCCGGGGATCGGCCCGCTGCTCCTCGAGTCGATCCAGGTCCATGACATCGACCTGGTCATCGGCGGCGTCCTGATCACGACGCTCCTCCTGGTGATCGGAAACGGACTCGCCGACCTCGCCTTGTGGATGACAGATCCTCGACTTCGAAGGCGCGATCCCTCTCCATGAGTTCCCGTACGACCCCGCGCCTGCTGCCTGCCATCCTCGTTCTGGTCCTCATCCATGCGACAGCACTGCTGGCAGGTTTCTTCGGTCCCTACGAGCCCGCCGAGCAGGATCGATCGCGCCCCAGCGAGTCTCCGTCTTCGATCGACCTCCACGGCGCCGACGGCCGCGTCGGCCTGTTCGTGGCTGACCCGGGCGACATCGCCACGCCCACAGCTCCTCTCCAGTTCCTCGTCACACGCGACGACAGGGTCCGCCTACTCGGCGTCGATCCGCCCACCCGACTGAATCTGCTCGGAACCGACTCCCTCGGTCGCGATGTGTTCTCGAGACTGCTGTGGGGAGGTCGCGTCTCACTCCTCGCCGGTCTGGTCGCAACCTTTCTCTCGATCGCACTCGGGACGACACTCGGAATCGTCGCCGGCTTCTACGGAGGCCGTATCGACGCCCTCCTGATGCGGGTGGCAGATCTGTTCCTCGCGCTTCCGCTCCTCTATCTGCTTCTCGCGATCCGCGCTCTTCTCCCCCTGTCGATCTCGACCACCACCGCGTTCCTGCTTCTGATCGGGGTTCTCGGTCTCGCCGGATGGGCTCGACCGGCCCGTCTCGTGCGGGGCGTCGCCCTGGCCGCACGAGAGCGCGACTTCGTTCTGGCGGCGCGCTCCCTCGGCGCCAGTGACATCCACATCCTGTTTCGCCATGTCCTGCCCCAGACGCGAAGCGTGGTGCTCACACAGGCCGCTCTGCTCGCGCCGCAGTACGTCCTGGCCGAGGTCGCGCTTTCCTACTTCGGGGTCGGCGTCTCGGAACCCACTCCGAGTTGGGGGACCATGCTGGCGGAGGGCGCCTCCTTCGCGGCTCTTTCAGTGCCCCATTGGTGGTTGCTCAGCCCCGCCCTGCTGCTGGTCGCCACGTTCGTGGCGTATCATTCCCTGGCGCGATCGCTGGATGGAGGTTCGCACGGCTGAGAAGTTCCGATGATTGAAACCGCCGCTCGACGGCCTGCCCGATGCTCCCTCGGACTGCTCGTGGCCCTCGTTGCCGCCCTGTCATTCGGCTGCGGTGACGCGAGCCCGGAGTCCGCGAGCGAGTCGGTCGAGCTGCCCCTTCAGCGCGGCGGACGGCTCGTTCTGACCCTGAAGAGCGAACCCGAGAGCTTCAATCCCGTCCTCGCCGTCGGCGCCAGCACGCACCGTATCGTCGATCGAATGCATGGCGACCTCCTGCATATCGATCCGTTCACGCAGGAGGTGGTACCAAACCTCGCCGAGTCCTGGGACGTCTCGGCAGATGGCACGGTCTACACGGTTCACCTGCGAAAGGGACTTCGCTTCTCCGACGGGGAAGTCCTCGACGCAGATGACGTCGTGTTCACCTATCGAGTCCACCTCGATCCGTCGATCGCCAGTCCCCAGAGGGATCTGCTGTCTCCCGGCGGCACTCCCCTGACGATCGAGAAGGTCGACTCCGATACCGTCGAATTCAGCCTCCCCCGCCCGCTGGCGGCGGGCCCCAGACTCTTCGACTCCATCGCCATCCTGCCGGAGCACCGACTGCGCGAAGCCTGGTCGAGCGGCCGGCTCCAGGAGACCTGGCAGACCTCGACTCCGGCGTCGGAGATCGTTGGAGCCGGCCCCTTCACGCTCGGCGAGTACCGCAACGGCGAGTTCCTCGACCTCGACCGAAACCCCTACTACTGGAAGACCGGCGACGACGGCGACAGGCGTCCCTACCTCGACGGGATCCGCTTCCTCTTCGTCTCCGACGACGACGCTCGCGTACTTCGCTTTCAGGCCGGCGAGGCCCACATCATCGACGATCTCGGTTCCGACAACTTCGCCGCGCTGAGCAGTTCACAGGCCGACACCGGGATGCGACTCGTCGATGCTGGCCCCTCCCTCGAGCGCGAGATGCTGATCCCCAATCTCAACGATCTCCCGCCGAGCACCGCACCCGAGCACGTCCAGGCCCAGGCCTGGCTGGAGAGACCCGGCTTCCGCAGCGCCCTCTCCCTCGCCATCGACCGCGACAGCCTCGTTCGGCTGGCCTATCAGGGGCGCGCCAGCGCTCTGCGATCGAACGTCAGTCCGGGGGATCGCTTCTGGCACAACGATTCCCTGCCACCCCCGGACCGAGATCTCGCGCGCGCTCGCGAAACACTTGAGGGGGAAGGATTCCGATGGGCCGAAGACCAACTCATCGGTCCTGAGGGTGCCCCCGTCCGACTTTCGATCCTGACGTCTTCCACGAACTCCAAGCGCCTCAAGATGGCAGCCATCATCGAACAGGACCTGGCGGAGCTGGGGATCGAGGTCCGCGTCGTTTCGCTGCCCCACGGCGCCGTCGTCGAACGGCTCCTGCAGACCTTCGCCTACGACTTGATCCTCCTCGGCTTCGGAAGCGGTGACGCCGACCCCAATCCCGCTCTTCCCTTCCTCCTATCCACAGGCGGCCTTCACGTGTGGCGACTGAACGACACCGAGCCCTTGAGCCCCTGGCAGGCCGAGATCGATGCACTCATGAAAGCTCAACTCGTAGAGACCGACCGACAAGCCCGAAAACGCCTCTACGACCGCGTCCAGGAAATCGTGGCAGAAGAACTCCCCGTCATCCCCCTCGTATCCCCCCACGTCCTGGTAGGCGCCCAGGCCACCGTCGGCAACTTCCGCCCCGCCATCCTCGAACCGAATGCGATCTGGAACGCCGACGAGTTGTTCCTCGCCTCTCCCTGAAAGATCGAAACAAACGCCCTTCCCATCTCCGATCGAGTCGCTAGACGTCGGGGATCGAACTAGAACAACAGATTGAGAAACTCATCGAGCTGGAGAGCGACGAGGAGATCCGAGAGTTCATCGCATGGCTCGCAAGTGTTGGGGACTCGATCCTTGCTCCAGCGCTAGCTGGATTCCTCGATGCGCGCGGCCCGACAGACGCTGATCCAGTGCAACTCAGGGTCGAAAGACTCGTTGATGTGGCGAAGCGTGCGGGGGCAAGCAGAACAACGGCCTTCATCTTCAAGGCCGCGGGAAACCACATCGCTGCGAACACCCGCGACGCGGAGACAGGCCTCAGCCTTCTCTCAGACGCCCTGGAGCTGTTCACATCCCTTGGAGACGACCTACAGGCAGGGATCACTCGGAGCTGCCTCATTCTTACCTTGGTGGAGACCGGTGATTTTGAGCGGGCGTCGGCAGAAGCCGGAACCGCCCGACAGACCTTCCAGAGACTTGGCGATCAACTTCGGCTCGCAAGACTTGACGTGAACGAGGGCAACATCGCCTTCAAACAAGACCGATTCGCCGACTCAGAGCGTCTGTGGACCAGGGCCTTGGGAACCTTGATGGTTCGAGGCACCACTACCGACATCACCAATTGTCTGATCAACATAGGCTGCAGCAAGGTGCAGACGGGACACATACCGGAAGCCCTCAGGCTCTTTGAAAGAGCTAGCACCTTCCTTGCCGAGGAGGGACCGAGTCAGGCCAGACTTGTGCTCCTTTACAATCAAGCTTGGGCCCTCATGCACTGGGGGCATCACTCTCAAGCCCTCTCACGCCTCATGGCCCTAGAAAAGGCCTTTCTGGAAATAGGGAACCACTACTACGAGGGCCTGGTTCTCCTAGCTCTCGGCCAGATCCTTCTAGATCATTGGCTTCTGAGAGATGCCCGCCGTCGGATCGATCGGGCGCTGTCTCTGTTTGCGCGGCGCCACGCACCCTACGAACGTGCAAAGGCCTTCTTCCTTCTCGCAGTCTGTGAGTCGTCTTCCGGTGATCTGGATGTGGCAATGCAACTCCTCGATCAGGCCCAAGCTCGCTTTGAGAGACTTGGCAATACAGCCTGGCTTCAGAGAATTAGGTTGCAGAAGGGACAGATACTCCTCGCAAGCGGACGGACGGAGCAAGCGCTGCGAATAGCACGACTATGCGAGTCGGACCTTGGGCCTCCAGCGACACCAGACATCGAATGCCTTTTCGACCTTCTCTACGGCCAATGTCTCGCAGCGACAGGGGAATCAAAACAGACCTTCGAACTCGCTCGAAGTCTGTTGCCAAGAGTGGTCCTGCTCGATCGAAAGCACCTTGAGATCGAAGCCCTAGCTCTAGTCGGGAGGTCGGCAGAAGACCTTGGCTTGGACAACCAAGCCGCCAAGGCCTACCTCCAAGCCGCTGCGCTCGTTGAATCCATCAGTGAGTCTCTACCACCACTAGACCTGAGAGGTGGATTCCTTGCTGGGAAGGTAGACGTCTACCAACGCCTATTTCTTCTGGCAGCTCGAAAGGGGGACGTCATCCGCGCCTTCGCCTCAATCGAGCGCTCCAAGGCTGTGAGATTTCACTACTACTCGTCGAAGCCGTTCTGGCAAGACACGACTGCAAGGAGCGGCAGCGCGGCTTCCGAGTTGAGTGCCGGGGCTGAAGAACTAAGAAGACTTTCCCACCAACTTCGTGAACTCCGAGCAAGCGAGCAGCGAAGAGGTGCCTCGCAGATCGGAGATCTCGCCTCAGTCCTTGAGTCCGAAGCCACCGAAACGCTGAGGTTCATGGGAGTAAGGGGACACAAGGAAGGAGCAGGTCCGCTCCCTGAGCTGACAGATGTTCAGGAAGCTCTCGGTTCGCAAACTACTCTGCTGCACTATTACTCCACCGGCGATCAACTTTGGTGCTTGTCAGCCACGCGCGACAGCGCCAATCTGTTCGAGATTGGGAGCTCCTCTGAAATTGCCGAGGCCCTTCAGCTATTTAGGTACGCGCTAACTCCTGCAGCAGCAGGTAGAGACCAACAAGCCAGAACCAGAGCAGAGCATCACCTCAGTCGACTTCACAACCTTCTCCTCGCACCTGTTGAAGGCACGCTACTCGAGCAGCTGATCGTCATTCCCGAGGGGAGTCTTTCCCGGGTGCCGTTCCATGCGCTCCTGGGACCTGATCGGGAGTACATGATCGATCGACACAGATTGACCGTCCAGCCCTCGGCGCAATGTCTGTCTGAATGCTCCAGTCAACCCGCAAAGAGCATTGGAGCATCCCTATTGGTAGGTGTCGGCGACTCAGTAGCTACAGGCATGGGTGCCGAAGCCGAGCAGCTCTCAAGATTGATTCCAGGTGCTCGCCTTCTCCTAGGTCACGATGCAACGGCGGCGGTCGTAGCAAACGAGATCGAGTCAGTCCAACTCGTCCACTTTGCCAGTCATGGAATGTTTGAGGAGCTAGGCCTCTCTTCTCCCATCTCAGACTCGGTGATGGTCCCTTCTACCTTCACGACTTGGTCGGGCTGGATCTCACAAACATCGAACTTGCGGTGCTGAGCGGATGCAACATGGGGGTCGAGCCGGAAGGCCCAACGGCATACATGATGGCTTGGCCACATTTCTTAATGGCTTCTGGAGTGCGAGCTGTTGTTTCTGCCCTCTGGCGGGTTGATGACGCAGCTAGCGTTTACTTCATGAGGTGCTTCTATGAAGGTCTCATGAGCGGGGTGCCCAAGGACGAATGTCTGAGACGAGCCTGTCTAAGCGTCCGTGAGATTCGCAGGCATCCATACTTTTGGGCTCCCTTCGTCCTCGCAGGGTCAAGTGATGCAATTGAGTTTGCCCCCCCGCCCCCTTCTGAGGTTCACGATGTCAGCCAGCACTTCAGATAGACGAGTGCCTGCTACAGTTTCTGGACTGGGACGGGAAGAACTTAGGCTCAGAACCAGGTAGCTATAGTGCAGAAGGAATTCTCGGTCGATCTGACCGCAGTCCGCGCTCTCAGAACAGAGAACGAACGTCTTGAGTTCCTTGCTGCGAACCCATTAGCCGTGTCCCGAGAGGGTCTATCGCACTTAGCGGCAGAGGCAGTAGAACTCCTCTCATCTGATCTTGAAGGCTGCGATGATTTCCTTGAAACCTTGGAGTGGTTTTCCGAAAGAGCGAAGGATGACTATTCCAGGGGCAGGGTGTTGCGCGCCAAGGCCAATGCGAGGTACGTGCAGGGGCGCTTGGAGGAGGCTGTAGGAGCATTCGAAGAGGCAGCGAACCTCTTCGCTTCAGCCGGGGAGGAACTTGACGAAGCAATCACGTACAGCTCCGGCCTTCTCTCGATTCTCCTGACGGGTGATCATCGTCGAGTCGAAGAATGGGCGCGCCGAGCACGATCGATCTTCGATGCACTCGGGGACGATCTGAGATTAGCTCGGCTGAACTTTAACTACGCGAACGTACTCTTCCGACGAGATCGCTGGGAGGATGCAGCGAAGAGCTATGAGGCTGCTTATGGAATCTTCAAGCGCCTAGGGAGTCACCGAGACGTCGCGACTTGCCTAAGCAACATGGCCGTATGCCAGATAAGCGTTCACAACTCTGACAAGGCGGCCTATTTCTACAGCAGGGCTCGGTCCTACTGTGAGTCTCATGGACTGGCAGTGCTCACCGCGAGAATCGACTACAACTATGCCTACCTTTTCTATCTCCGAGGTGAGTACACGACCTCTCTGGAGCTCTTTGAGCAAGCCCGAGAACGCTGCATCGCATTGGGGGACCAATACCATCCTGTTCTCTGCAACCTCGACGAGGCAGAAATCTACCTAGAACTGAACCTGACCCAAGAAGCGACCACTCTGGCCTCAAGAGCGCACCAGGGCTTCGAAAGCTTGGGAATGCCCTATGAGAGCGCGAAGGCTCTTACTCTCTGGGCGATTGCCGTCGGCAGGCAAGGGAAATGGATCGCGGCTCTCGAGATGCTTCAACGCGCCCGCTCGATCTTTGAGCGAGAAGAGAACGAGGTTTACAAGAGCCAACTAGATCTTCATTCCGGGATAGTGCTTCTCAAGGCGGGCAGACCCTTTGAAGCTATCCGGTTAGCCAAACGCGCGCAGAAAGGTCTAGCTAGTCTGGGATTGCAGAGAAAGGAGGCCCAAGCATGCCTGCTGATCTGCAAAGGCCGACTCGATCAACGGCACTTAGACGAGGCGGAAACAGAGCTTCGGAAAGCCTTCAGCCTTGCATCTGGACCTGGTAGCGCAACCGTTCTTTGGCAGGCCCACTACCTCGCCGGAAGAATAGATCTTGAGAGGGGGGATCGAAGTTCAGCGGAACGAGCTTTCCGTCTGGCGCACGAGAGTCTTGAAGAGATCCGAAGCCACGTACGTACAGAGGAGCAAAAGATTCCGCTCGTGGACGACAAGCTTGTCGTCTACGAAGAACTTGTTGTCCAACTGGCTTCGGAAACGCAGACTCCTGAGATCGCGGCGGAGGCCTTCAAGTTCGTCGAGAAGGCCAAAGCCAGGTCTCTCTCTGACATGGTCGCGACACGAGCAGCGACCCTGTCGGAAAGAACGTCAGGTCGCAGCCAGCTGGCATCCCAAGTCTCAAAGCTCCGGGAGGAGCTGAACTGGTACTACCGCCAGATAGACCTTCAAGAGATGAGGGGAGACGCGCACGAGCCCGGGAGCATGTCTCCCTTGCTGAATGCGAGCGAGCGTTATGAGGCGGACCTTCTCAAGTCCTTGGGTCGACTCTCGTCGACTGACAGGGAGGTTAGCTCACTTCAAGAGGCATTGGTGGTTGATCCGTCTTCTATTCAGGAACTCCTCAGCCAAGATGAAGTCATCCTAGACTTCTATGAGGCCAAGGGAGTTATGTACGTCGCCACCCTAGATCAGAGTAGCGCGGAGATCATTCCCGCGACGCTCTCCTCTATCGCTAGTGACCTTTATACCGAGCTTCGATATGTAATGAGCCGACTCCAGGCTGACCCAGACACCGCGCGAAGCCCAAACGATCAAGCCGGCCTTGACTTGCAGCATCTCTTGGAGAGGCTTTTCGACGAGCTCATTTCACCGATAGCCCACCGCCTCAAACCAAAGCTGGTTGTGGTTCCATGTGGTGCCCTCTTCCACCTACCGTTTCACGCGCTGAACGGCCCCATAGGTCCCTTATCCAAAGAGCACCAAGTCACCTATTCGCCAAGCGCTACAACATGGTTTCTCTCTCGCTCAAGAGAAGCTTCGTCGAACACTGGTCTCCTCGTCGCGTTTGAACAACCTCGAATCAGCACTATTGAGGCATGCTTCAGAAACTCTCTGTTCAGGGCTGCAACCTCCCCTAACGATTTTGTCGAGGAAGCTCGTGAAGCAAGGACCATCTTCGCGGACGGCTCGGCGTCCTATCGACCAGACAATCCGATGTTCTCGACTCTGCGGATTGCCGGCAAAGACTACTCCCTGTTCGATCTTCTGAACTTGGACTTGGACGCTCAACTATTCGTGCTTTCAGGGTTTCAGCAGACTTCGTTGGCAGCGAGCAAGGGTGACGAAGTCTTTGGTCTTTACAGGACCCTCCTGTACGCAGGCTCACGGGCGATTGTCCACAACCTTTGGCGACCAAGCGCCCGTGCCCAGGAGAAGTTCGTGGTGAGGCATTGGCAAGACTGGCCTCCGGCACCAGCGTGCAGATCTCATACTCGGAGACGATGGACGAACTCCGTCAAACACTCTCAGCGGTCCTCACGAGTGGGGACCCTTCGTTCTCGTCAACTCAGTAAGGCCGAGGAGTGTTCAATAGCCGATCTAGCATAAGATCGGTGTGCAATGTCCACCCCATCGAACATGCTCAGCCCCTTGAACAGGAACCCTCGCATAGCCCTCAAAAAGCTTGAAGAAGAGGTGCGAAAGACAAGAACGGGTGTCATGTACGCTCTGAACATGATGCTTGATCTCAAGGATCTTCGGACCGGTTTCCATGCGACCCGTCTCGCAGAGTGGGCAGTGAGGGTTGCCGAAGACGTTGGAGTTACCAAGGAGGATCTCGAAGATATTGAGCGAGCCTCTCTCCTGCACGATATCGGGAAGATAGGGGTCCCTGACCAAATTCTTCTCAAACCGGGGAAGCTCACAGAATCCGAGCGAGAGCTAGCCGAGAAGCACCCTGAGTTCGGTTGGGCCATTCTGCGACCGATCCCTGGCTTTGAGAAAGCTAGCCTCCTTGTGCTCCACCACCATGAACGCTGGGACGGAGGGGGCTACCCGGCAGGTCTAACGGGATCCGAGATCCCGCTGGGTTCTAGAATCGTGTCGATCGTAGATGCCTACGACGCGATGATCTCGGATCGAGCCTACCGGTCTGGCCTGCCCAAAGAGGAGGCACTTAGACGCCTAAGGAAGGATGCGGGGAGCCAGTTCGATCCGGAATTGACCGAGTTTTTTATCCGGCTTGTTGAAAGCGTTGAGGATGATGCCGAGGGCAGCATGGAACGGGCTATTCCTGACTTCGCGATCGCTCGAGTTCAACAATCCCTTTGACTCATTGAATCTTGTTCGCATAAAATTGCTCAGACAACCGATTGCGTTCAGGGGCATCCGCTCCTGAAAGGTAGCCCGACGAAACTCTCCGACTTTGGAGGAGGTCGCTGGTCCTGCCTTTCTAGCCCCTAGGACTTAGGCCAACATAGTAGAGAAGATCTAGAACACCTACCTACCAGTCTCTGGCTGCGTAGAACCGCAAACCCCGCTTCACTCCGGATTCTTGCTGGAGGTGACGGGGGTTTTTGCGTTTATAGGGACTTTAACCAATTTGGGAGAGACGATGAGCACCATCAAGAGTTGGTCAGAGCATTGACTGCATCAAGGAAGTAACCCTCAATCCCCATCCAAACGGAGACACACACCATGAAGATCAAAACCAGCGTCAAGGTCGGTCAGAGCATCGACTGCATCAAGGAATAACCCTCAATCCCCATCCAAACGGAGACACACACTATGAAGATCAAAACCAGCGTCAAGGTCGGGCAGAGCATCGACTGCATCAAGGAATAACCCTCAATCCCCATCCAACCGGAGACACACACCATGAAGATCAAAACCAGCGTCAAGGTCGGACAGAGCATCGACTGCATCAAGGAATAGCTACCTTTCACACCTCATAAACGATCAGGGAGTTTCACCATGAAGATCAAAACCAGCGTCAAGGTCGGTCAAGAGAGATCGAGAGGAGTACCCATCCAGGAATAACCCCGGACACCCAAGCAACCGGAGACACACACCATGAAGATCAAAACCAGCGTCAAGGTCGGGCAGAGCATCGACTGCATCAAGGAATAGTCGAATCCATGAAAACAAAGACAAACCTCAAGGCCGGATTCTCTGGGAGCGTCAAACCGCAGGTGTTTGAACTTCTCGAGACTCTGGTGAATCGACCCTCAGATCATCGATTCACAGTCAAGACTGGCCAGGCCGTTTCGGCCATTCTCGAATAGCACTCAGCGCCGCGCCTGGTCGCGGCGGCTGTGTGAACCGCAGACCGGGGACCTCACCCAGGAGTGGTCTGCGGGTGGCGAACAGCCATCTGGCCGTGGTCTATTCAGCCACGCCCATCCCCCCCGGGGCCTTCTCCCCCGGCTACGAGTGACCGACGACTGCCAGGGTCGGTGATCTCGCGATGATCACCTTGGCTGCGAGCATCGCGCTCTCGCCGTCGAGGCCACCCAGACTCTCGTCCAGGATCGAGATGTCGTGCTCCTGGATCAGGGTTCTCGCAATGAAGACGCGGCTGCGTTCTCCATGAGAGAGCTGCCAGCCGTTCTCTCCCACCATTTGGAACAGTCCCGACGGCATTCGCTCGAGGAGATCTCCGAGACCGAGTTCCCGGCAGAGTTCTTCGGCCCTATCGAGATCTTCCTTCATCGGCGGCCAGCGGTGCCCCATGAGGATGTTGAACGCCAACGACTCGCTCAGGATGTGGTTCTCGTGGAACTGCGGAGCGAGAATCACCGACTTGCGCCAGAATGCCGTGCCGGCACTCGTTCGATCGAGCCCCCTGAACAGTAGAAGCCCTGTCGAGGGACTGCGAAGTCCGGCAAGCAGGCTGGCCAGCGTCGACTTTCCCGAACCTGAGGGCCCCTCGAGAAGGATCCGGTCGCCCGCTGCGACCTCGAGGTCGAGATCGTCGATGACCGGCTGAGTTCTCGAGGCGTACTGAAAGCCGAGTTCCTTCGCCTCCAGAAGCACTCGTCCCCTCGACTGCCCGCGAGTCAAGGCGAGATCGGGATCCGATCGGAGAGAAGGCCGTGCTGCCGCGTCGAACATTTCCGCAACCTGATCCCAGGCGATCGAGGCACCCGACAATTGGCTCAGCCCGAGGGTGACTCTTCGAAGTGCGCCGTAGGCGAGCAAGATCCCTCCAAACGCCACCGCCAGGCTCTCACTCGAGGCACGGTCGCCCACCAGCAGCGGGGCGAGCCCGAGAACCCCGACGATCATCCAGCCCCGCGGCAGCGCAGATCCAAGACTCGCGGCAAGCCGATCGAGTCCTCGCGAAGCCCGACTGTATGCCTCGACTTCCCGGTCCTCGTCTTCGTGCCAACGAGCTCTCGATTCCTGGGCCTGACGCGTGCGATGTCCGAGGAGGCTCTCCACCAGAGCGTAGGTCAGACTCAGCCTGCCTTCGGTCCAGCCCCGTCTTCGGGCCGCGTAGCGACGCCCCACCCAGTAGACCACCACACTCCAGCCGACCAGCAGCAGGGCGTGGAGGGGGCCTCCGGCGCCGAGCCCCAGTACGACGGCCGCGAAGGCGACCTCGATGGCCCCCAACAGAAGGTGGAAGCCCCCGTTCAGGGCGAGCGACTCCATCGCTTCCGATTCGAGCACCCGGGCCAGGAGCTGGCCGGTCCCCTGGTGACGGATCTCTTCCGGGTCCAACTTGAGCGCGCCATGGAGGAGTCGCTGCTTGAGCAGGGCTCCGGCAAGAATGGCGACGGAACCCTGGAGCCACGTCGTACCCATCCGAAGAGGAACCAGGGAGAGAACCATGACGACCCACAACTGCAGCATGCCGGGGTCGGTCCGGCCCTGCAGCGCGGCGATTCCGATGACCCACCACGAGGCGATCCACAGGCAGTACTGCAGCGCGTGTGTACCGGTCAGTGCGACCATCCGCGAAAGCAGCCGACTGCGCCGCACCAGATTCGGAACGGAAGCCCCGGGAGGGGGTCGCAGGAGCCAGACTCCGGCCAAATGAGCGTTGGCCAGACGGTCGGCCAGGATCGAACGACGGCCCTTCTCGCGACGCCTGGCGTCGACCCCACTGCGTTCGAGCAGATCGTCGACTTCGCCTTCGAGCGGTTCCTCGAGTCTTCGACAGACCCACCGCCGAACCACCTCGATCGGAACGGCGACCGGCTCCTTGGAGAGACTGAGAAGAACGACAGAGTTCCCCTTCGAGCGGAGCAGGGCGACATAGTTGACCCGGCCGCCTTCCCCGACTCGAATCAGGGCCGGCGCCGCACGCTGGAGCAGCGCTTCGATCTCGGGATAGGAAACACTCGCCAGCTGGGCTTCCACCTCCGCGGTCTCGCACGAACTCTCGATCCACTGGCCGACCAGACCCGGCTCCGCGTTCTCGATCGAAGGCGGCGGATTCTTCAATCGCGTCGGACTGAGACCCGAACGCCCGATGAGCTCACTCAGAACCTCACCCAGAGAATCCGCTGACCAGGTGAAGTCGCTGGCCATCGCTTTCAAGACAGATCCTCCACCGGATCTATCAACTGACCGCCCGCCATGACCAGTCGACGCCACTGGTCGCCGTGCCAGAGTCGAGACTGCACGGTCTGCTCCTCTTCCAACAACTTGGAGTAGGCCCCCTGCGCGTCCCGCAACTCCTGCGGACGACCCTGCTCGACGATTCGCCCGGTCTCGATCACCACCACGTGATCGAAATCGACGGTCTGCAGGATGTCGTGACTCGCGTAGAACAGCGTCGCGTCGCGCCACAACTCCCGTGAACGCCGTAGCAACGTGTCGCGAACGTCCCGCGGCAGGCCCCGGAACGGCTCATCGAGGATGACGAGTCGTGCATTCTCCCTGACCATCGCTCGCGCCAGGCGCACTCGCTGCCCTTCTCCGCCCGACACCATGGCGCCGCCCTCCCCGAGCACTGTCTGCATGCCGTCCGGCAGGCTCTTCAGGACTCCCTCGAGCAGCGAGCGATCGATGGCGAAGCCCACGTCACCGCCATCGTTGCCATAGCTGACGTTCTCGAGCAGGGTCCGATTCCAGAGCCTCACCGTCGGATCGACCCAGGCCGTCTGCCGCCGGAGTGATTCCAGAAGATCCGCCGTCAACGGACGTCCCGCGACCTCCACCTGCCCCGAAGCAGGTCGGTGCCAGCCGAGCAGCAGACCCAGAAGGCTCGACTTCCCAGCCCCCGAGCGTCCCACGATCGCGACATGACTCCCTGCCGGGATCTCGAGGTCGATATCCGACAGGAGGCGATGCCCCGTCGCAGTCACCGCCACGCCCGACATGACGATCCTCGGTGCGGACTCGATCGATGTCCCCCCAGGCTCTCCAACGCTCTCCGGCCGCAATCCTTCGAGTGCGCCGAGGGGCTCGAGAAGCCGTAGGGTGATGTTCCTCTGCCAGGGATATCGGCTCCAGAGAAGCGCGATCTCCTGTCCGAGGACCGGCAGCGAAAGCGCCCAGAACACCAACAGGAGCACGGCCGGCTCATCGCTCCCCCGCCGAAGATGGTTCAGCACCAGCAAGATCGCAAAGCCGAAACTGATGAAGAGCTGCCAGCCGACCATGGCGACGGTCCTGCGCTGCAGCCGCAATCCAGCCCGTGTCCATTCGCTGAGCAACGACTCATGCTCGCGCCGCATGGTGTCCTCGGCCGAATGCGAGCGGATCGGGACCAGGCCGAGGAGTGAGTCGAGGTAGAAACGGCTCAAGGCTCCAGTGTGACTCCTCACCCGCAGGTCGCGCTCGGCCAACCCTCGCTGAGCCAGGATCGGAATGAAAACACAGGCGATCGCGGCGGTCACCGCAAAGGGCGCACTCGCCGGATCCAGCCAGAGGATCCCCAGCGTCACGAACAGCAATTCGAACGAGACTCGGGTCAGGGCACCGAACAGACTTCCCACGTTACGCAACTGGTGGATCGAGTGGCTTCGCTCCGCCATGTCCGAACTCAGACGACTCGAGAAGTATCGATCCCCGAGTCGGGGCAACTTCTCCAGGAACGCGATCCTCAGACGCACCTCGAGTCGCCGCCCGATCCGCCAGAGCCCCTGCGAGAGCGGAAGATCGAGGAACAGCAGGGCGACGCCGAGAGCCACGACCCCGCCCACCGCCGTCAATCGCTGGCCGGCTACCGTGAGGTGCTCGCCGAGATCGAGCATCGACCGGAACAACAACGCCTCCAGGAGGACTCCACTGGCTGCGAGCAGGGAGGCTCCGATCAAGGTCAGGAGCAGACCGACACCGTCCTGTCGGAGCATCTCGAACAGCTTTCGGCCCGGCCGCTCTTAGGCGTCCTCGGTGATGGCGCGAAGTTCGGGCTCGTCCCCGACCGCAGCCGCCGATTCCATCGTTCCCCGAAGACGAATCAGGAGCGCACCGGTCAGGGTGACCGAGCCGGGTTGCACCGGTCGTCTCTCGCCTTCGCCGCTACGTGGACCGTCCGATGACTCGGACGTCGCCACGGCAGGCTCCTGCTGAAGCGACGAATCGTAGGCCGACCAGTAGGCCTCGGGGATCTCCTCGGGGCGAGCGGCGGCGATCAGTCCACCGACCTCCTTCCCCCGATCGATCGCTCCGGCTTCGACGAGAGCCGCCCCCATGCGGACTGCGGCGTCGAGCGCCGCAATGCCGATCCAGCTCGACTCCGCATCGGCGGCTCCAATTCTGGTCTCGATCTCTCCCTTCCCCAGGCCGAGAGTCCGCATCCGACGTCGCAGCGCGCCTCGGAACTCCTCGCTCTTCGTCCACTCGAACCAGTCCTGCGCCGGCACCGACACCTTGTGGACGTAGAGTTCGTTGAGGAACGAGGCCTCGCGCACCCAGCGTCGGCCGATCGTGGGGTCCATCACCTGCAACCAGCCGCCGTGCTTCCGCCAGACCACCACGAAGTGCGTCGATCCGTTGGGCTGCGTGGTCACTGCGATCCCCGGAAGCCCCCCATGTTCGGGGTCGAGAACGGGGTCGACCGGAATCATGATCTGCTCGGCGTCGAGCCCCAGACTGCACGCGAGTTCCTCGAGCGTGTCGATCGAGGTTCCGTCGACGCTCGTCTGGCAGGCCTCGCGAAGACGCCCGTAGCTCGCCGGGATGCCGAATCCCTCCAGCACTGCTTTCAGTGCCGCGGGACCGCAGTCCATCGCCGAACTCTGGACGACTTCTGGAACCAGAAGTCGACGACGCGGCCTCGATGACGAACCGCTCACGGCTGGCTCAGCGCTCGTGATTCAACCGGAAGGGACTCCATCGGTCCTCAGAAGCGGATCACCGAACGAATGCTCTCGCCGGCGTGCATCAGGTCGAAGGCCCGATTGATGTCCTCGAGTCCCATCTCGTGAGTGATGTAGGGGTCGATCTGGATCTCGCCGTGCATGGCCTGCTCCACCATCCCCGGCACCTCCGAACGTCCCTTCACGCCCCCGAACGCGGAGCCGCGCCAAACCCGCCCCGTGACGAGTTGGAACGGTCGCGTGGAGATCTCCTGACCGCTGCCGGCAACACCGATGATCGTCGACTCTCCCCACCCCTTGTGGCAGCACTCGAGCGCCGATCGCATCAACTGGACGTTGCCGACGCACTCGAACGAATAGTCGACACCTCCATCGGTCATGTC
>CALOFD010000013.1:0-101480 GCA_942492505.1 Thermoanaerobaculia bacterium
CGTTTCAGTTACGTATTGCTATAGACCAGTCAGAATCAGGACGATTCAGAATGTGCCCGGGCCTCCTTCAGGAGCGCCCATTTCAGGCCGACAATCAATGAACCGACGAAACCGACGTCGGCGTAGGACATCGACGGTAACCATCGTGTTCCAGGACGGAAAGTACCACCCGTCTCCGTTCGTCCCGTCACCGGCCGTGCGCCGGTATCGGACCTGGGAGGAATTCTGACAGTTTCATTGGACTCCGGACAGTTTCAGGAGGCGATACAGCAAGCTCCCCTTCGAAACTTCCTGCCGGGCGACAGTCTTGGCCAACGTTTGTTGAAAAACGGACAATATTCCACAGACATGCGGAACGACCGTTAAAACGCAAGAGTCACGTTTACGTCCGTATTATCGAACAGAAACACCGACTTATACACGGATGATTGCAGTGACGTCTTTCACAATGCCGCGATTAGCGCGTCCAGCGTTTCATCCGGCTTTTCGACCATCATCAGGTGACCGGCACCGGCGAGTACGAAGATTTTCGATCCTGAGATCGCTTCTGCGACCGGTGCAGCCGCTTTCGGCGGCGTCATCTGGTCGCGGTCGCCGGCGACAATCAGGGTGGGAATATTCACTTTTCCACCCGCATCGACCGCGCCCTTCCAGGCGTCGCACGCCGCCATGTCGATCCCGAGCAAGCCCGGCTTGCCGCGTGCCAGAAGCAGGCGGCCGCCGCCCTGCATCCACAGGCCGGGCGCGCGGTTCAGCCCGAAATGCGCCGGCTTTCCGAAGCCCCACGAGACCACGAGGTCCCACGCGGCCGGATCGCCGGCCTTTGCCAGCGCCAGCAGGTCGGGATGAACCGGCATCTCCGCGCCGATGCCAAGCAGCGCGAGCGACGCAACCCGTTCATTGTCCGCCGCCGCGGCGAGCGCGACGAGGGCGCCCATCGAATAGCCGATGAGGGATACTTTTCGGCGCCGTGAGCTCGATCAGGCGGGCGGTCAGGCCGCCATGCCCTCGATAGAGTCCAGCGCGGGGCCTTCGGACCGGCCGTGACCCGGCAGGTCGATCGCCAGCACCCCGTAGCCGTGCCAGGCGAACCAGCGGGTCTGCAGCGCCCAGACAGTATGGTCCATGCCGGCGCCGTGGACGAACACGACAGCCGGCAGCGCGGGATCGAACGGCTTTCCGCCGGTGGCGGCGAAGACCGTCCGACCGTCGACCTGGAGCTCCATCGGCGCGCCCCTCCCTATTCGGCGGCGCGGGGCTGGGTCGCCCGGCGCGCGGCGCGGAGCGCCTGGTCGAGATCGGCGATCAGATCGTCAGGATCCTCGAGACCAACCGACAGCCGCACCAGCTCCTCGCCGATGCCGGCGGCCTTGAGGGCCGCCGCATCCATCTGCTGATGGGTCGTGGACGCGGGATGGATAACCAGCGACTTGGCGTCGCCGACATTGGCGAGATGCGAGAACAGGCCGAGACGTTCGATGAATACGCGCCCCGCCTCGCGCCCGCCCTTGATGCCGAACGAGAAGATCGCGCCCGGCCCCTTGGGCAGCAGACGGGCGGCAAGCGCGCGATCGGGATGATCGTCACGCTCCGGCCAGGCAATCCATTCGACCGCTTCATGATCGCCGAGAAATTCAACCATTTTGCGGGCGTTCTCGACATGGCGCGCCATACGCACGGGCAGCGTCTCGACACCCTGGAGAATGTTGAACGCATTGGTCGGGCTGAGCGTCGCGCCGAAGTCTCGCAGCCCCTCGGCGCGGGCGCGCATGATGAAGGCGGCGGGGCCGAACTCCTCGGCGAAATCGAGCCCGTGATAACCGTCATAAGGCTCCGTGAGGGTCGGGAACCGGCCGGACGCGTCCCAGTCGAACCGTCCGGAATCGACCAGCACGCCCGCGATCGACGTGCCGTGACCGCCGAGAAACTTGGTCGCCGAATGCATGACGATATCGACGCCGTACTCGAACGGCCGGCACAGGAACGGAGTTCGCGAAGGTATTGTCGATCATCAGCGGGACGCCGTTTTCGTGCGCGATGGCGGAAATTTTTTCGAGGTCCATGATCTCGAGGCCGGGATTGCCGAGGGTCTCGCCGAAGACGAGGCGCGTCTCGGGCGTGATCGCGGCGGCGAACGCGACCGGATCGCGCGGATCGACAAACTCGTCGTAATGCCGAAGCGTGGCAACGTGTGGTGAAACATGTTGTGGCTGCCGCAGTAAATCGTCGAGGACGACACGATATGTCCGCCCTGGCCCATCAGGGTGACGATGGCGAGGTGCAGCGCCGCCTGTCCCGACGCCGTCGCCACCGCGCCGAGCCCGCCTTCGAGTGCGGCGATGCGTTCTTCGAGGACCGCGACGGTCGGGTTCGAGATGCGCGAATAGATGTGGCCGGCGCGCTCGAGGTTGAAGAGGGCGGCGGCATGGTCCGTATCGCGAAACACATAGGAGGTCGTCTGGTAGATCGGCACCGCCCGCGCGCCGGTCGTCGGGTCGGGCTGCTGGCCGGCATGGAGGCCGAGCGTGCGATCCTGGAATAATTGGGACGAGAAGGGTGGGAAAGGGGGGATTGAGGGGGGGCGGTGCAGGATAAGCGACAGAGCCCGGTTTGGATAGCGGATGCAAGACTGCCGCAACGCGCGTCTCGTAAATGGGAGGTTTCGGCGAATGTCACGTGTGCGGGAATGTCGGGGGGAATTTATGCGCCGAGATAATACTGCTTCACCATGTCGTTGTCGGCGAGTTCCTGGCGAATTCCATGAACGCGATTCGCCGTGCACGATGATAGTGCGGTCGGGATCGTCTTGCGGCGTTTGGGAGATAAGGGGGGAGAGGTCGCCTGGTTGAAGTTCTGCTCGGCCATCAGGACAGTCAGGTTGTTCTGCTCCTGCAGTTCCTTGATCTGGGCGATCATGCGGCTGACCAGGATCGGCGCGAGGCCGACCGAGGGCTCGTCGATCAGCAGAATGCGCGGCGCCAGCATCAGCGCGCGCGCCAGCGCCACCATCTGCTGCTCGCCGCCGCTCATAGAGCCGGCGAGCTGGCTGCGCCGCTCGGTCAGGCGCGGGAAGGCCTCGAAGCAGAAATCGAGATTGGTCTTGCGGATGTCGCGCCGTGCTTTCGGACGGCTGGCGCCGAGCAGTAGGTTCTCTTCCACGGTCTGGCGCGGGAAACAGCCGGCGGCCTTCCGGCACCAGCGCGATGCCGAGGTCGACGATCTGCTCGGTGGTGCGGCCGACGAGATCGTGCGTCTCGCCATCGATCACTGCGACGATGCTGCCGGCGCTCGGCGTCACGATGCCCATGATACATTTCATGAGCGTGCTCTTGCCGTTGCCGTTGGTGCCGAGCAGCACCACGGTCTCGCCGGCCTCGACGTTGATCGAAACGCCGTGGAGCACGCGGACCGAACCGTAGCCGGCTTCGACATTTTCGATGACGATCCTATTCGCCAAGATAGGCCCTTTCCACTTCGGGGTTGCGATGACGTTGGTCCGGCGTCGCCGTCGGCGATCTTCTTGCCGGAGACAAGCACGACCAGGCGCTGGGAGAACCGCATCACCGCGCGCATGATGTGCTCGATCATGATGATGGTGATGCCGCGCTCGTTCAGGGCGAACAGGATGTCGAGTATCTCGTCGATCTCGCTGCCCGACAGGCCGGCCATCGCCTCGTCGGAGATCAGCAGCTGCGGCTCGGCCGCCATCGCGCGCGCCAGTTCCAGCTTGCGCATCTCGACCTGGGTCAGCCCGCCGGAGTTCGTCTGGTCGCGCGTTTCGGCAGAGGCCGATCAGCTCACTTCGATGTCGCGGGCCTCGTCGTCAATGTGGCCGCCGAGGCGCGGCGCGCCGGCGTATTCCAGCGGAACGCGCAGATTCTCCAGCACGGTCATGCTGCCGAACGGGCGCGGGATCTGGAAGCTGCGGGCGATGCCGAGGCGGGTGCGCTTGTGCGGCGGCATGCCGTGATGTCGCGGCCGTCGAAGACGATCGTCGCCCTCGTCGTTGACGAGCGCGCCGGAGATGCAGTTGATCATCGTGGTCTTGCCCGAGCCGTTGGGCCCGATGAGGCCGAGCCGCTCGCCGGCGCCGACGTGGAGGTCGATCGCGTCGAGCGCGACGAAGCCGCCGAAGCGCTTGCTCCAGGCTGGTCGACCTTCGAGCAGCGGCGCGGTCATGACTTGCGCCTCGCTTTCGGATCCGCTTCTGCACCAGCCCGACGATGCCCTTGCGGCGCCAGCGATGACGAACAGCACCAGCATGACGCCGACGATCAGCAGGTTGAGCTCCGACGAAATGGTGACGGTGGACGACCTGCTGCATGCGTGCCGAGCAGCAGCGCGCCGATCACCGGCCCGAGCCCAGGCGGTGGTGCCGCCGATCATCGGCATGGCGATCGCGTTCACCGCGATGAACAGGTTGAAGGCCGACACCGGGTCGACGTAGCTGACATGAGAGAGCGCGAACGGCGCGCCGGCCACCCCCATCAGCGCGCCCATCACGGTGGTCGAGATCAGCTTCAGCCGCAGCGTCGGCACGCCGGCTGCATTCGGCGGCCAGCTCGTCGTCGCGGATCGCGGCGAAGCCCGCGCCGAAGCCGCGACGGGTTGATCCAGCGCGCGACGGCCACCGCGACCAGCGCCAGGATCAGCATCACCATGAACAGCAACTCGATGTAGTTGCCGAAGACGGCTCGATGGTGCGCCGGCGGGAGGATGTAGGCGCCGGCGCGCCGCCGACATAGGCCCAGTTGTTGATCAGGGTCTCGAGCACGATCGCCATGGCGAGCGTGGCGATGGCGAAGAACACGCCCTTCAGGCGCAGGCGTGAGATAGCCCATGCCGAGCCCGATCAGCCCGCAGACGATCCCGCCGACGAGGATCAGCAGCGGCAGCGGCGGATCGGCGAACTTGTACATGACGACCGAGGTGTAGGCGCCGACGGCGAAAGAAGCCGGCGGAGCCGAAATTCACGTAGCCGGTATAGCCGCCGAGGATGTTCCAGGCGGTCGCGAGGATTACGTACTGGAGGACCACATAGCCGGCGAAGTAGATGAACTCGTTGACCTCGATGATGTCGAAGACGGTAAACGCCACGCCCAGCGCGGCGATGATGGCGGCCCAGAGCCAGAAGGAGTTCAGTTTCATGGCCGCATCACCGTCCGAACAGGCCCTGCGGGCGGAACGCCAGCGCCAGCAGCAGAATGCCGAAGGCGACGGCGGGGGCCCAGGACGGGCCGTAGAAGGTCGAAACAAGGCTTTCGACGATACCGAGAATGATGGCTGCCACCAGGGTACCGGGGATCGACCCGAGACCGGCCAGCACCGCGATCGCGAAGACATGCCCGATATAGAGCCGGCCGACCGACGGTTCTACCGGAATGATGATGATCAGCAGCGCGCCGGCGATCGCCGTCGTCGCGATGCCGATGCCGAAGCCGAGCTGCTTGATCTTGACCGGGTCGGCGCCCATCAGCTGCAGCGCCAGCCGGTCCTGCGCAACCGCCATGATCGGCGCGCCCGTTGAAGGTCCGCGACATGATCGAGAGATAGACCGCGACGAACATGACGATCCAGGCATGAACAGGGTCAGCTCCGTCGACGCTGAGCGGATCATCGTTCGCGTCGAGGGCGAGGACCTCGAAACCGGCGTCTCGAAGGAGTTCGGAGCCGACATCTACTCGCTCATCAAGTTCCGGCGTTCCAACCAGAACACCTGCATCAACCAGAAGCCGTTGGTGAAGGTCGGGGACCGCGTTCGCAAGGGCGACGTGATGGCCGATGGGCCGTCGACGCAGTTCGGTGAGCTGGCCCTCGGACGCAACGTCCTGGTCGCCTTCATGCCGTGGCGCGGCTACAACTTCGAGGACGCCATCCTGGTCTCCGAGAGCATGGTGCGCGAAGACGTCTTCACCTCGATCCACATCGAGGAGTTCGAGGTCGAGGCGCGCGACACCAAGCTCGGTCCCGAGGAGATCACCCGCGACATCCCGAACGTGTCCGAGTCGGCGCTCGCCGATCTCGACGAGTGCGGGATCATCCGGATCGGCGCCACCGTCCGTTCCGGCGACCTTCTGGTCGGCAAGGTGACGCCGAAGGGCGAGACCCAGCTGACCCCGGAAGAGAAGCTCCTGCGGGCCATCTTCGGCGAGAAGGCCGGCGACGTGCGCGACGCCAGCCTGAAGGCGCGACCCGGCGTCGAGGGCACGGTGGTCGACGTCAAGATCTTCTCCCGCAAGGGAGTCGAGAAGGACGCCCGCGCGCTCGAGATCGAGAACGAGGAGATCGCCCGCTTCGAGAAGAACGCGAAGGACGAGATCCGGATCCTGACCGAGGAGCGCAACAAGAAGATCACGGATTCCCTCAACGGGCGTGATGTGACCGAGGACGTGATCGGTGCCGATGGCGAGGTGCTGCTCAAGAAGGGCGGCAAGATCACCTACGCCATTCTCGATCAGCTGAGCCGTCAGCAGATCCAGAAGCTGCCGATCAAGGACAAGGAGCTCCTCAAGGCGGTCGGTGCGATGTATCGCAAGACCGAATCGCACATCGACGTGATCCACAAGGTCAACGAGGAACGCATCGAGTTGCTCCGCAAGGGTGACGAACTGCCGCCGGGCGTGATCAAGCTGGTCAAGGTCTTCGTCGCCATGAAGCGCAAGCTCCAGGTCGGCGACAAGATGGCCGGTCGTCACGGCAACAAGGGTGTGCTGTCGCGGGTTCTGGCCGCGGAGGACATGCCCTACCTGCCTGACGGCACGCCGGTCGACATCGTGCTCAACCCCCTGGGTGTGCCGAGTCGAATGAACGTCGGCCAGATCCTCGAAACCCACCTGGGTTGGGCGGGCGCGGAGCTCGGCATCAAGTTCGCGACGCCGGTCTTCGACGGCGCGAGCGAGGTCGACCTGCAGAAGTACCTGGCCAAGGCGAATCTGCCGGCCTCCGGAAAGACCGCTCTTTCCGACGGCATGACCGGCGAGGAGTTCGAGCAGCACGTCACGGTGGGCTACATCTACATGCTGAAGCTCTCGCATCTCGTCGACGACAAGATCCACGCTCGTTCGATCGGGCCGTACTCGCTCATCACCCAGCAGCCGCTCGGTGGCAAGGCGCAGTTCGGTGGCCAGCGATTCGGTGAGATGGAAGTCTGGGCGCTCGAGGCCTACGGCGCGGCGTACACGCTGCAGGAACTGCTGACCGTCAAGAGTGACGACGTCGAGGGCCGTTCGAAGGCCTACGAGGCGATCGTCAAGGGCGAGGTCCAGGAGGATCCGGGGCTGCCCGAGTCGTTCAACGTTCTCGTTCGGGAACTGCAGAGCCTCTGCCTCGATGTGGAGCTGCTCAAGCTGTAGCCGGGCACGAGGAACGAACGACCTACCGAATTCAAGACCGCATATCAAGAGACTCAGAGACTCGAGACCGTACTGGAAGTCGAAGAAGGGGGCCCCATGCAGCCGCTCGCATACGAAAAGCCACAGTCGATCAAGGATTTCAACTCCATCAAGATCTCTGTGGCGTCGCCAGAGAAGATCCGTTCGTGGAGCTTTGGTGAGGTCACGAAGGCCGAAACCATCAACTACCGGACCTTCAAGCCGGAACGGGACGGCCTGTTCTGCGCCAAGATCTTCGGCCCGACCACCGATTGGGAGTGCTTGTGCGGGAAGTACAAGCGGATGAAGCACCGCGGTGTGGTGTGTGACAAGTGCGGTGTCGAGGTGACCCGTTCGCGCGTTCGTCGTGAGCGCATGGGGCACATCGAGTTGGCTGCGCCGGTCTCGCATGTGTGGTTCTTCAAGGGACTGCCGAGTCGCATCGGGCACATTCTCGATCTGTCGATGCGCGACCTCGAGCGCATCCTCTACTTCGAGAGCTACGTGGTGATCGATCCGGGTGACACCGATCTCACCGAGAAGGAGTTGCTCTCCGAGGAACGCTTCCGCGAGCTTCGCGACGAGCACGGCGACGGCGCCTTCGACGCCCGCATGGGCGCCGAGGCGATCAAGGAGCTGCTGTCGTCGATCGACATCGACGAGCTGTCCGAGGAACTGCGCATCGTCATGCGCACCGACACCAGCCAGATCCGCCGGCTGAAGGCGGCGAAGCGGCTCAAGGTGGTCGACGCCTTCCGTCGCTCCGGCCACGATCCGTCGTGGATGATCCTCGAGGTCATTCCGGTCATTCCGCCGGAACTTCGTCCCCTGGTGCCGCTCGATGGCGGTCGTTTCGCGACCAGCGATCTCAACGACCTCTACCGCCGGGTGATCAACCGCAACAACCGTCTCAAGAAGCTGCTCGAGCTGCGCGCCCCCGAGGTGATCGTTCGCAACGAGAAGCGGATGCTCCAGGAAGCGGTCGATGCGCTCTTCGACAACGGCCGTCGCGGCCGTGTGCTGCGCGGTTCGAACAATCGGCCGCTCAAGTCGCTCTCGGACACCCTCAAGGGCAAGCAGGGGCGCTTCCGCCAGAACCTGCTCGGCAAGCGCGTCGACTACTCCGGCCGTTCGGTCATCGTCGTCGGTCCGGAGCTCAAGCTGAATCAGTGCGGCCTGCCGACCAAGATGGCGCTCGAACTGTTCAAGCCGTTCATCTACAACTGGCTGGAAGAGCGTGAGCTCGTCGGGACGATCAAGGCCGCGAAGGAGATGGTCGAGCGCGAGGAGGACGTGGTCTGGGACGCTCTCGAAGAGGTCATCAAGGACCATCCGGTGCTCCTCAACCGCGCCCCCACCCTGCATCGCCTCGGTATCCAGGCGTTCCAGCCGGTGCTGGTCGACGGCAAGGCGATCAAGATCCACCCGCTGGTCTGTGCGGCGTTCAACGCCGACTTCGACGGCGACCAGATGGCCGTTCACGTGCCGCTGTCGCCGAAGGCCCAGATCGAGTGCCACGTGCTGATGATGTCGTCGAACAACATCCTCAGTCCGGCCCACGGTCGTCCGCTGGCGGTGCCGAGCCAGGACCTGGTCCTCGGCGGCTACTACCTGACCATGCCGCGCGAAGGCGCCAAGGGCGAAGGCCGGGTCTTCCCCGACTTCGACACCGTCGAGATGGCCCTGCACGAGGGACTGGTGGAAACCCAGACCCCGATCCGCGTGCGCTACACCGGCGAGTACATCAATCTCGAGGTGCAGTTCCACAACCAGGACATCGTGCACGCCGAGCTCGAGCAGGTCGACAACGCGCTCATCGACACCACCGTCGGGCGGGTCATCTTCAACCAGCATCTGCCCGATGAGCTGCCGTTCATCAACGGCCTGCTCAAGAAGCGCGGTCTCCAGGACCTCGTGGGTTACTGCTACATCCGTCATGGCAACGACCTGACGGTGAAGATGCTCGACGACATCAAGGAGATCACCTTCCAGTACGCGACGCGTGCCGGGATCTCGTTCGGTGTCGACGACATGGTGATCCCGGCCAGCAAGACCCGGATCATCGAAGAGGCCGACGTGCGGATCGCCGAGATCGAGCGTCAGCGTTCTTCCGGTGTCATCACCGCGGGTGAGCGCAAGAACAAGATCATCGACACCTGGCATCGAGTCACCGAGAACATCTCCGACGAGATGTTCGAGGAGATGCGCCAGGTCGAAGATCCAGCGCAAGGAGTTCAACCCGATCAACCTGATGGCCGACTCGGGCGCCCGAGGCTCGAACGAGCAGATCCGTCAGCTCGCCGGTATGCGCGGCCTGATGTCCAAGCCGTCGGGTGAAGTCATGGAAACGCCGATCACCGCGAACTTCCGCGAGGGTCTGTCGGTTCTCCAGTACTTCATCTCGACCCATGGCGCCCGCAAGGGTCTGGCCGATACGGCGCTGAAGACCGCCGACTCGGGCTACCTGACGCGTCGCCTCGTCGACGTCGCCCAGGACGTGATCGTCACCGAACCCGATTGCGGAACGATCGGCGGCATCGTCGTCGGAGCGATCATGGAGGGTGGCGACATCCTCGAGCCGCTGCGCGATCGGATCGTCGGACGGACCTCGCAGGATGAGATCTTCGACCCGATGACCGGTGAGAAGTTGCTCACCGTTGGGCAGGTGATCTCCGAGCCGGTCGCCAACCAGATCCAGGAAGCCGGGATCGAGCGGGTCAACATCCGCTCGGTGCTGACCTGCGAGACCCGTCGCGGTGTCTGCGGCCTGTGCTACGGACGCAACCTCGCCAACGGCCGTCAGGTCGAGATCGGTGAGGCGGTGGGCGTGATCGCGGCCCAGTCGATCGGCGAGCCGGGAACGCAGCTCACCATGCGGACCTTCCACTTCGGTGGCACCGCCAGTCGCGTTTCCGAGCAGTCGAAGCACAGCGCTTCGAACCCGGGGCAGGTCAAGTTCATCAACGTCAACACGGTCGAGAGCGAGGCCGGCGAACCGGTCGTCATCAATCGCTCGGGCAAGTTGACGATCATCGACCCGAACGGTCGTGAGCGGGAACGCTATGCCCTGACCTACGGCTCGCACCTCAAGGTCCACGATGGAGACATGGTGGAGCCGGGCGCCGACCTGGTCGAATGGGACCCCTTCACCTCCGTCATCCTCAGCGAGATCGGTGGCACGGTCGAGTTCCAGGACGTCGTCGAAGGCGAGAACCTGCGCGAGGAGACCGACAAGGTCACCGGTCTGTCGCAGCGCATCGTGGTCGAGGCGTCGCAGAACGAAAGCCGTTCGCCGGCGGTCGTGATCAAGGGCGGCAAGAAGTCCGACGGCGAGCGTCGCTACCTGCTGCCCTCGGGTTCCCACCTGATCGTCCAGGACGGCCAGAAGGTCTTCCCCGGCGACACCCTCGTGAAGATCCCGCGCGAGACCACGAAGACCAAGGACATCACCGGCGGTCTGCCGCGTGTCCAGGAACTCTTCGAGGCTCGCACGCCTCGCGAGCCCGCGGTCATCACCGAGATCGACGGCGTCATCCGCCTCGGCGAGATCGTCAAGGGCATGCGCGAGGTGACCGTCGAGAACGACGCCGGCGAAGCCCGGATCTACAAGATCCCGCGCTACATCCACGTCAACGTCCAGGAGGGCGAGTACGTGGAGGCCGGGGATGCGTTGATCGACGGCCCGATCAACCCGCACGATGTCCTGCAGGTGCTGGGTGAGAAGGAGCTGCAGCGCTACCTCGTGGACAAGATCCAGGAGGTCTATCGTTCCCAGTCCGTCGCCATCAACGACAAGCACATCGAGGTCATCGTCCGCCAGATGATGCGCTCGGTGAAGATCGAGGAGGTCGGCGACACCGACTTCCTGATCGACGAGCAGGTCGATCGTTGGCGCTTCCAGGAGGAGAACGAACGCGTGTTGGCCGCCAGCGGTCAGCCGGCGATCGGTCAGCCTCTGCTGCTGGGTATCACCAAGGCCTCGTTGTCGACCGAGAGCTTCGTCTCGGCGGCTTCGTTCCAGGAGACCACCCGGGTTCTCACCGAGGCGGCGATCAGCGGTCGTGTCGACTTGCTGCGCGGCCTCAAGGAGAACGTCATCGTCGGCCGCCTGATCCCGGCCGGCACCGGCATGGAGCTCTACCACGACCACCATCTCACCGAAGAGCCGGTGATGACGGAGGAAGAGCAGGACGCCGAGATGTTCTTCGAGTTCGGAGATCAGGAGATCCGGACCATGCCCCAGGAGCTCGCTTCGACCGATTAGGAGCCAGGCGACAGAGCCGACGGCTTCGGCGCTCGAGAACTTGCTTCTCCGACGCCGAAACCGTTGACGCGCCTGGCTCGAAGTGCTACCGTAGGCGGGTTGCGCCTTAGTTCCCGTCTTCGGGCCACAGCGCTTTCTCAACTCAAAACACGAACTCGTCCCCCGTAAGTACGGGTGCGGCAACTCACGAGAGACTCAGTCCCGTCTCGGGGCCGTGGCTCCGATTGTTTTAGGAGACATCTTCAGCAATGCCGACGATTCATCAACTCGTGCGCAAGGGGCGCCGGCGTCAGACCGCCAAGACCAAGAGCCCCGCGTTGCAGGGATCGCCGCAGAAGCGAGGCGTTTGTGTTCGTGTCTACACGCAGACGCCGAAGAAGCCGAACTCGGCTCTGCGCAAGGTGGCCCGCGTCCGTCTGACCAACGGCATCGAGGTCACGACCTACATTCCCGGAGTGGGACACAACCTGCAAGAGCACTCCATCGTTCTCATCCGTGGAGGCCGAGTGAAGGACCTCCCCGGTGTCCGCTACCACGTGATCCGCGGCACGCTCGACTCGGTCGGAGTCGACGCCCGTCGTCGTGGACGCTCGAAGTACGGCGCCAAGCGCCCCAAGTCCTGAGGATCGATCGGTTATGCCCAGACGCAGAGAAGTTCCCAAGCGCGAGATCCTTCCGGATCCGCTCTACAAGTCCCAGATCGTCACTCGATTCGTCAACGTCATCATGCGCGACGGCAAGAAGTCGACCGCCGAGCGCATTCTCTACGATGCCCTGGCAACGATCGAGGAGCGCACCAAGGAAGACCCGATGAAGGTCTTCCAGCGCGCGATCGAGAACGTCAAGCCCGCCGTCGAGGTGAAGTCGCGGCGCGTCGGTGGCTCGACCTACCAGATCCCGGTCGAGGTTCGTCCGTCGCGGCGTCTGGCGCTCTCGATGCGCTGGATCCTGATCAACGCCCGCAAGCGCAGCGAACGCACGATGAGCGCCAAGATGGCCGGCGAACTGATGGACGCGGCCGAGCATCGTGGTGCTGCAGTGAAGAAGAGAGAAGACACCCATCGGATGGCGGACGCCAACAAGGCGTACTCGCACTACCGCTGGTAGTCCCGGCTCGAGAACTCAATCGGCGAGGCATTCGCCGCCCTTCGGCGGACAACAGTCTCGACCTCGAACTTGAAGAATCTGAAGGCAACAAATCATGGCACGCAAGGTACCGCTGGAGCGGATTCGCAATATCGGCATCATGGCCCACATCGATGCCGGCAAGACCACGACGACTGAGCGGATCCTCTATTACACCGGCGTCAGTTACAAGATCGGTGAAGTCCACGATGGCGCAGCCACGATGGACTGGATGATCCAGGAGCAGGAGCGCGGCATCACCATCACGGCCGCCGCGACGACCTGTTTCTGGAAGGACTATCGGATCAACATCATCGACACTCCGGGCCACGTCGACTTCACCGCTGAAGTCGAGCGTTCGCTGAGAGTCCTCGACGGTGCTGTCGCGGTGTTCGATGCCGTTGCCGGCGTCGAGCCGCAGTCCGAGACCGTCTGGCGCCAGGCCAACAAGTACCACGTACCGCGCATCGCCTTCGTCAACAAGATGGACCGCGTCGGCGCCAACTTCAAGCGCACCGTCGACATGATGGTCAGTCGCCTCGACGGCCGTCCGGTGGCCCTCCAGCTGCCGTGGGGCATCGAGGAGAACCTCCAGGGTGTCATCGATCTGGTCGAGATGAAGGCTGTTCACTACTCGGGTGACAACCTCGGCGCCGACTACAGCATGGTCGACATCCCCGAGGACCTGCAGGCCGAGGCCGAGGAGTGGCGCGAGAAGATGGTCGCCGCGGTTGCCGAGACCGACGAGGGTCTGCTCGAGAAGTACCTCTCCGGCGACGAGATCGGCAACGACGAGCTGCGAGCCGCCATCCGGCGCGCCACGATCGCCGACCAGCTGCATCCCGTTCTGTGCGGCAGCGCGTTCAAGAACAAGGGCGTGCAGCCGTTGCTCGACGCCGTCATCGAGTTCCTGCCTTCGCCGATCGAAGTCGCTTCGGTCGAGGGTCATCTGCCCGGCGACGAGGAGAGTGTCGAGACTCGCGAGACCTCCGACAAGGACCCGTTCTCGGCCCTGGTCTTCAAGATCATGACCGACCCCTTCGTCGGTCAGCTCGCCTACATCCGCGTCTACTCGGGCGGCATCCGCACGGGCGACAGCATCCTCAACGCCGCTCACGGAAAGAAGGAGCGGGTCGGTCGTCTCCTCAAGATGCACGCCGACAAGCGCGAAGAGATCGAGCAGGTCTGGTCCGGCGATATCGCTGCCGCCGTCGGGCTGAAGGACGTCCACACGGGCGACACCATCTGCGATCCCAACCACCCGATCATCCTCGAGGCGATGACCTTCCCGGAACCCGTCATGTCGGTTTCGATCGAGCTCAAGGCGAAGGCCGACCAGGGCAAGATGTCGATGGCGTTGGCGAAGCTCATGAAGGAAGACCCCACCTTCCAGGTGCGGACCGACCATGAGACCGGCCAGACCCTGATCTCCGGCATGGGCGAGCTCCACCTCGAGATCATCACGGATCGCCTGATCCGGGAGTTCGGAGTCGAGGGCAACATCGGCAAGCCCCAGGTCGCGTACCGCGAATCGGTCACCCGTGAAGCCAAGGGAGACGGGCGCTTCGTTCGTCAGTCCGGCGGTCGCGGTCAGTTCGGCCACTGCCAGATCATCCTGCGGCCGGCCGATCCCGAGGGCCCGGAGCTGATCTTCAACAACCAGATCGTCGGTGGCTCCATCCCGAAGGAATTCATCAAGCCGATCGAGCAGGGCATCCGCGAGGCGATGGAGACCGGACCGCTGGCGGGCTATCCGCTGACGGCCGTCGAGGTCGATCTCTACGACGGCTCCTTCCACGAGGTCGACTCCTCCGAGGTGGCGTTCAAGATCGCCGGATCGATGGCGTTCCAGGACGCCACCCGCAAGGCGGCTCCGGTTCTCCTCGAGCCGGTGATGGCGGTCGAGACGACGACGCCCGAGGAGTACATGGGCGACGTCATCGGCGACCTCAATTCCCGCCGCGGGCGGATTTCCGAGATGGAGCCGCGCGGCAACGTGCAGGTGATTTCAGCGAAAGTTCCACTGGGCGAGATGTTCGGCTACACCACCGACCTGCGCTCGTTGACCCAGGGACGCGCGACCTCGGTGATGCAGTTCCATGCCTACGAGCCCGCGCCCAAGAACGTTTGTGACGAGGTCGTCGCGAAAGCCGCCGGCTGATCGCTAGACCGAAACCAGGAGTAGAGAGATGGCGAAAGAGAAGTTCGAACGTACCAAGCCCCACGTGAACGTGGGAACGATCGGTCATGTCGACCACGGCAAGACGACGCTGACGGCTGCGATCACGAAGACGCAGGCAGCCCAGGGTCTTTCGAAGAACGTGGCGTTCGACGAGATCGACAAGGCTCCTGAGGAGCGCGAGCGCGGCATCACGATTTCGACGGCGCACGTGGAGTACGAGTCGCAGGAGCGTCACTACGCCCACGTCGACTGCCCGGGCCACGCCGACTACGTCAAGAACATGATCACGGGCGCAGCGCAGATGGACGGCGCGATCCTGGTGGTTTCGGCCGCCGACGGTCCGATGCCTCAGACCCGCGAGCACATTCTCCTGGCCCGTCAGGTCGGCGTGCCGTACATCGTGGTGTTCCTGAACAAGGTCGACATGGTGGACGACGAGGAGCTTCTGGAGTTGGTGGAGCTGGAGCTTCGCGAGCTGCTTTCGTACTACGAGTTCCCTGGCGACGACATTCCGATCGTTCGCGGTTCGGCGCTCAAGGCGCTCGAGTCGGACGATCCGAACTCGCCGGAATGCGCCTGCATCCTGGAGCTGATGAGACAGCTGGACAGCTACATTCCGATGCCGGAGCGGGCGGTCGATCGCGATTTCCTGATGCCGATCGAGGACATCTTCACGATTTCGGGTCGTGGCACGGTGGTCACGGGCCGCGTCGACCGCGGCGTGGTCAACGTGGGCGACGAGATCGAGATCGTCGGCATTCGTCCGACGGCGAAGACGACGGTCACGGGTGTGGAGATGTTCCGCAAGCTGCTGGATCGTGGTGAGGCGGGCGACAACATCGGCGTACTGCTTCGAGGCACGAAGAAGGACGACGTGGAGCGTGGTCAGTGCCTGGCGAAGCCGGGATCGATCACGCCTCACACGAAGTTCAAGGGCGAGGTGTACATCCTTTCGAAGGAAGAGGGCGGTCGTCACACGCCGTTTTTCGACGGCTACCGTCCGCAGTTCTACTTCCGCACGACGGACGTGACGGGTGTTGCGAACCTTCCCGAGGGCACCGAGATGGTGATGCCCGGTGACAATGTGAATCTTTCGGTGGAGCTGATCGCTCCGATCGCGATGGAGAAGGGCGTCGGCTTTTCGATTCGCGAGGGCGGCCGCACCGTCGGTGCGGGAACCGTCACCGACATCGTCGAATAACGAGTCGTAACCGGTACCGAGGACAGCGATATGGTCAACGAAAAGATTCGAATCCGCCTGCGGGCGTTCGACTACCGGATTCTCGATACGTCAACGCACGAGATCGTGGATACCGCTCGTCGTACGGGGGCAAGGGTCGTAGGGCCCATTCCGCTGCCGACACATATCGCGAAGTTCTGTGTGAACCGCTCGCCCCACGTCGACAAGAAGTCGCGCGAGCAGTTCGAGATCCGTACTCACAAGCGGCTTCTCGACATCTTCGAACCGACCAGTCAGACCGTCGACGCCCTCATGCGTCTCGAGCTGCCGGCCGGTGTCGATGTCGAGATCAAGGCCCTGGGCAAGTAGGAGCGCTCCGATGCCTGGAATTCTCGGTCGAAAAGTGGGCATGACCCAGATCTATGGTGAGGACGGCGTCGTCGTCCCCGTCACCCTGATCCATGCCGGCCCGTGCGTCGTCTTGCAGCGCAAGACGCAGGACAGTGACGGCTACGAGGCGGTCCAGGTCGGCCTGGTGGAGGCGAAGCCGCCCCGCAAGGTCAGCCAGCCGCAGCGCGGTCACTTCAAGAAGGCCGGCGCCGATCCGGTGCGGACGATCGAAGAGTTCCGCGTCGACGCCGGCGACGAACTCGGAGTCGGAGATGAGATCAAGGTCTCGGTCTTCGGTGAGAACGACTTCGTCGACATCGTCGGCACCAGCAAGGGCAAGGGTTTCCAGGGCGTGATGAAGCGTCACAACTTCGGCGGCGGCCGTGCGACCCACGGTTCGATGTTCCATCGTGCTCCGGGCTCGATCGGCCAGGCCTCCTACCCGTCGCGTGTCTTCCCCGGCGTGAAGCTGCCCGGACAGATGGGCAACAAGCGCATCACCATGAAGAACCTGCGCGTCGTGAAGATCGACGAGGACCAGAACCTGCTCTACATCCGCGGTGCAGTTCCGGGCGCTCGCGGCAGCTACGTCACCGTTCGGTCGGCGAAGAAGGGTTGAAGTCGAGATGAAGTTGCAAGTCAAGAACCTCTCCAGCGACAGCGTCGGTGAGATCGAAGTGCCCGACGAGGTCTTCGACTACCCGCTGAAGAAGGACCTCATCCACGGTGCCGTGGTGGCGCTTCAGGCCTCCTGGCGCGCCGGCACGCATTCGGCGAAGAATCGCACCGAGGTGGCGGGCTCGAACAAGAAGCTCTATCGCCAGAAGGGCACCGGCCGCGCCCGTGTGGGGCGAGCCGCCAGTCCGATTCGTCGGGGTGGGGGTACGGCCCACGGACCGCAGCCGCGCAGCTACGAGAAGGGCTTCAGTCGGCGTGAGAAGCGTAACGCTCTCAAGTCGGCCCTGTCCCAGAAAGTGCGTGACGAACAGCTGATCGTCGTCGATCAGCTCGACCTCGACAGTCACAAGACCGCGGCCTCTGGCCGGGCAGCTCGCGGAGCTCGGTGTCGAGGGCAAGGCGTTGGTCGTCGATCGGCACGAGAACGGCAATCTGCTGCTCGCGACGGGCAACAACCCGTCCCTCAAGACGGTCGATGCGCTGGGCGTCAACGTCTACGACGTGGTGGACCGCTCCTGGATGGTGACCAGCCAGGGCGCGCTCGAGCGGCTCGTCGAGGTGCTCTCCAAATGAGAATCCAGGAAGTCATTCGCCGCCCGCTCATCACCGAGAAGGCGACCGAGTTGTCGACGCTCAACGTGATCGCCTTCGAGGTCGACCGACGCGCCAACAAGATCCAGATCCGACGCGCGGTCGAGTCGCAGTTCGACCGCAAGGTGGCCGAGGTCCGCGTTGCCAACATGCACGGCAAGGAGCGTCGCCAGGGGCGCTACGTCGGGCACCAGCCGGACTGGAAGAAGGCCTACGTTCGCCTGGCCGCCGGTGAGAAACCCATCGAGTTCTTCGAGGGAGTGTAGAGAGATGGCAGTACGAAAGTCGAAACCGACCAGCCCCGCGCGGCGTTTCCAGGAGTTCTCCTCGTTCAACGAGGTGACGACTGCGAAGGCCCACAAGCCGCTGACCGAGGGCAAGAAGCGCGGCGGCGGCCGTGGCAACACCGGGCGGACGACCGTTCGCTTCAAGGGCGGCGGTCACAAGCGGCTCTATCGCATCATGGATTTCCGCCGCGACAAGCTCGGCGTTCCCGCGACGGTGGCGTCGATCGAGTACGACCCGAACCGGTCCGCTCGCATCTGCCTGCTGCACTACGCCGACGGCGAGAAGCGCTACATCCTCTGGCCGCACGGCCTGAAGGTCGGCGACTCGGTGACGTCGGGTCCCGACGCCGAGATCAACCTGGGCAATGCCCTGCCGATCTCTGCGATCCCCCTCGGCACGGTCGTGCACAACATCGAACTGCGCCCCGGCAAGGGTGGGCAGATGGTGCGCAGCGCCGGCGGCAGCGCTCAGCTGATGGCCAAGGAGGGCGCCTACGCCCAGATCCGACTTCCTTCCGGGGAGCAGCGCCGGGTGCTCACGACCTGCTACGCCACGGTCGGTCAGGTCGGCAACCTGGATCATTCGAACATTTCTCTCGGCAAGGCCGGGCGGAGTCGTTGGCTCGGCCGTCGTCCCCACAACCGGGGCGTCAGCATGAACCCCGTCGATCATCCGATGGGCGGCGGTGAAGGCAAGTCCTCCGGCGGTCGGCACCCCACCACCCCCTGGGGTCAGCCGACCAAGGGCTATCGCACACGCAGCAACAAGCGCACGGACGGCATGATCGTCCGACGTCGCTACAAGAAGTAGGCGGGCAAGATGTCACGTTCACTCAAGAAGGGTTTCTTCATCGACCAGCATCTGCTGGACAAGGTGCTCGACGCCGCCGAAACGCGCAGCAAGCGGGTCATCCGGACCTGGTCGCGTCGCTCGACGATCATCCCCGAGATGGTCGGACTGACCATCGCCGTTCACAACGGGATGAAGTTCATTCCGATCTACGTGAGCGAGAACATGGTCGGCCACAAACTCGGTGAGTTCGCGCAGACCCGGACCTTCCGCGGCCACATCGCGGCAAGAACGAGCGCCGGGCGGCGCTCGCTAGGGGAGAGGGAGTTGACGATGGAATTTACAGCACGACTCCGCTACCTGCAGGGTTCACCGCAGAAGGTGCGCCTGGTTGCGGACCTCATCCGCGGCAAGGACGTCCAGGTGGCCTCGAACCTCCTGCAGTTGTCGACCAAGTCGGCGGCCGTCGATATCCGCAAGCTGCTCAACTCGGCGATCGCCAACGCCGAGAACCGCGACGAGCAGATCGATATCGATCGGCTCTACGTGAAGGAGATCTTCGTCGACAAGGGGCCGGTGGCAAAGCGCTTCCGGCCGCAGCCCCAGGGCCGCGCCTTCCCGATCCTCAAACGACAGAGTCACGTGACCATCAAGCTCGATACCCGCGAAGCGGACGTTGCCGAGTAGACGACAGGAAAAGAACGGAGAGAACTAGTGGGTCAGAAGACACATCCCTACGGCTTTCGCCTGGTCTACAACAAGAGCTGGCATTCCCGCTGGTTCGCAGAGCAAGGACTACGCCGAGACGCTTGCGACCAGGACCTGAAGCTGCGTCGACCGACCTGAAGAAGCGGCTCTTCAGCATGCCGGTGTCAGCGAGGTCGACATCGAGCGCGCCGCCGACCAGCTGCGCGTCACCATCTACACCGCGCGTCCGGGCATCATCATCGGTCGCAAGGGCGCCGAGGTGGACAAGCTGCGCGACGACCTGCAGAAGCGCATGGGTCGGCCGGTGCACATCAACATCCAGGAGATCCAGCGTCCTGAACTCGACGCCCAACTGGTCGCCGAGAACCTGGCGCAGCAGCTGCAGCGCCGGATCGCCTTCCGTCGTGCGATGAAGAAGTCGATGGAATCGGCGTTCCGCTTCGGCGCGAAGGGCGTGAAGGTCATGATCGCCGGTCGTCTCGGAGGTTCCGAGATCGCCCGCACCGAGTGGTACCAGGAAGGACGCCTGCCGCTCCACACCTTGAAGGCCGAGATCGACTACGGCTTTGCCGAATCCCGCACCACCGCGGGTGTCGTCGGCTGCAAGGTGTGGGTCTACAAGGGCGATCTACAGCGCGAGAGAGGCCGTCGGGCGCAGGCCTGACAGCCTTCAACTAGAGGAGAGCACCAGCCATGCTGATGCCCAAGAAGGTCAAGTACCGCAAGAAGCACCGAGGACGCAGGCGCGGACGCGCGAAGGGTGGAGACACCCTCGCCTTCGGCGACTACGGCCTCCAGGCGCTCGAGTGCGGATGGATCACGGCTCGTCAGATCGAAGCCGGACGTATCGCGATCACGCGTCACATCAAGCGTGGTGGCAAGGTCTGGATCCGGATCTTCCCCGACAAGCCGATCACCAAGAAGCCGCTCGAAACCCGAATGGGTAAGGGTAAGGGCACCCCGGAAGAGTGGGTTGCCGTGATCAAGCCGGCCCGCATCCTCTACGAATTGGAGGGTGTCGACCAGGAAACCGCCGAGCGTGCGATGTGGCTCGCGGCCCGCAAGTTCGGCATGAAGACCCGCTTCGTCAGTCGCACCCAGCCATTGACCTAGGCGCTGAAGGATAGATCGATGAAAGTCACCGAATTGAGAGAAATGACGGTCGAAGAGCTGAAGGCGAAGGAATCCGACCTCGCCCAGCAGCTTTTCGCCCTGCGCTTGCAGCAGGTGACGGGTCAGCTCGAGAACCCCGCCAAGCTTCGCCAAGCGCGACGCGACATGGCGCGAGTACTGACGGTCTTGAAGGGAACAGGGCAGGCCGAGGGTTGAGCGACATCAGCTCGATCGAGGAAGGACAACCGATGGAACAGACGCAAACCAGTACCCGCGGACGCCGGCAGGTGAAGATCGGCACGGTCGTCAGCGACAAGATGGACAAGACGGTCGTCGTGGCGGTGGAGAACACTGTCGTGCACCGCCTCTACCACCGTTACACCAAGCGAACTTCGAAGTTCACTGCCCACGACGAGACCAACGAGTGTCGCATCGGCGACCGGGTCGTGCTGATCGCCAGCCGCCCGCTGTCGAAGCGCAAGCGTTGGCGGGTGCGCGAAGTCGTGCGCCGGGCGGAGGAGAGCTAGGCCATGATTCAGATGGGAACTGTCCTGGACGTCGCCGACAACTCCGGCGCCAAGAAGATCGCCTGCATCCACCTGCTCGGTGGATCGAGCGGTCGCTATGGCTCGGTCGGGGACGTCATCACGGCTTCCGTCAAGGAGGCTTCCCCCGACGGCACCGTCAAGAAGGGCGACGTCGTCAAGGCGGTCATCGTGCGCACGCGCAAGGAGCGTCGTCGCCGCGATGGCAGCTACATCCGCTTCGACACCAACTCCGCAGTGGTGATCAACGACAACCAGGAACCGGTCGGTACCCGAGTCTTCGGGCCGGTCGCTCGCGAGCTGCGTGAACGTCGGTTCATGAAGATCGTCTCCCTGGCCCCCGAGGTTCTCTAAGGAATCGCAGACTCCGGGCTGCAAAGGACAAACGCTGTGAAGGTCAAAATCAAGAAGAACGATCAGGTCCAGGTGATCGCCGGGCGGGATCGGGGAGCGAGCGGCAAGGTGCTGCGCGTCTTCCCGGCCAAGAATGCCGCGATCGTCGAGGGCGTGAACATCATCAAGCGCCACACCCGCCCGAACCCCCAGAAGGGGATTCAGGGTGGCGTGGTCGAGAAAGAGGCGCCGATCCTGCTCAGCAAGATCAAGTTGATCTGCCCCGAGACCGGGCAGCCGAGCCGGGTGGGACGCAAGCGCCTCGAGGACGGGACTGGTGCCCGAGTCGTCAAGCGCTCTGGAGCTACCCTCGCCTGAGGCGTAGGAGATCGAGATGTCTGAGAAGAAGAAAGAGACCCTCGCCGTGGAGCCGCGCCTTCGTGTGCTCTACCGTGATCAGGTTCTCCCCGCACTCATGAAGCAGTTCGACATCGACAACGTCATGTCGGCTCCGGGGATCGAGAAGATCGTCCTCAACATGGGTCTGGGAGAGGCCAGCGGCAATATCAAGATCCTCGACGCCGCCGTCGAAGAACTGGGAGCGATGGCCGGCCAGAAGGCGGTGATCACCCGCGCCCGCAAGTCGATCGCGGCGTTCAAGCTGCGCGAAGGCATGCCGATCGGCTGCCGCGTGACGCTTCGTCGCGAACGGATGTGGGAGTTCCTCGACCGTCTGATCAGTGTGGCGCTGCCGCGAGTGCGCGACTTCCGCGGATTGTCGCCGAAGAGCTTCGATCGTCGCGGCAACTACACGCTGGGAGTCCTGGACCACCTCATCTTCCCGGAAGTCGACAACGACACCAATGAGGGTTCCAAGGGACTCAACGTTTGTATCGTGACCACCGCGGACAACGACGAGCAGGCACTCTCCCTGCTGACCCAACTGGGAATGCCTTTCCGCAAGCCCAACGAAGAGCAGGAAGCAGCAGCATCATGAGCATGACCGACCCCATCGCCGATTTCCTCACCCGGATCCGCAACGCGATCATCGCCAAGCAGGACCGCACCGACGTCCCGGTTTCCAAGCTCAAGCTCGAGCTGTGCCGGATCTTCAAGTCCAACGGATTCATCTCCGACTTCGAGGAGATCGAGGACCAGCCCCAGGGTTGGATCCGCATCTTCCTGAACTATTCGGATGATGGAACACCAGCCATTCAGCGCCTTGCCCGGATCTCCAAGCCGGGTCGCCGGGTCTACCGCAGTGCCGACGAACTCCAGCCTGTCCTCAACGGCATCGGCATGGGCGTGATCTCGACATCGGCCGGACTCCTGACCCTCGAAGAGGCGAAGGAGCGGGGCATCGGTGGCGAGGTCCTCTGCGAGCTCTGGTAGGGAGAACACGACGATGTCACGCACAGGCAAACAGCCGATCCCGGTTCCGTCGAACGCCAAAGTCGCGTTCGCGTCCGGTGTGTTCACGGCCGAAGGGCCGAAGGGAAAGCTGTCGCAGACGGTTTCCGACGCTCTCGATGTGTCCGTCGACGGCGGTGAGATCACCGTGACCCGCAAGAACGATCTCGGCCAGACGCGGGCCTTCCACGGTCTCTACCGTGCACTGCTCGCGAACGCGGTGACCGGTGTGACCGAAGGCTTCACCAAGGAACTCGAGATCCACGGCGTCGGCTATCGCGGCGAGGTGAAGGGTACGAGCGCACACTTCCGTCTCGGCTACTCGCACGAAGTCGTGTACCCCGCTCCCGACGGCATCACCATCGAGATCAACGGCAACAGCATCTCGGTCAGCGGCTCCGATCGTCAACGGGTCGGTCAGGTCGCAGCCGAAATCCGCAAGCTACGCAAGCCCGATGCCTACAAGGGCAAGGGCATCCGTTACAAAGGCGAACAGCTTCGCCTCAAGGTCGGTAAGTCCGGCACCAAATAGGGCGGAGTCCAAGAACCATGAGCAGCAACCACAAGAAGAGGATCCAGGAGAAGCGTGCGCGACGCAAGCGCACTCATCTGAGGGTCCGCAATCGAGTCAAGGGTACGGCGGAACGGCCACGCCTGGCAGTGTTTCGCAGCCTGCGCTATACCTATGCGCAGGTCATCGACGATCGCACCGGCAACACCCTGGCACAGGCCAACTCTCGCGAGAGCGAGTTGACCCAGGCCGTCGAGGGAGGCAGCGGCAGCGTCGCGGCGGCGCGAGCCGTCGGCGAGGCGATCGCCGAGCGGGCGAAGGCGAAGGGCGTCGAGTCCGTGGTCTTCGACCGCGGTGGTTTCCTCTATCACGGCAAAGTCCGCGCCCTCGCCGAGGGTGCGCGCGGTAAGGGCCTGCAGTTCTGATTCGGATCAGAAGGAGTAGAACGTGACGAACAGAGACTCAGGATCCGACCTCTTCGAACAGGTCGTGAATATCAACCGCGTGACCAAGGTCGTCAAGGGCGGCAAGAACTTCTCGTTCACCGCCCTGGTGGTGGTCGGCGACGGCAACGGTCGCGTCGGCTACGGCCTCGGCAAGGCGAAGGAAGTTCCCGTTGCCATCCGCAAGGGAATCGAGATCGCCAAGAAGAGTCTGGTGCGGATCAAGCTCGAGGGCACGACCATTCCCCACGAGGTCGTGGGCGTCTTCGGTGCGGGTCGCGTGATGCTTCGCCCTGCCTCCGAGGGAACGGGCGTGATCGCGGGCGGCGCCGTTCGGGCGGTGGTCGAGTCGGCGGGTATCCAGGACATCCTCACGAAGTCGCTGGGCACGAAGAATCCCCAGAACGTCATCAAGGCGACAATGGAAGGACTGATGAGCCTTCGGACTCGCAATCAGGCGCGTCGGGTGCGCGGCCTCGCCCCGGTCCAGGACGCGGTGGTGGCAGCCGCCGGAAGCGAAGATGCGCCGGCTGAGGAGGCCACCGAATGAGCAGTGCGAAGACGCTTCGAATTCAGCAGGTGCGCTCGGTGATCGGAGGTACCCAGAAGCAGAAGGATGCCCTTCGCGGGCTCGGACTGCGCCGCATTCGTCACACCGTCGAGCGTCAGGATGTTCCCTCGGTTCGTGGGCTCGTCGCCCAGATCCCCCATTTGGTTCGCATTGTCGAGGACTGATCATGAAATTGCACGATCTCCAGCCCCGCGAGGGCAGTCGTAAAGGCAAGAAGCGGGTCGGCCGTGGACCCGGCTCGGGACTCGGCAAGACTGCCGGCCGGGGCCACAACGGCCAGCGTTCACGTTCGGGTTACTCGCAGCGTGCGGGCTTCGAGGGCGGACAGATGCCGCTCTTCAGAAAGCTGCCGAAGCGTGGTTTCACGAACATCTTCCGCGTCGAGTACACGACGGTCAACGTCGGGCGTCTCGGCGACGTGGGTGAGAGCCGCCAATCCCGAGACCCTGCTGGCCGCCGGCCTGATCCACCGCGGCAAGCCGGTCAAGGTCCTCGGTGACGGCGAACTGACGAAGGCCATCGAGGTCTCGGCCCACAAATTCTCCAAGACGGCGCGCGAGAAGATCGAAGCCGCCGGAGGCACCTGCGTAGAGCTATGATCGAGAGTCTTCGCAATATCTTCGCGCTTCCGGAACTGCGTCGCCGGCTCGGCTTCACCTTCGGGCTGCTGGCCGTCTATCGGCTCGGCTGCTACATCCCGACGCCGGGCGTCGACCCCGATGCCCTGCTCGAGGTGATGAACTCACTTCAGGGCACGGTGTTCGGGTTCGTGAACACCTTCACCGGTGGCAGCCTCGAGCGTGTCGCGGTCTTCGCGCTGGGAATCATGCCGTACATCACGGCGTCGATCATCCTGCAGCTGCTGACCGTGATCGTGCCGTTCCTCGAGAAGCTGTCGAAGGAAGGCGAACTCGGTCGCAAGAAGATCACCCAGTACACCCGCTATCTGACCGTCGTCATCTCGATCGTGCAGTCGCTGTTCATGGCGATCTTCCTCGAGAACACGCCCACGCCGGGCGGCGCCTCGCTGGTCGCCAGTCCGGGCTGGGGCTTCCGCCTGATGACGATCCTGTCGCTGACGACCGGTTGTGCCGTCGTGATGTGGCTGGGTGAGCAGATTTCCGAACGCGGCATCGGCAACGGCATCTCGCTGGTGATCTTCGCCGGCATCGTGGTCGGCCTGCCGGGCGCGGTGGTCGGAATCGTGCAGCAGATCCAGTCGAACTCGCTCGGTATCATCTCGGCTCTCTTCCTGGGCGTCTTCATGGTGCTGGTGGTGGCCTTCATCGTGTTCATGGAACGCGGTCAACGCCGGGTGCCGGTGCAGTACGCCAAGCGCGTGGTCGGACGCCGCGTCATGGGAGGGCAGGGCACCTACCTGCCGCTGCGATTGAACACCGCCGGCGTCATTCCGGTCATCTTCGCGAGTTCGGTCATCACGATCCCGCAGACGATCGCCAGCATGATTCCGCACCCCTGGCTGCAGACGATCTCCGAGTACATCGCCTGGGGACAGCCGATCCACTACCTGCTCTACGTCGGCGCGATCGTCTTCTTCTGCTACTTCTACATTTCGATCATCATGAACCCGACCGAGATCGCCGAGAACCTGCGCAAGGCCGGCGGCTTCATTCCCGGGATCCGATCGGGACGTCGGACGGCGGACTACATCGACAAGATCATGACCCGTCTGACGCTCGTCGGTGCGGTCTATCTGGCCGCGGTGTCGGTGCTGCCCGAGTTCATGCTGGCCGGTTTCCACGTCGAGGGCATTCCCTTCATCGGAGCCCAGCTCGACGAGGCCCTGCCGGCTTTCATCACCCAGGGCATGGGGATCAACTTCCAGTTCGGCGGCACCTCGCTGCTGATCGTGGTCGGCGTCGCCATGGACACGGTCCAGCAGATCGAAAGCCAGCTCGTCATGCGCAACTACGACGGCTTCATGAAGCGCGGGAGGATCCGTGGCCGCCGGTGATCTCAGGATCGTCATGCTGGGCCCGCCGGGCTCGGGCAAGGGCACCCAGGCGGCTCGCCTCGAGGCGCCCCTGGGGATTCCTGCGATCTCGACCGGCGACATGCTGCGCCTGGCGGTCGCGGAAGGCAGCCAGCTCGGCAGCCGGGTCGAGAGCGTGATGAACGCCGGCGACCTGGTGGGTGACGAACTGATGGCCGAGGTGGTGAAGGACCGTCTGGCCCAGGACGACGCTGCGAAGGGCTTCCTGTTGGACGGCTATCCTCGCACGGCCTCCCAGGTCGAGACCCTGGACGGGATCCTGGAGACTATCGGTGTGGAGCTGGACCATGTAGTCTTCATCGATGCTCCCGAAGAGGAGTTGGTGGCGCGTGCGCTGGCTCGTCAGCGCGCCGACGACACCGAAGACGTGATCCGGGAGCGGCTGCGGGTCTATCGCAGCAAGACCGAACCTCTCGTCGATGCCTATCGCCAGCGCGGTCTGTTGCGTTCGATCGCCGGCGACCAGTCGATCGACGAAGTGGGCGCGGAGATTCTGACGGCTCTCGGCGTGGATGAGGGCTGAGGCGACCCCGCCTCGGCTGGAAAGGAAGTTTTCGAAGTCATGACGAAGAAAGAAGAAGCGATCGAGGTCGAAGCGGTCGTCGTCGAGACTCTTCCGAATGCGACGTTCAAAGTGAAATTGGAGAACGATCACACGGCTCTGGCGCATATTTCGGGGAAGATGAGGAAACACTTCATCCGGATTCTGCCTGGCGACAAGGTGCTCGTCGAACTCTCGCCGTACGACCCGACCCGTGGGCGAATCGTTTACCGCCTGCGCGGCTAGGAAGGTGACCAGGAAATGAAGGTCAGACCATCAGTCAAGAAGATGTGCAAGAACTGCAAGGTCGTACGCCGCAAGGGCGTCGTGCGCGTGATCTGCGACAACCCCAAACACAAACAGCGGCAGGGATAGGGCAAAATGGCAAGAATTGCAGGAGTGGATCTTCCCCCGAGGAAGCCGGTAGAGATCGGACTGACGTCGATCTACGGGATCGGACGCGCGCGTGCCAAGGTGCTGCTGGAGCAGGCCGAGGTCGATGGAGCCACCAAGGTCAAGGACTTGACCGAGGATGAGGCCCGTCGGATTCGCGAGGTCATCACGAAGGTCGGTGGCGTCGAGGGTGACCTGCGCAAGGAGGTCACTACCCACATCCGTCGTCTGATGGAGATCGGGTGCTATCGCGGAGTCCGTCACCGTCGCGGTCTGCCGACCCGGGGCCAGCGCACCAGCACCAATGCCCGCACCCGCAAGGGACCCAAGCGCGCGACCATCGCAGGAAAGAAAAAGGCGACCAAGTAGCCGCAGGCGCTTGAAGTCCGGAGAAGACCATGGCAAAGCAAGAAACACGAAGTGCACGCAAGAAGGAGCGTCGCGACGTTCCTCATGGCGTCGCGCACATCCAGGCGTCGTTCAACAACACCCTCATCACCATCTCGGACCCGGAAGGCAACGTCGTTGCCTGGTCGTCGGCCGGGCGCAGCGGTTTCCGGGGTTCCCGCAAGGGCACTCCCTTCGCAGCCCAGGTCGCGGCACAGAATGCCGGCCACCAGGCCCGTGACAGCGGCGTGCGCGCCGTCGATGTGCTGGTGAAGGGTCCGGGAGGCGGACGCGAATCCGCCGTTCGCGCCCTGCAGACGGCTGGAATCACCATCAAGTCGATTCGCGACATCACTCCGATTCCTCACAACGGTTGCCGGCCGCCGAAGAAGCGCCGCGTCTGATCCGCTGCTGCCGGCCGGCCCGTTGGCCCGGCTGGCGCGCGTCAAGAATTCGAACCCGAGTTCAAAGAAGGAGAGAACCATGCATTGGAAGGGATTTCAGCGTCCGCAACGCGTTCAGGTGAATGCGGAGACCTTGACCGAGACCTACGGCCAGTTCACGGCCCAGCCGTTCGAGCGCGGCTTCGCGACGACCGTCGGCAACGCGCTGCGCCGCTGCCTGCTGTCTTCGATCGAGGGCGCGGCGATCACCGCGATCAAGATCGAGGGCGTGCTGCACGAGTTCTCGTCGATGGCCGGCGTGGTCGAAGACGTCACCGATATCGTGCTCAACCTCAAGCAGATCCCCATCCGCCTGCATGGTGATGGAGACCAGATCATCCGGATCGACAAGAAGGGCGCGGACATCGTGACCGCGTCAGCCTTCGAGGGCGATCCCCAGGTCGAGATCGTCGATGGCGATGCGCTGGTGGCGACCCTGACCGAGGGCGGCCACCTGCAGCTCGAGGCCCAGGTCCGCAACGGCCGTGGCTACGTCAGCGCCGACAAGAACTTCGACGAGGAACTGGGCATCGGCTGGATTCCGATGGATTCCGTCCACTCGCCCGTTCGGCGTGTGAACTACCGGGTCGAGTCGGCCCGCGTCGGACGGTCGACCGACTACGAGCGCCTGGTGCTCGACGTCTGGACCGACGGCACGGTCACCCCGGAAGACGCGGTGTCGCTGGCCTCCATGCTGCTTCGCGACCACCTGGCGATCTACATCAACCTTCCCGAGAGCATGATCGAGCAGGAGCAGGAGTCGGTTTCCGACGAGATGTCGGACCTCGACGCGCTCCTCGCCCAGGAGATCGACGAACTCGATCTGTCCGTGCGGTCGGCCAACTGCCTCAAGAATGCCAACATCAACACCCTCCGTGATCTGGTTCGCCGGACCGAGAAGGAGATGATGGAGACCAAGAACTTCGGACGCAAGTCGTTCGAGGAACTGCAGGATCTTCTCGCCCGGCTCGGCCTGGGCTTCGGCATGGATGTGCCGGAAGACACCCCGATCCTGTCGTTCAACGCCGAGGCCTAGGTCGACGGCGGATAGGGAGCTAGAACCATGCGTCATGCAAAGCGAGGCAGGAAACTGGGGCGGACTTCGTCCCATCGCATCGCGATGTTCCGGAATCAGCTTGCGTCCCTGGTCGATCACGGCCGGATCGTGACCACCCTCGCGAAAGCGAAGGAGTTGCGACCGGTCGCCGAGAAACTGGTGACGCGGGGCAAGGAAGACAGCGTGCACGCGCGCCGTCTGGTGCGCCGCTGGCTGCCGAACCGGGACCACGTCACGAAACTCTTCGACGAGATCAGTCCGCGTTTCGTGGATCGCTCGGGTGGCTACACCCGCATCACGAAGCTCGGGCCGCGGCTGGGCGACAAGGCCGAAACCGCCGTCATCGAGTTCGTCGACTACGAGTCCGTGAAGACGGACTGAATCGGGTCTGCGAAGACTCGGGCCGCGAGGCCCGTGAAGAGAAGGCCGTCAGCCCTGTGGCTGGCGGCTTTTGCCGTTCAGTGCTCTTCTTCTTCGTGGCGCTTGTTCGCGGCGATCACCTGTTGCTGGATGTTGGCCGGCATCTCCTCGTAGTGGGAGTAGTTCATGGTGAAGCTGGCCCGGCCCTGGGTCATCGAAGTGAGAGCGGGGGAGTAGTCGAGCATCTCGGCCATCGGCACCAGGGCCTTGATCACCTGATGGCCTCCATCGAGGGCGTCCATGCCCTGGGGTCGTCCACGGCGCTGGGAGAGATCGCTCATCACGTCTCCGGTGTACTCCTCGGAGAGCGAGATCTCCACCTGCATCATGGGTTCGAGGAGCACCGGTGCGGCCCTGGACATGGCGTCCTTGAAGGCCAGGGAGCCGGCGATCTTGAAAGCCATCTCGGACGAATCGACGTCATGGTACTGCCCGTCCTGCAGTCGCACACGTAGATCGACGACCGGGAACGACGTCGAGTAGCCGAGTTCGGCGGCTTCGCGGATTCCCTTCTCGACGGCGGGCCGGTAGTTCTGGGGAATGGCTCCGCCGAAGATCTCGTCGATGAACTCGAATTCCTCGCCGCGCGGCAGCGGCTCGAGGCTGATTCGACAGTCCGCGAACTGACCGCGTCCGCCGCTCTGCTTCTTGTGGCGGCCGTGTCCCTGGGCCGGTCGTCGAATCGCTTCCCGGTACGGGACCTTCGGCGGATGCAGGATGACGTCGACCTTGAACCTTGAGTGCAGCTTCGCCACGGCGATCTCGACGTGGAGCTGACCGGCTCCTGACAGCAGGTATTCACCGGTCTGTTCGTCGCGGCCGGCGTGCAGGGCGATGTCCTCGTCCATCAGGCGGTGGACGGCTTCGCCGATCTTCTCGTCGTCGCCCTTCGACTTCGGTTCCACCGCGAAGGAGATCGCCGGGGTGGGAGCGACGGGGAAGGCGAGTTTCACCGGCGCCGCCTTGTCACACAGGGTGTCGCCGGTGTTCGAGATCTTGAGTTTGGCAACGGCGACGATGTCGCCGCAGATGGCGCGGTCGACGTTCTCGCCCTGCTTGCCCTGGATGTGCAGCAGGTGGCCGACCCTCTCGGCCTCCTCGGCACGACTGTTCCAGAAGGTGCTGTCGGAGTTCAGGGTGCCGCTTACGACCCTCAACAGCGAGACGCGTCCGCTGAAGGGGTCGTTGTTGGTCTTGAAGATCAGCGCCGAAGCGGGCGCATCGGGCGACAGCTCCACTTCGGTCGCTTCGCCGGCGATATTGGTGGCCGGAAAGGGAACGCGGTCCTGGGGTGAGGGAAACAGATCGACGAAGGCGTCGAGGACCGCTGAAGTGCCGATTCCGTGACCGGCCGCTGTGGCCATGACCGGGAAGATCTGACGCGTGGCGATGGCCTTGCGCAGCCCCTCAGCCAGTTCCTCCGAGGTCAGGGTGCCCTCCTCGAAGAACTGCTCCATCAGTTCGTCATCGCTCTCGGCGACCGCTTCGACGATCTGGCTTCGCCAATCGGCGACGGCCTCGGAGAGATCCTCGGGTACGGGGCCCTCGTCGGCCTTGCCGTTGCCGTCACGGGTGAAGGTCAGGGCCTTCTCGGAGAGCAGGTCGACGACGCCGGAGAACTCACTCTCCTGGCCGATCGGCAGGAAGAGCGGCAGGACACCGCGTCCGAACTTCTCCCGCAGACTGAGAACGAGGGTGTCGAAGTCGGCGCGTTCGCGGTCCATTCGGGTGGCGATGAGGGCCACCGGCTGCTCCATCTCCTCGCAGGTCTTCCAGAGTCGATTCGTCGAAACCTGGATCCCCGACGAGCCGTCGATGCACAGGCCGACCGCGTCCGCCACCCGGATGCCGCTGCGGATCTCGCTCGAGAACATCGGCAGGCCGGGGCAGTCGATGATGTTGACCTTGTGGTGTCTCCAGGGAGCGTAGACCGCCGACAGGCTGATCGAGATCGACCGTGCGATCTCCTCCGGGTCGAAGTCCGTGAGGGTGTTGCCGTCTTCGACCTTGTTCAGACGGGTGGTGACCCCGGATGTGTAGAGGAGGGCACTGACGAGGGTCGTCTTGCCCGTGTCGTTGTGTCCCACGATCGCGACGTTGCGGAGTCGGTCCACCGAATCGACCTTCATTGGAGCTCCCTGGAGCGTTGTTGAGAAACCCTGAGTTTATCGTAGGGGCCGGCTGAGGATCGCACGCGATCTCGCCGTGTCCTCGCTCATCCCCTTGTGCGACGTAGCTCCGCTACGCCTCCGCGGGTCCTCGCTGCGGTACGACGATCTCACGCACGCTTCTCAGCCTAGCGTGGGCGGGCCGGCCGGGGATCGCGGCAACCGTTCCGATTGCGGCAACCGTTCCGATTGCGGCAACCGTTCCGATTGCGGCAACCGTTCCGGTTGCGGCAACCGTTCCGGTTGCGGCAACCGTTCCGGTTGCGGCAACCGTTCCGGTTGCTTGGGAGTTCGCTTCGCGAACTCCTGCCCCAATCTCGCCGAGTGCTCGTCGAGTCCCGTGTGGGCAACGCTTCGCGTTGCGGGAACCGTTCCGGTTGCTTGGGAGTTTCGCTTCCCGAACTCCTGGCGTAGGCCCGAGCAACCCCGCGGGTTGCTTTGAAGTTGCTGCGCGGACTTCTGCCAACACGGCTCTTGGGGGGCCGTTCCTGCGATTCGGGGAGGCCGCAGCTGTAGCGGTGGCCGGCAACCCTTTGGGTTGCCGTCCCCATCGAGGGCTGATCGATTTCTCCCCGGGCCCCGACTGATAGCGGTGACCGTGCGGCCGTTGGGAACGCTTCGCGTTCCTTGGCAGTTGCTTCGCAACTGCGGTGTCTGGACTCGGGTGGTCTTGGAGCTTCTGGCCTTCTGGATCGGGCCGTGGATGGAGGCTGGCCTGGGGTCGCTCTATCGGAATCGGGTATCGGGCTGGACGACTTCGGTGGGGCCGAATTCTTCCAGTTGGGGCTGGAGTTCGCTGGCGGGGCCGACGGCTACGAGGGTCATGGTTTCGGGGTGGAGGTGGTCCTTGGCGACGCGGGCGAGGGTCGGGGCGTCGATGGTGGCGATGTCGTTCTGCCAGGTCTGCCAGTAGTCCTCCTCGAGGCCGAAGATGGCGAGGGTCCTCAGGTGCTGGAGGATGCCGCCGTTGGTCTGCAGGCCGTAGGGGAAGACGCCGAGGAGGTAGGAGCGGGTGTCTTCGATCTCCTCGGTGGTGGGGGGCTCGGTCTGGATCCTGGTGAGTTCGCCGAGGGTTTCCCGCAAGGCGGCGCCGGTGACGTCGGTGCCGACGGCGGCGGAGGCGACGAAGGGCCCGGGGCCGATGCGGTGGGCGAAGGCGGTGCGGGCGCCGTAGGTGTAGCCGTGGCGCTCGCGCAGGTTCAGGTTGAGGCGGCTGGTGAACTTGCCCCCCAGCAGCGAATTGAGGAAGGTCAGCGCGCTGCGATCGGGGTGGTCGCGGGGTTGCCCGACCTGGCCGACGCGGATCTCGGTCTGCGCGGCGTTGGGGCGGTCGACGATGACGACTCGTCGTTGTGCCGCCGGCGGGGCCACAGGGGGGTAGGGCGGTGTCTCGCCGGCAGTGAGTGTGCCGAACGACTCGACGACCTGGGACGCGAGTTCGTGCGACTCGAAGTCGCCGACGGCGATCACGTGGGCGGAGCCGGAACGGTAGCGAGTCTCGTGGAACGCCACGAGGTCGTCTCGCTGGATCGATGCGACGGCCGCCTCTCCGCCCACCAGGGGAACGCCGTAGACGGTTCCCCGGTAGAGCTCGGAGGAGATCGTCGTCGAGGCCAGGGCGCCCGCCTGCGAGCGCATGCGCAGGATCTCGGCGAGTCGCTCGCGGCGCAGTCGCTCGATCTCGTCGTCGGCAAAGGCCGGCCGGATGACCGAGTCGGAGAGCAGGTCGAGACCGTCCGCGAGGTAGCTCGACAACAGGCTGAACGACGCCGAGGCGGTGTTCCAGCCGGCGCCGCTGGCCAGGCGGCCTCCCAGGCTTTCGATGTGCTGGGCGATCTCCTCTGAACTGCGGGTGCTCGTTCCCTCTTCGAGGAGGTCGGCGGTGAAGCCGGCCAGCCCAGGTTGGGACTCGGGATTGGCGTGGCCGCCGGCCTCGAAGACGATCTGCAGCGTGACCAGGGGCGCGTGGTCGCGCCGACAGCTCCACAGGGTGAGCCCGTTCTCCAGGCGATGCCTTTCGAAGGCCGGAAACGTCGACTCGACCGGAGCGCGTCGCGCCGGAGGCTGGCTGCGATCGAAGCTCATCGAGCGCCTTCCTGGGGTTCGACCCGCACCCGCGCTCGTCCCGTGCCGGTCGACAGCCGTTGTGCGACCTGGCGGACGTCGTCGGTCGAGATGTCGTGCAGCAGCTCGATCTCGCGCTGGAAGTGCAGCGGGTCGTCGAAGTAGGTGGTCATCTGCGAGAGCAGATCGGCGCGTCGCTCGAGAGTCTGGATCTCGCCGTAGTAGGAGGTGAGAACCCGATTCCGGGCACGCTCGACATCCTGTTGCCTGGGTCCGTTCTCGGCGATCCTGTCGATATGCTCGAGCAGGGCGTTCTCCACCTCCTCGGCTGAAGTTCCCGGCCGGGCCGTGGCGCTGACGTGCAGGCAGCCGCTCTCTTCCGTGGGAAAGACGAAGGCACCGGCGCTCTGGGCGATCTCCCTGCGATAGACGAGGTCGTTGTGCAGCAGGCTGGACTTGCCGCCGCTCAACAGCATCGCGAGCAGATCGGCCGCGTACCAGCTGCGCTCGCCGTAGGCGGGAATCCGGTAGGCCATCATCGAACGAGACAGCTGAACGTCGTCGACGAGTTCCTCGCAGGGATCGTCGTCGCTGAGGTCGGCGTCTGCCCACTCGACCTCGGGAACCTCGGGGCCGGCCGGCAGATCGCCGAAGTAGAGCTCGACACGCTGCAGGGCCTTGTCGGGCTCGAGGTCGCCGGCCAGGGTGAGGACGGCGTTGTTCGGGGCGTAGTAGGTCTGGAAGAACTCCCGCACGTCGTCGAGGGTGGCGGCGGCGATGTCTTCCATGTACCCGATCACCGGCCAGTGGTAGGGATGTCCGTCGGGAAACGCCAGCTCCTGGAGGCGCTCGGAGGCCCGACCGTAGGGCTGGTTGTCGACCCGCTGGAGCCGTTCGTTCATCACCACTCCACGCTGGTTCTCCAGCTTCTCCGACGTCATCGCCGGCAGCAGGAAGCCCATTCGGTCCGACTCGAGCCACAGACCGAGGTCCAGCGAGTCGGCGGGCAGGGTCTCGAAGTAGTTGGTGCGGTCGTACCAGGTCGAGCCGTTGGCCACGCCGCCGACCTGCTGGACGTACCTGAAATGGTCGTTGTCGCCGACGTTCGCGCTGCCCTGGAAGAGCATGTGCTCGAAGAGGTGGGCGAATCCGGTCTTGCCCGGCCGCTCGTTCTTGGAGCCGGCGTGGTACCAGAGGTTCACCGCCACCAGCGGCAGTCGCGGGTCGGGATGGATGACGACCTCGAGGCCGTTGGCGAGGCGATGTCGCTCGACTCTCAGGGGGGGAATGGTGGGCGTCGCAGACATGACGGTCGAGTCTACGGGAGCCGGCTTCGAAGCGCATCCCGTCGCACCCCGAGCCCTCCACCGTGGAAGACGGCCCGATCCCGGTGAGGGATGCGGGTGCGGGCGGCGCCGTCGGCAAACCTCTTGACATGCGCCTTGTTTACGCCTACCCTGGTTCGGTGACGACCGTCAAGAACTACCTGACCAAGCGCAGAAGGAGATCCTCGAGTTCATCGAGGATTTCACCTCCAGCAACGGCATCTCGCCGACCCACCGCGAAATCTGCGAGGAGTTCGGCTACTCCTCCTACGGCACGGTGCACAAGCACCTCAAGCTGCTCCAGCAGAAGGGCTTCCTGAAGCGCGACTGGAATCAGAAGCGCGGACTCCAGCTCATGCGGCCTGCGGCCAGCGCCGCGGAGCCGCCGCTCGCGGAGGTTCCCTTCTACGGCCGTATCGCAGCCGGTCGGCCGATCGAGGCGTTGCCCGGCAACGATTCGCTGCCGATCCCTCCCAGCCTCCTGCGTGGCGCCCACGGCGACCACTACGTCCTGCAGGTCACCGGCGATTCGATGATCGAGGAAGGCATCCACGACGGCGACCTGGTGGTGATCCAGCGCAGCCAGCAGGCGAAGCCCGGCGAGATGGTGGTCGCGCTGGTCGACGACGAAGCGACGCTCAAACGCTTCTATCCCGAAGGTGAGATCGTCCGCCTGCAGCCCTCGCATCCCACCATGCAGCCGATGCGCTTTCCGGCCGAGAGTGTGAGGATACAAGGCATAGTAGTAGGCCTGATGAGGTCCTTCTGACGTCGAGGCGCGGCCGGGGATCGTACCCAATCTCGCCGTGTCCTCCTTCGTCCCCTTGTGCGACGTAGCTCCGCTACGCCTCCGCGGGTCCTCCCTGCGGTACGACGATCTCACGCACGCTTCTCAGCCTTTCGTAGGTGGGTCGGGCGGGGATCGCGGCAGCCCTTCGGGCTGCTTGGGAGTTCGCTCACGCGAACTCCTGCCCCAATCTCGCCGGATCCTTGTCGAATCCCTTATGCGAGGTTGGCAACCCTTCGGGTTGCTTAGAAGCTCGCTCCACGAACCTCACGCTCCGCTACGCTTCCGCGGGTCCTCACTCGCGGTACGACGATCTCCTGCACGTACCAGCCTCAGGTTGGGTAGTGATTGGACCCCTGATGTTGCCTGGAAGGCTTCTCGGGTTGACTCGGCCGGAGGAACTTCGAAGGGTCAGAGTTCTTGAGGCGCATTGGAGTTTGCAGCAACTCCAGCTAGCCAACCCAACCTGAGGCCGGGAAGCGTGCGCCAGATCGTCGAACCGCAGGAGAGACCCACGAAGAGTTAGCGGAACTACCTCAAGCACACCCGACGAGGACTTGCCGAGATGGGCGATCCCCGGCCGACCCCGATCATGATACAGTTGGGGATTGCTAACTCTCTATAACTGAACGAACAAATGACTGTAACGCCACTGTCGCAGGACGCCCCTGCGTCTACGATCGACGAGCTTTTGCGCCTGATGGCGGCGCGGGGGGCTTCGGATCTGCACTTGAAGCCGACGCGCCAGCCGTTGTTGCGGATCGATGGTCGGCTGGTGGCGTTGGATGCGGAGCCGCTGCGTCGGGGTGAGATCGGGCGGATGTTGAAGGACGTTCTGCAGCCGCATCAGAAGGCGCGGTTGGAGAAGAACCTGGCGGTGGACTTCGGTTATGGGGTGCCGGGGTTGGCGCGCTTCCGCTGCAATGTGTATCTGCAGCGCGGCACGCTGGCTGCGGCGTTCCGGCGGATTCCGATCGAGATCGCAGGGCTGGAGGAGCTCGAGCTGCCCGAGAGCCTGCTCGATTTCTGCAATCTGCCGATGGGTCTCGTGTTGATCACCGGCCCGACCGGCAGCGGCAAGTCGACGACGCTCGCAGCGCTGCTGAAGCACATCTCGGCGACCCGCCCGGTGCACATCATCACGATCGAGGACCCGATCGAGTTCCTGTTCGTGGACGACAAGGCGAGCATTTCGCAGCGCGAGATCGGGATCGACACGCCGGCCTTCAGCGAGGCGCTGCGCAACGCGGTCCGTCAGGACCCCGACGTGATCATGGTCGGCGAGATGCGCGACCCCGAGACCGTCTCCACGGTCATCACCGCCGCCGAGACCGGTCATCTGGTCTTTTCCACCCTCCATACCAACAGCGCCACCCAGACCGTCGACCGGATTCTCGACAACTTTCCGGCCAACCAGCAGGCGCAGGTGCGCTCGCAGCTATCCCAGCTGATCAAGGGCGTCGTTTCGATGCAGCTGGTCGAGCGCACGGAGGGCGGGCGGATCGCGGCCCTCGAGATCCTCAAGGCGTCGCCGCAGGTCGAACAGATCATCGAGAAGGGGAGAACGGCGGATCTGCACGAGGCGATCGAGTCGTCGGTGGCCCATTTCTCGATGCAGTCCATGAATCAGTCGCTGATCGCACTGCTGGTCCACGGCTCGATCACCTACGACGAAGCGATCCGCCGGTCCACGGATCCAGATGACCTGTCCCTGAAACTGAGAAAGATGTTCCCGAAGATCGAATCGGAGGGTGAAGATATGTCCAGCGTCGCCGATTTCTCCCAGATTTCCGAGTTGCGAGAGTTCCGCCGGCTGTACGAAGAGCAGGAAGACAAGGTCAAGGTCCAGCTCGAGCAGAAGGACGAGCTGATCGCCGATCTGCGCGCCCGGATGCAGGAGCAGCAGAGCGAGTTGGCCACCCTCGAGGGCCGCCAGAAGGATCTTCGCGAAGAGGTCCAGCGGCTGGAGGCGGAGCGCGATCGCACCGCCCGCGAGCAGCAGCAGAAGACCGACAAGCTGATGGAGAGGATCAAGGAACTCAATCAGCGCCTGGTCAGCCTCGGCGGTTGACGCGCCGACCGCTCGCTTTTCTACGCGCGGGCCCTCTCCAGCCGGTGTGGTGACGGCTTCGAGTGGCTCGGCGAAGAGTTTCTTTGCCTGATTCCGGCTCCGCCCGTAGAATCATGGTCATGGCTCTAAGTGCCGAAGAAGTCAGGAAAATCGCCCGCCTCGCCCGACTTCGGCTGAGCGCCGAGGAAGAGAGGACGTTCGCTCCGCAGTTGGCGGAGATCCTCGCCTACGTCGAGCAGTTGGACGCTTTCGAGACAGCCGAGGCGACCGAGCAGGGCAGTGACGGACTGGAGCGCGACGACATCGTCGGGGAGTCCGTGGAACGTTCCCGGTTCCTGGCCAACGCACCGCGCTCCTGGGGGTCGTTCCTCCTCGTGCCGCAGGTCAAGGCCAGTGGCGATGAGTGAGTCGGACCACACGGTTGTCGCGATCGCTGCTCGCGTTCGGGCCGGCGAACAGAGCGCCGTCGAGGTCGCGGAGTCCTTCCTCGGCCGGATCGAGGCCTCGGAGCCTCACCTGGGAGCCTTTCTGGAGGTGCAGGCCGAGCGCGCGCTCAGGGTCGCCGGCGACATCGATCGACGGCGTGCGGCCGGCGAGGCCCTGGGTGCCCTGGCCGGAGTTCCCGTTGCCCTGAAGGACAATCTGAGCGTCGAGGGCCAGTCCCTGACCTGTGCCTCGAAGGTTCTCGTCGGCTACCAGGCGCCCTACACGGCGACGGCGGTCGAGAAGCTGCTGTCGGCCGATGCGGTTCCGGTCGGTCGACTCAACATGGACGAGTTCGCGATGGGTTCCTCGTGTGAGAACTCGGCCTTTCAGGTCACCCGCAATCCCTGGGACCTGCAGAAGGTGCCGGGGGGGTCGAGCGGCGGATCGGCGGCCGCGGTCGCGGCCGGCTGTGTACCGCTGGCGCTCGGCTCCGACACCGGGGGCTCGATTCGGCAGCCGGCCGCGTTCTGCGGCGTGGTGGGGATGAAGCCGACCTGGGGGCGCGTGTCGCGTTACGGGCTGGTGGCGTTCGCCTCGTCGCTCGACCAGATCGGGCCGTTGACCCGCGACGTGCGCGATGCCGCTCTCACCACGGGCGTGATCGCCGGCTACGATCACCGAGATGCGACGAGCGCCAGGGCGCCGGTGGCCGACTACCTGGCTGCGATCGACGAGGGCGTTTCGGGTCTGCGGGTCGGGGTCGTCGAGGAGATCGATACCGGTGCCCTGCCGGCGGACGCCCGTGCGAGCTGGTCCGAGTCGTTGGCCGCCCTCGAGGCCGCCGGCGCCGAGTTGCGACCGGTCTCGGTGCCCAACCTGCCGTCGTCGGTGGCGCTGTACTACGTGCTCGCCAACTGCGAGGCGAGCGCCAATCTGGCCCGCTTCGACGGCGTGCGCTACGGACATCGGTCGGAGCACGCCGGAAGCCTGCTCGAGCTCTATGAGGAGAGTCGTGAGGAGGGCCTCGGAGCCGAAGTGAAGCGGCGCATCCTGCTCGGAACCTTCGCGCTCTCGTCGGGCTACTACGATGCCTACTACGGCAGAGCACGAGGGGTTCTCGAAGCGCTTCGCAGGCAGTTCGCGACGGCCTTCGAGTCGGTCGACCTGATCGCCAGCCCCACCTGTCCGGGCCCCGCCTTCGGCATCGGCGAGAAGGTCGACGATCCTCTCGAGATGTACCTCCAGGACACGTTCACGACGCCTGCCAGCCTGGCGGGCCTGCCGGCCATCTCGGTGCCGAGCGGTTTCGACAGCGCGGGACTGCCGCTCGGACTCCAGTTGATGGCGAAGCCGTTCGACGAAGCTCTCCTGTTCTCGGCGTCGGCGGCCTTCGAAGCCCGGGCCGGCTTCGGAACTCCGGTCGCCAGGGGGTTGGAAGGAGCCCTGGGATGATCCGGTCGGACGCAGGCCGTTCAGCCTCCCGGTTTCACGCCCCGATCCTGGCGCTCGTCGTTCTGGCCTCGGGCCTGGCCGCGGCGGCTTCCGCGGCGACCCGCAGGGTCGAACTGGGAGACGGCATGGTGGCGAGCCTGGGCGACGATCGCGTTCCCCGTTTCGAGGCCCTGCCGCTTCAGAACGAGGGCCTGTTGAAATTCGCGGAGCGGCTCTGCGGCGACCAGGGCCTGGCGCCCCGCATTGCGGAGGCCAACGGTTCCATCCAGCGGTTGCTGGCCGGTGTTCGCTACGAGGTGCCGGTCGGGCTGTTGCTGCCGCACTTGCGTTTTCGAATGATGGAAGCGCTCTTCCAGGAGGACTCGCGGACTACCGACGGTTGGCGCCACGTGGTGCACCCGGCAGGCGGCCGGCAGAGCGAAACCTTGTGGAGCATCGCCGAGTGGTTCACCGGCAACGGGCGCAACTACGGCGCGATTCGCCGCTTCAACGGCTTGCAGGACGAAGAGATCGACCTCGGCCAGGTCCTGATCGTGCCGAACGCCCTGCTGCTGCCAGGGCTGGCGCTTCCACCGCCTCAGTTGCCGCCGCCGCCGACAGACCTGCAATTCGGCTCCGATTCCCGGGGGGCCTACGGCGTCTATTCGCTGCAGGCCGGCGAAGCGCTCTACTCCTCGGTCGTCGTTCGTTTCACCGGCCGGATCTTCGCCGACGACGTCAATCGCCTGGCTCGCGAGATCGCCGACCGGAGTTCGATCGACGACGTCACGGACATCCCGGTCGGCTATCGCGTCAAGATTCCCGAGGAGCTGCTGCAGCCGGAGTTCCTGCCGCTCGATCACCCGCGCCGTTCGAGCTACGAGGCGGACCTGGCCTCGACGGCCGGCTATGCCAATCGGGTGATGGCCCTCGATCTCGATGGAGTCACCGTGATCCTCGACGCCGGCCACGGTGGACGCGACGTCGGCGCCTCGATCAGCGGAGTCTGGGAGAGCACCTACGTCTACGACATCATGCTGCGGCTGCGTCAGTTGCTGGTTTCCCGGACGACTGCCGAAGTCATCACCACGACCCGCGACGGCGGCGGCTATATCCTGGCGGATCGAGATCAGCTGGCCGGCTCGCGGGGTCATAGCGTCCTCGTGACTCCGCCCTATGCGATCGAGGATTCGCGGATTTCGAGCAACCTGCGCTGGTATCTCTCGAACAGTATCTATCGCGACCGCACCACTCGCAACGGCCGCGACCCCGAACGGGTGGTCTTCGTCTCGATCCACGCCGATTCGCTGCACCCGTCGCTGCGCGGCGCCATGGTCTACCTGCCCGGCCTGCTCGAGAATCCGGCCAACTACGGCAAGACGGGATCGGTCTATACCTCTCGCAAGGAGGTGCGGGAGCGCCAGCGGGTCACGTTCAGCCGTAGCCAACGGGTTCGCAGCGAGGGGCTGTCGCGCGACCTGGCGGAGAGGGTGATCCAATCGTTCCGCGACGAGGGCCTCCAGGTCCACGCCAACAAACCGATTCGCGATCGCGTCATCCGCAATCGCAGCGCCTGGGTGCCGGCGGTGCTGCGATTCAACGAGGTCCCGGCCAAGGTGCTGGTGGAGGTCTGCAACCTCGCCAACGCTGAAGACCGCCGGCTGATCCAGACCCGCGCCTTCCGGCAGCGGGTGGCCGAAGCCCTGGCCGATGCGCTGCTCGACTACTACGGCAGGGATCCCGACCGCGACGGTCAACAGGTCGCGGGTCGCTGATCCCGGTCCAACGATCCCGACGGCCGACCGGCAGGAGGATCGCCTCCGTGCGAACGGCCGGGAACCGATCGAGGCTTCGTCTGGTCTAATCGAGGAGACATGGCGTTCGGAAGAACCATCGTCGCGCCCCTGCCCCAGTGTTCGGAGTCCGAACTGCTCGAACTGCATCGGGTGGGGGACACGGAGGCCTTCGAGGAGGTCTACACGCGACATGCGTCGATGGTCTACGCCCTGGCGATGCGGATGTGCGGAGATCCGTCCAGAGCCCAGGACCTGACCCAGGAGGTGTTCCTCAAGGTGTTTCGGTCGCTCGGAAGGTTCCGAGGCCGTTCGTCGCTCAAGACCTGGATCTACCGGGTCACGCTGAACCACTGTCGCAGCCGGCTCGGCCGCCGGAGGATCGAAACGGAGTCTTTCGAGGCCGAGGATCTGGAACGACGCGCGGTGGATCCCGGACGCGGTCCCGAGAGCCGCAGCCTGGCGGCTGACGCCGAGCGCGCCGTCCAGGCGGCGCTGTGCGCCCTTCCCGGGCGTTTTCGGGAAGCCGTGATCCTGCGCGACCTCGAGGAGCTGTCCTACCGCGAGATCGCCGAGATCCTCGGCGTTCGGGTAGGGACCGTGCGGTCGCGGATCGCGCGGGGTCGCGACCGTCTGCGGGCCGAGCTGGAGAAGGAGTCATGACTTCTCACCTTGCAACCGATGTCCTGTCTGCCTACCTCGATCGGGAGCTGGCACAGCGTCAGGCGGTCCGCGTGGAGCGACACCTGGTCGACTGCGCCGCCTGCCAGCAGCGCCTCGACGGTCTGCGCAGGGTGGTCGCGGACCTCAAGAGGGCGGGCGCTCCGACGATGCCCTCGACGGTGGTCGCGGGCCTGCGTCACCGCCTGCGCGCCGAGCAGCAGCCGCGAGGCTTCCTGCAGCGCTTCGAAGACCGTCTGCGAGAGATGGCGATTCCGCAGACTTCGATCGTGCTGGTCTTCGCCCTGGTGATGACCCTGGTCGGTCTGGTCTACGTCTTCGTATGGGGAGTCGACAGGGCAGGAGCCCGCCGCGACCAGCGGGTCGACCCGGCCGCGGGACTCGAGAGCGTCGAAGAAGTGGTTCTCTCGGGGAGAACGTTCGTGCGATCGGGCGACGCCTGGATCGAGGCGACGGTCATCGATCGCCCGATCGCCCGCCGCCTGGGCTTCGATGCTGCGGACGAGGCGGCGATCCTGGGCCGCCGAACCGCTGCTCGGCGACCTCCTGCGCTCGGCCGACCTGGTCGTCGAGTGGCGCGGCGAAGCGGTACGGCTGGCTCGTCGGCCCGACTGATAGGCCGCGGACGATCGGGTCAGAAGTCTGATCGAAGATCAGACGGATCGCTGATCGAAGATCAGACGGATTGCTGATCGCAGATCAGACGGATTGCTGATCGAAGATCAGACGGATTGCTGATCGAAGATCAGACGGAGGCCGAGGGTGTAGGTCTTGCCCTCGATCTCCAGGGTGTCGCCGACCTTGCGGCCCATGATCGACTGGGCCAGTTCCGACTCGTACGACACGATGCCGTCCTCGGGCGAACTCTCCCAGGGGCCCAGGATGGTCAGCGTCCGCGACTCGTCGCCCACGAGGTCGAGGTGGGTGCCGATCCGGACCTCGGAACAGTCGACGGTGTCGAGTTCCAGGACCTGGGTGCGCCCCAGCTGTCCGTCGAGCTGGGCCGCCATCGACGACAGGTACTCGTGACGTTGGCGCGCCGACTTGTACTCGAAGTTCTCCCGCAGGTCGCCCATCTCGCGGGCTTCCTCGATGGCCTTGCGGTTGGCGGGAATCTCTTCCTCGAGCAGTTTTCGGAGTTCCGCGCGCTTGTCGAGCAACGAGGTCTCGAGCGCGTAGATGGGCTGGTCTTCTTCGGAGCGAAGCTGCGGGAACTTCAAGTGGATCGTCGTGATGAGCGGGTCGCGCTGGTGGCGGGGCAGGCCGACGCTTCGCAGCAGGGCTTCTTCGGCGTCGGCGGCCTCCCTCTCGTCGAACAGGGCGATCAGGTGCGCCATGCTGCCACCGGAATCGGTCTGGTCGAGGAGGCGCTTGCGGTAGGTGGAGAAGTTCTCCTGCGGAATGGAGGACAGCACCTTCTTGAACATCCTGGGTCCCACCGTCTCGAGGATCTTCTCGTCCTTCGCGGCCCTCTCCGCGAGCCAGGTGAAGAATCCGGGGCCTCGAACCGGTTGCGCCAGGCAACGATCGACGGCACGCCGCCATTCCTGGGGTGCCTCCTTGCGCAGCGGAGCGGAGAGCTTCTTGAGGAGTTTCGGCTCGCTCTCGGAGGGCAGGGCCCGGGCGTACAGGTCGTGCCAGTCCTCGCGCAGCTCGCGGATCAGTTCGTAGAGCCGCTCGCGAGGCGCCCGGCTGTCGATGTTGTTGAGCAGACGCAGGGGATCGGCCGAGGTTTCGACCAGGGCCTTCGGCGAGAACAGTTCCTCTTCGATCTCGATGCCCGCTCGCTCGAGGCCGTGGCCGATCTCGAAGGCAGCACTGGGGTCGTCGCTGAGGGCGTTGGTCGCCAGCCGAGCGAGGGTGCGCATCATTCGCTCGCGTAGCCGTTCGTCCTCGTTGGCGGCCCGGCGCAGGAGTTCGATCTTGGTTCGGGTGGACGCCGAGTCGAAGCTCTTCCAGAGCGCGCCGCGGGCGTCTTCGGTCGTCTCGACCCAGACGTAGGCGTTACGCACCTCGGGACTGGCGACGATCTGCGGGTGTTTGCGGGCCGCCGTCCACCAGGTGCTCCAGCGCTGTGGCGTCACGAAGCCGTGCAGGGCGTCTCGAAGGTCGGCGGCGGTCATCGGCCTGCCGAAGCTTTCGAGGATCTCGGCCAGGATCTCGCTTGGAGCCGCATCGGCGAGGCTGTCGGGCTCGGTGACCTTGCGGGCGAGGACGTGCTCGTCCGGCAGAGCTTCGAGGACCTTGGAGGCGGCCCGGAAGCCGACCCTCAGCTGGCCCTTGCCGTCGATGTCGATCTGGAAGCTCTCCAGACCCTGGTTGACTTCGGTGATCACTCCGACGCCCTTGCCGGTCATGTAGACCACGGTGCTCTCGTCGAAGCGCAGCAGGCTCTCGAGGCGCCCGACCTTGTCCCAGAGCACTTTCGTGTCCCTGCATGTCTTGGCCAGTCCGACGGTCTGCACCAGCCCGTCGAACGACGTCGCGTCGCCGTGGAGGTGGTGCAGGGTCTCGAGAATGACGCTCTGCAGGCGCCCGATCGAGTGTTGGATGTCGCCGGTGCGGCGCAGGAACTCGAGGTGGAGCTCCCAGTCGCCGGACTCCTGGATCTGCTCGTCGAGGATCTCGAGCAGCATCTGGGCGCGTTCCGTTTCACCCGCTCCGACGAGGGAACGCGCCACGGAGGCGAAGGTCGAGATGTCTTCGGGGGAGTCGTCGACTCTTGCGAGCCACTCGGATTCGACGGCGTCGAAGTCCTTTTTTTCGATGTTGAGACGAGTGCGGCGAGGAAGTACCATGAGGCTTGCAAGTTATCAGTTTCCGAAGGCCTTCGGGGGCTTTCAGGAGGTCTGTAGACGCGATCCTGATTGACCGCGCGTGTCGCTGGTCAATAGAGTGTGGAACACTCGCAAGACATGCGCGACCTGGCGCCAGAAGAGAAGAAGGTTCACCCCTGGGAAGATGCTCCTGACGGCGCCGGCGGCAGCTTTGGCGGCTGGCTGCGCCAGCATCGCGAGATTCGCGGCATCTCGTTGCGTGAGATCTCCGACAGCTCGAAGATCAGCATTCGTTATCTCGAGGCACTGGAGGCCAGCCGGTTTTCCGTTCTGCCTGCTCCGGTCTTCGCGAAGGGCTTTCTGAGGCAGTACGCAAGCCTCGTGGGCCTCGACCCGGACGAGGTCGTCAACTTCTACATCGTCGCCCAGAAGGACTCTCCCGACGAAGAAGACCTGCTTCCGCAGGGTTCGCGACTCCATTCGGCCACCCACTGGGCCTACGGCTTCTTTCTCACCTTCGGGATCGTGGCGCTGTTCGGGATCGTGGCACTGTTGTCCTTTCTGGCCGAGCGGCGACAACCCGCCGATGAAGACCCGCCCCCGATGGCGGCGCCGGTCTTCCAGAACTCTGTTCTCCCGACGCCGATCGAGGCTGAGCAACCTTCGGTGCCGCTGCTCGTGACCCTGGACTTCGTGCAGGACTGCTGGGTCGAGGCCGTGGTCGACGGCGAGAACACGGTGGCTGAACTGCGCGTTCAGGGTGAATCCCTGCGGATTCAGGCTCAGCGAAGCGTCGCACTGACTCTCGGCAACGCACCGGGGGTCAGCATCCAGGTGAATGGCGAGGACTACCTGTTGCCTGAGGGAACGGGAGAGACCATCGCCGGGCACATGATCCTCGCTCCGGTCGTGCCGGAGCCGATCGCCCTGTCCGGGGACGACGATTCCCCGACGGGATCTGAGGGCGGCGGTGCGACCTCCGGCGGCGGAGAGGACTCGCCCGACGTCGATTCCGGCCCGCCAGGTGGACAGCTGCCCTCCACCGGGGGCCGGTCTCCGATCGGCGGTTCGACCGGCTCGCCGGCACCCCGACCCTGAGGGCTGTCCTTGGACGAATTCTCGACCGAGAAGGAACTCGCGGCTCGGGTGTTGTCGGGAGAGGAGCCCCGCCTGCTGGAACTCGCAGCGCAGGGACTCCTGCCGATCTCGGTCGAGAAGCTGATCGAACTGCAGCTCGAACTGGGCCGATCGAGCGATCCTCGTCTGGCCGAGATGGCGATCGCCACTCTCAAGGAGTCGGAGCCGGCGGCCGTCAGTGAAGTTCTCGAGTCGGCCTCGGAGGAGGTTCTCGAGTTCGCCTGCCGCAAGCTCGCCCACCCGGTGATTCTCGAGAGCGTCCTGATGCGCCCGAGGCTCGATCCGTCGCTGATCGGCTACCTGGCGTCGTGGGTCGGGCCTGACCTGCAGGAGTTCGTACTGCTGCGTCAGGACGAGATCCGCTCCCGGCCCGAGATCCTCGGACGTCTGGCGTCGAATCCGTCGGTGAGCCGACGCTCGCTGCGTTTGATCGAGGAGTATCGGCGCCATCTGGTCGGGCAGCGGCGCGACTCTGGAGTCGGCCAGGTCGGGGACGTCGAGGAGGTCTTCGATCTCGACGATCGGCCGTCTCCGGAGGAGATCCTCGAGGTCATCGAGCAGGCCGCCCAGGCACCGGTGGAGGGCGAGGTCGATGTCGAGTCGGGACTGAGCGAGGGGCAGATCCGATCGCTTCCCGTGGGCCTGCGGATGAAGCTGTGCTTCGGCGCCACTCGAACCGTCCGTGACATCCTGTTGCGTGACAACAATCCCCAGATCGCCGTCGGAGCGTTGAAACACTCCTCGATCTCCGACGCCGAGGTCGAAGGCATCGCTCAGCAGCGCAACGTCGTGCAGGAGGTGCTGGTGGAAATCTCGCAGAAGCGACGATGGATGTCGCGCTACGGCACCATGCTGGCCCTGGTGCGAAATCCGAGGACGCCCGTTGGGATCGCCCTGCGCTACGTGCCGCGTGTCGCCGTGCGTGACCTGCGAACCCTGAGCATGGACCGCAGCATCGCCGATCCGGTCCGCAAGACCGCACGACGGGTCTACAGTCAGAAGATCGGCTAGGGTCGTTCGTCGATGAAGAACTACTACTCCATTCTCGGCGTCGGCCGGAGCGCCCCGACCGATGAGATTCGTCGCCGATTCCACGAGTTGGCCCGCCTGAAGCACCCGGACCGGTTCCGTGGAGAGGCGAAGCAGGCGGCGGAGGCCGAGTTCCAGTCGATCACCGAGGCGTTCAATGTCCTGCGCAACGAGAGTCGCCGCCGACAGCACGACCAGGAACTGTCACAGACTCCCGTGGAACGTCGCCCCCAGGAACCCGAGCGGATGGTCCAGGCCTATCTCCAACGCGGCGTCAAGGCGTTCCGTGAGGGGCAGTGGACGGTCGCTGCCGATGCCTTTTCCCGTGCCACCGGGGTCGATCCGACGAACGCCAAGGCCTGGCACTACATGGCCCTGGCGTGTTCGAGAGATCCACGCAGGCTGTCACGCGCGATGTCGGCGATCCAGAAGGCCTGCGAGCTCGAACCGATGAACGCGGCCTTCCTGAAGATGGCTGGACAACTCTTTGCCGGTCGTGGACTCACACGAAGGGCGCTGAGATTCTATAATCAGGCACTCCAATGGGGAGGACCTGACGAGGCGATCGAAGAGGCCATTGCACGGCTTCAGTCGCTGGACGGTGGCTAGGCCTCGCGTCTCGGGTAGGATGGGCATTCGTTGGGGGATTCTGGATGAAATTTCGCGCAGCCGGACTCAGCGACACCGGCTTGGCTCGCGAGCACAACGAGGACTGTTTCGGGATCGACGGTGCGTCCCGGCTGTTCGTCGTCGCCGATGGGATGGGAGGCCACTCCTTCGGTGAGGTTGCCTCGCGGATTTCGATCGACAGCATCGTCGACTTCATGAAGTCCGACTCCGCCGACGGTTCGGTGGACGGTCAGGAACTCCAGCCTCAGTCGAGGAGACTGAAGACAGCGATCGAACGGGCCCAGGACGACGTCCTCGGAGCCATCGAGCAGGACGAGTCGCTGCGCGGAATGGGGACGACGGTCGTCGGACTGCTCCTCGACGGAGAGACCGGCACGCTGGCGCATGTCGGAGACAGTCGCCTCTACCGGCTGCGCGGAGAAGAGTTCGAGCAGATGACCGAGGATCACACCTGGGTCAACGAACAGGTGATGGCCGGCTATCTGACCGCAGAACAGGCGCGCACCCACCCTCTGCGGAATGTCGTGACACGAGCGCTGGGAGGCGAGGCCAACGTCCAGGTGGAAGTCACCGAGGTTCCGGTCCAGGAGGGAGACATCTTCCTGTTGTGCTCCGACGGATTGACCGGAATGCTTCGCGACAGCGAGATCCAGGACCTCCTGGAGAACGGTGAGGATCTCGATCAGACCTGCCAGAGTCTTGTCGACGCCGCCAACGATCGTGGTGGCGGCGACAACATCACCGTAGTCCTGGTCTCGGTAGAGCGCGACGGCGCTTGAGGCCGTAGCCGCAGTTCTCGAGGAGTCCGAATGAGCGAACTTCGCGGTCCGGCCGATCGGCCGACCCCGCCCCCGAGCGTACCCGGTGCGCGTACGACGTTCGTTGCCCGTCATCTGGGCCCCGATGCCTCCGAGGTCTCGGCGATGCTGGGTCGACTGGGTTACGACTCCCTGGAAGACCTGGTGGAGGCAGCGATTCCGGCGTCGATCCGCTGGCGTGGCGAGTTCAGTCTCGGCGAGGGCTGCAGCGAAGCGACGGCCCTCGAGGAGATCGAAGCCCTGGCTGCCGACAATCGACTCCACCGGTCGTTTCTCGGGATGGGCTACTCCGGTTGCATCCTGCCTCCTGTGATCCAACGCAACGTGCTGGAGAACCCGGCCTGGTACACGGCCTACACGCCCTATCAATCGGAGATCTCGCAGGGGCGACTGGAGGCGTTGCTCAGCTTCCAGACCGTGGTCTGCGATCTGACCGGCCTCGAGATCGCCAATGCCTCGCTGCTCGACGAGGGAACGGCCGCGGCCGAGGCGATGGCGCTCAGCCACGCAGCCGTCGGAGGACGCAGTCGCTTCATGGTCGACGAGGCCTGCCACCCCCAGACCCTGGAGGTGGTCGAAACGCGGGCTCGGGCGCTGGGGATCGAGGTCGTCGTCGGCGACGTCTGGTCCGCCGACGTCGATGACGCCTGTTTCGGCGTCCTGGTCCAGGTGCCGGACACCCACGGCCGGGTGCGCGATCCCCGCCCGGTGATCGAAGCGGCGCACGGCTGCGGAGCCCTGGTCACGGTGGCCACCGATCTGCTGGCGCTGGTCGAAATCGAGTCTCCGGGAGCGATGGGGGCCGACCTGGCGGTCGGATCGGCGCAGAGATTCGGGGTTCCGATGGGCTTCGGCGGTCCCCACGCGGCCTTCTTCGCCTGTCGTGACGCCTTCAAACGTCGGATCCCAGGACGCATGGTGGGCGTCTCCCGCGACGCCGAGGGGCGACAGGCCTACCGCCTCGCCCTGCAGACCCGCGAGCAGCACATCCGCCGCGAGCGGGCCACCAGCAACATCTGCACGGCGCAGGTGCTTCTCGCGGTGATCGCCGGGCTGTATGCCGTCTGGCACGGTCCCGAGGGACTACGGGTGATCGCCCGGCGCGTCAGGGCACACGGCCGGCGCCTTGCCGAAGGTCTCGCCCGGCTCGGCCATGGACTCGGAGATCATCCGTTCTTCGACACGCTTCACGTCCGTCCGGTGGGACTCGAGGCTTCGACGGTTGCCGAGCGTTCGCAGCAGCGTCGCTTCAATCTGCGCGACTACGGAGACGGCTCGTGGGGCATCGCCCTCGATGAGACGACGACGGAGGATCATGTCGACGCGTTGCTCGAGATCTTCGATGTCAGCGACCGCCAGTCCGTGGCGCCGCCGCCGGACCTTGCAGACGATCAGCTGCGCAGCGATTCGTTTCTCGAGCACCCGGTCTTCCACAGCTATCGCAGCGAGACCCAGATGCTGCGCTACCTGCACGGTCTCGCGGCGAAGGACCTGTCCCTGACGACGTCGATGATCCCGCTCGGTTCGTGCACCATGAAGCTCAACGCCACGGCCGAGATGATGCCGGTCACATGGCCGAGCTTCGCCCACCTGCATCCCTTTGCGCCCCGAGAGCAGTCCGCCGGCTACCGTCGACTGTTCTCCGACCTGGAGGGCTGGCTTTCGGAACTGACCGGTTTCGCCGCCACCTCCCTGCAGCCGAACGCCGGTTCGCAGGGTGAGTACGCCGGCCTGCTGGTGATCCGCCGCTATCTGGAGTCGCAGGGCGAAACCGATCGCAGGGTCTGCCTGATCCCGCAGTCCGCCCACGGTACGAATCCCGCCAGTGCGGCGATGGCCGGCCTCGACGTGGTGGTGGTGGCCTGCGACGACGCCGGCAACATCGAGATGGCCGACCTGAGGGCCAAGGCCGAGCAGCACGCCGAACGACTCGCCGCGCTGATGGTGACCTACCCGTCGACGCACGGCGTCTTCGAAGCCACGATTCAGGAGATCTGCGACATCGTCCATGGTTGCGGCGGACAGGTCTACATGGACGGCGCCAACTTCAATGCGATGGTCGGACTGTGCCGCCCCGGCGACTTCGGCGCCGACGTCTGCCACCTGAATCTGCACAAGACGTTCTGCATTCCCCATGGCGGCGGCGGTCCGGGAGTGGGACCGATCTGCGTGGCCGAGCATCTGAAGCCTCACCTGCCCGGGCATCGCCTGACCGGACTGGGAGGAGAGCAGGCCGTCGGAGCGATCTCCGCAGCGCCCTGGGGCAGCGCCTCGATCCTGCCGATCTCCTGGATGTACATCCGCATGATGGGCGCCGAAGGGCTCTCGCAGGCGTCGCGGATCGCGATCCTCAATGCCAACTACATCGCAGCCAGGTTGGTCGACTCCTTCCCGGTCCTCTATACCGGCGCCTCGGGCCTGGTGGCCCACGAGTGCATCCTCGACCTGCGTCTGCTCAAGCGGAGCTGCGGCGTCGAGGTCGAGGACGTGGCGAAACGCCTCATGGACTACGGCTTTCACGCCCCGACCGTGTCGTGGCCGGTCGCCGGCACGCTGATGGTCGAGCCCACCGAAAGCGAATCGATGGACGAACTGGACCGCTTCTGCGACGCCCTGATCGCGATTCGCGCCGAGGCCGGCGAGATCGAAGCGGGCGCCGTGCCGCTCGAAGACAGTCCGCTACGGCGGGCCCCGCACCCGGCGGAGTGCGTCGTCGACGACGCCTGGGATCGGCCCTACAGCCGGACGCAGGCGGCCTTTCCCCTGCCGGTCGTGCGCCAGCGCAAGTACTGGCCGCCGGTGGCGCGGATCGACAACGTCTACGGAGACCGCAACCTGGTCTGTTCGTGTCCGCCCGTCGAGGACTACGTCGAGGACTGATCGCGGCGGCCGGGAGGCCCTGAGCCTCCGAACGTGGGCCGGTCGACCCTTCGGCGGCGCCGCCCCTCAGATCGACGGCGACGCTGGGGTCTGCAGGGACAGCGCGAACTCCATGGCGTCGGCGAGGGCCGCCCAGCTGGCCTCGATGATGTTGGTGGACGCTCCGACGGTCGTGAACCGGTGTTGGCCGAGTTCCGAGTCGATCAGCACCCGGGTGGTGGCAGCGGTCCCCTCGGCGTCGAGAATGCGCACCTTGTAGTCCCGCAGTTCCAGCTCCTCGAGCTGCGGATAGTGCGGCAGGAGGGCCTTGCGCAGGGCGAGGTTGAGGGCGTTGACCGGTCCGTTGCCGTCGGCGACGGTGTGGGCGATTTCCTCACCGATCCGCACCTTGACGGTCGCCTCCGAGAAGAGCCCGCGGCCCTCCCGGTGTTCGACCACGGCCATGAAGTCGACCAGCTCGAAAGGCGCCTGGTAGTCGTCTTCGGCGCGCTGCAGCATGACCTGCACCGAGGCCTCGGCGCCTTCGAAGGTGTAGCCCTTGTTCTCGAGTTCCTTGACCTGTTGCAGGACCTTGCGGGCGTTCTCGTGGCGCGAGTCGAGTCCGTGACGATCGGCGAGGTCGAGGATGTTGCCGCGCCCGGAGAGCTCCGAGACGACGCTTCGGCTGATGTTCCCGACCGTGCTCGGGTCGATGTGCTGGTAGCTGTCGACGGCCTTGCGCATGGCGGCGACGTGGATGCCGCCCTTGTGGGCGAAGGCGCTGTGGCCGACGAACGGCAGGTGGTCGTCGTGGGGGATGTTGGCCAGTTCGGCGACGAAGCTCGACAGTTCGGTGAGTTTCGACAGCTGTTCGGCGCTGACGCACTCGATCCCCATCTTGAGCTGCAGGTCGGGGACGATCGCCGTCAGGTTGGCGTTCGCGACCCGTTCACCGTAGCCGTTGATGGTGCCCTGAACCATCACGCAGCCTGCCCGTACCGCGGCGAGCGAGTTCGCGACGCCACAGCCGCCGTCGTCGTGGGTGTGGATCCCCAGCCGGGTCGAGGTCGCCGCTCGCACCGGCCGTGACGATCTCCTCGATCTCCCAGGGAAGCGAGCCGCCGTTGGTGTCGCACAGCACCAGGAAATCCGCGCCGGCCTTCTCGGCCGCCAACAGTGTCCCCAGCGCGTGATCCGGATCGGCCTTCCAGCCGTCGAAGAAGTGCTCGGCGTCGTAGACCACCTCACGCCCGAGATCCTTCAGATAGGCGACGCTGTCGCCGATCATCGCCCGATTCTCTTCGGCGGTCGTTTCGATCACCTCACGGACGTGCAGATCCCAGCTCTTCCCGACGAGCGTCACCACCGGTGTGTCGGCGGTCACCAACGCCTGGATGTTGGCGTCCTCCGAGCACGACGTGTCCTTGTACCGAGTGCTGCCGAAGGCACAGATCCGCGCCTGCTCGAGGTCGAGTTCCCGTACCCGCTCGAAGAACTCGACGTCCTTCGGATTCGATCCCGGCCAGCCCCCCTCGATGTAGGGCACCCCGAACTCGTCCAGCCGAGCCGCGATCTTCAGCTTGTCGCTCAGCGACAGCGAGATCGACTCGCGTTGCGTTCCGTCGCGTAACGTCGTGTCGTAGAGAAAGAATTCGCTCATCGTGCTGCTCTCCTGAAAGGAGGCCCCAGGCCCCCGTTGACGGACCGATCAGGCCGTCGCAGGAATGCAACTCGCAACGGCAAGAGCCGTCACGGCGTTCTCCTCAGAAGCGAATGACACGAGATCCCTCAACATGGGCCGCGGATCGTACCCCGCACCCTCCCCCTCGAGCAAGCGAGCGGCAACCCCCCAGGGTGGCCCCGGCCGCGGGCAAGGTCACCAGTCGGGGCCTGGGGAGGAAGCGATCAGCCCTCGATGGGACGCGGGCAACCCTTCGGGTTGCGGCAACCCCTCGGGTTGCTTGGCAGTTGCTTCGCAACTGCCGGCAACAAGAAGGGGCGAACCGTTCCAGTTGCTCGGAGGCTCACACTTTGCTTGCTTCGGACGTCGCGAGGGAATGGAGTTCCCGCCAGCGATCTCCGAAGGGTTCCCGGCGTGCTTCGAATCGTTGCAGCGAGGGTCAGCGCCGCTCGTCCCCAACCAGGGCTGCCCCCCCCGGTCACCCTTGAGCCACGGCCTCCCAGGTTCGCGCTCAAGTCCGATTCGAAATCGATTGTGAAGACAATCGCCGCACATCGAAGCCTTTCCCGACCACTGTCGCCAGGAGTTCGCGTAAAGCGAGATGCGACCCTTAGGGTTGCCCCTGAGAGTGCGTAGCGTGCGTCGAATCGTCGTAGCGCAGGAGCGAGGCGCGGAGGGGTAGCGGAGCTACCCCGCACAAGCCGAGTGACGAGCACACGGCGAGGCGGCGTACGATCCGCACTCTCAATCGACCTGGCGGAGGAGTTCTAGCAACTCATCCCGACTGAAGATCTTGCCGAGTTTTGGATGATCCGCCTGCACGACGCTCGACATGAGCTTGCGCTTGCGGTCGATCATCGCCGCGATCTTCTCCTCGAGAGTGTCCTCGGTGACCAGCTTGAAGACCTGGACGGCACGTTTCTGGCCGATCCGGTAGACCCGGTCGGTGGCCTGATCCTCCTTCGCCGCGTTCCACCAGCGGTCGTAGTGGATGACCACGGAACCGGCGACCAGATCGATGCCGGTGCCGCCGGCGCGCAGACTGCCGAGGAAGACCCGGCAGTCGGGGTCCTGGTTGAAGCGATTGACGACTTCGCCGCGCTTGCGAGTCGATCCGGTGAGTTTCACCAGCGGCACGCGGCGTTCGCGCAGGTAGTCCTCCATGATCGAGATCATGCCGAGGTACTGTGAGAACACGACCACCTTCTGGCCGCTCTGCAGGCTCTCCTCGAGCAGGTCGACGAACAGGTCCCACTTGCTCGAGCGATGGTCACGCCACTCCTCGGCCTTTCCGATGGCCAGCGCCGGATGGTCGCAGATCTGCTTGAGCTGGTTGAGGAGCGCGAAGATGTGGATGTAGGGCAGGGGATCCTTGCCCTTGCGGATGGTCTCCGCCAGCGCCATGCCCCGGGTGTCGATCGTGCTGCGGTAGAGCTGGCGCTGCTCGTCGCTCAGCGAGCAGGTGCGGATGTCTTCGATCTTCTCCGGCAGTTCGTGCAGGACCGCGGTCTTCAGGCGACGCAGCACGAAGGGAGCGATGAGCCGACGCAGGTCTTCGAGCGTGGAGTCGTCGGGCTCGTCTCGAGAACTGGCGCCGTAGCGATCGAAGTAGTCCTCGTCTTCGCCGAGGTAGCGGGGCAGCACGAGGTCGAAGAGATTCTTGAGCTCGGAAAGGGAGTTCTCGATCGGCGTACCGGTGAGGCCGACCTTCATCCGGGCCGGCACGGTGATCGCGGCCCGGTGGGCCTGGGTCTCCTGGTTCTTGATCTGCTGGACCTCGTCGAAGACCACCAGGCTCCAGGGGACCTCGCTCAACTTGGCGACGTCGTTTCGCAGGACGCCGTAGGAGGCGATCACGACGTCGGCCTCCTCGAGGGTCTGGTCGAGATCGCGCTGCGAACCATGGTAGACGGCGGCTCGCAGCCCCGGGGCGTACTGAGCGATCTTGTCGCGCCAGTGGCTGATGACCGTGCGCGGGCAGATCACGAGGTTGGGATCCTCGACGCCGTGCTGTTCGCGGATCAGGACCATCAGCGCCATCGCCTGATGGGTCTTGCCGAGGCCCATGTCGTCACACAGCAGGCCGGCGAGATGATTCTCGTAGAGGAAGTGGAGCCACTCGACACCGAGGGTCTGGTAGGGCCGCAGTTGGCTCGTGAGGCCCTTCAACGGTACGAGGGGCTGGGAGGGGCGGTAGTCCAGCAGACGGTGGAGGATGTCGGTGCGGTCCTGGGACGCTTCGATCCTCACCGGCTTGGAGGTCGACGACTTGAGTCGCAGGATCTGCGCCGAGGAGAGCTTCAGGCTCTCGTTGGGCGGGGCGTCGGCCTCGCGAGCACCGATGAACCCTTCCACACCGCGCAACTCGGGGGCGCTCAGGTCGACCCAGCCGAGGTCGGTCTCGAGGTATGCGAGACCGCGGCGCTTGGCGTCGGCGATGTCCCGGATCGCCACTCGCGCGTCACCGAAGGCGTAATGCACGTCGAGTTCATTTTCGTCCTGGGCGGCGATCTCGAGATGATCGAATTCGCGCAGGATCCGCAGTTCGCGGGTCGGATCGTCGAGCACGACCTTGGGAACCGGGTCGTCGAAGGGTTCCCGCTGTCCCCACTGGGGGACCGGGGTGGGTGTGCGCTTGCGAGCCCGGTGGAGGGCCGCGGCGCCGTCGGGATCCTCGAACTCGGTGAAGACGCTGAGTTCCGGGATGAAGGCGAGATTGCCGTAGATGAAGGGCTCGATTCGCTCGGGCGCGATGCCGGTCTCTTCATAGTCGAGGACGGCCTGAACGCTCTCGGCCCAGCCGCTGCCGCTCTCGAGGCTGGCGCTGTTCGAGAGAATCGACTCGAGCGAGCCGATGGCGATGTCCAGGGGTGGCTCGAGTCCGCCCTCGGCGGCGAACTCGAGGACGCTGGGAACTCGTGAACGAGGCACGTAGAAGGTGGCGGAGGGCTTGCCGGACTGTCGATGGTAGGTCAGCCCGAGGATGCCCCGACTGCGATGGACGGAGAGTTCGTAGGCTCCCTCCTCGTCTTCGAACTCGCGGAAGCAGTGGTAGGCGAAGCGGTACCACAGGCTCTCCTCGAACGATTGACGATTGGTCTTCATGCCGGCGCGGTTCAGATGCTGCTCTTCGGAGCTGCGCAGGAAGATGGACAGCTTGTCGATGAGTTCGGCCCGGTCCTGAAAGCCGATCTCGGGGCTGACCTTGCCGAGCCTCTCGAGCAGTCGCAGCGCCCCAGGGGAGATCTCGTGGTAGTCGACGAGAGCCTCGCCGGCGGTGTTGTAGAAGCGCAGCCGAGGGCCGTCTTCGCGTTCGATGCGCGTTACGGTCGAAGTCACGAAGGCTTGCGGGTCGCCCTCGAAGAGCCGATGGGCCAGCTCGTGCCAGGGCGACGCGGAGAAGATCTCCCCGAAGGAGCGACCGCGGTACTTCTTGCGGAACAGCTTGATCTGGCGACCGAGTTCGGCGAGGTGCTTGCAGGTTCGTCGTCGTCCCGCGGTGCAGCTGCAGAAGCGTAGGGGGCGGGTCGAGCCGGCGGCGTTCTCGAGGTAGATCGCGGCGCCCGGATCGGCGTCGTTCAGCGCCGTCAGGACTCCGATGCCGGAGCGGTGAAACTCGAGGTTGGAGAACTGCGTCATGGGCGGCGAACGTCGGAAGGCGAATCGCAGACTGTAGCAGGCGAGCCACGCCCCTTCCAGGGTTCAGCGGTCCTTTTCCGCGTTTCGCGGGCACGACGCCGGCCGCTTCGCTTGACTTGCACGGGGAACTTCCATACAGTGCCGCGCCAACGTGACTTGCGAAGACATCATCACCGTTTCGAAGGCTGCGGTTGGACAGCGGGTTGTCGCTCGTCCTGTCGTAGTTCTTGGAGTCCTGGTTCTTATTGGCACTATCGCCGGGGTGACCTAGAACTCGCAATCATCGAAACGAGACGAAGGCCCCCGGCGAAGTAGACCGGGGGCTTTTTGTTTTTCAGGCTGCACGACGCGCCAGACCGACGACCGAAGAAGGAGTAGGACGATGCCGATCGAGAGCTCAGAGTGGATGTGGCACGGTGATCAGTGGGTTCGCTGGGCCGACGCGACGGTCCACGTCACGGCTCACGCGCTGCACTATGGAACGAGCGCCTTCGAGGGGATCCGGGCCTACTCGACTCCCAACGGACCCGCCATCTTCAGGTTGCCCGAGCACATCCGGCGCCTCGAGGACTCCTGCAAGATCCTGCGCTTCGACATGGGCGAGTACGATCACTCCCGTCTGTCCGAGATCTGCCTTCAGCTGGTGGCGCGCAATCGCCACGAGTCGTGCTACATCCGACCGCTCGTCTTCCGCGGTTCGGAGACCATGGGCATCTACCCCCTCGACTGCCCGGTCGAGGTCACGATCTTCAGCTTCTCCTGGGGGCGCTACCTCGGCGAAGAAGCGATCGAGGGCGGCATCGACGCCCAGGTGAGTTCCTGGCGTCGCTTCGCTCCGGGCACCACCACCCCTCTCGGCAAGATCGGCGGCCAGTACATCACCAACCAGCTGGTTTCGATCGAAGCCCGTCAGAACGGCTTCACCGAGGGCATCATGCTGGATTCCGCCGGATTCGTGTCGGAAGGCGCCGGCGAGAATCTCTTCCTGGTCCGGGACGGCGTGATCACGACGCCGCCTCTCTCGGCTTCGATCCTCGAGGGGATCACCCGTCGATCGGTGATCGAACTGGCCGCCGACCACGGCATTCCGGTGAGATTCGAGAACGTCACCCGAGAGATGCTCTACCTGTGTGACGAGTTCTTCATGACCGGCACGGCCGCCGAGGTCACGCCGGTGCGTTCGGTCGACCGGGTACCGGTGGGCAACGGCAAGCGAGGCGAGATCACCCGCACCCTGCAGGAAGACTTCTTCGCGATCGTGGCGGGTGAGGTGGAGGACCGGCACGGCTGGCTCACGCCGGTGCCGCCTTTGGAGTCGGACGACGCCTCGTAGGAGTGGCTGAACCCGGAGGAACCAAGAGATGAAGCTGACCGGTGCAGAGATCGTCTGGGAAAGTCTGATCCGCGAGGGCGTCGAGGTGGTCTACGGCTATCCGGGAGGCGCCATCCTGCCGACCTACGACGCGTTGTCGAAGTATCCCCAGATCCACCATGTCCTGACCCGCCACGAGCAGGGTGCGACCCACATGGCCGACGGCTATGCCAGGGCCTCGGGGCGCGCGGGCGTGGCGATCGCGACCAGCGGACCGGGCGCCACCAATCTGGTGACGGGCATCGCGACGGCCATGATGGATTCGTCTCCCCTGGTCTGCATCACCGGCCAGGTCGCCCAGTCCGCGATCGGAACCGACGCCTTCCAGGAATGCGACGTCACCGGTATCACGCTGCCCATCACCAAGCACAACTATCTGGTCGACGACGTGGCCGACCTGGCGGAGACCATCCGTGAGGCCTTCTACATCGCCCAGAGCGGCCGTCCGGGTCCGGTCCTGGTCGACATCCCGAAGGACGTCCAGATCGCGGAGACCGAGTTCTGCTACCCCGAGGGAGAGATCCGGCTGCCGGGCTACCGGATGCCGTCGGCGGCCAGCGAGAGCGAAGTGCGCGACGCCCTGGCGTTGATCCGTGAATCGAGGCGCCCGCTGATCCTCGCCGGTCACGGTGTGATGATGTCGGGGGCGGTTCGGGAACTCCAGGAGTTCGTCGAGAAGACCCAGATTCCGGTGGCATTGACCCTGCTCGGCAAGGGCGCGCTGCCCGAGCAGCATCCGCTGTGTCTCGGCATGATGGGCATGCACGGCGAGGCCTACGTCAACAACGCCGTGCAGCAGGCCGACCTGCTGCTGGCCTTCGGGATGCGCTTCGACGATCGTGTGACGGGCACTCTCGAGACCTACGCGCAGGGCTCGCGCAAGATCCACGTCGAGATCGATCCGTCCGAGATCAACAAGAACGTGAAGGTCGACGTCGGCATCTGCGGTGACCTGCAACAGGTCCTTCGCCAGCTGATTCCGGAAGTGAGCCGAGAAGTCGACCCCGAGTGGCTGCGGCGCATCCAGGGTTGGCAGCAGGAGACCCGCGAACGCGACGTGATGCACGCCCAGGACAGCGGACGTCTGTTGGCTGCACACGTGATCAGCGATCTCTGGAAGTTCACGGGTGGCGACGCCACCACGGTCACCGACGTCGGTCAGCACCAGATGTGGGAAGCCCAGTACTACCCGCACGAACGCCCCCATACGCTGATCACGAGCGGCGGTCTGGGCACCATGGGGTTCGGCCTGCCGGCGGCCATCGGGGCCAAGATGGCTCGCCCCGAGGAGGAAGTCTGGGCGATCGTCGGCGACGGCGGGTTCCAGATGACGATGTGCGAGCTGGCGACCGCGGTGCAGGAGCGCGTCGAGGTCAAGGTCGCGATCGTCAACAACGGCTATCTGGGCATGGTCCGCCAGTGGCAGGAGTTCTTCTACGAGGAACGCTACAACGCCACTCCGATGATCGCTCCAGATTTCTGCAAGCTGGCCGATGCCTTCGGGATTCCGTCGGTCCGGGTCTCGAAGAGAGACGAGATCGAGGCGGCGGTCGAGAGGGCGAGAGCTCATTCGGGCGGGCCGATCGTTGTCGAGTTCCAGGTCGAGAAGCACGACGTGGTCTATCCGATGGTGCCCTCGGGGGCGGATCTGAGTGCGATGATCCGTCGTCCGAGCGTCACTCCGGAAATGGTCTGAGAGGAGTCGGAAGATCATGTCGCGACATACGCTGGCTGCACTGCTCGAGAACCGGCCGGGCGTCCTGAACCGGGTCGCCAACCTGTTCCGGCGGCGCAACTTCAATATCGACAGCCTGACGGTCGGGCGAACCCACGACGACGACGTTTCGAGGATGACCCTGGTGGTCGAGGGCTCGAAGGCGGAGGCGGATCGACTGGAGAAGAACCTCTACAAGTTGATCAACGTGATCGAAGTCGACCATCTCGACGACAAGACCTCGCTGCTGCGAGACCTGGCGCTCATCAAGGTCGCGGTCGACGGTGAGAGCCGCCGAGAGGTCACCCAGTTGTGCGACATCTTCCGGGCCCGCATCATCGATGTGTCGCCCGCCTCGATGATCATCGAGCTGACCGGTGACGAATCGAAGATCGAGAGCTTCGCGCAGTTGCTGCGGCCGATCGGGATCGTCGAGATGGTCCGGACCGGCGTCGTGGCGATGGCTCGAGGCGCCGAGACTCTCAAGTACGACGGTTATTCACCGACGCGGCCGACGTCGGCCCGCAAGTCGGTGCTCTAGCTCCCGCAAGGCCCTTGCGGGAACTCCACCATCCATTCATCAGAACCCCAAGCGATCAGAGAGGAACAGAGGAACATGGCGAAGCTCTACTACGACCAGGATGCCGATCTCGGGCGACTGCAGGGAAAGACCGTGGCCGTGATCGGCTACGGTTCGCAGGGGCATGCCCATGCCCTCAATCTGAGGGACAGCGGCGTGGATGTCGTCGTCGGACTGCATGCCGGCAGTCGAAGCGCCGACAAGGCCCGCCGCGACGGCCTGCGGACGACCTCGGTCGCCGAGGCCTGCAAGGAAGCCGACGTGATCATGGTGCTGGCGCCGGACACGGTGCAGGCGGACCTCTACAGGAACGAGATCGAACCCAACCTGGAGGCGGGCAACACACTGATGTTCGCCCACGGCTTCAACATCCGCTACGGCGAGATCGATCCGCCCGAGGGGATCGACGTGTCGATGGTGGCGCCGAAGTCGCCGGGACACCGTGTGCGTGAGGTGTTCCAGGATGGAGGTGGAACGCCGGGCCTGGTGGCCGTCGAACGCGATGCCTCCGGCGAAGCGCTGGCGAATGCCCTGGCCTATGCGAAGGCGATCGGTTGCACGCGGGCCGGCGTGATCCAGACGACGTTCAAGGAAGAAACCGAGACCGATCTGTTCGGCGAACAGGCGGTGCTGTGCGGCGGCGCTTCGGCACTCGTGCGATCGGGATTCCAGACGCTGGTCGAAGCCGGCTATCAACCGGAAGTGGCCTACTTCGAATGCCTGCACGAGCTGAAGCTGATCGTCGACCTGATGTACGAGGGCGGCCTCACCTACATGCGGTATTCGATCTCCAACACGGCCGAGCATGGCGACTACGTCGACGGGCCCAAGCGTCTGGTGACCGGCGAGACGCGTCGAGGAGATGAAGCGCAGATCCTCTCGGACATCCAGTCGGGCACCTATGCGCGTCGCTGGATCGACGAGAACCGCCAGGGCCGACCGTGGTTCGACGGTCGCCGCGGTGAGGAGCGCTCTCATCCGATCGAGAGTGTCGGCCGGGAGCTTCGCAAGATGATGTCGTTCCTCGACGCGTAAGGAAGTGCCCGGGAGGTCTGAACCAGGCCGGCTGAAGAGAGAGGAGATCCCGATGACCCAGCGAATCCGACGTAGTTCGCATTTTCGACACCACGCTGCGCGACGGCGAGCAGTCGCCGGGCGCCAGCCTGACCAGTGACGAGAAGGTTGAAATCGCCCACCAGCTGGCGCGGTGCTCGGCGTCGACGTGATCGAAGCCGGCTTTCCTGCCGCCAGTCCGGACGACCTCGCTGCCGTGCAGCGGATCGCCGAGGAGGTCGGGCGCCCCGACGGGCCGATCATCGCCGGCCTGGCGCGGGCCAATCGAGGCGACATTTCGAAGGCCTGGGAAGGCGTCAAGCACGCCGCCAAACCCCGCATCCACACCTTCATCGCGACCTCGGAACTCCATATGGAGCGCAAGCTCGAGATGACCCGGGACCAGGTCGTCGCCCAGGTCCGCGAGATGGTCGAGTACGCCGAGCAGCCTCTGCGACGACGTCGAGTTCAGCCCCGAGGACGCCGGTCGCTCCGATCCGGACTTCCTGTCGAGGTGCTCGAGTGGCCATCGAAGCCGGCGCGACGACGCATCAACATTCCCGACACGGTGGGCTATACCGATGCCCGACGAATACGGTGCGCTGTTCCGCAACCTGATCGCCAAAACACCGGGGATCGGACGTCGCGTGGTCTGGTCGGTCCATTGTCACGACGATCTGGGCTTCGCCACCGCCAACACGCTCGCCGGCCTCGCAGACGGCGCGCGCCAGGCCGAGGTCACGCATCAACGGCATCGGCGAACGCGCCGGCAACACCAGCCTCGAAGAAGTGGTGATGGCGCTTCACACGCGGCGCCCGGTCTTCGGTCTCGACACCCGGATCAACACCCGTCAGCTGGCCCGCAGCAGCCAGATGGTGGCGAACTACACCGGCATCGCGGTGCCCCGCAACAAGGCGATCGTCGGCCAGAACGCGTTTGCCCACGAGGCCGGAATCCACCAGGACGGCATGCTCAAGGACCAGCGCACCTACGAGATCATGACGCCGGAAACCGTGGGATTGACCGAATCGAAGCTGATCCTCGGCAAGCACTCCGGTCGTCACGCCTTCCGCATCCGGATGTCGGAACTCGGCTTCGAACTGAGTCCCGGCGAGCTCTATCCGACGTTCCAGCGTTTCAAGCTGCTGGCCGACCGGAAGAAGACGATCGCCGACGCCGATCTGCGGCAGTCGTTGGTGCAGTCCGACCTGATCGCTCCGGACGCATCTTCGACGCTGCTCGACCTCCAGGTCGCGTGCGGATCGACCGGGCTGCCCACGGCGACGGTGAGGATCGCCGGGCCGGACGGCAAGGAGCATGTCGAAGCCGCGGTCGGGACCGGCCCGGTCGATGCGACCTTCCAGGCCATCAACCGGATCGTCGAGATCCCCAATACCCTGATCGAGTACAACGTCCACAGTGTCACCGAGGGAATCGACGCCGTCGGTGAGGTGACCGTTCGACTGGCCTCGATGGACGGCCAGCGCAGCGTCGGAGGCTACGGAGCCGACACCGACGTCATCGTCGCCTCGGCGCAGGCCTATCTGAGCGCCCTCAATCGAGCCATCGCCGCCAGCGGCGACGGCGCCGAGGGCGGCGAAGCCGCGACCTCGATCCCCTCTGAACGGGCTTCCTGAGGACACCATGATGACCGGACCGCAGACCCTGTTCGAGAAGATCTGGGATCGACACGTCCTGCCCGGTAGCGGTCAGGACGGATTGCCGCATCTGCTCTACATCGACCTCCATCTGGTCCACGAGGTGACGTCGCCCCAGGCCTTCGCCGAACTCGACCGCAGAGGCCTGAAGGTTCGCCGGCCGTCGCAGACCCTGGCCACGATGGATCATTCGACCCCGACCACCACGGGAATGACCCGGTCCGAACTGAAGGTGCTCGACCCGATGGGCTCCGCGCAGCTCGATCAACTGGCCGAGAACTGTCGGCGGCACGGCATCCGGTTGTTCGAACTGGGAGATTCGAACCAGGGCATCGTCCACGTCATCGGCCCCGAGCAGGGGCTGACGCAACCCGGCATGACGGTGGTGTGCGGTGACAGCCACACGTCGACCCACGGGGCTTTCGGGGCCCTGGCCTTCGGCATCGGCACCAGCGAAGTGGGGCACGTCCTGGCGACCCAGTGCCTGCTCCAGCACAAGCCCGCGAGCTTCGAAGTCCGGGTCGACGGCGCGCTCGGCGACTCGGTGACGGCCAAGGACGTGATTCTCTACATCATCTCCCGGCTCGGCATCGAGGGCGGCACCGGGAGCGTTTTCGAGTACCGCGGAGAGGCGATCCGCTCGCTCGACATGGAAGGCCGGATGACGGTGTGCAACATGTCGATCGAAGGCGGAGCGCGGGCGGGAATCATCGCTCCGGACCAGGTCACCTTCGACTACGTCGAGGGAAGGCCGTACGCTCCACAGGGCTCGGCCTTCGAGGCCGCCGTCGAGGACTGGAAGACCTTGAAGACCGACGCGGGGGCGGTCTTCGACAAGACGGTCGCCTTCGACGCCGCGCAGATCGCTCCAATGGTCACCTGGGGCACGAACCCCGGGATGGCCGCCTCGATCCGCGACCGGGTGCCCGAACTCGGCGATGTCGAGGAGGGAGCCCGAGAATCGTTGCGCAAGGCTCTCGACTACATGGCCCTCGAGCCGGGCGAGGAGCTTCTCGGCCGCAAGGTCGACGTCGTCTTCGTCGGCAGCTGCACCAACTCGCGGATCTCCGACCTGAGGGCCGCCGCTGCGGTGCTCGACGGTCGCCGCGTGGCCTCGGGCGTTCGGATGCTGGTGGTCCCCGGGTCGCAGAACATCAAGCGTCAGGCCGAGGAGGAGCACCTCGACGAGGTCTTCCGTGCGGCCGGCGCCGAGTGGCGGGAGGCCGGGTGCTCGATGTGCCTCGCGATGAACGAGGATCGTCTCGAACCGGGCCAGTACGCCGTTTCGACCAGCAATCGCAACTTCGAGGGCCGACAGGGCGCCGGCGGCCGCACCTTCCTGGCGAGCCCGTTGACGGCGGCCGCCTCGGCGGTCCGCGGCCACCTCGCCGACGTCCGGGAACTGGTGTGAGGAGGGAGCCGATGAGTCGTTTCTCAGCGTTCGATGCCCGTGCCGTCCCGCTGCCGGTGCGCAACATCGACACCGACCAGATCATTCCTGCGAAGTACCTCAAGGTCACCAACCGTGAAGGCCTCGGCGAGGGCCTGTTCTCGCGCTGGCGGGTCGACGACGCCGGTGAGCCGAGAGCCGACTTCGCCCTCAATCGGCCCGAGTACGCCGACGCCGAGATCCTGGTTGCCGGTGACAACTTCGGTTGCGGCAGCTCGCGGGAGCATGCGCCGTGGGCGCTGCTGGACTACGGTTTCAAGGCGGTGATCTCGAGCGGCTTCGCCGACATCTTCCGCAACAACTCGCTGAAGAACGGGCTGCTGGTGATCGAGGTCGAGCCTGCGGTCCTCGACCGTCTGATGAAGGCGATCAGCGACGATCCCGAGACCCGGATCGGCGTCGATCTCGAGTCGAGAACGCTGGCGCTGCCGTGGGGTGAGTCGATTTCCTTCGAGATCGATTCGTTCTCCCGCCAGTGTCTGCTCGACGGGGTCGATCAGTTGGGCTATCTGGTCGATCGGATCGGGGAGATCGAGGCCTTCGAGAAGCAGCATCCGGCGCGAGTCGAAACGGCTTCCTGAAGTCCGATGAAACCAAGGAGATACCGTGTCTGAGTCCCTCGTAGTGCTCCTGCCTGGAGATGGTGTCGGAGCGGAAGTCCTGGCCGAGGCGCGTCGAGTACTCGAGTGCGTCGCTGGCGAGCAGCGACCTGTCTCTCGAGTTCGAGGAGGCATCGATCGGCGGATGCGCGATCGACGCCGAGGGGACCCCGCTTCCCGAGGCCACCCTGGATCTGTGCCGGCGAGCCGATGCGGCTTTTCTGGGGGCCGTCGGCGGTCCCAAATGGTCGGATCCGACAGCGGCGGTTCGCCCCGAGCAGGGGCTCCTGGCCCTGCGCAAGGAGTTCGATCTCTTCGCCAACCTGCGGCCGGTTCCCGTCTTCCCCTCGCTGGTCGATCATGCGCCGCTACGCAGGGAGCTGCTCGCAGGCGTCGACATTCTCTTCGTTCGCGAGTTGACAGGCGGCCTCTACTTCGGTGAGCGCAAGGAGCAGGGCGACGGGCAGGACGCCTACGACACCATGGCCTACAGCGTTCCGGAGGTCGAACGCGTGGCTCGAGTCGCCTTCGAGGCGGCTCGCCTGCGCGACCGTCGCCTGACCTCGGTGGACAAGGCCAACGTGCTGGCTTCGATGCGGCTGTGGCGGCGGGTGGTCGATGCGGTCGCCGCCGAATATCCCGACGTCGAAGTGGAGCATGTTCTCGTCGACGCCTGCGCGATGCACCTGATGAAGAGGCCGTCGACGTTCGACGTCGTCCTGTGCGGCAACCTCTTCGGCGACATCCTGAGCGACGAGGCCTCGATCCTGGCGGGTTCGCTGGGAATGCTGCCGTCGGCGTCGATCGGATCGGGAACCTTCGGTCTCTACGAACCGGTGCACGGCTCGGCTCCCGACATCGCCGGACAGGGAATCGCCAACCCGCTGGGAGCGATCCTGTCGGCAGCCATGATGCTGCGCTACTCCTTCGGCAGGGAGGGCGAGGCGCGTTCGATCGAGAACGCGGTCGCCGCCGCCCTCGAGGCCGGCTTCAGGACTCCGGACCTGGCCGCCGGCAGCATGTCGGTGGGGACCGGTGAGATGACCGAGGCGGTGCTGGAGCGGCTCGATCAGGAATCGTAGAAGACGTTCTCTGCGCCCTGCTCGCTGGCGATCCGGTCGACGTGCGCCAGCAGGGCGTCCCAGCGCTCGAACAGGGCCTTGAGTTCGATCGGCGTCAGGTAGGGCTTGAGGCGGGCGGTGAGGGCGTCGCGGTCGGTGTTGCGCATGGTGTCGACGATCTGACGGCTGGCCTGGTTGATGGCAGCGATTCGCTCTTCATCCTCTTCGGTGAAGAAGGTGCGGGTGTGGTCGATCAACCAGATCTTCCAGTCCGCGGTGATGAGCGTATTGCCCTCGTTGCGATCCTGGTTGTTGACGAGAGCGTCGAAGAACTTTCGCCCCAGGAGCTGCTTGACGTAGGGACCCGGTTGGGGGGGCGTCAGGCCCTGCTCGAGAATGTCGGCTTCGCGCTGGGCGTTCTCGACCCAGGCCTGCAGGGAGCCGGTCTTGCCGGCCACCCTGTGCATCATGGTGGGTGGAACCATGTGGAGTCCGAGGGCCTCGCTGAGTTCGTAGGCTGCGCACTCGTAGATGTAGGAATCCTTGAAATAGCGGTAGAAGCGACCGTTGGGCCCCTGCTGGTTCTGCCAGACGGTCTCGGAGGTTCTCAGGATGGCTCGTGCCTGGACCCCGTCGGCCTCGAAGGTGTACCGGACGGGGCTGTTGATGCCGGTCGCGATCACCTTCTGGTCGACGATCTTCGCCTCTTTCAGGAAGTCGAGGAATTCTTCTGGAGTGGAGAAGGGCAGGGGGTCGCCCGAACGACCGGGCCATGACCACCCGGACACGACTGAGGCCTGCGCCGTGTCCGACTCGGTCTTGCCTGGCTCGGACCGATGGAGGACTTCCCTGCTGCCGTCCGGGTAGATTGCCGTGAAGGTGCCGTCGACGATCTCGAGCGCACTGGCGTTGCCGCCATAGAAGCTCGACAGCATTCCTGTGTCGATGATGAAGATGCGTCCGTCGAAGCGCGGCAGGATCTTGCCGTTGAGCTGCGGCGTGTGCCCGACCACGACGTGCTCGACCGACTGGAGGTCGAGGACGGCTTCGATGTGCTCGAGCCCGTCGTCGCCGTTCCAGCCGGTACTGCGATCGGCGTTGAAGTAGTAGTCGCGAAGCCAGAGGGGGCCGCTCTCGCTCAGGACGAACCAGTCCTGATATCCCTCACACTGCTCGAGCACGCCGAGAGCCGCGGCCTCGGGTGGTTTGAGAGAGGAGGGGTTGCGTTGGCGGAATCGCTCGAGGACCGCCGTCCCGGCCTGGATCATGTCTCCGGCCGGAGAACTCTCGGCCAGGTAGCCGAGGTTCTCGAGGTGATGGTGACAGGCGTCGGCGGCCGAGATCTCCCACTGGGCCCTGGTGTTGATGTCGGCGATCGGCAGTGCGGCGGTAGTTTCGTTGAGGCCGCCGTGCAGGAAGATCGTGTCGCCCACCTTGGCGACCGCCGGCAGGGTCCGGAGCCAGGCGCCGTAGTTGCCGTCGGCGGCCAGGTCGCGGATGTAGTTCAGCGAGCCGGGTGGATTCTGTTCGAGCCAATTCGCCTGGTGCCCAGGGCTGCCGGCGCCGCTCTGACGTCCCAGCAGTCCGTCGAGCTTGCGTGCCGCCTTGGCGACGGAGCGGAACTCGGCCGACCGATTCTCGCCTCCCGTCGCCCAGTCGGAGTAGCTGGCGAGGCCGACGTCGCGTCGCTGCAGGAGCAGGTTCATCGCTTCGTGATTGCCGAGCAACGCGATCACTCTGCCTCCCTGTTGGGGAGCCTCCTCCTGGAGGCGCATCATGAGGTCGAGGACGGGGCGCGTGCGACTGCCGCGGTCGAGCAGGTCGCCGGTCTGGACGAACGTGGTGTCGCCTCCACTCCAATGGAGATCGGCGTCGATCAAACCGGCGGTCTGGAGGATTCCGATGAAGGCGTCGTAGTCGCCGTGGACGTCACCGATGGCGACGACCCGTTCTGCGAGGGTCGCAGCGGGTAGCAGCAGCCCGAGGGCGGCAGCCAGGACCAGGCGTTTCATTCCCCTGCGCCGATCTGCTGTTTCTGCAGGATCTCCCTGAAGAGTGCCCGCACGATGTCGATGTTGTTCGAAAGAAGGTCGAAGAAATCGTCGGCTTCGATGGCCAGGACGGTGGTCGGCTTGGCTGCCGTGGCGCTGACGCTGCGCAACCGGCCGGAGAGGATCCCGAGGACTCCGAAGGTCTCGCCGGGTCGGGCCTTGCGATCGGAACCATCGCCGTGGTCGAGACCGACCTCGCCTTCGACCACGCAGTAGAGCGCGTCGGCGGGGTCGTTGACCTCGTAGATGGTGTCGCCGGCTTCGAACCGTCGTTCACCGGCGATGGCCGCGATCCGGATGACCTCCTCCGCGCGGCAGTGCGCGAACGGCGCCGCCCCGCGCAGCAGGATGACTTTCTCGATCTGGGCGAGTTCGTTGATGGCAGCTCCGGCTTGTTCGCTCATGACAGTTCCACTCCCGACAAGGCGGTTCCTTCCCGGACGATATCGACCAGCGCGTCCACCCACGGATCGCCGTCGTTGAGGGACGGAACCAGATAGAGATCCTCGCCTCCCGCTTCGATGAAATCCTCGCGTGCTCGCATGGCCAGTTCCTCCAGGGTTTCGAGGCAGTCTGCCACGAAGGCCGGCGACAGCACCGCGACCCTCTGGACTCCGGCACGAGCCAGCTGCGGCACGACTTCGTCGGTGTAGGGACGAATCCACGGGTCTCTACCCAGCCTCGATTGAAAGGTAACCTGGTAGCTGTCGGGTGGAATTCCGGCCAGTGCGGCGATGCCGCGTGCGGTGGCGAAGCACTGGGCGCGGTAGCAGTTGCGATTCGCGGGCCCGATCGACTCGCAGCAATCCGCACTCTGCAGGCAGTGGGATCCCTCGAGTCCACCGGTGTCGTCACTCTTGCGCACCTGTCGTTCGGGCAGTCCGTGAAAGCTCATCAGCCAGAAGTCGGGCCGGAACTCATCGCGAACCCGGCGTGCGGTCTCGGAGAAGGCTTCGAGGAACCCTGGGTGGTCGTAGAACGGAGGCACGACCTGCAACGCCGGGACGTTCCAGCGACTGCCCGCTTCGGCGAACAGCTTCTCGACGGCCGAGCCCCAGGCGGAGGAGGAGTACTGTGGGAACAGGGGGACGGCGACGATTTGGTCGACTCCCTGCTGCTGGAAGCGGTCCAGGGCTTCAGAGATGGACGGGTTCTGGTAGCGCATGGCGAACTCGACGGCGACGGCGTCGCCGAATCGAGCGGCCATCCGGTCGGCGAGGCGCTGGGTGTAGACCAGCAGGGGAGATCCTTCCTTCCACCAGATCTGGCGGTAGGCCTCGGCCGATTTCTGGGGCCTGAAGGGCAGGATGAACAGGTTCAGGACCAGGCTGCGCTGCAGGGCGGGGATGTCGAGAACCCTCGGATCCGAGAGGAACTCGCGCAGATACGTTCGCACCGGCGCGGTTTCCGGTGCGTCCGGGGTGCCGAGGTTGATCAGGAGGAGGCCGTGGCGTTTCATGGGACTGACTCTTCAGCTTAGCAGCGCCAGAGCAGGGGACCGCCGGCTCCTGCGGGTCATGCGACCGGCATCGAACGAAACACCCAGAGGGCCGATTCCTGGATCAGCGGGCGTGACTCATCGATGGTGAGGTCCTGCACCAGCGGGAAGAGTCCTTCGACCCGGTCTCGACGGATGACCTCGATCGCCGCGATCCCGATCCACATCGCCACCGAGTCGTCGTGCGGCGCACTCTCGATCAGGCGCTTCAGGGTCGAGTTGCGATCGGTTCGTTCGATTTCGAAGAGTCGACTCGCCTCCGCGAGTCGTTGTTCGGTCGAGACCTCGTCGGCGACCGCCAGGACCTGGTGGCGGATCGTCCCTTCGAGAGAATTGTGGAGGTACTCGAGGGCGTTGCCGCGCAGCCGTTTGTCGGTGCTCTGCAGTTGCTCGTAGGCCGTCGAACTCTCTCTGCGCGGGTGAACCAACGACAGCAGGGCGAAGAGGTTGTCGATGTGTTCGGTCAGCCGATCGATCAGGAGCTGTTGCAGGAGATTGGGGTTCTGGTCCGACATCCAGCGGGCCAGGACCCCATCGATGGCCAACTCTCCGTGCGAGGACAGGGTCGAGAGATCGGCCAGGGTGTTCAGGTACAGGCGGGACTGTTCGACGATGTGGGGTTCGATGGCGACCGCATCCCAGGTGGCGTCGGGACGACTCTCACGGATCGACACGAGGGCCTGGATGATCTTTCGCTTGAGATAGAAGTCGCTGGTCGCCAGGCTGTTGGTGAGCGACTGCCGGGCGCGTTCGTCGTCGAATCGCGCGAGGGTCTTCGGCAGCGCGCGCCGCACCCAGAGATTCTCTTCGACGTCGTTCATGAAGTGGTTCAGCAGGGGAATGACGCCGGGGCCGCTCGAAACCAGGGCTTCGCGGGCCTCGTGCTTGAGTCGACGGTCGTGCAGCAGGGAGATCAGGACCGGTGCGAAGATCCGCAGGTCTTCCTTGTTGTCGGCGCGAAGCCGCACGCTGGCGATCGCCTCCCGGGCGACCTCGACATCGGCGTCGGAGAGCAGCTGGAGGAGGCTGTAGTGGGTGGATTCGCCCAGCACCACGCCGAGGGCCCGAGCCGCCGCCTTGCGCGCCGACGGATCCGCGTCGCTGCGCAGATCGTCGAGGACGCTTTCGGCTTCTTTGCGCAGCTCCGGGTCGTCGAGCTGCATGAGGCAGACGACGGCGGTCGAGCGGAGTCGGGGATCCGGGTCCTTGAGTCGCGGCAGCATGATCTCGGGGCGGCCGCTCTCGGACAGCAGGCTGAGGGTGCGAAGCGCCTCCGCTCGCACCTCGGCGTCATTGTCGGAGAGGGTTTCCTGGACCAGCGAGACCGCATCGCCGCGGTGGGCCCGGTGGAGGGCCCGCAACGTCGCGAGGCGGATCTTGGGGTCGTCGTGGCGCAGCAGGATCGGAGGTACGAGTTGGCCGCGTCCCTGCATGTCGAGGATCTCGATGGCGTGCAGGACCTGGTTGGAATCCGTGCTGCCGATCGAGCGCATCAGGGCTTCGAGTGTGTAGGTGTCGGAGAGGTCGAGCGTGTCCTCGGGGTCGATCTCACGATCGAGGAGCCCCTGTCGGAAAGCGGCGATGTAGTGACGGTTGGCGTAACCCGCCTGGACGATCCACAGGCCGACGAGAGCGAGGGCCATCCAACCCGCCTGGATCGGCGTGATCCACCCGAAGGTGACGGTCAGGAGCAGGACCGCCGAGAGGCTCTTGGAGAAGCGCTGGACGAGAACGTCGATGTAGGCCTTGACCTTGGATCGAATCGTCGCCGGAACCGGCACGAAGAGCAGTTCGCGGGTTCCCTGGTCGAGCGAGTAGCGAACCGCGTTCTCGGCGATCTTGACCGCGGCGACGGTCGCGACGAGGAAGGCCGGCAGTGCGGCTGAAACGAACAGGGTTACCAGGAGACCGACGCCGAGAGTCACGGGCAGGACCCGCATGGCGGTGCCGATGCCGAGTTGCCGGTGAACGCGGGACGTGACGAGGAGTTGGAACAGGAACGCCGACAGTCCCATGAGGCTGTAGAGGTTGCCGAAGAGCGCCGTTCTCCCCGTCAGGTTGTCGGTGGCGTTCTCGATCACGTAGTTGAACTGGAGGTCGATGATCTGGGCGACCAGGATCGACACCACCATCAGCCCGGCGATGCTCTTGAGGTGGGGGGACTGGAGAATGAGATGAAGGGCTCCGCCCGGATCCTGGCGTTCCTTGCGCTCGTCCTCTTCGCCGCGCTCAACCAGGTAGGAACGCATGATCGGGACCAGGGCCACCATTCCGGCCAGCAGGACGATGTTCGACAGCAGCGTGGCGCGAGTGTCGAAGCTCTCCGATGCGATTCGAGCCAGCTGGCCGCCGAGGATGCCTCCGAAGAGGCCGCCGGAGAGAACGAAGGCGAAGAGACGCCGCGCCTGGCGCGCGTCGAGGACCTGGTTGGCGAAGGTCCAGAACTGGCTCACCAGCATCACCGTGACGATCGAGATCCAGATGTAGAAGGAAAAGCTGATCCACGGCGAGGAGAAGCCCATCAGCCAGTAGAAGAGCAGGAGCGAACTCGCCACGAGACCGATCGAGAGGACGATCACGCGGTCCATCGCGACCCTGAGAGTGGCCTTCGAGTAGCCTCGAAGGATCGGATAGGCGAAAACGGCTACCAGGAAGTAGACGGCCGGCAGCCACTGGAAGCCGAGGGAGTCGACGAACGTCGATTGCCGAATGCTCTTGGAGGCGAACTGAAAAGCCCCCATCAGGAAGCAGTAGCCGAACAGCGCCGCCGCGACCTTCGTTTCCGAGGCCTGAACGGTGATTCCGAGTCGCGCAAGAACCAGCCAGAAGCCGGCTGCCTGATCGTCCTGGCGTGCGTTCAACTTCGGTCTCTCAGGGCGACGGATGCCGCAGGATTCCTGAGCTCGGTCGCAGCGGGCATTCGTAAAGGCAGAGGGCTCTGTTCAGGGTGGGGACGAACCCGAGGTTATCACGCTGGGCGGGGGTAAGATGAGGGCCTGGACTACCCCATGAAGGCCCTTCCTCTCGAGTTTCTGGTGTCGCTGTTGGCCCTGGCGGCGATACCGTCGGGGGCTTGCGCCGTCGAAGACGAGGCCGTGGTTCTGGCCGCTGATCCGGGGACCGTAGTGCGCTGGCAGGCGGCGGGAACGACGCGCTGCGAGGGACGCTCCGAGACCTGGCCCGCAATCGGCGACACCTGCTACTTCCCGGTGGATCTGCTGGCGACGGGCAGCTACCAGATCGGCCGTTGGCGTGGCGGCGAACGGGAAACGGCGCGGATCGAGATCGGTGCCTATCCCTATCCGGAAGAGCACGTCGAGGTCGCCAGGAGCTACGTCGAACTGTCAGCGCAGGATCTCGAGCGGTCGAATCGGGAGTCCGCCCGAATCGGTGCGCTGTGGAAGCTGGAATCGCCGGTGTCGTTCTCGCTGCCGCTCGCAGAGCCGCTGACCGACCTCCCCGCCGGTCGCAACTTCGGTACCCGAAGGTACTTCAACGGCGAACCGAGGAACCCGCACAGTGGAATCGACTACTCGGCAACGGTCGGGACTCCGGTTCTCGCCGTGTCCGACGGTACGGTGGCGCTGGCCGAGGACCACTTCTTCGGTGGCAAGACCGTGTTCATCGATCACGGTGGGGGCCTGATCAGCATGTCGATGCACCTCTCCGAACTCAGCGTCGAGACCGGGCAGGCGGTGGTGCGAGGTCAGCAGATCGGCAGGGTCGGCGCCACCGGCAGGGTGAGCGGACCGCACCTCCACTTCGGATTTCGCTGGCACGGAGCGCGGATCGATCCGCGTGTGCTGCTGCCGGCTGCCGGCGACTAGCGGGCGAAGAGTCGACGAGCGTTGTCGGTGGTCGCTCGAGCGACCTCGTGGATCGGGAGATCCTTGATTCGGGCGATCGTTTCCAGCGAGATCGTCACGTTGGCCGGCTCGTTCCTCGTTTCGGGATCGGGTCCCAGGACGGGACTGTCGGTCTCCAGCACCAGGCACTCGAGGGGCAACTGTCGGATGAGTTTCTGCTTCTGGGCTGAGCGGACGATCGAGGGCGGCACTGAGAAGAAGTAGCCGGCGTCCACTCCCGGCCGCGCCTTGACGGCGCGCCCGTCGAAGGCGTGCATCAGCACTCTCGTGGCTCCACACTCGGTGAGGACCTCGAGCGTCGCCCTCCCAGCCGAGCGGGAATGGACGTTCAAGGGGAGATCGAGTTCGATCGCGAGAGCGATGAAGGTCTCGAAGATCCGACGCTGTTCGTCCCATTGGTCCGGCTCCTTGAGCACCCAGTGATCGAGGCCGACTTCACCGATCGCGACGAAGTCGTCCCGCCGGTCACGAAGGAGTTGTGCGATTCGTTCGGCCTGCTCGGGGTCGAGGTGGGTGGGGTAGAGGCCGGCGGTCGGCCACACGAATCCGGGATACTGCTCGGCCAGTTCGAGGTTCGAGGTCGCGTCCTCGAGCGTCTCGCCGACGACGACGACGGCAGCGACGCCGTTGGCGATCGCCCGGTCGATGACAGCGCTGCGATCGCCGTCGAAGACGCCGTCACCAAGGTGTGCGTGGCAGTCGATCAGCCCCGAGGGGGCGGAGGAGCTCGACGTCATGGTGAGGCTCCCGGGCTCGCCGGACCCTGCCGCTGGCCCTTCCAGTCCTCGAGTTCCTCCAGAGTCCGGGGCCAGTCCTTCTTCATCAGTCGGGAGAGAGCGCGATCGGCCAGCAGGCGACCGCCGTTCTGGCACGTCGGGCAGTAGTTGGACTCGTTGTCGGCGTAGACGATGCGCTGGATGGGCCTGCCGCATTCGGGACACGGCCTGGCGTAGCGACCGTGAACCGTCATCTCCGGCCTGAACGCGGTCACCTGGGTCGGGAAGCCGGCCCCCACCTCTTCGTGCAGCCGGTGGGTCCACTCTTCCAGCACGGCGATGGCGGAGCGATGTAGATCGCAGATCTGCGTCTCGTCGAGGCGCGAGGTCCAGCGCAGGGGCGAGAGGCGGGCTCGGTGAAGAATCTCGTCGGAGTAGGCATTGCCGATTCCGGAGAAAAGCCTCGGATCGGTCAGTGCCCGTTTGAGGGTGTGATTCTCGAGGGTCAGGACCCGGCTGAAGTCGTCGAGTGAGGAATCGATGACCTCGAGGCCGCCGCGATCGAAGCCGGCGCAGACCGGATCGCCGCTCACCACGTGGATGGAGGCGCGTTTCTTCTTCGCGGCCTCTCGGAACAGGAGGCTGCCGTTGTCGAAGTCGAAAGCGGCAAGGCCGATACGCCCGGGAATTCCCGCCCCGGGCTTCGCCCAGGCGAGCCTCCCGGCCACCATGAGGTGGAGCACGACGGCCAGATCACCCTCGAATCGGAAGACGATCTGCTTGCCCAGTCTCGATACCGAACTCAGCCGGCGCTCGACGAGGGCGTCGATCGGAGGCTGAACCGAGCGCAGGACGAAAGGAGACCGCAGTCGGATCCCTTGCAGGACCCGGCCTTCCACTCGACTCCGAAGAGCGGTCACGTAGGTCTCGATGTCGGGGAGCTCCGGCACGAACTCGATCCTACCGGCTCTTCGGCCGGCGAAGTTTTGCCGTTTTCTCGATCTTCGGACCAACTTTTGGCGATCTGGTCGGTAGTTCACTTGAATGCGGAAGAACTCCGCGGATGAATGAACCCGAGGCCCGACCAAGATGAACGAGAAGAAGAACCGCGACGCCGTCCTCGAAGAACTGCTCTGGAAGCGTTGGGATGGTGAACTGTCCGAGAGCGAAGCCGTTCGTCTCGAAGAGGCTCTCTCCCAGCCCGGGATGAGTCGTGCAAGCGAGGAAGCGGCGATTCTCGATCTGGCTGCAACGTTGGGCAGCCTTTCCTCCGTCGAAGCGCCTCATGACTTGAAGCCGAGCGTCATGCGTTCGGTGCGAGCGCGGATGGCGCGGGAGGTCCCCTCGGTCTCCTGGTCGCGACGCCTCGGTTCTGTGTTTGCAAACCTGTTGGAATCGGTCTTTGGACCGCAAGAAGGAAGAGTTCTACAGATGGGAAGAAAGCAACTAGCGCTGGTCGGTACGTTCGTCCTCCTGGTCGTCGGAGGCGTGACCGTGGTCACCCAGGTCGACTTCCAGGCAACGGAGAAGCTCATGGGAGCCATCGGTGGCGTCGAGAAGGCAGATCGCTACCGCAATGCGCCGGCGGTGGGAGAGGTCGTCGGGACCGACGAGGCTTCAGAAGTCGGAGTCCGCGAATTGTCCTACGATGCCGACGGCTATGACCTCGAAGGCTTCAACCGTGAGGGCTTCAATCGCGAAGGCTTCAACCGTTCGGGGTTCAACCAAGGCTTCCGTTCGGGGTTCAATCGCGAAGGCTTCAACCGTTCGGGGTTCAACCGTGAAGGCTTCAACCGTTCGGGGTTCAACCGCGAAGGCTTCAACCGTGAAGGCTTCAGCAGGGAAGGCTTCAATCGCGAGGGTTTCAATCGCGAAGGTTTCAACCGTTCAGGTTTCAGCAAGGAAGGCTTCAATCGTGAAGGCTTCAGCAAGCTGGGCTTCAATCGCGAGGGCTTCGACAAGCAGGGATTCGACAAGGGCGGCATGGCCCGAGGTGGCATGGACAAGGGGAGCATGGATCGCGCTCAGTAGCGATCCGGGGGGGGGGGCTACGCTCCCGCGACCGCGCGAACCCGGCGTGCCCCAGCCCCCCCAGGGGGAGTTCGAGGGAGGTGCTCAGGCCCCTCCCTTTCTCGTTTCCCGCACGGGCCCCTCTCATTCTCTTGAGGGTGTGCGATGAGCCGCCGACGAGTCTGCGGGTTGGGACTGGTCGTGGCTGCGGGGATCTGGGCCGGGCCGTCCGCGGTGGTCGGGCAGGCCCGACTGAGCGTCGTCGAGTCGAAGGATGTCGATATCGTCTTCCCGGGAACGAGCCATGAGTTCCTGGTGCCTCACACCGGGGCCACGCTCGCCAACGCACTCGACTTCCACCGCGCTCTCTACGATTGGGAGCCGACCGGGAAACCGACAGTCTTCCTGAACGATTTCTCCGACTTCGGCTCCGGGTCGGCGAATACGGTGCCGCACAACTCGATCCAGTTCGGCGTCGCTCCCTTCAGCTACACGTACGAGACACTGCCGGCGATCGACCGGATGTTCTGGCTGGCCAATCACGAGGTGGCCCATCTCGCCACCATGGATCAGGCCACGAAACGCGATCGGAAGTGGCGTCGCTTCTTCGGCGGCAAGGTATCGGTCGACAACGAAGACCCGCTGTCGATCTACTACAACTACCTGACCAACCCACGCTGGAACGCTCCGCGCTGGTACCACGAGGGAATCGCGGTCTTCCTCGAGACCTGGATGGCCGGCGGCCTCGGGCGGGCGCTGGGCGCCTACGACGAGATGGTCTTCCGGACCATGGTGCTCGATGACGCCTACTTCTACGACTCGGTCGGGCTCGAGTCGGAGGGGGTCTCGACAGACTTCCAGACCGGCGCCAATGCCTACCTCTACGGCACCCGCTTCATGACTTACCTGGCCTACGTCCACGGCCCCGACAAGCTGATCGAGTGGACAGGCCGCAAGGAGGGATCGAAGGCCTATTTCACGAACCAGTTCCAACACGTCTACGGAGTTTCGCTGCGCGAGGAGTGGCAGCGATGGATCGAGTTCGAGCGCCGGTGGCAGACGGAGAACCTGAGCGCGATCCGGGAGAATCCCACGACGCCCTCGAGGCCGCTCGCCAGCACCGGCCTGGGTTCGGTATCCCGTGCGTTCGTCGACGTCGAGAGGGGACGGATTCATGTCGCGGTGCGCTACCCCGGGCAGGTCGCGCACCTCGCCGCGATCGACCTCGAGACCGGATCGATCGAAAAGATCCGCGACTTGAAGGGACCGGCGACCTACTACGTCACGTCGATTGCCTATGACATCGACAATCAGGTGATCTTCTACACCAGTGACAACTACGAATGGCGCGATCTCTGGATGCTCGAGCTGCAGAGCGGAGTGAATCGGCGCCTGGCGAACGATCTCCGGCTGGGCGACCTGGCCTTCAACCGGCAGGATCGCTCGCTGTGGGGCATCCAGCACGTCAATGGCTCGTCCGTCCTGGTGCGCGTGCCGTTTCCCTACGACGGTTTCCAGGAGGTCCACCGCTTCCCCTACGGCAGTGATCTCTACGACATCGACGTCTCCCCCGATGGGACCCTGGTGACGGGTGGAATGGCTCGAGCCGACGGCTCCCAGAGCCTGGTGAGGTTCGAGATGGACGATCTCGCCGACGGGCGGGTGGAGGCCGAGGTTCTCTTCGATTTCGGCGACAGCCTGGCCTCGAACTTCACCTTCACACCGGATGGACTCTCCCTCTATGGCTCCTCGTACTACTCGGGAGTGTCGAACATCTTTCGTTTCGATCTGGAGAAGAACGAAATGTTCGTCGTCTCGAATGCCGAGACCGGGCTCTTCCGGCCGCAGCGGTTGGGTGAGGGGGAGCTGCTCGCCTTCCGCTACACCGGTGAGGGTTTCGTTCCGGTCGCGATTCCTGACCGCGACATCGAGACCGTGAGCGCCGTTCGCTTCCTGGGCACGGCGCTGGCGGAGAAGCGACCCGAGGTCACGCGCTGGAGAGTCGATTCGCCGAGCACGTCATCGTACGAGGTCGGAGAGACCGAGCCGTATCCCACTCTTCTGCGAATGCGCCTGGACCACTTCCAGCCCGTGATCGAAGGCTACAAGGACTCGGTGGCTGTGGGAATGCGCTTCGATTGGGCGGACGCTCTCGGTCAGACGCGCCTCAAGCTGGTGGCCAGCATAGCGCCGGACTCGGATCTCGAGGACGATGAGTTGCTGCATCTAGACGTGGAACTCGATCACTGGAAGTGGAACTTTCGCGGCACCCTGAACCGAACGGACTTCTACGATCTCTTCGGGCCCACGAAGACCAGCCGCCGCGGTCATTCCCTGGGTTACTCGTGGTCCGACACGCTGATCTACGACGACCCCCGCTTCCTTCGGCTCGAGACCGGTGCGACCTACTGGGGCGACCTGGAGACCCTGCCCAACTACCAGCAGATCGCTGCCCCCTCGGAGCAGTTGCTCAACGGCTGGGCGAAGCTCGACTACACCTTCGTGCAGCGATCTCTCGGGGCGGTCGACGACGAGAAGGGAATCGAAGCCGGAGTGCGGGCCGACCTCGATCTGGTCGAGGATTCCGTGATCCCCCTGCTTCTCGGGACCTTCAACTACGGTTTCCAGCTCCCGATCGATCACTCCTCGGTCTGGTTGAGGACTGCGACCGGCTACGCACACGGGGAGATCGACGACCCCTTCGCGAACTTCTTCTTCGGTGGCTTCGGGAACAACTACGTGGACCATCAGGAAGTGAAGCGCTACCGTGAGTGGTACTCCTTCCCGGGAGCTCCCATCGACAGCATCGCGGGCCGAGGCTTCGTCAAGACCCTGGCGGAGTGGGACCTGCCGCCGATCCGCTTTCGCCGCGTCGGAGGCTCGCAGTTGTACCTGAACTGGGCACGACCGGCCCTTTTCGCGGGCTTCCTGCGAACCAACCCCGACCGTGCCGCGGACTCACGGACGTTCTCGACCCTCGGTGCGCAGATCGACTTCAAGATGGTCCTGTTCTCGAACCTTCCTTCCTACCTCTCGTTCGGCTATGCGGTTGCCAGGGAGAGCGGCGGAGCCACGACCGACGAGATCATGGTGAGCTTGAAGATCCTCTGAGGGCGTACCGTCGGTTTCGGCGAGGAGACGCCTGCGCTGCGACCTGGGGGCTACTGCTCGCCGAGGAAGTAGACCTGCCAGAGGTCCCGACTCGACATGTTGAAGATCGGCTTGAGAGCCACCCTGCCGGTTCTGCCGATCGACTTCTCGAGGTGTCGCAGCTCCTTCAGCTGGGCTCTCGCGGCCTCGTCCGGCTCGACGTCGAACCCCGCTTCCCGCGCCAGCAGCCTTCCCTTGGCGCGGACCGACAACTCGAGTTGGATGCGGATCAAGCAGATCATGTCGACGAGCGTTTCCAGGGCTGAAATGGCGTCGGAGCGATGTCAGATAGCTGCCGATCCGGGTCGTGGAAGCCCGACCGGAGTTGATGGCTTCGAGAAGCTCCGAGTCGGTATCGAAGCCGATCCCCATCCACCTTCGGGTCGAGCGCTCGCTCGCCCTGAATACGGCGATGAAGACGATCGGCAGGATCACCAGGAGGATCACCGTCGACTGGCTCGGAGACAGGAAGAAGTGGTTGAAGAAGGAATGGAGAGCGACGGCCAGAAGGATTCCCGGTAGCCAGGTTCGAGGACTCGGCTTGCCGTGTAGATCGGAGAGGTGCTTCGCGATCACCGCCATCAGGGCGGTGACGCCACCGTGCATGATGGCGGTGCCCAAGCCACGCAGGATCCACAGCACGAGCCGCGAGTCGGCCAGGGTCAGAAAGTAGTGGATGTTCTCGGCCGCGGCGAAGCCGGCGCCGATCGCGAAGCCCCGGATCGCGGCGTCGACGGGGAATCCGATGCGGTTGCGATACAGGAGGAAGACGATGACCGCCGCCTTGAGGCACTCCTCGATGAGCGGTGCGACGTAGCGCGTCAGGTTCGTGCGGTCGATCGCCAGCACGTCCAGCGCGGCCTGGTTGACATAGAGGCTGATCATGGCGATCGAGGCCCCGAGTGCGAGCATCGCGAGGACGGATCGGAGCTTCAGCAGCTTGAAGCTGTCGAGCAGGATCAGGAAGAGCAGCAGGACGAAGACCGGCAGGAGGCCGACGGCGAGGCTGAGAACGGTCTCCATGGACGCGTCTCAGGAAACCACGCCGGGCTCGATCAGCAGTGCCTTGAGTTCCCGTCGAGCGCTGAAGAGCCGACTCTTGACGGTCTTTTCCGGGATCTCGATCATGTCCGCGATTTCACGATAACTGAGTTCGTGGAAGTGGCGCAGGACGATGACGGTTCGGTAGTCCGGATTGAGTGCTTCCAGGGCGACCTGAATCCGGTCGCTCGCCTCGACCAGGCTCAGATCCTTCTCGGGAGAATCCACCGGTGAGGGCTGATCGGGCGGCTCCTCGTCGCTCCAACGTTGCCGCAGCTTGACGATGTCCAGGGCCTCGTTGACGGCGATCCGGAAGATCCACGAAAAGAAGCGATGAGACGGATCGAACTGACTCAGCTTGTCGAACGACTTCAGGAACGCCGACTGCGTCGCCTCCATGGCGTCATCGCGACTCGCGGTGATCCGGTAGGCCGCGTTGTAGAGCGGCTTCTGGTAGCGATCGACGAGTTCCTCGAAAGCCGATGAATCTCCGCTCAGGGAAGCGGCGACGAGTTGCTCATCGTTCCTCGATTCCATCGGCGGCACGGCCGTCCCGGCAAGGACTACTCGAGTTCGAAGATGCGATCGAAGCCCGCCATCTCGAAGATCTCGCGAATGTGCGGATTGAGATTGACGATCTTGAGCGAGTGTCCTTCCGCGACGAGCTTTTTCTGCGCTCGGAGGAGAATTCCCAGACCGGCACTCGCGATGTACTTGAGATTGCCGAAGTCGATGACAGTCGGCCCTTCGATCTTGTCGAGGAGCTCACGTGCCCGCCCTTCTTGAGAGGCGTCGAAACGGCCCTCGAGTTCGATTCGGCCTTCACCTGTTTGTCGGATCTCGAACATTCAGGACTCCAGACTCTTGGTCACGGTCACGGTCATGACCCGGTTTTCATAACTGTAGTTGATCTCGTCGACCATCGACTTGACCAGGTGGATCCCCAACCCGCCTGGAACTCGCTGATCGAGAGGTTTCTTGGTGTCGACTTCGTCGAGTTTGGAAGGATCGAATGGGTCGACGTCGTGATCGGTGAGCTTCAACCAGAGGCGGTCTCCGCGCTTCTCGATCTCGACGGTGATTCGATCTCCACTGCCGGTGTTGTACTTCACCATGTTGGTGAAGAGCTCCTCGACCACGAAGTTGAGCGCGAACTCGACGTTGTCCCCGAGTTCTTCGCGAGCAATGAAGGCGTTGAGAAAGTCGAAGACCGGTGCAAGGGCTTCGATCTCGCGCTCGAAAGTCTGTTTTTCAGCCATGGCTCCGAACTCGAGTTGGACGATGCGTGGTCGGTCAACAGGTTGATTGTCGCATACCGCGTTCTCGAGCGGCAAGTTGTGAGAAAGGGCCTCGAGTCGCGGGAGGGGACCGTGTTCCGACCGGTTCGGTTTCCCCTCCCGGGGGATCCCGCGCGGCCCCTTGCGAAGCCGTTCACGTGCCGTCGTCGGCTAGTCGAATGTGGCGACCAGAAGGGAGAAGTCGTCGTCGAAATTGGGGTCGAGCATGACGTCGCGGACCGCCTGTTCGACCCTCTGGGGTTCGCCGGATTCGGCATGCTCGCCGTTCTTCAGCAACTCGAAGAAGTCGTCGATCCGCCATTCCTCGCCGCCCTCGACGACGACTTCGTAGGCACCGTCGCTGTACACGTAGAGTCGGCTGGCCGGCGGCACGACGATCTCGTCGTCCACGAAGTCGACGCCCGGCATCATTCCGACGGCGAAGTTCTTGGTGATCAACTTCTCGGCCAGCCCTTCACCGAGCAGGAACGACGGTGGATGGCCGCCCGAGGCGTAGCGCAGCGCTCTCGTTTGAGGGTGATAGACGCCGTACCAGAAGGTCAGGTAGAGATTGGCGTGCTCGCTCATCTGGAAAGTGTCGTTGAGCGCCTTCATGACCTTCGCGGGCTGCTTGAAGTCGACCCCGGGCAGACTCTGCTTGCGCAGGACGTTGATGACCGAGACCGAGTGCAGCGCGGGGGCCGCTCCATGGCCGGAAACGTCGGCCAGGTAGATTGCGAAGTGCTCGTCGTCGAGCCAGTGGTAACCGAAGCAGTCTCCACCCAGCTTCGCCGAAGGGATGAACTGCCATTCGGTGCGGATCGGACCCTCCTTGAGGGGCTTCGGCAGCAGGGATTGAACGTAGGAGGAAGCCTTCTCGAGGTCGCCTTCGAGATGTTGTTCCTCGAGAACGCTCTGGCGGCTTCGATAGTCGTGCTTGAAGAGACTGTCGCCGAGTTGCAGGAACGAACCGATGGGCAGCATGCGTGGCTCGCTGATGCGCTTCTCGTCGATGAAGGTACCGTTGCTCGAGCCCAGATCCTCGATCATCAGGCCGATGTTCGGCACGACGGAGATCTTGCAGTGGGAACCGGAGACCGCCCGATCCTTGATCTGGATGTCGGCAGTGTCACGCCGACCGACGATCGAATGACCATCTGGAATCTCGATCGTATGGCCGGCCATCGTGCCGGCTGCGCCCACCAGGTAGTGGGCGCTGTCGTCGTTCCCGACGGAATGCTTCGTTGCGATGATGGTCTTGTCGGCGTCCATGGTCTCCTCGGGGGCGGTTCTCGATTCGAACGCCCATTCTATGACGGATCGTTGGCGGTTTCGACGGCTTTGCGGCACTTGCTGACGTAGGATGTCGCCGTGGAATCAGGAGTCATCGAAGAGCGCGGCACGCTGGCGATGTGGGCCGAGGCCCTCAAGGGCATGCCGCGGCTCGATGCGCAGGGCTGGCGGCGGCTCGACCCGGTTGCCCGCTGGCTGATCGCGACGCGCGCCGCGGTGCTCGTGATGACTTCCTCTCGGCGGCCATTGCCGGCATCCTCGCCTTCGGCGCGGGGGCCTTCGATCCACTGCGTTGGAGTGTGATGGCCGTCGGCCTGCTGATGGCCCATGCGACCAACAACCTGGTCAACGATCTCACCGACTCCTGGACCGGGGTGGACCGGCAGAACCCCTTCCGCACCCAGTACGGACCGCAGCCGGTGGAAGACGGACTGGTCTCGGTCCGGCAGCAGCTGACGATGGCGCTGGTGACCGGCGCCGTCGCCCTGGGATGTGGGCTGTGGCTGGTTTCCGTGACGGGCCGATCGACCCTGTGGCTGCTGCTGGCTGGCGTGGTTTGTGTCCTGTTCTACACCTGGCCGATGAAGCACATCGGGATGGGCGAGCCGATGGTTCTGGTGGTCTGGGGGCCGCTGATGATCGGGGGTGGCTACCTGGTGACCGCCGGCGTCTGGTCCTGGGACGCCGTCGAAGTCGGCATGGTCTACGCGCTCGGCGTGACCGCCGTTCTGTTCGGCAAGCACATCGACAAGATTCCCTTCGACCGTCAGATCGGCGTTCGCACCCTGCCGGTCCTGCTGGGCGAGAGGGCTTCCCGGATCGCCGTCCAGGGGATGCTCGTGGGGCAGTACCTGGCGGTCGTCTGGCTGGTCGTCAGCGGCGCTCTCGGTTGGCCGCTGTTGCTGGTCTTCCTGGCCCTGCCGCGTCTGAGGATGGTGTGGCGGACGTTCTCGTCGCCCGCTCCCTCGGAGTGTCCGCCGGAGTACCCTGCAGGGGCCTGGCCGCTGTGGTTCGTCAGTTTCGCCTTCATCCACAATCGACGATTCGGGTCGCTCTTCCTTCTCGGCCTGATCCTCGACGCGGTCCTCTCCCGTTGATCGTGGGAGTCCAGCGATGAGTTCGCCGGCTGCGACTCGGCTGCAGGGCGCGGACTGTGAACTCGCGGTCTGGGAGTGGGAGAAGCCCGGCGCTGCGACGGTCGTGATGGTTCACGGCATCCAGGACTTCGCGCTTTCGATGGCGGGGCTGGCCGAGTCGCTGAACGCCGCGTATCGGGTGGTGGCCTATGACCTGCGGGGTCATGGCGATTCCGACAAGCCGGGCGTGTACACGATGCCCCATCACCTGGCCGATCTGCATGCCGTGCTCTTCCAGATCGGCGCCGAGCGACCGATCCTGTTGGGACACAGCCTCGGTTCGCAGATCGTCACCCAGTACGCCGGCATCTTCGACGATGCCGTGCGGGCAGTGGTCTCGCTGGACGGCCTGGGTCCGCCGGTGGCTCGTCCCCCAGCCGATGACGAGGACCTGCAGTGGCAGGCCCAGGAGGGCGTCCAGTCGTTGCTCAGGCCCGCTTCTCACGGCCGACCCATGGTCGACATCGAAGACGCCGCCAACCGTTTCCTGCGATTCCATCCACGGATGGATCCGGAACTGGCGATGACGTTGGTCGAGCAGGGCACCGAGCCTCATCCCGCCGGAGGACTGCAGTGGAAGTGGGATCCGCGGGTCACTTCGATGCGCCTGACCGCGGTTCCCGAACTCGCCGAGCAGCGTTGGCAGTGGGTACGCTGCCCGACGCTCCTTCTGACGGCGGGCGAGGTCGACGAGTTCTTCATGCGAAGAATGGGCCTGGACTCCTCGTCGATGGGCCGCGACACCTCCGAGATCGAGCGCCGTGCTGCGCTCTTCCGACACGGTCACGCGGTGGAGATCGCGGGCGCCGGGCATCATCTGCACTACGACCGGGCCGAAGAAGTCGAGCGCGTCGTCCTGCAGTTCCTCGCGACGGTCTGAGCCGCTTCGCGGGGCCGAAGGGAGCGGGTTTCGCAGGGTCGATCTCGGGCAGGAGGGATCGCCCCGCGCCCGTGAGCGCCGTGCTAACCTGCCGCCTCTTCGAACGACCCGTGAGGAGCCTGCAGTGACTACCAAGCATCTTCTGGCGACGTCGATCGCCGCCGCCCTGATTCTCGGATCTTTCGCCACGGCCCGCGCCGAAGACGCTCCCGACTTCGCCGCCGACGTCTGGCCCGTTCTGGAGGCGAAATGCGTGGTCTGCCACGGCCCCGGGGACGCTTTCAACAAGCTGCGCTTCGATTCGGCCGAGGCGATCCTCAAGGGCGGCAAGAACGGCAAGGTCCTGGTGCCCGGGGACCCGGCGGCCAGCCCGATGTTTGCCCGCACCGTCCTCGACCCGGACGATCTCGACATCATGCCGGCGGAGGGAGATCCCCTGACGCCTGAGGAGGCCGAGATTCTCCGTTCGTGGATCGCGGCCGGAGCCGACTTCGGCGGCTGGGAATCGGCCTTCTAGACCGGCTTCCTCCCCGAAAAGGCTGTGGCGCTAGGCGTCGTCGGCGGTTCGGACGACGACGATCGTGATGTTGTCGCGGCCGCCGCCCTCGAGGGCCAGATCGAGCAGGCCCTCACAGGCCTGTTGCGCCGACCCGGCACCACGCAGGACGCTTTCGATCTGTGCGTCGTCGACGTGCTTCGTGAGTCCGTCGCTGCACAGCAGGAGCGAGTCACCCGGGTCGAGATCGAGCAGCGAAACGACGGGCGTTGCGGTGTGGCTGCCGACGGCGCTCGTCAGGACGTGTTCGTACTTCTTGACCTGCTCGTCGCCCTCGTCGAGGACTCCGTGGTCGATCAAGTGCTCGGCCATGGTCTGGTCGCGGGTGAACTGGCGCAAGCGTTCAGCCTGGAGATAGTAGCCCCGGGAATCGCCCACGTGGAGTACGTAGGCCGTGGGCCAGATGAGAGTGACGAGCGTCAGGGTGGTGGCCCCGGAGGAATGCGCACCACGCTTCTTCATGACGGCCTGGTGGGCGCCTTCGACGGCGTCCTCGAGTTGAGTCAGGAGTTCATGCTCGTCGTCGATGCCGAGGCCGAAATAGCACCCGGCCACCCGCTTGATCTGTTCGTTGAGGGACTCGATCGCCGTTCGGCTCGCCAGTTGGCCCTCATCGGATCCACCGACGCCGTCGGCGACCATCAGGAGAAGGGCCTCGGACTCCTCGTGTGCGTTGACGCCCTGTGCGCCTTCGTCCTCGAGGCTCGAGAACAGGGTTTCCGAGGTCTTCTGGAGTCGAGCGATGAGGAACTGATCCTCATTGCGCTCTCGAACCTTGCCGACGTGGGTCAATCCGTAGAGGTCGTAGCTCACGCTTTCTCCGTTCGATTCCTGAGGGTGGCACCGGCCAGGAAGCGGAAGGCGTACTCGACGCTTTCGCCGGTCTTGGCGCTGGTCAGGAAGGACTGCCATCCGGCGTTCTCGATCCGGGCGTAGTCAGCGGCATCGAGCTGCCACTGGTCCTTGAGGTCGACCTTGTTGATCCCGACGATCGTGGGAATGTCGCCGGCCGCCTGGGTGACCAGGGGGTGCATCTTCCAGAGTTCCTCGAAGGTCTCCCTACGAGTCCCGTCGACCACGAAGAAGATCCCCGCGGCACCTCGCAGATAGGTCGTCCGAATGTCGGCGAAACCGTCCTTGCCTTCCATGTCCCAGAGCAGCAGGTTGACGTCCTGGCCGTCGAGGTCGACCTTCCTGCGATCGATCTTGACCCCGACCGTCGAGTGGTACTTCTCGGAGAAGATCGAATCGACGAACTGACGAACGAGGCTGGTCTTGCCGGTGGCGTGGACCCCGACCATGCAGATCTTCTTCTGGATCAACGGCGATCCCTTTCATGCGTGAGTGCGACGGAGAACGATGTGCTGCGATTCAAGCGGGCCTGCTCCCTCGGATCGTTGACGGCGATCGGATCCTCGTCGGCGATCCCGTCGAACGTGACGTGATCGGGGACCAATCCTAGTGCTTCGAGGGCCTTCTGGACCACCTCTGCGCGCTGCTCGCTGAGCTGGTCGTTGAGACCTTCCGGGCCGGAGTCGTCGGTGCGCCCGACCAGGTGGAGTTCGACATCCCAGCCGTGCTCGTCGGCCAACTCCTGGAGACGGCGCAGGGTGCCGGCGGCCTGCTGCAGGTCCTCGAGGCTCTGGGCCACGAGGTCGGAAGATCCGATTCGGAAGAGCACCCGCTGGTTCTCGAGCTGGTCGTGAAGGTCCTGGATCTCGGGGTGGACGTAGAGCTCGACGGCCGTCAGGTCCGCCCGGTCGATTCCCGGCAGGGTCGGGGCGGTCTCGACGGCGTGGTCGTGCCAGAGCGGGGTTGCCGTACCGCTCGCGACCAGCACGGTTTCTCCCGCGTCGGTCCTCTCGACGTCGAGGGAGATCCCCTCGGGAGGGGCGAGCCGGGTCGCAGCGCGCAGCGCCAGCATGTCGTCGTCGAGCGACAGGTAGGTCTCCCAGTCCTCCCGGAGGCGGGCGGGAGAGAGATCGGCGCTGTCGAGCAGACCGGCCGGTGCCGCGGCGAGCGGATCCTTCAGGCCGCGAAAGGACCAGGCCTCGCCCCAGCCGGCGAAGCGCCAGCCGAGCCAGTCGCGTTCCGAGTCGAGAAGAACCAGCCCGGGCTGGGTCTCGAGCAGGCTGCGAGCCCTGTCCCAGCGCAACTTCGAACGGATCTCGACAGCCATCAGCGCCGCCACCAGGACTCCCACGACGATCCAGGCGACCCTCGGAGCCCAGCTTCTGGAGCGCGGCTCGTCGGTGGTCAGCACTGTTTCGAGAAGCTCCTCGAGGGCCGGGACGGCGGCTTCGAAGGGTTCGGCATCGCCTTCGAAGTCGTCGAAGGCGGTGTGCAGTTGCAGGTGGAGAGTCTCGAGCGTGGCCTGCATGCGGTGGCGGAAGGAGTTGGGCGGCTGTCCCCTGACCACGGCCGCCAGCATGGCGTCCGGACCCGCCTCCACGAGCACGGTTCGCTGTCCCACGCTGAACGTCTTCAGCCCCTCCTCGCCGGCCTCGGCGTCAAAGGAGTCGCCGACGAAATCGCGGATCGCGGTCAACATTCCCGACACCAGGTCCGGATCGCTGGCTTCGGCCTCGTTGACGGCCGTGTGGGCCAGCAGCAGTCCGGTCTCGCCGTGAATCAGGAAGAGCTGATCGACGCGATAGACCAGGGCATGCTTGAGGACGATCTCGCCGTAGGGTGCGCCGGTCCTCCAGGCTTCGATCCGCCACTTGATGCCTCGGATCGACAGGGAGTGCTCGATCGCCCGGTTGAGCGTTTCGACGAACCCCGAGATCGCCTCGCTGACGGCCTTGCGGATCGCGGGCCCGAGGGTCGGGTAGATGGCGTCGGCCACCGGCCCCGGATTGCGCCGCACCGATTCGCCGATCGACGACTCGATGGTCGGAGCGAGGGCTCGCGCCAGCTGTTTGTCCTCGAGGCTGCGTTCGGCGATCGCCTCGGGCAGGACCCTGGCGACGTCCTCGGCGCTGACCTCCTGCGCGTCGACTCGCTCGCGCAGGGTGTCGAGCTCTCGACGTTCCGGCCCGACGAGGATCCGGCGAAGAAGACCGAAGGCGGCCTCCCGCTCCTCGGCCGACTCCGCGGCTTCATCTTCGACCGTCCGAAGATCGGGAGTCTCCGGGGTCGATGCAGACCTCTCGGGACGATGCGCCACGAGCCCTGGTTATCCCTGCTCGGGATTCTCGATGCTCTTGCCGAGTCGGTGCGCGACGTCCGTGAAGAGCTCGACCAGCGAGGCGGTGTCCGTCTTTTCGAATCGCAACTCGGCGACATAGCGGTCGATGTCGGCCGTCAGGCGATCGGAGAGTGCGTCGATATCCGACGACAGGCTCTTCGAGAGCTGGAGGATCGAATCGCGGATCTCGGCGTCGGACCTGGTGGTCGCGTCGTCGAGCTTGTTGAGGGCCTTGTCGAGGTCACGCAGGCCGTTGCGCATGTCGGTGCGCAGTGCCTTCAGCTCGTCGGTCCTCTTCTGGCGTTCGGCCTTGACCTTCTCGTCGAGTGAATCGACCTGTTTCTTCGCCCAGGCTTCGACGGTATCGAGCTTCTGGGTCAGATCCTTCTTGGTGGTCTCGAGATCGCGTTGGAAGCGGCTCTCGATCTGCGCCAGACGTCGATCCACGGTCCGCATCTGCGCCCCGAAGAGGATGTCGCGCACGGTGTCGATGTTCTCACCCTCATGCTCGTCCGCCTCGGGCTTCGCGGCCGCCTTCGCCTTTGCCTCACTCATCTCAGCTCCCTCCCTGTGGTCGCCGTGCCCCCGATTCGTGGGGCGTTGGTTCGATGCCAAAAAGATTCCCTAAGCTACCACGACAGGCCTAGTTCTGGCTCGTCCTGAGGACCTTGGCACAGAGCATGCGCGACAGGTTCAGCAGCAGCCTGGCGCCGGTTCGGGGCTGCTCGTCGATCAGCTTGCGCAGGGAACTCTCGCTCATGCAGAGGATCTTGCCGGCGGTGAACGCCACGATGTCCATTTCGCGCGGCTGACCCGTGAGAAACGCCATCTCTCCGAACAGGTCTCCGACGGTCAGGTAGACCGGCGTGCCGCGCCGGCGTCGCATCTCGACGACACCCTCCAGGATGATGAACATGTTGCGGGCCGTGTTGCCGGCCTTGAGAATCCGATCTCCCGGGTGGGTTGCGATGATCGACGACTTCTCCAGGCACTCACGGGTTTCCTCCTCGTCCAGTTCGTCGAAGAGCGAATACTGCCCGGGGTCGACCCGTGCGCAGCGTGCCGTGAACTCGCGACCAGTAGGTGGGCTCGTCGGTGAGTTCCTCGAGCACGACGGTGGACGTGTCGATGAGGCGTTCGAGATCGTCGGGCACCCGCGACTCCGGACCGAAGTCGCGCAGGATTCCGACGAGCGGCGAGTCGATCGAACGCAGGTGGGCGTGGTCTTCGATCACCATCAGCAGCGGCACCAGAAAGCCTGCCTCGGAGCTGTTCACGTTGTCCCTGGAATAGGTCCGGAATCCCATCTTCTGGTAGAGGCCCAGCAGGTGGGGCTCGCAGTCGCCGAAGCTGAGCTGGATGCGCTGGTTGTTGAAGAACCGGCAGCCGGTCTCGAAGAACTGCCACAGCAGATCGGTTCCCCGCAGGCTGGGCTCGACCATGAAGCGCTCACCGACGGCGATGTCCGCAGGCGGGATGCGATCCAGGAAGGGCTGCATCCGATACTGCGAGACGTGACGTTCACTGAAAGCGGCGTCGGCCCCCCAGTTCATCCTCGAGGTGCCCACTACGCGTCCGTCGACCTCGGCGACGAAGATGCGCGCGGTTCCGTCTTCCGGTTCGATCAGCAGGCGATTGTCGTGGTCGGCGATCGAGTGGTAGCGGCCCATCTCCTCGACGTAGATCTCGTAGCGGAGCCGAAAGGCGCCGCGGCGCTGCTCCTCGTTGTCGGCCGAAAGGATGTCGGCTTCCATGCGGGTCTCCGCGCTTGGACTTCAGAGGGAGACCCGATCCTAGCCTGGGAACCTCGGGTCAGGGGTAGTAGCCGCTTCGCGCTCGGACCTCGGCTCCGCGCTCGTCGACCTCGACCGTGATCTCGCGGAAGCGGTCGGAGGCGTCGCCGGAGGTCGGCGTGTAGGCGATCAGGTAGCGGCGTCGCAGTTCGTCCTGGATCGCTTCGAACGTGGAGTCGAGCTGGTCGAAGGACTCGATGAAGATCGCCCTGCCGCCGGTTTCCGAGGCCAGCTCCTCGAGGTCACGACGAGCTTCGCGACTGTCGAAGGCTGCGAGCATGCCGACGGTATAGAGCGTCACGCCGGCCCTGCGGGCCGCTTCCACCACCTGCTCCCGTTCGAGTCGACTGACTTCGTCGCGTCCGTCCGTGAAGAGCAGCAGCGCAGTCTGCCCACGAGTCCCCTCGAAGTAGTTCAACGCCTGCGCGACGCTGTCCCAGAGGGCCGTTCGGCCCTCGGCGTCGAGGCTCGCCAGAGCCCTTTCGATGGGGGCGAGGTCGTTCGTGAAGCCGACTTCGACCGCGGTTTCACCGGCGAAGGTGAGCAGGCCCACGCGGTCCTCCCGGCCTCGGATCGAGCCGCGAGCGAAGCTCATCGCGGCGGTTGCGACACTGTCCAGATGACCTTCCATCGACGCCGACCGGTCGATCAGCATGGCGGCGGTGAGAGGAGCGTCCTGGGTCTCGAGGAAGCGTTCGATGACCTGCGGCCGGCCCTCCTCGAGAACCCTGAAGCGGCCCTCTTCGAGTCCGGTGATCGGCCGGCCGTCACGGTCGAGGACCAGGGCCTGCACCTCGACCAGTTGGACTTCGACGCTCTCGCCGAAGCCCGAGGCGTTGACCAGCACCGCGTCTTCGGTGCTGCTGCCGTCGGCGAGGTAGGCGACGGCGCGGATCACCGCGACCTGGCTGCCGGGCAGGGTCAGGGTCTGGGGCTGACCGCCGTCCTCGAGAACGGCCTGACGCTCCTCGTTGACCCAGAGTTCGAGTCGCTCCGGCGCCGATCCGTCGGGTGTGGTGACCTCGGCGCGTGCCGTCAGGCTGCCGGGGTAGATGCCGCCGGCCCTGGGTTCGATCAGGCGAACCCGGAAGCGCTGAGCGCCCTGGTTGAGCCAGATCTGGTCGGTGGAGATCTCTTCGTCGTCGCGATAGCCCACGACCCGGACGCGGTGGGGAGCGGGGTCGTTTCCGAGGTCGATCTCGACGCTGTAGGGCGGATTCCGCTTCGAGATGACGGGCTTGTCGTCGAGAAAGAAGGTGACCTTGTCGAACTCACCCTGGGCGCGGGTGCTGAAGCGGGTCAATCCGACCTGCAGGCTGCCCTGCGGTGACAGCAGCGAGAGGGTCGGGCGGGAACCCGGCGCGCTGGTTCCCGCAGCGGCCGCCAGGGCCGGGAGGTCGATCTGCGGCAGGCCCTCGGGGCTCGGGATGTCGATTGGGTGGTCGATGCGGGCGTACTGGTCGCCGAACTCGTCCTCGATCAGGACCATGACCCGGGCCGGGCCGGGGCGCAGATAGCGGGTGAAGCCGATCCGGATGTCCTTCCGGCCGGGCTGGATCGGTCCCTCGAATCGATAGCTGAAGCTCTCGAACAGGCTTTCGTCGCGGACGATCTCTCCCCTGACTTCGAAGTTGTGGAACCAGTCGCCACCGAAGTCTCGTCCGGGAGCGGCTTCGGTCGGGATGTCGATCAGCATCTGGACCGCAGTACGACTCTGGTTGCGTTCGGGGTGCAGGATCCGGTAGTCGACGTCGAAGGTCCGGGCACCGGGAGGCAGCACGGTGGTCGCGGCTCGGATGCTGGCCAACCACTCAGCGGACGGCATTCGCGGGCTGCGGATCTGGTCGAGCAGAATGCCGTAGTCGGCGTAGCCCGACTCCTGCATCGCGTAGGGCAGGAGATCGTCTCCGCACAACTGCATGATGTCGGTGGTCGGAAGACCGCCCTGCCGACCGACGGCGTCGATCCTCCTGCCCGGCTGCCAGAGTTCGTAGGGGAGATTCACGTTGCGTTTGAAGAAGATGACGATGAATCGTCGTGGGGTCACCTCGCTGGCTCCATAGAACCAGATCTCCAGTTCGCGGGTCTTGGAGAAGCAGCGGTCGAGCGTCTGCCCGTTGGGCATCTGCCAGCGTCCGGGCGGACCGTTGACGAGCAGGACCTGAAAGCGGGGGTCGGCCGAGGGGGCGTTGCCGCCGGTGTTGTCGAGGTAGGCCTGCCAGCGCTCCCTGAGTTCGTTCTGGGGAGTGACCGGATCGGGGTCACGGGGTTCCCAGAAGGTCTCCATGAAGGCGTCGCGCCGAAAGTCCTCGTCCAGGCTCAGGAAGTAGTCGAGTTCGGCCTGACTGATGAATCCGACGACATTGACGACCCATTGGCGATAGCGAGGTTCGAGGGCGTTGACGGCAGCCCTGAGTTCCTCGTCGCGTCGCTGCTGCGCCTCTTTCTGTGATTCCTCCTCGGGCTGCGCCGACGAGGGTGCCGGTAGCTGCAGGCAGAGGGCGAGGGCCAGGGCGAAGGCGGAGTGGATTCTCGCTCGAGGGTGACGTCTCATCGGGATTGCGCTGCCTTCGTCGACTATCTCCGATCCTACCGCCCGGGCGGATTGGTGGTCCGGTGGTGGGGCCACCAAGATAGGATCTCACCAGGGTGAAGTCTTGAGAAAATCCCTCCGATCGGCGCTGAAGGTCTGCGGTGCAATCGTGGTTGCTCTCGCCGCGATCTACCTGGTGGGCGCCAATCTGATCCTCAATACGCAACTCCTCGATGGGGTGATGAACGCCAAGCGCGAGAAGCTCCAGGTGCGCTGGCAGTCGGGCTACACCTTGCTGCCGGGCTTCGTGCATGTCGAGGGGCTCCAGATCCGGGGTCAGTCGAGGAGCCTGCAGTGGGAGTGCCGACTGACGGAGGGCGACTTCCGGATCCGGTTGTTGCCGCTGATCCTCAAGGAAGTCCGTGTGTTGCGCGGAAGGGGAGCCGGATTCGCGTTCTCGGCCCGTCCGCGCCTCGATGCTCCGAAAGGGGCTCCCAGGTCGGACTTCTTCCCGGTGATCGATGGACTGGAGAATCCTCCCGACCCGACGCCCGAGTCGCTGTATCCACCTCGCACGACCCCGAGGAAGAACCCCTGGGATATCGAGGTCCGCAACGTCGTTCTCGACGGGGCTGTCGACCTGTGGCTCGGTCGAATGAGACTGGCAGGGACGGGAGAGGTGGGTGGAGACTTCTTCTACGAGATCAGTCGCGACATGGAGGTCCCGTCGATGCATCTCGAGATCGATCCAGCCGTCTTCTCCTGGGAGGGACGGCCGCTCGTCGAAGCGGCCGATTTCGACCTGGATGGCTCACTGGGGAGATTCCGCCTCAAGGAAACTCGCGGTCCCGAACTCCTGGGACAGTTGAAGGGTTCGGTGCGTCTGGCGGGTGGAGAGCTTCGCGACCTCGAGGCTTTCGACGCCTTCGTTCCGGGAGGTGAGGGTCTGGGGATCGAACGCGGTCACGGCCGGCTCGATCTCGATCTCGCGGCCGACCCGGTGGAGGGATCCGAGGGGTCGGTGAGTCTCGCGATCGACGATCTTGTCGCTTCGATGGCGTCGGGTCCCATGTCGGGCGACCTCTCGTTCGAGAGTCGTCTGGTGGAGGGGAACCTGGCGGAAGGTACCTTCCGGGTCGATGGCGGCCTGCGCCTGGATCGATTCCTCTGGCCGCAGGTGGCGGCCCGGCTCGAGAAGAAGGGGCGCGAAGTGACCGATGAGGATCTCTGGTCGGCCGACCTGAAACTGCGCGGAGGTCTCTTCGACCTCGGCCGGCCGAGTTCGATCGAAACACCGTTGAGCTTCACCATGACGGACACCCATCCGCTTCTCGCGGCGTTCTCGATCTCGTCCGATGACGAGGACGCTGCGCTGCCCGGCTGGATCAAGCACATCCCCAATGTTCCCGACCTGGTTGGCGAGGGCCGCATTCATCTGTCCCAGTCGGCGACCAGCTTCGAGGGCGTTCGGATCGACGGGGGTGGGCTGCGGCTTCGAACCGAGATCCGAACCCGTCCCGAAGGCAGGGTGGGGGCGCTGTACGTGAAGTTCAAGGGTATCGGCGCCGGGATCGGAACCGAGAACGGCAAGCGATCGATTCACCTGATCCGCCCCCAGCGCTGGTACCTGGGCCGACTGGAGGAACTGGGAATCGAGAGCCAGCCCTTCGATCCCGAACTCGCTCCCGAAGTCGATGCGGAGTTGGAAGAGTCGCTCGATCGCGACTTCGGCCCCTGATCGTCGCTCAGGGGCCGGTTGGAGCCGCGGACTCGGTCTTCGGCTCGGCGTGTTCGTCGAACCAGCCGACGATCAGTCCGACCTTCTGAACGTGATGACTGGGCCGCCGCCTCGTGCCGTGGGGCTCTTCGGGAAAGCGGACCAGGACGGATTCGACCCCGAGAAGCTGGAGCGCCGTGTAGTACTGCTCCGACTCGGACATCGGCGTGCGGAAGTCGTCCTCGCCGGTCAGCACCATCGTCGGAGTCTCGACGTTTCGGACGACCGACAGCAGCGAGCGGCTCTCATAGTGGTCGGGGTGGTCCCAGGGCAGACCCGGGAACCAGTACTTGGTTCCGAAAGACGGAATGTCGGCGGTCAGCACCCAGGAATACCAGTTGATCACCGGATAGAGGCTGACCGCAGCCCGGAAACGCTCGCTGTGAGCGATCATCCACGCCGTCAGGACTCCACCGCCGCTGCCGCCGGTGACGTAGATCCGATCCGGGTCGGTGTAGCCGAGTTCGAGGACGGCGTCGACGCCGGAGTCGAGGTCGTGGAAGTCGTCACCCGGGTAGGCATGATGGATCAGGTTGCCGAACTCCTCGCCGTAGCTCGTGCTGCCTCGGGGATTGCTGTAGAGCACGACGTAGCCGGCCGCCGCCATCAACTGCTTCTCGAGATCGAAGCTCGGGCCGTAGGCGGCGAACGGGCCGCCATGGATCTCGAGGATCAGCGGGTAGCGCCGATCGCGATCGAAGTCAGGCGGTTTGACGATCCACCCCTGGATTCGACGGCCGTCGAAGCTCGATTCCCACCAGATCTCCTCGACGGTTCCGAGCGATCGCTGCTCCAGCAGGTCGGCATTGATGCGCGTGATGGTTCGGGGCGAGGCGTCGAGGCTCCCGACGACGATGTCCGAAGGGCGATCCGTCGCGGAGCCGGCGTAGGCGTAGCGGCCGTTGCGCGACAGGCTGAAGGCTCCTCCGGAGTAGGCGCTCGTGCCATTGCCCAGGCCGGCGGCGACCTCGGTGACGGCGCCGCCGGTTGCCGCGATGCGGCCGATGCGGGTGGTGCCTTCGCTGTCGTAGGCGAAGAGCAGGTTGCGGCCGTCGGCGGTCCAGACCGGCGAGGAGACACTGCGATCGAGGCTGCCGCTGATGGCACGAGCTTCGCCGCCGTCGTGGTCCATGACGTAGAGCAGGGTGCGCTGGTAGCCCTGGTAGCGATCGTCGAATCCCGTATAGGCGATCCGGCTGCCGTCGGGCGACGCCACGGGGCCGGCGTCGGGGCCGCGCCGATCGGTCAGCGACTCGATGGCGCCGTCGGTCAGCGAGACCGCGAGCACTTCGCTATCGAGGGGTTCGTGGTCGGCATCGGAGCGGGGATTGGCGTTGACCAGCAGGGCGCTTCCGTCGGGAGTCCAGCTGAGCGTCGAGGCCCTCAGCCCGGGGCCGCCGAACGAGATCCCGCCGGAAGTCAGCTGACGTGCCGTACCGCCTTCGGAAGAAACCACGAAGAGCTGGGTTCTTCCGGGTTCGAGGTAGCCGACCTGATCGAAGCGATAGATGAACTGGTCGATGACCTTGGCCGGCGGCGCCCACTCGGCGCCGGCCGGAGGCTGGGGCAGGTCGCCGATCGTTCGCACGGGGTCGGGGACATGGGCCTGGAAGGCGATCCGTGTGCCGTCGGGAGACCAGGCGATGCTCTGGGGCGGTCTCGAGACGCGGGTGACCGGCGTCGATTGCCCGCTGTCCATCCAGCGTGCCCAGATCTGGGCCCCGGTCTCCTCCTCGGTGACCCAGGCCAGTCGGTCGCCGTTCGGTGACCAGCGAGGAAGAGCGTCGTGACGCAGTCCGGAGGTCAGCGGCCGATGGTCGGTGCCGTCGAAATCGACGATCCACAGATTCGAGTAGCGCCGATCGGTGCCGATGTCGGAGAAGGTCCGGACGTAGACGATGTGCTCGCCGTCGGGTGAGATCTGGGCGTCGGAAGCCACTTCGAGTTCGAAGACGTCCATCAGTTGCAGGGCTTCAGCGCGTGGCTGGAAGCGGCGTGAACGAGGGCCGATGCCAGGGCAGCGAGGAGCGTGACGATGGAAGCGGGTATGGACTTCATGGCGGCTCTCCTGGTGAAGGGGATCTGGCGATTCAAGTTACGGAGTGTGGTTGTCGCTGTCAACCGGGGAAGCGCGACGGTGAACCGGGCTCGTGGTCCATAATCGCCTCGTGGACACGAGAGACGATGGGGTTCGGGTCGCGATGTGGTCCGGACCGCGCAACATCTCGACCGCGATGATGCGTTCGTGGGAGAACCGCTCGGACACGGTGGTCGTCGATGAGCCGTTCTACGCCTACTACCTCGAGCGGACGGGCATCGACCATCCTATGGCCGAGCGGATCATCGCCGAGGGAGAGTGCGACTGGCGAAGAGTGGTCGAGTCGCTGCTGGCTCCCGTCGACGGGGCGAGGATCTTCTTCCAGAAGCACATGACCCTGCATCTTCTCGCCGAAGTCGATCGCGAATGGCTGAAACAGGTTCGCAACTGCTTCCTGATCCGCCATCCTGCGGACGTGATCGCGTCGTACCTGAACAAGCGCGAAGCCGCCACCGTGGAAGATCTCGGCTTCCTCCAGCAACGCGAGCTCTACCGCTGGGTGGTGGAGCACTGCGATCGGGAACCGCCGATTCTCGATGCCGCCGATGTGCGCGATCACCCGCGCGAAGTCCTGAGCGCCCTGTGTGAACGGCTCGAGATCCCGTTCGAGGAGGCGATGCTCGAGTGGCCGGCGGGTGGCAGGGCCAGCGACGGGATCTGGGCGCCGCATTGGTACGCGGCCGTGATCGGTTCGACCGGTTTCGAGCCGTCGGGCTCGAGCGGGCCGGTCGGAAAGGCGAAGCCGCCGCCGGCCGGCATGCAGGATGTGTACCTCGAGTGCCTGGAAGCCTACGAAGACCTCGAGAGATTCAAGATCGACCCCGCCGGGGAGAAGGACTGATCCGATGCTGCAGCAGTGGAATCCGAAGAATCGCGACCTGAAGGTGAACATCAACGGCGAGCTGGCCCATCGGGACCAGGCTCGGGTCAGCCCCTTCGATTCAGCCGTTCAGGGCGGGGATGCCGTGTGGGAAGGGCTGCGTCTCTATCAGGGACGGATCTTCAAGCTCCGCGAGCACCTCGACCGACTGCGCAGTTCGGCGAAGGCCCTGGCCTTCGAGTCCATCCCCAGTCATGAGGAGATCACCGAGCAGATTCGTCGCACGCTCGAGGCCAACTCGATGAACGACGGCGTCCACATCCGGCTCACCCTGACACGCGGAGAGAAGGTGACGTCCGGCATGGATCCGAGGCTGAATACCTCCGGGCCGACACTGATCGTGTTGGCGGAACACAAGCGGCCCGTCTACGACAAGTCGGGTCTGCGGCTGATCACCAGTTCGGTGCGGCGTTTCGCTCCCGACATGATGGATCCGAAGATCCATCACTGCAATCTGATCCAGTCGATCCTGGCGAAGATCGAGGCCAACGTCGCCGGCGTCGATGACGCGTTGATGCTCGATCCGCGGGGATTCATCGCGGAAACCAATGCCACGCATGTCTTCTTCGTTGAAGGCGGCACGGTGAGGACCAGCCGTCTGGTTGCGTGTCCTGAAGGCATCACCCGTTCGACCGTGCTCGCTCTCTGCGAGCGCGAGGCGATCGAGCACGAGGTCTGCGACCTGTCGCTGACCGAGGCCTATCGTTGCGACGAAGCCTTCTGTACCGGCACCATGGGAGAACTCGCCGCCGTCGTCGAGATCGACGGCCGCAGGATCGGCGACGGCCGGAGGGGCCCCCTGACCGACCGTCTGTCGCGGGCCTACGGCGAACTGACCGCGTCGTCGGGTGAGCCGATCGTCTGAGTCGTCGTTCGCCGGCCGATCTCAGGCACCGGAGAGCGGTTGCAGGAAGCCCTCAGGCGTTCGGCGCCAGGGGGTCCAGGCGATGCCGACGTCGGCCAGGACGATGTCGGATTTGCGACATTTCACCGACGTCGACTCGAGTTCGAGCTCCTCGCTGTGCCACTCCTGCTGCAGCGCTTCCACCTTCTCACGCAGTTCGGTTTCGAGCTCCTCGAGACGGGCCTGCTGGGCCTTCAACTCTTCTTCGGCGCGTCGGACGTCGTCCTTCTCCTTCGAGGTCGAGCTGAACCCCCTCATGGCGCTGCCGAGCGAAGAGACCGATCCGGCGGAACCGAGTTTGCGTCCGAAGATCGCTCCGACCAGGGTGGTGCCGAGCGTGACGACGGTCGACAGCTTGCGCTGGCCGTGTTGTGACTCCTGGACCTCGACTTTGTCTTCGGCGCGGCGGATCCTGTCCTGCAGGGTCGCCAGCTTGCCGGCATAGCGATCGCGCAGTTTCTCGACTTCGATGTCGCGGTGTTCGCGGGCGAGGTGCGCCAGGCGGCCGCGGAACTCTCCCTCGGTCTCGCCCGGTCGCGAGGACTCCTTGAGGGCCTTGCAGGTGTGGATCTCGGTGGTGGCGCTCTGGTAGAGGTGCGTGATCAGCTTCTTCGATTCCTTGTCGAAGAAGGCGGGTGACGTCACCGCGGCGGGGGCCGTGGCGAACTTCGCCTGCGCCATCGGCTGACCGAACTCGACTTCCCCCGGGGAGTGAACGACGGTTTCGCTCCATTCGATCCGGCCGTCTTCGGGCAGCGGAGTCAGCACGGTCACGTCACGCCACCAGTCGAGATCCGACGAAACCCGAACGAAGTGCAGCCGAGTCCGCGCCACCAGGCTCGGGCGATAGAGGAGGTCCGACGAATCGCCGACCGCGCTGCGGGGCTCGAGGAAGGTCTCGAAGACGCCGGGAGGGAGGACGGGGCGCTGCGAATCGGCGTCCGAGGTGTCCTTCGTCGACACCGGGCCGACCTCGAGGTCGCCCTTGCGGTCGCCGGTGAGGGTTTCGATCTGGCTTCGGGTCAGCGGGCCGCGCAGGTACGACAGCGCCCAGCGCGTCTGGAAGAGCACCGGCGCGTCCTCGTGGACGTTGTTCATCAGGAACACGCGACTCTGCGAGCCCGGACAGGGTCCGCTCGACCGACGCGCGGTCGAAGGTCGCTCCCGACGTCGACGAAGCTCCCTCGAGACCGTCGAGCACTCGCGCCTTGTCGCGCTCGGTCTGCAGCCGGCCGAGGAACCAGGTGCCCGTGTTGGAGAGCCCCTTGTAGTCGAGGTCGACCGGGTTCTGCGTCGCCAGCACCACGCCGAGGCCGTAGGCGCGCGCCTGCTTGAGCAGCGTGAGCATCGGCTTCTTCGACGGCGGGTTCGCCGTCGGGGGGGAAGTAGCCGAAGATCTCGTCCATGTAGAGGAGCGCGCGCAGGCTCGAGGTGCCGCTTGCGTGCGCATCCAGGCGACGACCTCGTTCAGCAGCAGCGTGACGAAGAACATGCGCTCGCCCTCGGAGAGGTGCGCGATCGACAGGATCGCCAGGCGCGGCCTGCCCTCCGGCGTGCACAGCAGGCGGTCGATGTCGAGCGGCTCGCCCTCCATCCAGGCTCGCGAAGCCGGGCGACGCGAGCAGGTTGTTGAGCGCCATCGCGAGCTGCGAAGCGCTCCTTCGCCGGGTAGAACGACTCGAGGTCGAGCACGCCGATGCGCTCGATCGAAGGGCGGCTTCTGGATCGCGGATCAGGCCGGCGAGGTCGAGGTCCGCGCCCCGCGTCGCCAGGCGCGCGGCAGGATGTTCGAGAGCAGGATGTGCTCGCGGCTGCGCAACGGATCGGCGTCGATGTCGAGCAGGGCGAGCAGGCCCGAGACCGCGGCCTGGACGCGCTCGGCGATCAGCGTCCCGGTCGTCGGCGAGAGCTCCGCGCGGCGGCGCGCGCGAACGACTGCGCAGCACCGAGAGCGGCAGTGCCGGCGGCTGGAGCCCGGCGTGTAGATCGCGAGGTCGACGCCCTCGCGCAGGCGGGGGATGCGGTCGCCGTCCTGGCCCCAGTCGGCGAGGCCCTCTGCGCCACGGTCGGCCGTCGGCGCGGCCTTCGCGGGACGTCGAGGCCCTTGCGCGCCGCTTCGCCGGTCGATCCAGGGCTCGAAGTCCGCCGGCGCGAGGTCCGGGAAGGTGAGCAGCAGGTTGCCCAGGTCGCCCTTCGGGTCGATCACGATCGCCGGGATGCCGTCGATCGCGGCCTCCTCGAGCAGCGTGACGCACAGGCCGGTCTTGCCGCTGCCGGTCAT